>NZ_RPDI01000050.1 GCF_003917135.1 Leucobacter chromiireducens
GATCCGAGCGATCCGTTCCCGAAGGGGTTCCTGCTGTGACCACGCACCCAGCTCCTCACGCGCTGCCCTACTTCGACGCCGACGCGGTGCGGCAGGCCCTGCCGTTCGAACGCGCGATGGCCGCGATCGCCGACGGTCTGCGTGGCGGCATCGATCCCGAGCTGGATGGGCCGCGCCTGTTCAGCCCCGCCCCCGACGGCGAGTTCCTCCTCATGCCGGCGCAGGGGGCCGAGTTCAGCGGGCTGAAGGCGCTCACGGTCGCCCCGCACAACCCGGACCGCGGGCTCGAGAAGATCCAGGGGCTCTACATCCTGTACTCCTCGGACACGCTGTCGCCCGTCGCGGTGCTGGAGGGGGCGAGCCTCACCGCGATCCGCACCCCGGCGGTGACGCTCATGGCGGTGCGCCACCTCGCCGAGATCGCCCCGACGCTGTTCCCCGCGGCGCCCCGCGTGCTCGTCTTCGGGGCCGGCGTCCAGGCCGTCGGACACATCCAGGCAACGCTCGCCGCCTTCCCCGGAGCCCGCGTCGACGTGGTCGGCCGACGCCCCGAGCGCGTCGCAGCGCTGCAGCGCGAGTTCCCGCAGCTCGGGATCCGCGATCGCGGCGAAGACGTCGCAGCCGCCGTGCGCGAGGCGGACATCATTCTGTGCGTCACGAGCGCCAGCACCCCGCTGTTCGACGGCGCGCTCGTGCGCGACTCCGCGATCGTTGCGGCGGTGGGCACGCACGGGCGGGAGCTCCGCGAGGTGGACGACGCGCTCGTGACCCGCGCGGACATCGTGGTCGAGGGCCGCGCATCCGCCGCACGGGAGAACGGCAACCTCGCCACCGCGCTCGACGCGGCGGCCTGGGCATCCGACACCGCGCCGCGCAACCTGCAGGAGCTGGTGCGCGGCGAGGTGACACGCACCCCTGGTCGGCCAGCCTTCTACAGCGGAGTCGGCATGTCGTGGGAGGATCTGATCTGCGCCTCCACAGTATTCTCTGACGCCAGGGCGCGCACGATTCGCTGAGGAGTTCACATGTCACCGCTTCCCACCGCCTCCGAGCAGCCGTCGCCGTGGACGCCGCTTGAGCGCCCCATGAACCTGCGCGAGACCGTGCTCGAGCAACTGCGCACGGCCATCATCACCGGGCGGCTCGCCGAGGGCGAGGTCGTCTCGGCGCCGTCGCTCGGCCAGGCACTCGGGGTCTCGGCGACGCCCGTGCGCGAGGCGATGATGGATCTCGCGCGCGAGGGCCTCGTCGAGACGATCAAGAACAAGGGCTTCCGCATCACGAAGATGAGCCCGGAGGATCTGCGGGATCTCACCCAGATCCGCCTCCTGCTCGAGCCGCCGGCCATGCACTTCGTTGTCGGCAACATTCCCGCCGAGGTGCGCGGCGAACTCGATCGGCTCGCCGCCGAGTGCCTGAGCGCGGCTGAACGCGAGGACCTCGAGGGGTACTTGCGCAGCGATCGGGAGTTCCACGCGCTGCTCCTCACGCGAACCGGCAACCCGCAGCTCGTGGATCTCGCCACCTCGCTGCGCACGCGCACGCGCCTCTACGGCATCGCAACGCTGGCGCGCGAGGGGCGGCTCGCCGACTCCGCGCGCGAGCACCAAGAGCTGCTCGGGATCCTGGACCGCGACGACGCGGCGGGCGCTGAGCGCCTCATGTGCCAGCACATCGGCCACGCGCGCTCGATCTGGGCCACCGGTGGCACCGAGGACACTGACGCGGCGCCGGCCTCCGACGCGGCGAGCTCACCACCCCGATCCGAAGCCGAGCCCGAATGAATCGCACCTCAGACGTCCTGATCATTGGCGCCGGCATCATCGGCGCCGCCACCGCCTACTTCGCCGCACGCGCCGGCCTCTCCGTCACGGTGCTCGAGCGGGATCTGCCAGCCGGCGGTACCACCTCGCGCTGCGAGGGCAACATTCTCGTCTCCGACAAGGAGCTCGGCCCCGAGCTTGAGTTGACCCAGTACTCGCTCGGGATCTGGAAGGGCGAGCTCGCCGAGCACCGCGACCTCTGGGAGTTCGAGTCGAAGGGCGGCGTCATCGTCGCCTCACGCGAGTCCAGCCTGGCGTCGCTCGACCGATTCTCCGCAGCGCAGCGTGAGTTCGGGATCGCGTCGGAACGCCTCGACGCCGCCGGCCTGCGCGCGCTCGAACCGCACGTCACCGACCGCGCGCTGGGCGCCGCGTTCTATCCCGAGGACAGCCAGGTCCAGCCGATCCTCGCCGCCTCCCACCTCCTGCGCCTCGCACGCAAGGCCGGCGCGACCCTCGTCACCCGCGCCCCCGTCACCGCGCTGCTGCGCTCGGGTGAGCGCGTCACGGGGGCACGCACGCCGCGCGGTGACTTCTCCGCCGCGCACACCGTGAACGCGACGGGCACCTGGGCCGGGGAGATCGCCGCGCTCGCAGGGGTACACGTCCCCGTGCTGCCGCGCCGCGGCTTCGTGCTCGTCTCCGAGCCGCTGCCGAAGATGGTGCACCACAAGGTGTACGCGGCCGAGTACGTCGACAACGTCGGCAGCTCCGACGAGGGGCTGCAGGCTTCCCCCGTCGTCGAGGGCACGCCGGCAGGCACGATCCTGATCGGCTCGAGCCGCGAGCGCGTCGGCTTCGACGCGACCGTCAGCCCCGCAGCGCTCCGCACCATCGCACGGAACGCGATCGAGCTCTTCCCGTTCCTCGAGCGGACCAGGATCCTGCGACACTACCACGGCTTCCGCCCGTACTGCCCGGACCACCTGCCCGTCATCGGGCACGATCCGCGCGCGCCCGGCCTGTGGCACGCGGCCGGCCACGAGGGGGCCGGCATCGGGCTCTCCGCCGGCACGGGGAAGCTCCTCGCGCAGGCGCTCGCTGGCGCCACCCCCGATCGTGATCTCACCCCGTTCCGACCCGAGCGCTTCGCCGAGGAGGCCGCAGCATGACCGACAGCCCAGCCGCACGGCCGCGTGTGCTGCGCGCCACCTTCGACGGCGAGCCGCTCGTCGCCCCGGCCGGCGCGAGCGTTGCCGCCGCGCTCCTCGCGTCCGGGCGGACCGGGTGGCGCACCACGCGCGCTGGCGCCCCGCGCGGACTGTTCTGCGGCATCGGGGTGTGCTTCGACTGCATCGTCGACATCGACGGCGAGTCCGGGCAGCGCGCGTGCATGATCCCGCTCGAGGAGGGGATGACCGTGGCGCCGGCTGGCAGCTGCGCGGAGCGAGCGAATTCCGCGGCGGAGCTGGCCAGCCAGGGCGACGTCGAGGACCTCGCATGACCGGGCAGCTGCGGCGCACCGGCGCCGCCGCGCGCGTGGACGTCGCGATCGTCGGTGCCGGGCCAGCGGGTCTCGCCGCTGCGGCGAGCGCGCTCGCGGTCGGGGCCACCGTGTGCGTGATCGACTCGAGCGCGCAGCCGGGCGGGCAGTACTGGCGGCACGCCTCTGAAGCCGCGGGCGTCGACGACGATGGGGCGCTGCACCACGATTGGCGCACCTACCGCTCGCTCCGCGCGGAGTTCGACGCCGGGATCGCGGCTGGCCAGCTCACGGCGCACTTCGGCACGAGCGTGTGGTCAGCGCGGCGTGACGCCGAGGGCGTCGCCCTGGCGCTGACGCCAGCGTTTGGCACGCGCGGCGAGGCTGCGCGTGCGGACGGGTCGGATCCCACGCCAACGCAGCTCCGCGCCACGCGCCTCGTTCTCGCGACGGGCGGCTACGATCGCCAGCTTCCCGTCCCAGGCTGGGATCTGCCCGGCGTGATGGCCGCCGGCGGCATCCAGGCATTCCTGAAGCAGAATCGCATGCTGCCCGGCTCGCGCTTTGTGATCGCGGGCACCGGCCCGTTCCTCCTGCCCGTTGCTGCGGGCATCGCGCAGTGGGGTGGCGAGGTGGCGGCGGTGTGCGAGGCGACCGACCTCACCGGCTGGCTGCCGCGCGCGCACCGGGCGCTGGGCGTTCCGGCGAAGGGCGTCGAGGGCGCGGAATACATCGCAGCCTTCGTGAAGCACCGCATCCCCTACCGCGTGCGCACGGTGATCACCGAGATTCTCGGGCGGGATCGCGTCGAGGCGGTCCGCACCGCGCGCGTCGACCGCGCCGGGCGCGAGATCGCGGGCAGCGCGCGGGTGATCGAGGGCGTCGACGCCGTTGGTCTCGGCTGGGGCTTTACCCCGCAGCTGGAGCTTCCCGTGCAGCTGGGAGTCGACACCCGAGTGGACGCGGACGGTTCGCTCATCGCAGTGGTGGACCAGGCGCAGCGATCCTCCGTTTCGGGGGTGCTCCTCGCTGGCGAGCTCACCGGTGTGGGCGGCGCGGCGCTGGCGGTCCTTGAGGGGCGCATCGCCGGCCGCGTGGCCGCCGCGGAGGCCCGCGGCGAGCGCGTGCTGGCCGCACGCGGCGCCGAGTTGCGCGCCGTGCGCCGTCAGCGCGGGTTCGCGGAGGCCATGCACCTCGCGCACCCGGTCCCGGCTGGCTGGGCCGAGCGCGTCACCGACGACACGCTCGTCTGCCGCTGCGAGGAGGTGCCGGCTGGCGCGCTGCGGCGTGCGCGGGGCGAGCTCGCGAGCGACGATGCGCGCAGCCAGAAGGGCGTCACGCGCACGGGGATGGGCTGGTGCCAGGGGCGGGTCTGCGGTTTCGCGGTGTCGTGCCTGGCGGGTGGCGACGATCTGGCTGGCGGTGTGGTGTCGGCAGCGTCGGGGGCGTCGGCGGCGTCGCTCGCGCAGAACGCGAAGCGCCCGATCGCGCAGCCGCTGCCGCTCGGGGAGATCGCGGATCTCGCTGACGCTGAGACGCACTGAGGTCGCGCGCTTCATTCGAGTCTGGGTAGATTCCGCAGAGAATCCACTCGATTTCGAATGAAGCGCGCGATCTCGAGTTGGGGGGGGGCAGCGCAGGGCCGCCCCAACGACAGCGCTACGCGCCGAGGTATGCCTCGATCACGCGCGGGTCGCGCGCGAGGTCCGCCGCCGCACCCGACATCGTGACGCGGCCAGACTCCAGCACGTACGCGCGGTGGGCGATCTTCAGCGCGGCGCGCGCGTTCTGTTCGACCAGCAGCACGGTGGTGCCCTCGGCGTTCACCGCGCGGATGATGTCCATCACCTGCTGGACGATCAGCGGGGCGAGCCCCATCGACGGCTCGTCGAGCAGCAGCAGCTTCGGGCCACCGACGAGCGCACGGCCGAGCGCGAGCATCTGCTGCTCACCTCCCGAGAGCGTGCCGCCCTGCTGGTCTCGCCGCTCGGCGAGCCTCGGCATGAGCTCGTACGCGTGCGCCGCACGCTCGGCGATGAGCTTCTGATCCTTCACGAGGTACCCGCCGAGCAGCAGATTCTCGTGCACGGTGAGCGTCGAGAAGATGCGCCGCCCCTCGGGAATGTGCAGCAGCCCGGCCCCCACGATGTCCCAGGGCTGCGACCTGCTGAGGTCGTGCCCACCCCAGGACACCGCGCCGCTCTTCGCACGCACGAGGCCGGAGATGAGCGACAGCGTCGAGGTCTTCCCCGCACCGTTGTTGCCGAGCAGCGAGACGATCTCGCCCTCGCGCACCTCGATGCTGAGGTCCCTGAGCGCGTGCACCCGGTTGTAGTACAGCTCGACGTGCTCGAGCGTCAGTGTGCTCATGCGTCTTCCTCCCCGAGGTAGGCGGCGATCACGAGCGGGTCCTGCTTGACCTGCTCGGGTGTGCCGTCCGCGATTTCTTTGCCGTAGTTGAGCACCACGATGCGCTCCGACACCTGCATCACGAGCCCCATGTCGTGCTCGATCAGCACGATGCTCACCCCGAGCTCCCGAATGCGGCGGATGAGCGCCATGAGCTCGTTCTTCTCGGAGTGGTTGAGCCCGGCGCCCGGCTCGTCGAGCAGCAGCAGCTTGGGCTGCGTGGCGAGTGCGCGCGCGATCTCGACGCGCCGCTGCTCCCCGTAGGGCAGCTGGGTGACGAGCAGTTCGTCGTCGGCGCGGAACCCAACGAAGTCGAGCCAGCCGCGCGCGTCCTCGGCGCACTGCGCCTCGCTGCGCCGAAAGCGCGGCGTGTGCAGCATGGCATCGAACACGTTCTGCCCGAGGTGCGCGTGCATGCCCGTCTTCACGTTCTCCAGCACCGTCATGTCGGTGAAGAGCCGCACGTTCTGGAAGGTGCGTGCCATGCCTCGCGCCGTGATCGCGGAGGGCTTCTTGCGTGTTACCTCCTCACCGTCGAACTCGACCACACCGCGGTTCGGCCGGTAGAAGCCCGAGATGCAGTTGAATGCGCTCGTCTTCCCGGCACCGTTGGGCCCGATCACGGAGACGATCTCGCCCTCGTGCACGTCGAAGCTCAGGCCGTCGACGGCTGTGATGCCGCCGAATGACACGGCGAGGTCTCGCACGCTCAGAATCACGTGGTGTTCGCGTGCCGGCCCGGCAGCTCCCGCCGGGGTGGCGGCGACCGTGTTCGCGCTCATCGGGGATCCCCCTCTTCAGTCAGTTCGCCGATCACCGGCGCGGCCGCGGTGGGCGGCACCTGCGGGATCTCGCGTTTCTTCAGGAACGGCAGGACCGCGTTCGCGGGCCAGATCCCCTTCGGCCGGAAGATCATCGCGATCACGAGCAGCACGCCGAAGAGCAGGAAGCGCCACTCGGAGAACTCGCGCAGCAGCTCGGGGGCGAGCGACACGAAGAGCGCACCGATGATCACGCCTGGCGTGGATCCCATGCCGCCGAGCACCACGGCCATGAGCACGAGCGCCGAGTACAGAAACTCGAAGCTGTTCGGCGAGATCGCGCTCAGGTGGCTCGCCATGAGCGTGCCCGCGAAGCCGCCCCACACCGCGCCGATGATGTACGCCGCAAGCTTGGTCTTGTAGCCGTTGATCCCCATCGCCTCGCTGACGTCCTCGTCGTCGCGCACCGACTTCCACGCGCGGCCGAGCTTGCCGCGCCCGAGGCGTGCGACCGCCACGACCGCGATCCCGATCCCGACGAAGAGCACGAAGTAGTAGAACAGGATCTTCGGCCCGAAGTGGATGCCGGCGATGTCGAGCCCATCGGCGAACGACCAGCCGTAGAACGACCAGGTCGGGATCCCGTGGATCCCCGACGGGCCACCCGTGATCTGCAGGTTGTTCGCCGTGATGCGGATGATCTCGCCGAAGCCGAGCGTCACGATCGCGAGGTAGTCGCTGCGGAGCCGCAGCGTCGGGCCGCCGATGATCACGCCGGCGATGATGCAGGCGATGATCACGAGCGGGATCGTCTCGAGCATCGAGAAGCCGAACTGGGTGGTGAGGATGCCGCTCGTGTATGCGCCGACCGCCATGAACGCGATGTACCCGAGGTCGAGCAGGCCGGCGTAGCCGACCACGACGTTCAGGCCCATCGCGAGGATGATGTAGATCATCGCGGACGTGAGGATCGAGATCATGTACGGCGTCGCGGTGATGAACGGGAGCACGGCGGCCGCGAGGAACAGCACGAGGCCGACGAGCTTCATGAAGCGCTCCGGCGCGAGTACGCCGCTCACGGCGGGCGGCCGCTCGATGAACGGCTTGGGCACCTGGAGGCGGTGCCGCTGGAGGCGGTGCCGCTGGAGGCGGTGCCGCTGGAGGCGGTGCAGTTTGGACTGTGGCATGATCAGACCCTTTCCACTACGCGCTCGCCGAGGATGCCCGTGGGTTTGAACACCAGGAACAGGATCAGGAAGCCGAACGCGAAGACGTCGCGCCACTGGCCGCCGAGCCAGTGCGTGCCGAACGATTCGAGGAGGCCGAGCACGAGCCCGCCGAGCATGGCACCGTAGAGGTTGCCGATGCCGCCGATCACCGCCGCGGTGAAGGCTTTGAGGCCGATCACGAAGCCCATGAGGAAGTCGATCGTGCCGTAGTAGGCCGCGGCCATGACGCCGGCGGCGCCCGCGAGCGCCGAGCCGATGAAGAAGGTGCGCGAGATCACCCGGTTCACGTTCACGCCCATGAGGAGCGAGGCTTTCTGATCGAGCGCGATCGCCCGCATCGCGCGGCCCTCGCGCGAGTGCATCACGTAGCGCTGCAGGAAGAACATGAGCAGCGCGGCGACGAGCATGAGCACGAGCTGCGGCATCGTGATCCGCGCCCCGAACACGTCGATGGGTGTGCCAGCGAGCCGGATCGGGAACACGAGCGGGCTCGCCCCGAAGATCTGCCGCACGGAGTACTCCAGGGTGAACGAGACGCCCACCGCGGTAATGAGGGCCGCGAGCCGCGGGCTCGTGCGCAGCGGTCGGTACGCGACCCGCTCGATCATCACGCCGATGCCGCCGGTGAGCAGCATGGTGATGAGGAGTACGAGGAGCAGGATCGGGATCGATCCCAGGCCGAACAGCCCGGTGACGCCGCCGAGCACGACGAACGCGAGAAACGAGCCGAGCATGTAGAGGTCGCCGTGCGCGAAGTTCAGCAGTTTGATGATCCCGTAGACCATGCTGTAGCCGAGCGCGACGAGCGCGTAGAAGGAGCCAACGAAGAGGCCGTTCCAGATGAGTTGAAACACGTGTCCGCCTTTGCAGTGTGGTTGGTGCGGGCGCGAGGGGCGGCGCCACGCACGTTCGCGCGCCGCCGCTCATCGGGATCGCCCAGCGCGTGCGGGGCGATCCCGATCCGCGCTAGTCCTGCAGGCTGTCCTTCATCACGAACGCGCCGCCCTCGCCCGTCGGTTCGACGATCACGAAGCCGCCGCTGCCCTCGAGCGTGCCCTCCGCCGTGAAGGTGGCCGGGCCGGAGAAGAGCGGGAAGCCGTCGAGGCCGGCGATCGCCGTCGAAACGGCCTCACCGTCGGTCGATCCGGCCTGCGTCAGCGCCTCGGCGGCGACGCGCACGGCGTCGTAGCTCTGGGTCGAGTAGGGGCCCGGCGCCGCGTTGAAGCTCGACTCGTAGTCCGCGAGCCAGGTGTCCGCGCCCTCGAGCATGTCGGGGGTCTGCGTGAACGAGCCAACGACGTTTGCCGTGTACTCAGCCCCGGCGATCGCGGCGAGCTGCGCGTCGACGGAGCCATCGCCCACCATGATGGTGCCCTCGTAGCCGGCCTCGCGAAGCTGGCGGATCAGCAGGCCGCCCGCCTGGTAGTAGCCGGTCCACACGATGAAGTCGGGCTTCGCGCTGAGCACGTTGTTGACGTTGGCGGCGAAGTCTTTCTCGTCGGGGTTCACGGAGTCGGTCTTCACGACCTCGAAGTCGCCGTCTCTCTTCGCCTGCTCGATGACCGAGTTGGCGAGGTCCTTCGAGTAGTCGGTGTTGTCGTCGATCACCGCGGCCTGCGTCGCGCCCACCGAGTTCGCATACTTCACGATCGCCGCGGCCTGCTGCGATCCCGTGCCGTTGATGAGGAACGCGCCCTGGCCGACGAGCGCGTTCGAGTTCGCGGCCGGGATGATCATCGGGATCCCCGCCTCGGCGAAGATGGGCAGCGTCGGCAGGGTTGCGCCCGAGCAGTAGCCGCCGACCGACACCGAGATGCCCGCGGTCACGAGCTTCTGCGCGGCGGCGACGGAAGCGGTCGCGTCGCAGGCGTCGTCCTCCACGACCAGTTCGAGGTCGCGGCCGTCAACGCCGCCGTCCTCGTTGATCTCGTCGATGGCCATCTGGGCGCCGTTCTTCATGTAGTCGCCGAAGGCCGCTTCCGATCCCGAGAACGGCGCGAGCATGCCGAGCTTGATCGGGCCCTCCGAGGAGCCGGCGTCGCCGCCGCCCGCGAGGCCGCCGGAGCATCCGGTCAGCGCGAGGGCAGCGGAGACGGCGAGCGCGCCGGTTGCGGCGATGCGGCGGGACCACGGTGCGTGGGGTGCAGACATGGGTCTTCCTTTCCTGATGCTTCGTTGAATCACGCGGAAGAGTGATGCGTGCGGCGCAAGCCTTGCGCCATGTGCCATATTACACAGCACACTCACAGATGGTACCCCCGGGCGGGAATTCGTCGCACCGCTTCCCTTATTGGGCGGGCGACCAGTAATATATGGTGACCCCTCCCCGATACAAAGGAGTTTCGTATGACCACCTGGCGGATGCCGATCGAAGGACACGAGCAGGAGCGCCTGTGGCTGGCCTGGCCAACGAGCGGATACACGCTCGGCGAGACCGAAGCCGAGGTCGAAGAGGCGCGCACCACCTGGGCCGCCGTCGCGAACGCCGCGAGCGAGCACGAGCCGGTCACGGTCGTCGTGAACCCGGGCGACGAGGCCGTCGCTGCGCGCTACCTGTCCGGCCAGATCGACCGCCTCGTTGCGCCGCTCGACGACGCGTGGATGCGCGACATCGGCCCGAGCTTCGTGATCGGCGACGATGGTCGCCTCGGTGCCGTGAACTACGTGTTCAACGGCTGGGGTGGGCAGGACTGGGCGAGCTGGGAGAACGACCAGCACATCGGCAAGATTGTGGCCGAGGCTGCGGGCGCCGAGCGCATCGACTCGAAGATGGTCAACGAGGGCGGCGGCATTCAGGTCGACGGCGCGGGCCGCGTGATCATCACGAAGACGGTGCAGCTCGATCCGGGCCGCAACCCCGGTTGGACCGCAGAGCAGGTCGAGGCCGAGCTGCTGCGCACCATCGGCGCGGAGAGCGTGCTCTGGCTGCCGCGCGGCCTCACGCGCGACCACGATACGTTCGGCACCCGCGGGCACTCCGACATCCTCGCGGCGTTCACGACCCCCGACGTGCTCCTCATGCACCGCCAGGACGCGGCCTCGCACCCGGATCACCCGATCGCGCAGGCCAACCGCGCTGCGGCCGAGGAGTATCGCACCGCAACGTCCGCCGGGTTCGAGATCCTGGACCTGCCCGCCCCCGAGACCCTGCGCGACGCGGAAGGCTACGTCGATTACAGCTACATCAACCACGTGGTCATCAACGGCGCGGTGCTGGCCTGCTCGTTCGACGATCCCGCCGACGATCGCGCGCTCGCAACGCTGCGCGAGGTCTACCCCGGCCGCGAGGTGATCGGGATCGACGCGCGGCCGCTCTTCGCGCGCGGCGGTGGCATCCACTGCATCACGCAGCAGCAGCCCAAGGTCGGCTAGCTTCGTCGTTTGCAGTGCTGCGGTGGCCCGTTGGCGGGCTCCCGCAGCACTGCGGCGTTTCAGGGGTGTGTTCACCTTCTGGTGGAGGGTGAGGTGAGTTCCTGGACCGGGATCAGGGGTTCCTGATTTCGTGGTGATCTGTGGCGTGTTTCCGCGGTTTTCGGGGGCCTGAATGTCGGTGGTCCCTGCTTGAATCAGCGCATGTCCCCCACCGATCCTCGCACCCCAGCACCCCCGCCCGTCCCGGAGCGTGAGGTGATCCCGCACCGTGTTGCGGTTGAGCTCGTTGATTGTGCGGTCGGGGTGCTGGAGCGGTAC
>NZ_RPDI01000051.1 GCF_003917135.1 Leucobacter chromiireducens
TGTCGCGGACGAGGCGGTGCGGGTGGTGGAGCGAGGTGAAGCCGTCCATGCTCCCGAAGTATCGGTCGAAGCCGCGCTGCAGCGGCCAGGATGAGCGATCCGCGCCGTCGTGCAGCCGCGACTCGAGCGTGAGGTGCCACTTGCCCACCGCGAAGGTCGCGTAGCCGCCAGCCCGGAGCGACTCGGCAAGAGTCGGCGCCGCGGCCGGCAGCTCGCACGTGAAGCCCGGGTACCCGGGATCCGTGTGCGCCACGAAGCCGAAGCCGGCGCGGTGCGGGTTCAGCCCCGTGAGGAGCGCCGCGCGCGCTGGCGAACACATCGGCGCCGTGCGGTAGTTCGTGAACGTCCACCCCGCGGCGGCGAGCGCGTCGATCGCCGGGGTGGCGATTTCGCTGCCGAACGGGCCGAGGTCGCTGAACCCGAGATCGTCGACGAGGATCACCACGATGTTCGGCGCGCCAGCCGCCGCTCGGGTCTGCTCCGGCCACCAGGGCGTCGAGTCGGAGGCGAACTCGGCGGCGCGCCCGCCGAACTCCTCGTAGCCGCGCGCACCACCGCCGCCCGCGTCGCCCACGCTCAGCCGGCCTTTCGGATGAGCGCGAGGATCTCGCTCCGCAGCTCGGCGAACTGCGGGAGTGCGCGGGAGGCGATCTGGTCGCGCTCCTCCCCCAGGTCGATGTCGAGGATCCGTGTCACGCGTGCGGGGCGCTCGCCGAGCACGATGACCCGGTCGGAGAGGTACACGGCCTCGTCGATGTCGTGCGTGACGACCAGGATCGTCATGCCGAACTGCTCGCGCACGCGCAGGCAGAGATCCTCAAGCTCGAATCGGGTCTGCGCGTCGACGGAGGCGAAGGGCTCGTCCATCACGAGCACCTCGGGGCGGTAGGCGATGGCGCGCGCGATCGCGACGCGCTGCTGCATGCCCCCGGAGAGCTGCCACGGGTACTGGGCTTCAGCGCCGGCGAGGCCCACCGCGGCGAGCGCCTGGCTGACGCGCTCCTCCCGCTCCGCAGCGGGGAGGCGGAGGTGGCGCAGCGAGAGCCGCACGTTCTTCTCGACGGTGAGCCAGGGCATCAGCGAGCGCGTGTACTCCTGGAACACGAGCGCCATCTCCTCGGGCGGGCCGTCAATCAGCGTGCCGTCGATGCGCGCGGACCCGGAGGAGATCGGCTGCAGCCCAGTGAGGCACTTGAGCAGCGTGGTCTTCCCGATCCCCGACGGACCGACGATGCAGGCGATCTCGCCGGCGCGGACGTCGAAGGTGAGGTCGGCGATCACGGGGACGCCACCGCGCTTCGTCTCGTAGGTCTTGGCGAGGCCCTGCACGCTGAGTCGCACGGGCGCGTCGCTGAGCGCGATCCTGGTCATAGATTCTTCTCCTGCTGTTGCGATGCGATGTACCAGCGCAGCACGCTGCGCCGGAGGAGGGTAAACAGGGCCGTCGTCGCGTAGCCGATGACCCCGAGCGTGAGGATGCCAGCCCACATATCCGCGATGGCGAAGGACTGCTGCGCGAGCAGCGTCCACGCGCCGAGGCCGGTTGAGGATCCGAGCATTTCGCTCGCGATCATCACGACGAACGCGGTGATGAGGCCCACCTGCATCCCGGAGAGGATCCGCGGGCTCGCCGCGGGGAGGGTCACCGCGAAGACGCGGTCCGCCCAGCCGAGCCGGTACACGCGCGACACCATGCCGAGCGTCTCGTCGGCGCCGCGGATCCCGTCGATCGTCGAGATGAGCACGGGAAACAGCGCGGCGAGCGTGATCGAGATGATGCGCGTCTCGTTCCCGAAGCCGATGAGCGACACGAAGATCGGCACGAGGGCGACGGGTGGGATCGCGCGGAAGAAGTGCACCGTCGGCTCGACGAACCATGCGAGCGGGCGCACGAGGCCGAGCGCCGCGCCCAGCAGCACCCCGAGCGCGCTCGCAAGCGCGAACGAGAGCAGCAGGTTGCCGAGGGATGAGCCGACGTCGAGCCAGAACTTCGGGGTCTGCGCGACGGCGATCAGCCGTTCGAGGATCGTCTGCAGCGGCGGGAAGAACGCGTTGCTCGAGCCGGCGGAGGCGAACCACCAGGTTGCGAGCAGCGCGAGCGGCACGAGGATCTCCGCGGCGATGAGGGCGCCGCGCGGGATCCCGAGCCCGGGCTGGCGGCGTGCCGCGCGGGTGCGCGTCGGGATCGAGGACGTGAAGACCATCAGGGACGCTCCGTTCGGTACTGGGGGTGCCAGTGCAGGAGGCGGCGCTCGCCCCACTGGCTCAGGCCCTGGAAGACGAGGCCGAGGGTGCCGAGCAGCAGCACGTATGCGAACAGCTGCTCCTGGTTGCCCGAGAGCTGGGACAACAGCAGGCTCTGGCCGAGCCCCGGGCCGCCGCCGAGCAGGCCGGCGACGACCGCGACGATGAGCGCGGTGGGCGCGGCAACACGCACCGCCGTGCCGATGTAGGGCAGGGCGCTCGGCAGCACGATGCTGGTGAGGATCTCGACGCGGCCCATGCCGTATGAGCGGCCCGTTGCGCGCGCGACGGGGTCGGTATCGAACACGCCAGCCGCCGTCTGCACCGCGATCGCGACGAAGCAGCCGAACGCGACGAGGAAGATTCCCATCCCCGCGGTCGGGCCGAGCACGAGGGCGACGACGGGCAGGATCACGATCGGCGGGATCGGCTTCAGGAACTCGAGGGGGACGCGTGTGGCGTGCATCGCGAGCGGGGACACGCCGATCCCGACGCCGATGAGGACACCGGAGGCGACGGCGATCGCGAGCCCGCTGAGCGCCATGAGGACCGTGTCGCCGATCGCGACCCACACCTCCGGGGCGCCGAGGAGGCGGAGGAGCGCGGTGAGCGACTCCCCCGCCGTCGGCAGCGGCGAGGCCGCGAGCGGCCCGACGGTCGCGGCGAGCTGCCACACGGCGAGCGCGGCGAGCACCCCGAGCGCGCCGGTCCCGGCACGGAGCAGTGATGTTCGGTTCATGGGTGTGTCTCGCCCGCTCCGCTAGTCCGAGACGATGACGCCGTCGAGGTCCAGCGGCGCCGCGAGGAAGCCGAGCGCGGCCATCTTCTCGTTGGGCCGTTCGAGGTCCTCTGACAGCACGGCCGCCGGCCACACCGGCACCTTGACGTCGGCGATCTCGAGTGGCGATTCCGTTGCGTCGAGCCCGGCCTGGATGGCCTCGTCCGGGTGCGCGGTGGCGTAGGCGTTCGACTTCACGATGGCGCGCTGGAACGCGGCAACGGCGTCGGCCTTGCGCTCGAGCGTCTGTGCGCCAGCGACCCACAGCCCCGTCGCGCCGGTCTCGAAGAAGCCGATCGATGGCGCGGCGAGCTGCAGCGCACCGGCGGCCTCAGCCTCGGTGGTGAAGGGGCTCACCAGCCCGGCGGCGTCGACTTTACCGCTCTCGAGCGCGGACACCGCCGAGGTGAAGTCGAGCACCACCCAGTTGACGCCCGTCTTCGGGTCGATGCCCGCGTCCTTGAGTTCCCCGGCGATCACGACCTCCAGCTGCGCGTTGCGCGCGGGGACGGCGATGGTCTTGCCCGCCAGGTCGGCGATGCGCTCGATCCCGCTCGCCGCCGCGGCGAAGAGTCCCGTGTCATCGAAGTTCGCGGCGTCCGCCTCCGCGACGGGCTCAGCCGGGTACCCGTCGGCCGCGCCGACGACCCGGAGCTCGACGCCCTGGCTGAGGGCATTGAGGAGCGGGATGCTCGGCGAGTAGGCGATGTCGACCTGGCCGCCCTGCGCCGCGGCGAGGCCGGCCGGCGGGTTGGCTACGATGGAGGTCTCGATCTCGAGCCCCTCCTCCGCGAAGAAGCCCTGCTCGATGCCCGTGAGCAGGCTGCCGTCTGAGGTCAGCCCGATCGTTGCGACGCGCAGCGTTTCGGTGCCGCCCTCGCCGCTGGAGCCCGGCTCGGTCCCCCCGCCCGAGCCGGCGGATGCGGTCGAGCAGCCGGCCAGCGCGAGCGCGACTCCGGCGACGAGCGCTGCGGCTCGCAGCGTCCGAGTACGTGTGTTCATTGGTCGACTCCTTCGTCGCTCCTGGACGGCTCGGTCGAGTCGCCACGATCTTAAAATCACCAGACGGTGACTAAAGAATATGCCCTCGATCCCCGCAGAAAGATCACAGGGAGATAACGTTTAATCACCACGTGGAGATTTTCTGCGCGCTGCCGGGCGCTCGCCCCGCGGCTCTCCTAGGATCGAGTCACCAGGGAGGTGCGTGACATGCCCAAGATTGTCGATCACGACGAGCGGCGCGCGGAGATCGTGCAAGCGGTTACGAGGATCATCATCCGCGACGGCTTCGACCGCGTGACCATGCGCGGCATCGCGGCGGAGATCGGATACGCGCACGGCGCGCTCGCGCGGTACTTCCCCGACAAGAAGAGCCTGCTCACCGCCGCCTACCTGCAGGTGTTCAACACCTCGCACGCCGAGACACTCCGCCGCGTCGGCGCGATCCGGGGGCTCGACGCGCTCCGCGAGATGTCGCGCGTCCTCCTCCCCTTCGCTGGCATCGGAGCCGAGAAGTCCCGCGTCGTGCTCTCGTTCTGGGACCGCGCGGCGCAGGACGAGTCGCTCCGCGAGATTCACACCGAGGCCATCGTGCGCCGCCGCGGACTGATTCGCCGCTTCCTCACGGAGGCGGCAGAGGATGGCGAGCTCCGGGCAGACCTCGACCTTGAGATCGCGATCGAGGAGGTCTCCGCGCGCAACGCCGGCTGGCAGATGCTCGCCGTGCTCGTGCCGGACGCTGCGAGCGACGACAAGCTGAGCGCGAGCCTCGAATCCCTGCTCGACAGCTTCCGCCCCTGCGAGGCGCGCGCGTGACGGGCGACGGACCGCACGGCGGAAGCTGCTGCACCCCCGCGCGGGCCCCGCACGACCGCGCCGCGGCGCCGCGCGCGGCGGCCACCGCATCGCACGTGCCGCACGTGCCGCAGCGCGAGCACCGTATCGCCCAGCGCAGCATCCCTCGCGGCAGCTTCACCATGGGCGATGTGCAGCACGACGGGATCGCGGCCGACGGCGAGCTTCCGCTCCACGAGGTCACGCTCGACGCGTTCGAGATCGATGCGACTACGGTCACGAACGCCGACTTCGCGCGCTTCGTCGCGGCCACGGGCTATACGAGCGACGCGGAGCGCTTCGGGGTATCCGCGGTGTTCCACCTGCTCGTTGATGCGCCAACCGAGGCGATCCTCGGGCCGGTGCCCGGGGTCCCGTGGTGGATCTCCGTGCGCGGCGCCGACTGGCGCAACCCGCACGGACCGGCGCCGCGCGGCACGCACCCAGCCCCCGATCATCCCGTGGTGCACATGAGCTGGCACGACGCGCAGGCCTACTGCGCGTGGGCCGGGCGCAGGCTCCCCACCGAGGCCGAGTGGGAGTACGCGTCCCGCGGCGGGCTCGACCGCGCACGCTTCCCCTGGGGCGACGCCCCGATCGACGGCAGCGACGGGGTGTGGCGCGCGAACGTCTGGCAGGGCACTTTCCCAGCACACAACTCCGCGGCCGACGGCTGGATCGGCACCGCGCCGGCCGAGCACTACGCTCCGAACGGCTATGGCCTCTTCCAGACCGTCGGCAACGTGTGGGAGTGGTGCGCCGACGGTTTCGCCGCCGACGCGTACGAGCACCACGCCGGGCACGACCCGCGCGGGCCCGAGCAGGCGAGCGAGCGCGTGCTGCGCGGCGGGAGCTACCTCTGCCACCCGTCGTACTGCAATCGGTACCGCAACGCCGCCCGCTCCCGGAACACCCCGGACTCCACGATGGGCAACGCGGGATTCCGCACGGTTTCGCTCCGCGCGGCGCCCCGCGGGCCGCTGCTTCCGCTGCGCGACCTCAGCGCGACGCCGCACGAGCGCTGACCCGCTCGCCCCGCCAACCCAAGCGATTCGGCGTATCACAGGCGTATTCCGCGATTCGGGCTTGGAAATGCCGGATCGCTTGGGTTGGCGGGCGGCAGGCCGCCGCTAGCGCTCGCCGGCGAGCGTGAAGCGCGCGCCCAGCTCCCCGATCAGCACGGCCGGCGCGTTCGTGTTGCCAGTCGTCACCCGGGGCATGATCGACGCGTCGATGACGCGGAGCCCCGTCACGCCGTGGACCGCGAGGCGCGGCGACACCACCGCGAGCTCGTCAACACCCATCTTGCAGGTGCCCACCTGGTGGTGGTAGGTCGCGACGGTGCTGCGCACGTAGTCGACGAGATCCTCGCCGTCGCCAACCTCGGGCCCCGGGTACACCTCGGTCGCACCCCACCCGCCGTCGGCCGGCGCCGCCGCGAGCGCCGCCTGGCGCCCGATGGAGCGGCACTGCCGCACCGACGCGACGAGCGAGGCGACGTCGTCCGCGTGGCCGAGCGCGTCGAGGTCGATCTCGATCGGATCGTCGACCCCCGGCCCGGAGAGCGTGATCGAGCCGCGCGCCTGCGGCGTGACGAGCCCCGCCATCAGCGAGAAGCCGTCGCCGCTGCGCGGCTCAAGGGTGTCACCGTACATCGGCACCGAGAAGTTGATGGGCTGCGTGTCCGGTCGATCGAGCTCGGGCCGGCTCTGCCAGAAGAGGTGCGTCTGCGTTACGGACACCCCGGGCTGCGGCGGGCCAACCGGCGTCTCGGTCTCGAAGATCACGGGCGACAGCAGGTGGTCGTGCAGGTTCTTGCCGACGCCGGGGAGATCGACGCGCGGCTCGATGCCGACGGCGCGGAGCTCGTCGGCCGGGCCGATCCCCGAGCGCAGCAGGACGCGCGGCGAGTCGATCGCCCCCGCGGCGAGGATCACCTCGTCGGCGAAGAGCTCGCGCGTCTCGCCGGCCTGGGTCACACGGACCCCGACCACGCGAGGCTCGGCCCCTGGCTCCTGATCCGAGGCGAACAGCAGCTCGTCGACGCGCACGCCGACCTCGACGGTCACACGATCCCGCACGGGTTTCAGGTACGCCATGTAGGTGTTGAGCCGCTCGCCGTCGCGCACGGTGATCTGCTGCTGCGAGATGCCCTCGAGCGAGGCGCCGTTGTAGTCGGGGTTGTGCGCGAGGCCCTCCTGCACTCCGGCATCGATGATCGACTGCTGGATCGGCGACAGCGCGTAGTCGTCCGTCACGTCGAGAAGCCCCTCGCCGCCGCGCAGCTCCGATGCGCCGCCCGAGAAGCGCTCGATGTCGCGGTAGACGGGCAGCACGTCGTCCCACGCCCAGCCGGGGTTGCCGAGCTCGGCCCAGTGGTCGAAGTCCTGCGGGGCGCAGCGCACCCAGATCATCGCGTTGAGCGCGTGCGAGCCGCCGAGCACCTTGCCGCGCGGCAGGTGCATGCGACGCCCCGCTGCGCCGGGCTGCGGGGTGGTGAAGTAGTCCCAGTCGTCGGCGCTGTGCCACAGCTCGCCCATGCGGCTGAGGTCGTGGATCGCCGGGTTGGTGTCCTCACCCCCGGCCTCGAGCACCGTGACGGTCACGCCGGCGTCAGCGAGGCGGCGTGCGACCACCGATCCTGCGGAGCCGGCTCCGACAACGATGACGCTGCGGGGAGCTGAGTGAGCGGGGGCCTGAGCCGACATGGGGATCCTCTCTGACGCGGCACCGTCGCACGCGTTTCCACTTCGAGGCTGGCATGCGGCAGACGCGGCGCACGAGATCCGCCGGCGAGTTCTGCCCGCTCAGTCAAGCTTTCTGCGGCGCACGACAAGCCGGACGGCCACCCCGACCCCCAGAGTTTTTCGTCTACAATGGAGGATATCCACAGTGCGGGGAGAGGACAGGGCATGCCCAAAATCATCGATCATGATCAGCGCCGAGCGGAGATCGTCGATGTGACCTGGCAGTTGATCGTCGAAGGCGGCATCGAGGCGGCCACCATGCGCGAGATCGCCGGGCGCGCGGGCTTCGCGAACGGCGCCCTCAAACACTACTTCACCGGCAAGGATCAGATCATCCAGGGCGCCTACGAGCGCTCGCTCACGAGCCTGAGCGAGCGGCTGCTCGCCCACGTCGGCGACGCGCGCGGGATCACCGCGCTCGAGATGTTCATGCGCTACACGCTGCCGATTGCGGAGGAGGACACCACCGCAGCGCGCGTGCTGCTCTCCTTCTGGGAGCGGTGCGCGTTCGGCACCGAGCTGGCGGGCGGCTACGACCCGCACCTCGACAGCTGGCGCGCTGGCTGCCTGCGCTACCTCGCCGAGGGGCGTGCCGACGGTGACATCCACTCGCCGCTGCCCGACGAGCAGCTCGCCGACGAGATCATCATGATGAACATCGGCGCGACCGTGATCCGGGTGGTCAGCCCCGACCGGCTGAGCGCCGAGGCACTGAACGCGCAGGTGACCGAGTTCATCGCGCGCATCCGCCGCTCGGCCTAGCGCTACGCAGGCCGCTCACGCGCCGCCGGTGGCCCGGAAGGCGAGCAGCCTGGCCGGGTTATCCACCATGATTTGCTCGAGTGCGCGCTCCGACACCCCGAACTCGGCGAGCGTCGGCAGGAAGTGCTCAACGATGTAGCCGTAGCCGTGGCCACCGAAGCTGCGCAACTGCACGCGCTGGCAGACGTCTCCCCCGAGCACGAGCTGTGCGCCCCAGCCGTCGGCGACGAGCTCGGCGAAGCCGCGCGCGATCCCGCGGTCCGTGAACGGGAACAGCGTGCCCCACGGACTGCCCGTCGTGCCGAGGAAGTCCGCCTCGACGCTCACGCCGCGCGCGAGGAGGCGGCGCGCGAGCGGCAGATCGTCGGCGATCGTGCCGGCGTGGCCGAACACCACCCCGCGCGGGTCGGCGCCGGCCTCCTCGAGCGCGTCGAGCACGCGCAGCTTCTCCTCCCCGAAGCCGCCCATGTGCAGCGTGATGGGCGCGCCGGTGAGCGCCGCGGCGCGGCCGGCGGCGCGGACGCTCCGCATCTCCGCCTCGGGCACCGGCGCCCCCTCGGCCCCGACCTCGCCGATCACGCCGGCCCGGATGCCGGAGCCGTCGACTCCCCCGACGATGTCGGCGACGATCTCGGCAACCAGCTCCTCGTCCGAGCGCTCAGCGAAGTCGCGCGGGTGGAGGTCCTGCTGGTACCAGCCGCACCCCATGACGACGTGCAGGCCGGTCGCGCGGCTGAGCCGGGCGAGCGCGCGCGGATCGCGGCCGACACCGGCCGGCGTGACCTCAACGATCGCGCCGCCGCCCTGCTCGGCGAACACCGCGACCTCCTCGCGCATCTGCGCGAACTCACCCAGTACGTCGTTCTCGGCACTCACCTGCCCGCCGCGCACCGCGGCGAGGGTGTCGAGGGTGAGCGGCAGCTGCGCCGCATCGGCCCACTCACCCGGGCGAGGGTTCGCCGAGTGCGCCGGCCGCCGCATGTCGAGGAACACGTGCTCGTGCATGAGCGTTGGGCCGAGCACCGTGGGGAGCACGGGGCCCAGCACGGTCTGCACGCGACCGCTGAGGTCGGGGATGGTGAGCTCGTCGAGCTGGATCGCTGCGCGCTGCCCGGTCATGCGTGGTCCTCTCGGTGGATGCGCAGGACGCGAGCGAGGTTCGCGCTGCTGGCCCCGCGCAGGAGATCGGGCGATGCGCCGAGCCTGCCGAGATACGGCAGGAACCGCGTGTGCACGAACTCGAGCCCGCCGCCGCCGTACTGGCTGAGCCGGTGCTTCGTGCGCGCGCCGGCGCTCAGGGTGATGAGCTGAGCGGCGCCGCGCTCGGCCGCGCGGAGGATCGCGAGCGCGACGTCGTGATCCGACACGACCGTCCGCACGCTCGGGATCTCCCCGATGCCGCCGAACACCACGCTCGCGCCGTGCGCGCCGAGGAGGTCGATGAGCGCGTCCAGCCGCGCCTCGTCGACGCCAACGCCAGGCACCCCCGGCGCGTGTTCCGCGGCGATCAGCCCGGCGGCGTCAGTGACGAGCACGCGCGCGGCGGCGAGCCCCGCACGCTCGATTCGCCCGAGCCCCGCCGCAAGCTCGGCGAGCGAGGCACACGGCGCGAGGGCGAGCGGGAGGCCGGCGGCCGCCGCGGCTGCAGCTGCGTGCTCCAGCAGCGCGGGATCGGTGGCGGCGACCGCGCCGACGATGCCGGCATCGCCGAGTTCGGGAGTGCGGCGTTCGGTGACGCCGAGTCCGGCATCGCCGATCCCCACCTGGGCCTGGCCAGCGCCGCGCACCACCGCAACGCCGCTCGCGCGGGCGGCGCGCGCCAGCGCGCGGC
>NZ_RPDI01000052.1 GCF_003917135.1 Leucobacter chromiireducens
GAGGTCTCGGGGTTCAGTGCACTCTTATGAGGGAGTAGGTGCCTGCGGAGAGACATGTCGGTGATAGACAGGCGTCCTATGGGCCTACTGGGTCTCACTCAAGTTCGATTCGAAACCGCCCGGGGACGAGGACTCGAGATGCAGGGCGAGCGCTCTCCGGTTCGGGAGATCTAGCTTGCGCATGATTCGGCGCATGTGGCTCTCGACCGTGCGGACGCTGATGACGAGTTGGTTCGCGATCTCCTGGTTCGTTCGTCCCTGTGCAGCGAGGTTCGCCACCTCTTGCTCTCGCTCAGACAACACGATGCGATATGAGCCGAACCGGGCTGAGTCGAGCGGATTCCCGTCTGCTCCTTCACGAACGCCGCGTTCCAGTTCACGCATCTCCTCGGCTCGCGCGTTGCAGTCAGATTCCTCAAACCACTTGGCTGCAAGCTGGTATCCAGCTACAGCAAGTCCGAGCCGTCCAAGCTGTTCTAGGTCTCGGGCAGCGCGAGAAAGGGCTTCAGGGTCATGCCTGTAGGAGGCGACGACATACTTGCCCTGTGCCTGCCTCACTAATGCCTCGGGGATCTGGGAAAGAAACTCGTCCAGGGCTTGAATCCGCTCGTCGGTTGGGGCGATCTCAAGCGATACGAGCAGGAGTAGGCTCGCAGCGAAAGTAGCTCGCCTCGCCCACAGAGCCTCGCCGGCTGCCCACAACTGGTCACTGGCTTCCCCCGGGCACCCGTTGAGGATCAGCTCCTGCGACACAGACCACGCCAATGACTGGCCCGGAAGGGGGCCATCGCATAGCCGGTATTGTTCGATGTCAGCGACATATCGCTCGACCAGCGATGCCTGGCCTCGTCGGGCAGCGGTTACCGATGCGACGGCTAGGAGCGCAGCTTGAGTACCGGGCGGGAACAAGCTGGGCCCCGTCGAAACGAAGACGGAGTCAAGTAGCTTGTCCATGTCGCGGTAGTTTCCCGAATGGATGTGGCAGGCGGCGAGGGCGGCTCCGAACGCCCGGAAGGCCTCCACATCCAAGTAGCCGCGCGCCTCCTCAAAACCGGACCTCAGGAGCTGCAGCGCTTGTTCGTGCGCGCCTTCTCCCAGCAGTGCGTGGCCGAGAAGCACTCGGGGTTGATGCCGAGTTCCTTGGGGATCAAGAAGCTGGACCTCCTGGTAGACGCGCTTCGCATCGGCGAAGCGGCAGCGACTTACGAGCACGAGCATCTGAGCCTCGTACAGCGCAAGCTGAACCGCGCAGGGCAAATCGTCAGTCACTTCGAGTCTCTCGGGATAGTCATCGGGTATCTCTCGGAGGTGGGCGAGAATGACCACTTCGGCCGCATTCATCATCCGCCCGAATCGTCCGAGTCGCGCGGACGCATCTTGAAGGAGGGCGAGAGCCTGGTCTGCCATGTGGCCCGCGAACGCCAGCCAGTATGCCTGCTGCACCAGATACTCGGCCAGCTCCTCTTCGCCGCCGAGCGTCTCATCGGTTTCGGCGAAGACTTGCATAGCGAGTGCTAGCCCTGAGTTCGTATGGGAATAGAGCAACGTATTCAGATAGCGAACCGCGCTCCCTGGGTTTGGGTTCGATTCCCACTCTGCCCCGGCAATAAGCTGTCGTGCCCTCGCTCGCTCCCAGATCAGGGCGGCAAGGAGCGCGTCACTGTCCGGACCAGGTGCCGGGGTCGCAGGGGTCCCCGGCAGCGCAACTGCGGAGTCAGTCGCCCCGATCCTCGTCAGAACGAGTTCGGTAAGCCGGGTACGGCGAGCCGACGACGGCTCGTGCCTGAAGTACTCGACCAGCAGCGGTGGCATCACAGTGACAAGCGTGCGTGGGGCACTCGGGACTATCGCCACGAGCGCACGCTCTTCCAGCAGCTCGAGTGTCTCCCAACTGACCAGCTTCTTCACGGTCTCGATATCTGCCGCCCCGACCATCGCAATGATCTCGAGCGCGTCCCGCGCCTCAGCAGGAAGCCCCTCCAGATGCGTTTCAAGGACGGCACGCAAGCCAGAACTCCAGAGTTCACCCGAGCTCGTCCAGCTCCCACCGAGGCCCCGAATGAGGTGCCCCTCCCTCACCACGGCATCAACGAGTGAGATTGCGAGGCCTATGCTCCCTCCGGACTTCGCATAGATAAGGTTCATCGTGCCCGTCTCGATGCTCGCTCCGAGATGGTCCTGCAGTGCGTTTTCCATCTCCTCAAGACGAAGGGGCGCCATATCAATGACATACGTTGGCTCCAAAGTGGACGCCGGGAGGCCACTTGGAGTGTGCCGCGCTTGGAGACCTTGCAATCGGGAGAGCACCAGCGGGACGCCACTTGACCGACGTACCGACTCGATGACTCCCCAGGAACTCTCGTCGAGGTCATCCCAATCGTCGACGAAGATGGCTGTACGTTTCTCAGACACGCGAGAGAGCAGTCCCGCTGCCGCGCCTTGCAGGCCCGTAGCTCCCCGGGACGGCGTATCGCCACTTGCGTTACTGAGCTGAAGCGCTGCAAGCGGGTGCTGTTTCAGGGAAGCGATCCCTCGAATGGTCGTTACTGACCATCCTTCTTCGGTGAGGCGGTCACCGAGTGTCGCGAGGAAGGCTGTCCGGCCGCTACCGCGGCCCCCAACGATATCGAGGCTCTGATTCGAGCGCACGATACTCAGGGCCATGTCGAGAATTTGCTGGCGTCCAACGATCATGGGAGCACGCTTTCTCAAGACACCCAACCTGCTGAATAAAATATAACATTCGTTTTACCGCCGGAGAAGACCTCATCGCAATGACGGAGCGCCAGCGGGTTGCCGCCAGCCATGCAGCTCAATACCTGAATGAGCGAATCTCGTAGGCTGCCCGCGAACACTCTTGGCGACGCCGGATGAACTCGGATTGGTGGCGCGCCTCCCATGGGCTCAGTGTCACCCGTCAGGCGGGGCGGCTCCTGGGCCTATTTCCGCGGATTCGCCGTGAGTTCTCTTTCGTCTTGAGAGGTTGGGGAGACCCGAGCAAACTTACTTGGGTATGGTCGCTTGCGGAGGTCAGGGGTTTGCGGCGAAATCCTGGAAGGGGGCGCACATAGGTCGGATCATCTTCAGAGGCTTCCAGGCTTAGCGTGAAGAAGAGAGCGTAGCGCTACCGCAGCTTGCAGAGGAAGCACCCCATTGCCGACTGCTGCGATCTGTTGATTCGCGGTGAGCCCGAACTGCGGGTCGGACACCCAGCCGTTCTCAAGCCCCATGAGCCACTCGAGGAACGCTGGAGACGGGCGCGGAGTGCCCAGGTTGTGCAGCAAGGACGGTGAAGGCGCCGGCCTGCCGGTGATATGTTGCCACCGAGCTATTGCGTGCACATACCGTCCCCAGCCTAGAGAATGCCGTCGATCAGCGACCACAGTGTCTCCGATTCGTTCCTCCATCTGGGTGAGCCACTCGGATCGTGCAATGCGAGATCGATGATCTGGTGTGAAAGCGCGATCGTTCCCCGGCGCGCCCGCACCTGATCCAGATTCTCCCCACCACGGGAGGCGTCGGAGGCCAGCGGTGTG
This sequence comes from Leucobacter chromiireducens, assembly GCF_003917135.1. GTDB lineage: Bacteria > Actinomycetota > Actinomycetes > Actinomycetales > Microbacteriaceae > Leucobacter > Leucobacter chromiireducens_A. The sequence continues at coordinate 3,537 of NZ_RPDI01000052.1, forward strand.
CGGAACAGTGGCACGGGCGAGGATGAAGACGCGGAATCGGGGATGTGGAGCGCCGACGAGGGAAGCGGGTAGGCCGATCCATCGCGCGTCATACCGGAGGTCGGCCAGGTCTCCGAGTACGGCGCCGAGCGCCCGGAGAGGTCGAGCTGGCTGGTTTCCCAGACACCAGAGGTCGGGTTCCAGGTTGCGAAGGGTTGCGGGGTCAGGGGTTGCATGTTCGTCTCCTTGAGGGGTTGCATCTTCGGGGGTTGCGCGGATCGCAGACGCTGAGAGCAGGCCACGCACGTTCTCGATCACGACCCACTCGGGGCGGATCTGGTCGATGGCGTCGGCCATGTTCGCCCACAGCCCGGAGCGAGTGCCGGGCGCGAGGCCGGCCATCTTCCCGACGGTCGAGACATCCTGACAGGGGAACCCGCCGCAAAGGATGTCCACCGGATCAGCCGCGCGCCAGTCGATCATGGTGATGTCGCCAAGGTTCGGCGCGTCCGGCCAGTGATGGGAGAACACGCGGGCGACGGGTTCGTTGATCTCCGAGAACCAGACCGTGCGCGCCCCGAAGACGTGTTCGACAGCGAGGTCGAGGCCACCGTAACCGGAGAAGAGCGACCCGACCTTGAGCGGTTCGGGGCCGAGAGTTTCGGGATGTGCGTGCATCGGGGTTCCTGCCGGTTGGCGATCCCGGCAGCACCCCTCCATCGAGGTTCCAGCGCGCCGAGCTGATCACCTCACAGGTGCACGCCGCCATACCCGCGCCCTGCTCACCCCGGTACCGCATCCACAGGCCCGCTCGCTTCTCCCGCGCCCCGACCTCACCGCCTCTCGTCCTCAGCCATCTCTCCGCCTCCCTCCTGTGCCTCCACGCGTCTTGCAGATGCGGTTTCAGAACCCGCGAGTACACGCAGAGCCACCCGCGCGCACCTCCTTCCCGACCACGACCGAGCGTTCAGGAAGGACGGCACCGATGAACACGAGAACGACATACCAGCCGGGCCAGTTCGAGGCGTCGGGGTGGGATTCCGGCACCCCGGAACGCAAAGCGAGGTTCGTGAACGCCCTGCTCCGGTTCATCGCGGCAGACTGCCCGCGCGAACGCTTCACCCGAGCGCTCTACCAGGGGCTCTCCACCCACGGCTACTTCGGGTTCATCGAGCACTACGACCTCGACGGCTTCTACGACGCACAACTGTCCACCCCGGAACGACGAGCGAACTTCCTGAACGAGCTACGACGCGACTGCGAGCGTGACGCGCACCTCGACCGCCCAGACCTGTGGAGCGACGTGAAGCGAGTGCTCGCCGAGCGACTGCAACCCCAGGAGTTGCAGGCGTCGGTCAGACGGTTGCCGGCTCCTGTGCGGCGGCGGCCTGCGGCGAGCAGGCGCGACGGGTTGACGCTCTTCTGACTCACCGCGGGGATTGCATGAGATTGCGCGACGCAACCCCCGGTTGCACCCCCGAGGGAAGCGCCCGGGTCAACGGGCTTGATGCGCCTGATAAGAGCCGACGATGGATGCAAGTATCGGCTGCGCTCTGTCGTCGTGGGCCATAGGATCGCCGCCCATCGCAGCACCGATCACCACAGAGGTCAGGAATCTGTTCTTAGTTCACGATCGGCAGCCCGGTCGTCTGGGCTGCTTGTTCGAGTGATTCGAGGTTGGTGAGGTTCGTGAAGCCGGCCTGCTCCATGAGCGCGATGGCCTGGCCGGAGCGGTTGCCCGAGCGGCAGTAGATGAGGTACTCCGTGTCTGGGTCGAGGTTCGGGATCGCGGCAGCGAGGTCGCCGCCGTTGAAGTCGAGCAGCTTGGCACCGTCGATGTGCCCTGCTGCGTACTCTGCGGAGGTGCGCACATCGATTATGAGCGTGTCTTCGCCGACTTCGATTGTGTTTGCGCCAGCCGTGTTCGGCGCGGATGTGCAGGCTGCCAAGCCGAGGAGGAGCGTAACAGCGGATAGGGAGATAGCGATTGAACGATGCATGGCGAGTGATCTTTCTGTTTGGTGCGGGTGGGTTCTGATGGCGGGTGGCGGACGAGCCAGGGTGTCGAGTGTTCGGCTGGCGCAGATCAGCGCGCGGCGACACGGGTACTGGAACCCGCATCGCAGGTGCCGCCTGGACAGTACATGAGCGGTTGTTTGCCGAAACGGCCCCGTAGGGCGCAACCGATGCAGATGCCGAAGGCAGTCTCGAGGAAGAGCAGAGTCAGACAGACACCACAGAGCGCGAGGGTCAGCCAGAGCGGTGCCGCGAACAGACCCATGCTCGCGCAGGCGACGAGGGAAAGGCCGAAGCCTAGCCACCAGGCAAACTCCTTCTGCGGCGCACCTACCCATTCCGGGCGCTGCCCCTTCACTGCCAGGCGACCGAGCAGCAGAGTGGGAGACCAGCGGTCACCTGCGGTCACGCGCAGCAACATATCGATCATGAAGAACATCCCGAAGGGTTGCAGTGGCCGCGCTGATCCGGTGAAGAGAGCCGTTGCGAACGCGGCTCCGCCCAGCAGAAACAGGATCCCCGCGGCCGCGCGAACGGCCCGCTCGTCAATGACGGGGATCGCGTACCCGGGGACGATTCGGCCAATGCGCGAGGCTCGGGATTCGGTGTTGAGAGCGTCAGCGATCATTGGCGGCATCTTCCGTTCAGACTGAGGCGAACAAGGACAGGAGCGCAGGGGCTTCCTGGACGAGCACGAAGGTGCCCATCAGGAGCACGAACACGCCGAATCCTTTGCGGAGCGCGCGTTCGGGGATGCGCCCGGCCAGGGCGACCCCCGCGAAGGATCCGGCGATGGCGGTCGCCGTGAATGCGAGCACGATCGGCCAGTTGAGTTGCACCGAGAACAGGTAGCCACCGAGACCCGCGAATGACTTCATCGCGATCACGAGCAGCGAGGTGCCGACCGCGATCGCCATCGGGAGCCCGCCGAGCAGGTTGAGGGCGGGAACGATGAGGAAGCCGCCGCCCGCGCCGACGAGGCCGGTGGCGATGCCGACGAGCAGCCCGTCGAGGAGGATGCGCAGGATCGGCCGCGAGTGATCCCCAGCCTGCGCCGCGCTGCCGCGATCCTTGCGGCCGCGGATCATCGCGGTCGCGGTGACGATCATCATGATGGCGAACAGGATCATGAGAACGACCCCGGGGATGACCCCGCCGATCAGGCCGCCCGCGAAGGCTCCGATCATGCCCGCGATGCCGAAGAGGGCCCCGGTCTTCCAGCGCACACGGCCCGATCGGGCGTGGCTGATCATGCTGACCGCGCTGGTCGCACCGACGATGAAGAGGGAGGCCGCGATGGCCTCGCGGGGCTCCATTCCCAGCACATAGGTGAGGATAGGGACGGTGAGGATCGATCCGCCACCGCCCAGGAGGCCGAGGGAGACGCCGACGAGCGCCGCCAGGGCGAGGGCGATGGCGATCAGATGGGGTTCCATTCGGATGCCTGGTGCGCAGGTCAGGCGGCAAGGGGCACGTTGCCGGGGCGTGCCGCCCAGGCGGCGTAGCTGCCGTCGAGTTCGGCGATGTCGTACCCGTGGCGGCGTAGTGCGCTGGCGGTCACGCTATTGCGCACCCCGCTCTGGCAGTAGGTGACGATCGTGCCGGCTTCGGGAGCCGGGAGACGGTCGAGGTTCCAGAGCACGCGACCGCCGGAGAGCTGAACTGCGCCCGGGAGGTGGCCCTCGGCGTACTCGGTTCGGTTGCGCACATCGAGCAGCATGACCCGCTCGAAGCCGTCAAGATCCTCAGGTTGCACGAGCTTCGGGCTGACGAGTTCGAGGCCCTCGAGGGAGGCGATGTAGCCGCGTACCGTGTCGATGCCGACCCGCAGGAGATGGTCCCGCAGCTCTTCGGCCTCCTCGCGCGACGCGGCGAGCAGCACGAGCGGGCGATCCTCGACCTGCGGATCGTAGACCCATGCGCCATAGCTCGCGGCCTTCGCAGCGCCCGGGATGTTCAGGGAGCGCGCCACGGTGCCCGTGTGCACCTCACTGTTGTGGCGGGTGTCGACGAAGATCACGGAGTCTGCTGCGAGCGCCGACCGGAGCTCGTCTGCCGTGTACTTGATGAGCTCGGGCGCCTCGCCGATGACGGCGGGGCCGACTTTGTTCTCGATCTTCATGCGACCGAAGTAGGCGTGCGCGTCGGGCTGGCCGCTGAGCAGCTCGTCAACGAAGCCCTGTTCATCGTCGTTCCGGAGGTACTCGGCCCACCAGGAGAAGTTGCGCTCGTAGCCGACGGTCGACGCGGCGATCGCGCCCAGTGCTTTGCCGCAGGCAGAGCCGGAGCCGTGCGCAGGGAGCACCTGCACGTAGTCAGGCAGGGTGAGGAAGCGGTCGCGCAGGCTTGCGAAGAGATCCCGCGCTCCTTGGAAGCGGGTGTCGATGAAGCCGGCGGCCTCGTCGAGCAGATCAGGTCGGCCGAGGTCGCCGACGAACACGAAGTCGCCGGTGAGCATGAAGCCGGGCTCGCTCGACTGCGCCCCGTCGGTGATGAGGAACGACAAGTGCTCTGGTGTGTGCCCCGGCGTGTGGGACGCCTCGACGGTGATGTTGCCGAGCAGGATGCGGTGGCCGTGCTTCATGCGGATCGCGTCGTCGAAATCGGAGCCATAGGTCCAGTCGGGGCCTCCCTCGTCCGACACGTACATCTGCGCGCCCGTTCTCGCCGCCAGTTCCCGAGTGCCGGAGAGGTAGTCGGCGTGGATGTGGGTCTCGGTGACGGCCACGATCCGCATTCCATTTTTCTCGGCGAGATCGAGGTAGACTCCGAGGTCGCGGCGAGGGTCAACGACGATGGCCTCGCCTTTCGCTTGGCAGCCGATGAAGTAGCTCGCCTGTGCGAGATCCTCGTCGTAGATGCGTTCTAGCAGCATGATCAGTTCCTTTTCGGGTGAGGAGAGGTTCAGGGTGTCAGTCGCAGGTGCAGCGATCGGCTTCGGGCACGCCATAGAGGGCGTCCTCGATGTGCTGGCCGCAGCCGGTCCAGGTCGGTTTACCGCAGGCGGAGCAGGTGATTCGTGCGCACATGATGAGGGTCCTTTCTGACGATGCGCTGGATGGAGGGGGCCGAAAAGCTCTTAGGAGACGGGTTGCGTGTCGCGTTCGGCGATCTGTCGACGCACGTCATCCATATCGAGGTCGCGTGCGCCCTGGATGAGCTGGTCGAGCTGCGCCGGAGCGAGGGCACCGGGCTGCGCGTACACCATGATCCCGTCGCGGAAGACCATCAGGGTCGGAATCGAGGTGATGCGGAACTCGGCAGCGAGCTGCTGCTCGGCCTCGGTGTCGACTTTGCCGAACACGATGTCCGGGTGCTGCTCCGAGGCCCGCTCGAAGGTGGGGGCGAAGGCCCGGCAGGGCCCGCACCACGCGGCCCAGAAATCGACGAACACGACCCCCGCACCATTCACGGTGCTCTCGAAGGTGTCCGCTGTCAGATTCTTCGTCGCCATGACTTGCTCCGCTCCCGTCCGTCTCGGTTCAGCGGCCGAACAGGCGGGAGAAGAACCCGCCCCGGTTGGCCTTTGCGGCATCGATCTGCGCCTGACTGTGTTTGCCGTTGCACCACTCCGACGCAGGCACTCCCGCCCTCACCATCGCGACATGCTGGCCGCACCCCGCCCAGGTCGTCTTCCCGCATGTACGACAGGTCGTCGCTCGACACATCACGTTCTCCTCAATCAAGTTGATACCCCTGGGGGTATTGAAGCGAATGGCATAACTATACCCATGGGGGTATCCTGATTGTCAAGTCAAGGCGGTTCACCCCAGAAAGAAGGCAGAGATCATGAAGCAGGAGACAAAGACAGGCGCAGTCCCGGTTCAGCATGACGCCGAGTCGAAGCGCAAGGTAGTGAACCGGTTGCGTCGCGCACACGGGCAACTCGCTGCGGTCATCAACGCAGTCGAGCAGGACGCGCATTGCCGCGATGTCGTGCAGCAGCTCTCCGCCGTCTCCAAGGCGCTCGACCGGGCAGGGTTCCTCGTGATCTCCAGCGCTCTGAAAGAATGCCTGAACCACCCGGATGCCGAGGGAGCCCCCGACCAAGACGAACTCGAAAAACTCTTCCTCACCCTCGCCTGAAACTCGACCTCAGTCAACACGGTCAAGTCCC
>NZ_RPDI01000053.1 GCF_003917135.1 Leucobacter chromiireducens
CTGCAAGCCGAACCCCGTTCTCGGGAGTGTTCCCGCATGAATCCGCCAATTCACACCGAAGTCGCAGCGCGGTCCCGCATCGAGCCACCTGAACTTTCCCCGTCACCGGACCGAGAGAAGAGAGCGGCGCATGACGACCGACTACATCGCCGCGAACCGCGTGAACTGGAACGAGCGCGCGGCGCTCCACGCCGCACGCGATGGCTCGGGCTACGAGACGCAACGCTACGTGGACGATCCCGATCTATTCTCGAACGTCGCACGTTTCGACCTGCCGCTCCTCGGTGACATCGCCGGAGCGCGCGCCGTGCACCTGCAGTGCCACATCGGCACCGATACGCTCTCGCTCGCGCGCCTCGGCGCACGCGTCACCGGGCTCGACTTCTCCGAGCGGGCCGTTGCCGACGCCGAGCGGCTGGTCGCTGAAACCGGGGACAACGTCAACTTCGTGCGCTCGGACGTTCGCACCGCAGACGAGGCGCTCCCCCGCGACTCCTTCGACCTGGTCTACACGGGTATCGGGGCGCTCTGCTGGATCCCAAGCATCTCCGAGTGGGCGGGCGTCGTCGCGGCGCTGCTCGCCCCGGGTGGCTCGCTGTTCATCCGCGAGGGGCATCCGATCCTGTGGGCGATGGACGAGACGCTCACCGACGGCCCGCACCCGCGCTTCCCCTACTTCGAGCGCGTCGCACCCCTCGAGTAGGACGACGACCAGAGCTATGTGGAGACCTCGACACCGATTCAAGCTTCCACCACCTACGAGTGGAACCACTCGCTCGGCGAGATCGTCACGGCACTGACCACGAGCGGCCTGCGGATTGACCTCCTCGTCGAGCACGACAGTGTGCCGTGGGAGGCGCTGCCCGGGCAGATGACGCTCCGCGCCGGCGGTGAGTGGGTGCTCACCCGGCACTCCGGGTCAGTGCCGCTCAGCTACACCCTGCGCGCGTCGAAGCCGGCGTGAGCCGCGGGGCCCGGCCGTTGATACGCTGACGCGATGAACCTCGACCAGCTTTTTGGGCTCACCGGTCGCACCGCGCTCGTGACGGGTGGCAGCTCAGGGATCGGCCGTGCGATCGCGACGGCGCTCGCCGGGGCCGGGGCGCGGGTGCTTGTCGCGGCACGCACCGAGGCAGCGATCGCCGCCACCATCGCGGAGATCGGCGCCGCGGGCGGCGCGGCCACCGGCATCGTGGCGGATCTCGGCACCCGCGCCGGGGCGCACGCCCTCGCGGATGCGGCCGGATCCGTCGACATCCTCGTGAACTCCGCGGGGATCAACCTCAGGCCCCCGTTCGCGGAGCTCGACGAGGACACCTGGGACGCGACCATGGCCGTCAATCTCGAGGCGCCCTTCGTCCTCGGCCAGCGGCTCGCCCCCGGCATGGCGGAGCGCGGCTACGGCAGGATCATCCACATCAGCTCACAGCAAGCGCACCGCCCCTTCGCCGCGAGCGGCGCGTACGGGGTATCGAAGGCCGCGCTCGAGGCACTCGCCCGCTCGCAGGCGGAGGCCTGGTCACCGCGCGGCGTCACGGCGAACGTGCTGATCCCCGGCTTCGTGCAGACACCGCTCAACGCGCGACTGAGCGCGGATCCCGGCACGGTGGCGGCGCTCGCCGCGCGCACGCTGATCGGCCGCAATGGCCGGGCGGACGACTTTGCCGGCGCCGCGGTGTTCTTGGCGGGGCCCGGATCCGCGTACATCACCGGCCAGTCGCTCGCCGTCGACGGCGGCTTCTCGGTGCACTGACGCGCGGGGGCCTCAGGCGGCGGCTGTGATCGATGAACTTTTCGAGCAAAGCGCAGACTAAACGCAGACTAGCCTTCAGCAACGCCCTACAAACAAGAAAACCCCCGGCCAGACTTAGCGTCTGACCGGGGGTTTCGCTGTGGCGGGTGAGGGATTCGAACCCCCGTAGGCAGTGCCAGCTGATTTACAGTCAGCCCCCTTTGGCCGCTCGGGTAACCCGCCGTTGTCCGCGCGAACGTGGACGAGCCAACTTTACCCGCTCGGTGCCGCGAACGGAAATCGACCCTGCGTGCCGGGCCTGTCCCGGCGGGAAGGGCCCCTGTTGTGCGCGGCACTCGCGTGGGAGGATCAGGGAATGACCGCGACACACTCCGCACACCCCCTGCCCGGTGAGCTGCGCCTCCGCGTGGCGAGCGGCCCAACGGCGCTCGACCTCGAGACGTTTCACCGCATCGCCCGCCTGCGCCAGGAGGTCTTTGTGGTGGAGCAGGAGTGCGCGTACCTGGATCTCGACGGCAGAGACCTGGAACCCGGCACCGTGCAGGTGTGGGCGGAGAGCGCGGACGGCGAGATCGCGGCGGGCCTCCGGATCCTGAGCGAGAGCGGCGGCGCTGATGGGCTCCGCAGTATTGGCCGCGTCGTGACGGCGCCGGCCTGGCGCGGACGCGGGATCGCTGGATCGCTGCTGCGCGCCGCCATCGCCGAGTGCGGGGATGCTCCCATTCAGATCCACGCGCAGTCGTATCTCACGGAGTGGTACGCCGGCTTTGGCTTCGTGGCGAACGGCCCCGAGTTTCTTGAGGACGGGATTCCGCACACCCCGATGCTGCGCGCCCCTGGCGCCCGGCCCGCGTAGCCCCCCCCCCCCCGATTGCAGCGAGTCTGATCCGGTTTGGGAGCGCAAACCGGATCACACCCCAACAAAATGCGAGGGAGCACACCCTGAGGGAGCACCCCAGGGGGCAGGCGGAAGCGAGCTTACGCCGACGCCTCCAGCGCCTCGTCCAAGCCAGGGACCGGGATCGCCAAGCCGTGCCGGTGCGCACGCGCCGAGATCGCCTGCTCGCGCAGCAGGGTGAGTAGCTCAACGGGTCCAGCCATCGTGACCGTGTCCGCCCAGAGGGCCGCGCGATCCAGCCCGCCCATCCATTCGGCGGCGCGCANCAGAGGGCCGCGCGATCCAGCCCGCCCATCCATTCGGCGGCGCGCACCGGATCGCCGCCGATGAGGCGCACGCGCGCGGCGGGCAGCTCGCCCGGTCCGAGCGGGCCGGTCACCGCGAGCCGCTCCATCCAGTCGTCGTCGCGCTCAAGCGACACCTCGATCCCCTGCCCCGCGAGGAGCTCGGCGACCTGGGCCGGGAGCACCTGCCCGGTGGAGAGCGAGATGGGGGCACGTACGAGCAGCGCAGCGGCGAGCACGCGGATGAGCGCGGCGAGCGGCCCATCCTCGGCGAGCCGCACCTGCGTGACGACCGGGCGCGTGCGCACGGCGTTGCGCTCGATGCCGAGCCCGATCGTGTCGCGGTCGACGCCCAGCGAGGTGCGCCACACGAGCGCGTCGGCGAGCGCCGCGCGGCGCACCGCGTCGAACTCCTCGTAGGCGAGCGTGGGCTGGGACGCCTCGATGAGCAGCCGCACCTCGGGGTCGAGGCCGCGCAGGTGCAGGGTGTCGCTGCGGGTGCCGGGTCGCGGCTCCCAGGATCCGAGCGCGAGCAGCCGGTTCGGCCCGCCCGCGAGCGCGGGGAGCCCCATCACGGCGTCACCCCAGCCGCCGCCGGGCTGCCGCTCGATGCGGGCGCCCGTGGTGGGCCGGTTGATCGCGAGCGCCGCGGCGCTCACCTGCGCCAGCCAGGCCGCGATCTCATCGCCGTCGTTCGACTGCAGCCCGGCGACGCTGCCCCCGCCGGGGGCGTTCTGCATGCGCAGCGCGTCCGAGAGCGAGTGCGCGCTGGCCACCGCGAGCACGGGCACCGACAGCGCGTCGGCCCACAGCTCGGACTGCTCGGTGACGCCGAGCTTCACGCCGGGGCTCCACAGCCGCCCGTCGGCGTCGAGCGGCTCGGGCCGCACGAGCCACTCCTCGCCCCGGCCGAGTTCGGTGAGCGCGCGCAGGGCAGCACCCGACGCCGGCTCCGCGAGCGGGCCGAGCGTGAAGCCGAGCGGGTCTGCCCCACCTGGCCGCGCCGTGTCGCCAGGTCGGAGCGCGCGCACCGCGTCGGCGAGACCGGCGCGGAAGCGGCGCGACCGGGCCACACTGCCCATCAGGATCACCGCGTGCGCGCCGCGCGGATCGCTGCCGCCCGCGCGGAAGGCGGAGGCGACGATGTCGGTGATCGCGCGGTCGAGGTCGGCCGATGGGGCGACGAGGATGGTGCCGCGCGCGCGGAACTGGCCCTCGATGCGGAGGTCGGGGCGGCGGCGCGCGAGCTCGTGCCCGGCCCCGCGCGCGCCGAGCACGATGGCGCGGTCGACCTCGTGGTGCGCGGCGAGCTCGGCCACCGTCGCGTCGACGGCCACCGGCTCGATGCGCACGGCGCCGGGGGTGAGTCCGCCCGCCTCGCACTCCTCGATCAGCGCGGTGGCGGAGGCGAGGAAGCGCGGCGGAACCGCCCACAGCACTCCGGCGCCCGCGCCGAGCGCGGAGAACACCGCCTCGGCCTGGTGCGCGAGCGGGGTGCCGGCGTCCGCGGAGACGAGGATCAGGGCGTCGGGCACGAAGGTCGCGCCGCGCACCGCACCGAGCCCGGCCGCGAGCTGACCGGCGTAGCGGGCGGCGTCGACGATGTCGTTCACCTCGGCGTCGAGTTCCGCGGCAGGGGCGCCGGTGTCGGCGGCCAGCACGGCGAGCAGGCGATCGCGCGCGGCGACGAGCGCGAGCGCCGAGCGGCGCAGGCGCACGCCGCGCGCCGCAGGCCCGTGCGCCGACCAGCGCTCACCGGACTCACGGGCCGCGAGCGCCACCCCCTCGGGGTCGAGGTCCGCTGGCGACAGCGCGACGGTGGCGTTCGCCGCGTCCTCCTCACTGACGCGTGCGCCGGCGAGGCGCAGCTGCTCGCGCATCCACTCGCGGTTGGCCGCGAGGCTGGCGTCGGTGCCCGGCTCGTTCGCGAAGCCGGACTCGGAGACCGCGGGGATCGCGCGCGGCGGGGCGAACTCCTGCAATTGGAACGCGCCGGTGTCCCCGCGTCCGAGCCCGAGGACGGCGGCGGTGAGACCGCCGGTGTCGAAGCGCGCTGGCTCGTCGGGCGAGCGGTAGAAGAGGGCGCTGTCGCGCTCGCTCGGGTCCCACTCCCGCGCGCGCAGTTGTGTGCGGTGGGAGTCGGGGGCGGCGTCCGTGGCGAGCGCGACCGCGCGCTCGTGCGCGGCCCACTCGGCGGCGAAGGTCTGCTCGTCGCCCGCGAGGAGCGCGTCGACGCGGGACGGGGCCGAGGCGGGGTCCGCCGCCTCGCTCGCGAGGCCGACGAGCAGCTCGACCGCTCCGGCGAACTCCTGCGGTGCGACCACAACCTGCTCGAGGCGCACCTCGACCGCGGCGCTCGCATCGGCCGCGCCCGGCGCTCCGGCGCTGCCTGGCCCGCCAGCCGCCCCCGCGGCGATCGTCTCGGCGAGGCCGGGGACCACGCCGCCGCGCAGCTGCAGCGAGGCGAGCCCGGTCGCGCCGAGCTCGGCGGCGCAGCTCAGCACCGCGGCGAGCACAATCGGATCGTCGCTCGCGATCACGGGGCGCAGCACTGCCGCGCGGCCAGGGTGCAGCGCGAGCTCGGCGAGTCGGAGCAGTTGCGCGGCAACCGCGTCGCGCTCCTCGAGCACGGGAACGGGGAGCCCGCTGTCGATCGCGGCGATGCGCTCGGCCCCGGCGACGCCGCCGACCCCGATGACCACCTCAGCGGCCGCGCCGCCCTCAGCGACGCGGCGCTGCGCCCACCGGCTCAGGCGGCTGTAGAGCTCGCGGGACTCGGGGAGCTCGGCGAGCAGGCGCGCGCCGACCCTGGCGCGGTCGAACGCGGGATCGGCGAGCGCGCGGTCGAGCAGATCCGGGATCTGTCTGGCCCACCGCACCGTCTCAGCCGCGAGGTGGATCGTCGTGCCGTGCTCGGTCGCCGCGGCGAGGATGGGCTGCAGCGCGCACGCGGCGGCCGCCACATCGGCGTCGGCGGACCACTCGGTGCCGGCCGGCACGAGCCGCTCGGGATCGACGCGCAGGTGCCCGATTGTGGGGTGCGCGGCGAGCGCCGTGAGGCGCCGCACCTCGGCGGCGGCCTGCTCAGGGCCGTGCACCGCGCTGCCGAGCGGCACCACGACGGGCACGAGGCCGGCGTCGCGGTGGCGGCGGAGCGCCTCGGCGAGCGCGGTGATCTTGCCCGGCTCCAGCGGCTCGCCGACCGTGGGGAGTCCCGGGGATGGCAGCTTCGCCGCGAGCACGAGGCTGGACAGTCGCGCACGGAGCCACCGCCGCGCAACGGGCATGACCGCCCACGGCAGGCCGAGCGACGCGGCGCCGCCGGCGCGGACGGCGAGTCGGTCGCGGATCCCCATCGAGTCGGGCACCTCGGTGGCCATCTCGCGGAGCCCGACCGCTGAGGCGAACGCGTCGTCGGTGCCGGCGACGAGGTCGAGCAGCCGCCGGGTGAAATCGAAGCTCTCCGGATCGCGGTGCATGCCGCCGAGCGGCGCGCGGGCCGCCTCATCGTCGCGCCCGCGCAGTGCGCTCAGCCACGCGGTCGCGCGCGCCTCGGCGGAGGCGGCGGTCACGGCCCATGCAGTGCCCGGAGAAGACGAGATGGCTGCCATGGCTTCACTCTAGGCTTCGGGTCGCGCTTTCCTCGGAGGCGCACGCCAAAACGCGAACGCTCCCGGCCCCCACTCAGGGAGGCCGGGAGCGTTCGCGTGCGGTGGCGCGCTACGCGAGC
>NZ_RPDI01000054.1 GCF_003917135.1 Leucobacter chromiireducens
TACACCACTACCGGGGACTTGACCTGGTCAGCTTGGCATTGCGACTCCGAACGTGGTGGCGTTCACGAAGACGATGATCGATCTTGGGGAGACGACGAACCTCACCGCAGAAGAAGCTGCAACGCAGCTGGCTCGGTTTGTGAACGTGATGGGCACTTCGCAGTCCCAGGTGTCAAACCTCGGCGCTGCACTCGTTGAGCTGGGTAACAACTACGCGACCACAGAGGCAGAGATTCTGTCGATGGCGCAGCGCCTTTCTGGTGCTGGCGCGCAGATTGGGATGTCGGAGGGGCAGGTTCTTGGCCTGTCCACGGCGCTGTCTTCGGTTGGTATTGAGGCTGAAGCCGGCGGCTCTGCGATGTCGAAGGTCATGATCGATATCGCGTCGTCGGTTGACAAGGGTGGTGACCGGCTCGAGAAGTTCGCGTCGGTTGCTGGTATCTCGGCTGACCAGTTCGCGGCTAAGTGGCGCTCTGATCCTGGTGAGGCGCTCGCTGCGTTCGTGAGTGGTTTGGCGAATGCTGAGGCTCAGGGGAAGTCCACGTTTGGGGTGCTTGAAGAGCTTGGCATCACTGAGGTGCGAATGCGTGATGCGCTCCTGCGTTCGGCTTCAGCTGCTGATCAGTTCTCGTCGGCGATGCAGATGGGTAACAGCGCCTTCGAGGAGAACGCCGCGCTCGTTGACGAGGCGAACAAGCGCTATGAGACCACAGCGTCCAAGCTGGGGGTTGCGAGGAACCAGGCTGTGGATCTGGCGATCTCGTTCGGAGAGCATTTGCTGCCGGCTATCGAGTTCGCGGCCGACGGTGTTGGCATGTTCGCGAGTCTTTTGCAGGGTCTTGACGGGCCAATGGGTGCCGTTGCTGCTTGGGGTGCTGTGGCGTCTGCGAGTGTGCTGCTTGGGGGCGGCGTGATGATGGCTGCGGTTCCCAAGATTGCCGCGTTCAAGGTGGCGCTGGAAACTCTGGAAGTGACATCGACCAGGGTGCTTGATGGAGTGAGCCGAGTCACTGGTGTGCTCGGGAACCCGTGGGTCGTTGGTGTGAGTGCAGCCGCAGCTGTCGTTGGTGTCCTCGTTTCGGAGCAGAACCGCCTCAGCAATCAGGCGAAGGCGCTTGCGGACACCTTGGACGGGGCGACTGGGGCGATCACGGAGAATTCCGAAGCGTGGGCCGCGAACGAACTGCAGCAGCAGGGCGTACTGTCCGCGGCGAAGCGTTTGGGGATCTCTGCGAGTGACATGACGCAGGCGTGGCTTGGTAACGCGGATGCACTTGAGGTCGTGAATGGTCGGCTGGACAAGTTCAAGCACGATGCGGAATTCCGGCTCGAGAACACGGATTGGAAGGGCTGGTCTGACGACCTATCTGATGTCGGGTACGCCCTCGATGGGAGCAATAAGGTCCTTGCTGAAGCGAAGACCAGGCAGCAGGAGCTCACGGAAGCAACAGGTCAGGGGAGTGCCGCAGCTGGGGATGCGGTAGGATCCGCTGAGGATCAGGCTGCTTCGCTCGAGGAGCTTGCCGGTGTTGCGGCAAAGACAAGCGATGAGATTGCCGCGCTCGCGGATGAAGTGCGCGGCTTCAACACGGAAGCGTTCGACATGCGCGAGGCGAATCGTCGCCTCGAGGATTCGTACCAGTCCTTGAGCGAGCTCCTTGCTGAGAACGGCAACAACTTCGACATCCTCACGGCTGCCGGCCGCGCGAACGAAGAGGCGCTGGACGCTGTTGCTGAGGGCGCGAACCGGGCTGCAGCCGGGGTCTTTCAGGCCACTGGCAGTCATGAAGCGATGAACGAGAAGCTCGAGGAAGGGCGACAGCGTCTCGTAGATATCCTGGCGCCCTACTTTGAGTCCGCTGATGCGGCGGCTGCGTATGTCGCGGAGCTCGATCTGATCTCGCCGCAGAAGGTCACAGATATCGTCCTGAACGGGGCTGATGATGCGGTCCAGAAGCTGTCGATTATGGATCAGTGGATGGACAAGATCGCTCAGGGGCGTACTGCCGAAATCTACATGCGGACCACCGTTGAGGAAACTCGTATCCCGTTGAAGGCTCCGAATTCTGCGAACGGGAACTTGTTCGAGTTCGCAAATGGTGGCGGGTTGCAGACGGGGATCTATGCGGGTGGGCCTCCGATTACGAGGTTCGCTGAGCCGGAGACGGTGTGGGAAGCGTTCATCTCTGGCAAGCCTGATCAGCGGGAGCGGAACCGGCAGATCTGGTTGGAGACGGGGGACCGTTTGGGTATGCAGGACGTTTTGAAGCTGGCTGCTAGTCGTGCTGGTGGTTCGGGTTCTGGGGCGTCGGTGAATGTGGAAGTGCACCCGACTCGGGGGATGTCTGAAGCGGAAGTCGGCCGGATCGCTGCCGAGAAGACCGTGTTCGCGTTGGGAGGCTGATTGTGCAGCAGGGCGCAATTGCTTCTACGCGTGGTCAGGTTGTTGCTGACCAACGAATCGACGGATACGCAGAAGAACAGGCCTATGCGCAACGCCGTGCGAGAAGCTAGGCCAAATTTAGGAACCCCTGCACTCAACCTGGCCTGCGTCACCTTGTCGGGGTGCCGATTATCGCGTAACCTATTGCTCTCACCGTAGGGGTGAGGTAGAGGTTTTGCCAATAGGAGGCACAATGAAGAAGCTCAGTACGATGGCCCAGCGGCTTGCGGACGAGATCAAGGAGCAGGACTGGTCCGACGCGCACTCCCGCCTGGATGGATCACGACATTCTCGCACGCGTGACCGCAAAGGTGGTGCTCAGCTCTCCGACGAGGAAACCGATCGCATTCGAATGAATGTCATCTGGGTGACCGGGCAAGCACTTGCGGATGATGACCCGAACTTCGATATTCGAGCGTTTGCCGAGGCTGCGGGAGCGAGCTCAGGCATGCTGTGGAGGAAAGATGGTGGACCGAATCGCGGGCTTGAAGCTGGACTTCGTCGGTCGAATGATTAGCTGAAACGTGCCCCCTGTGGTGTCCTTCGGGACGCTGCAGGGGGCCTTTTAGTCGTTTCCGAGTAACGCAAGTCTAGCTCGGTGAGCTCACTCAAGTGACGGAAAGTATCCCTCCGGCGGACCTTCGGGGAAACAGAAAAGCGCGAAGACGATGAGTGATAGTAGGCAAACGATGGAGTTAGTTACAGCGATTCCAATTTCTTTTGGCCCACTTAGGTCTTCAGAGGATTTGAACGCTTTGAACAAGAAATAGATCGCATTCGCGAGAGAAAAGATGGTCGCAACCGTTTCAAAGGTTGCCTTGTGGCTAACGAATTGGCCCAGGATGAGCTCCAAGAGCACAAATATGAGCGGGATCAAGAGCCACCGACTGCCGAGCTTGCGGATATCGGGTCTTCGCAGAGAGATTCCCGTCATCATGATGTGGCTCCCCGGAATGAATGCCACGAAATGTAGCCAGACAAAAAAGAAATCTGGAATGTCCGGCATGGGGCCATGCTATCCAAAATGGGTTGCCCCATTTTCCAGCCTGGCCCGGTCGCATCTGGGGCATTCCCACCATGACGCCCAGGGGACCATCACTGGGCTGTCGCAGTGGGGGCATGGGGGGGGCGTTGGGTGGGATGAGGTCGCTGTCGTCCATCCGCCAAGCCTGCGCGTCGATGCCGGCCACGGAGGTCACGATGCCGTGATGTGGATAACCTCAGTCCTCGCGTATCCAGTACATGATGAGCGCACCATCCGGGATCTTGCACGCAACTACTTGCCGGCACCGAGTGAGTAAGTGTGAGTTGCAATGAACTCGTTGATCGATGAGGCAGGGATCCGCTTCTTTGACTTGTCCTTCCCGAAGTTCGCAGAAACGAGCGTGCCATCGTTCAGGCGATCGTACACCCAGGCCCGGGACATGCCGAGGAGTCGAGCGACTTCGGACATTGGGTAGTGGCGCTGCTTGGGTGCTACACGAAGTGCAATCTTGGTGTGGTTGCATGTACTTTGGGTTCGTGTGGCAAATTGAGACCCTGGCGAAGAAGCATGATAGGTCACCGTTTGGTTGTGGCGAAGATGATCTCGATACTTGGCTGAAGACTCAGGCCTCCCAGAGCGGTCGCAGCAACAATACGCTCACCCGGGTTCTCGTTGACGGCGACGACCCGCGGGTTCTCGGCTACTACTCGCAGAGCTCATACCGACTAGTAGGGGATGAGCTTGGGGCTGTCTTCGGTGATGGGCGGCGTCCCCGCTACCCCATTCCTTGTGTTCTGCTTGCACGGCTTGCGCGGTGTAACTCCGTGGCAGGAAGGGGTGCTGGTGAGGTGCTACTTGGGCACGCACTGCGAGCTTGTACACGAGTGTCGCGTGAGATTGGTATTGAAATGGTTGTCGTGCACGCTCTGCACGAACGGGCCGCACTTTTCTACGAGCGGTTTGGTTTTGTGCGTTTTGTTGATGACGATCTGAGTTTGATGTTACCTACCAAAACACTGCAAGACGCTTTTTCAGATTGACGTTTCGCATGTGTGTGTGCGTACAATGGGCGCACGTGGACAGGAGAAAATAATGAGTACCGCGACAGCGCGAATTAATATGCGCGTATCGGAAGATGCCCGTGACCTGATTGACCAGGCTGCTGAGATGCAGGGCCTTGATCGGACTGCATTTGTCATTGATGCGGCCATGAACCGTGCCCGAAATGTGATTCTCGAGGGAAAAATGCTTCAGCTCACCCCGGAACAGGTGAGCCAGGTTCGAGACCTTATTGAGAACCCGCCTGCTCCGAACGAAGCGCTGCGGTCCGCAGCTGGCCGCTTGTCGGATCTCGGCATCTGATCGACTTCCAAAGCCCCGCTGCTCAGTTGAGCAGCGGGGCTTTGTCTTTGTCTACCGGCGGTAGTTAACTCAGTCCCGCCCATTGACTTAATCCTGTGTCTAACCTCCCCCCCCCCGTTACACCGTGAGCATTCCCACCATCCCGCCTATGGGATCATCACCGGGCTATCGCAGTACGGGCACAGGGGAGCGCTGGGTGGTATTAGGCCCCTTTCGTTCATCCGCCCAGTCTGCGCGTCAACGACGGCCGCTGCGAACACGATCCCGAAATGTGGATCCCTCGGTCCTCACGGATCCAGTACATGATGAGCGCACCATGCGGGATCTTGTACGCCGCTACTAACCGGAACNGCGGGATCTTGTACGCCGCTACTAACCGGAACTGAGAGAGTAAGTGTGAGTTGCGATGAACTCGTTGATTGATGAGGCGGGGATTCGTTTCTTGGATTTGCCGTCCCCGAAGTTCGCAGTGACGAATGTCCCGTCCTTCAATCGCTCGTACACCCAGACGCGAGACATGCCGAGCAACCTAGCCACCTCAGCAACTGGGTAGTGGCGTTCTACCTCTCCCGCGCGAAGCGGCAGCTCGACACGTGGGGTTGTGGTGACTCTTGTTTTGGTCCAGGCGGGCGCGATGGCTGCGATTTCTTCGCGGATGATTGCTCGTATTGCTCGAGTGATTGCGTCGTCCATCGAGCAAGCGTAAACGGTGGGCGGGGTGGCCGAGTGCGCAGTTGCACCAATGCTATGTAGGTCTCTGGTGAGCTTGCCGGTTGTGTTTTCCGGGGACAACCGTCATGGCTGGTGGTGTTGAGCTCACAGCTGCTATTGGGCGGCCCTCTTCTTCTTGTTGAGGCGCGGAATTGGCTGGTTCATCGAGTGGCGGTCGCTTTGGGGGACTGGCGTCGCGGGTGACCCATCGCGATATGTCTTGTACCGTTCGAGGACCTCGCGCTTGTAAGCGACGCGAGTGAAGAACATGTACACCGAGGGTCCCGTCCCGGATTTCCTCATCTCGTCGAGTTTGTGCCGAGAAATGCCCAGGTACCGTGCTGCGTCATCGGCAAACACGATGTCCGCCGCGTTGTTGAGCCTGCGCAGCTCCTCAATGAGCTCCATTCGAACCTGTGGGCGGAATCCCTTGGGTACTGACTCGCTGGCTGCTGTCGGTTTTCCGAGGTGGGCTCGAAGCGCTGCGTCAACTTCATCTCGAATGATCTGCCTGAGGGCTGCTGTGAATGCGTCTTCCATATGCTGATTGTCGCCGATGTCACGGAACGCGGGACGCGGTTGCCCTCTAATGCCAGTCGTGTAGGGAGAAACTCCGTGAATTCATGCTTATTCCTGCCAGGAATAAGCATGATCTTGGAGAAACACTAGAGTGCAGGGCGGGTGAGTGGCGGTCTGAGCGCGGTCAAGTCCCCGGTAGTGGTGTA
>NZ_RPDI01000055.1 GCF_003917135.1 Leucobacter chromiireducens
ACACCGCCGGACACCTTTTACAGGGAGGGTTGCACCCAGGTTTGCCAGTGATGGCAGGCCGGGGTGTGGCCCTCCCTTTTTTGCGCCCGAAACCGGACCAGATCCCCGAGCCCGAAACCGGGCGGTGATCCCGTCGCCCGGACACCAGACCAGCTACCCGCGCGTATCCTCGTCGACCCAGTCGGTGGACTTCGTGATGGCCTTTCGCCACTCGCGCAGGAGGCGCTCGCGCTCGTCCGCCGTGAGCTGCGGCGTCCACCGCTCGCCGGCCCGCCAGTTGCCGCGGAGCTCGTCGAGATCCCGCCAGAAGCCGACCGCCAACCCAGCCGCGTAGGCCGCCCCGAGCGCCGTCGTCTCGGCCACCCGCGGCCGCACGACCGGCACCCCGAGCACGTCCGCCTGGAACTGCATGAGGGTGCGGTTCGCCACCATGCCGCCGTCGACCCGCAGCTCCGCGAGCGGCACCTCGACATCCGCGTTCACCGCGTCGATCACGTCGCGCGTCTGATACGCCACCGCTTCGAGTGCGGCGCGGGCGAAGTGGCCCCGATTGGAGTATCTCGTGAGCCCGACGATCGTCCCGCGCGCGTCCGGCCGCCAGTACGGTGCGAAGAGGCCGGAGAACGCCGGCACGATGTACACGCCACCGTTGTCTGGCACGCTGAGCGCGAGCGACTCCACCTGATCCGCCGCAGGAATGATCCCGAGCTGATCGCGCAGCCACTGGATGAGTGAGCCGGTGACCGCGATCGAGCCCTCGAGCGCGTAGTGCACCGGGCCGTCGCCCAGCTGGTAGCCGACGGTGGTGATGAGCCCATTGCTCGAGTGCACGGGCTCCGTGCCGGTCTGCATGAGGAGGAAGCAGCCGGTGCCGTACGTGTTCTTCGACTCGCCAGCGGCGAACGCCGCCTGCCCGAAGGCCGCGGCCTGCTGGTCCCCGAGGATGCCGGCGACGGGAACGCCGTGGAGGAGCGAGGACGGCTCCGCGCGACCGTAGACCTCCGAGGAGGAACGGATCTCGGGCAGCACCGCCGCGGGGATATCGAAGGCGGCGAGCAGCTCCGGGCTCCACTCCCGTGTCCTCAGATCCATGAGCAGCGTGCGTGAGGCGTTCGTGACGTCGGTGGCGTGCACGCCGCCCTCCGGCCCGCCCGTGAGATTCCACAGCACCCAGGTGTCCGGCGTCCCGAACAGGATCTCGCCGGCTTCGGCGCGCTCGCGCAGCCCGGGGACGTGCTCCAGCAGCCAGGCAATCTTCGAGGCTGAGAAGTACGCCGTCAGTGGGAGGCCGGTCGTCTCGCGGAACCGATCCGGCCCGCCCTCGGCGGCGAGGCGATCGACGATGCCCTGCGAGCGGGTGTCCTGCCAGACGATCGCGTGGTGCACGGGCTCGCCCGTCGCGCGGTCCCACATGATGGTGGTCTCGCGCTGGTTCGTGATGCCGACTGCGGCGATGTCCGCGCCGGTCAGGTCCGCGCGCCCGAGCGCCGTGCCGATGACCTCCTGCACGTTCTGCCAGATCTCGCTGGCGTCATGCTCGACGCGGCCGGCGCTCGGCATGATCTGCCGATGCTCTTGCTGCCCCATCGACACCACGTTGCCCGCGTGATCGAAGATGATCGCCCGGCTCGAGGTGGTGCCCTGGTCGATAGACAGGATGGTGGTGCGCATCGGTGCTCCTTGCTATGCCGGGGTGAGGCCGGGGCCGTCGAGTGAGACGCGGTGCGCGGTGCGCAGCAGCTCGGTGGTGCGCGCGACCTCGGCCGTGCGCGTCTGCGCCGTCCAGCCGAGCGCCGGGGCCACCGCGCGCGCGATCTCGTCGAGCGCGGCCGCCGTGAGGCCGCCGACGAAGGCGATCGAGGTGCGCCGCAGCAGCAGATCGTCGAGGTGCTGCACCTGCTCCGTCTGGGCGAGGTACGCGAGTTCCTCGACGGTGTAGCCGGAGGTGTGCGTGAGCGGCGTGGGCTCCGTCGGCAGCGCGGCGAGCAGCGCGGTCGCCTGCGTGCCGTAGCGGTCAAGCAACTGCGCAACCAGCGCGGGATCGTGTGCGCCGCGGTGCCGCGCCAGCCAGACCGTGCGCGCCGCGGCGTCGCGCGGGAACCCGGCCCCGCCGCCGATGGCGGTGGCGCGTGTGCTCACGGCTCGGCGGGCGCCCAGCAGCTGCAGCGCCTCGTCGGCGAGGTGCTCGCCCAGCGCGCGGAACGTCGTCCATTTGCCGCCCACCAGGCTGAGCGTGCGCACCGCGCCGAGCCAACCGTGCTCGATGCGGTAGTCGCGGGAAACGAAGCCGGGGGCCGTGTCGTCGTGCTTCGGCAGCGGGCGGATGCCCGAGAACGTGTACACGATCTGTGAGCGATCGACGGCGATCCCGGGGAAGACGTGCGGGATCAGGTCGAAGAAGTAGGCGACCTCCTCGTCGGTGCAGACGCTCGGCTCGGCGGGATCGGCGTTGATATCGGTCGTGCCGACCATCACGCGATCCTTCAGCGGGTAGATCAGCACGATCCGTCCGTCCGAGTGCTCGAAGAACATCTCGCGGCCGCCGGTCGCGTCGAGCAGCTCGGGGTGATCCAGCACGATGTGCGAGCCCTTCGTCCCACCCATGTACGAGGTGGGCCTGCCGAGCGCCGCGTTGGTGTGATCGGTCCACGGCCCACTTGTGTTCACGATGACGGACGCGGTGAACGCAAACTCCTCGCCCGTGACCTCGTCGCGCAGCACGGCCGACCCGTCCCGGAAGCCCACCGCCGAGACGTAGTTCGCGGCGCGCGCGCTGGCGGCGGTGCTCGCAGCGTCTCCGTTGCCAGCTGAGCCTCCGCTGCCCGCCGAGCCTCCGCTGCCCGCTGAGTCTCCGCTGCCCGCCGAGCCTCCGCTGCCCGCCGCGAGGCCATCGTGCAGCACGTCGAGCGCGAGCCGCTCGGGATCGTGCATCGACGCGTCGTAGTACGTCGCGGTGTACTTGATCCGCGGGTTCAGGCGGGGGAGCGCGCGCAGCGACCGCTCTCGCCCGTGAAATCGGTGCCGTGGGACTCGCCCGCCGCCGCGCGAGAACGTGTCGTACATGAGCAGCCCGATCTTGATCAGCAGTGCGCCGCGCTCGCTCGGCTTGCCCCGCCCATGGGTGACCAGGAGGCGGAAGGGCGCGGAGAGCAGGCCGGCGAACGTCGAGAAGATCGGGATCGTGGTCTGCAGCGGAGCGACGTAGTGCGGCGCGTTCTTGAGGAGCCGATTGCGCTCCGCGACCGCCTCGCGCACGAGCCGCAGCTCGCCGTTCTCGAGGTAGCGCACGCCGCCGTGCACCATGTGGCTCGACGCGGCGGACGCGCCCGAGACGAAGTCGCCCCGCTCCACCAGGGCGACGTCGACACCCTGCAGCGCGAGCTCGCGGAACGTCGCGATGCCGTTGATGCCGCCGCCGACGATGAGCACGTCAGCGTGCGCTCGACCACGGAGCGCGGAAACACTGGGACGATCGGTGGGGGAGTTCTGCCGTGCCATCTGCCTGCCTTGCTGCTGGAGCGGGTGGGGTGTTCCACCCCAACGCTACTGGAAACGTCGGTGGTGTGTGATGCAATGGAGACATGACCGAAGCGCCGCGCACCGAGGCCTCGATGCTGCACGTCGACATGGACTCGTTCTTCGTGTCGGTCGAGCTGCTCGACCGGCCCGAACTCGTCGGGCGTCCCGTGGTGGCCGCGCACGACACGGCCCGCTCGGTGGTGTCAAGTGCGAGCTACGAGGCGCGCCGGTTTGGCGTGCGCTCGGCGATGCCAGTTGCGCGCGCCAAGCAACTCTGCCCGGAGCTGGTGCTCATCTCCCCGACGTACGAGAAGTACCGCACCGCCTCGCGCGCGGTGATGGGCATCTTCCACGAGTTCACGCCCCTCGTTGAGCCGCTCAGCATCGACGAGGCGTTCCTCGACGTCTCCGGCTCGACGAAGCTCTTCGGCGCCCCCATCGAGATCGCGCGTGCGATCCGCGAGCGCGTCAGGGAGCGCACCGGGCTCCCCGCCTCGGTGGGGCTCGCCGCCACCAAGTTCGTCGCGAAGCTCGCATCGCAGCGCGCGAAGCCCGACGGTGTGCTCGAGATTCCGCCGGCGCGCACCGTCGAGTTCCTGCACAGCCTCCCCGTCGAGGCGATGTGGGGTGTGGGGCAGGCGACGGCGCGCACGCTCAAGTCGCGGGCGATCCACACGGTCGCCGACCTGGCGCGCGAGCCGCTGCCGTCGCTCACCCGGCTCGTCGGCGCGGCGAGCGCGAACAAGCTGCACGCGCTCGCCAACGGCCGCGACGCGCGGTCGGTGGAGACCACGCGCACGGAGAAGAGCATCGGCCACGAGGAGACCTTCGCGCACGACGTCAGCGATCCCGCGGTGCTTGATCGTGAGCTGCTGCGGCTCGCGACGCGCACGGGGGAGCGGTTGCGGGCCGCGCAGTTCGAGGCGCGTACGATCGCGATCAAGGTGCGGTGGGACACCTTCGAGACCGTGACGCGGTCGCGCACCCTCGCGGAAGCGACGAACGCGACCCGTCGCATCGTGCAGACCGCGCGCGAGCTCTACGCGAGCCTCGAGCAGACCCGCCCGGTCCGGCTGATCGGTGTGCGCGCGGAGCAGCTTCGGCCCGCGGGGAGCGAGCCGATCGGGCTCTGGAGCGACGACGAAGAGTGGCGGGCCGTTGATCAGGCCGTGGACGAGCTGAAGGACCGCTTCGGTGCTGCAGGGGTCACCTCGGCGAGCCTCCTCACCGGGCGGGGCCAGGTGGTCGATCCGCGCTCGCTTGAGGATCCGAGCTAGTTTGCCGGGGGCTCGTCTGCCTCGCCAGAGGCGTGCTCGCTGTGCATCACGGTGATGAGCGACTCCAGCACGGCGGCGAGCCAGTCGAAGACGAGCACGGTCCCCCTGGTCTCCTCGCGGTGGAGCAGCACCTCACGATCGTCGTGCTCGTCGAGGCCGATGCGCGCCGCGATTGCGAGCCGGAGCGCGGTGAGCGTGCGCACCCAGGTGGGGAGCGTCTCAGGCGAGATCTCGACGATCACGGCCCCGTCGGGGGAGGCGTCACTGGCGGCAACGCCGTCGGGCGTTGGGCCCTCGGGCCCGAGGCCGAGCTCGCTCGTCACGAAGAGCGCATCCTGCAGCTTCCGGTTGATGAGCCCCTGCTCCGTCACCCGGCGAAACTCCGACGACTCCGAGTCGCCCTCGTACGCGTTCGGGAACAGGCGGGCGAGCGCCGGGTCGACGGGGAGCGTGTCGCTGCCGCCCACCTCCAGGCTCGCGAAGAACGGATCGGGATCGAGCGCCCCGCTGCTGTGGCTATCGAGCAGCTGCGCGAGCTGTGACGCCAGCTGATCGAGCATCGCCGCCTCCTCGCGCTCGAACACAACACGGATCCCGCCGGGCTGCGGCATGAGCTTCACTGGGCGCCGGCCTCTCGAACGGTGGCCCAGAGCCCATACCCGTGCATCGCCTCGACGTGCATCTCCATCACCTCTCGCCCGCCCTCGGCGACTACCGCGCTGCCCCGGTGGTGCACCCGCAGCATGAGCTCCTCCGCGTGCTCGGCCGTGAACCCGAAGTGCGTCTGGAACACGAACGCGACGTACGACATCAGGTTCACCGGGTCGTCCCACACCACCGTCTGCCAGCCGTTGTCGGGGCGCAGCTGCGTGCCCTCCCTGCGGCTCGTCTCGGTTCCGGCCATCGTCATCAGCCCCACCCGAGCTCGTGGATGCGGGCCTCGGTGAGCCCGTAGAAGTGGGCGATCTCGTGGATCAGCGTGACCCGGATCTCGTGCACGAGCTCCTCGTGATCCGCGCAGTGCGCCAGCAGGTTCTCGCGGAAGAGGATGATGCGATCCGGCTCCTCGCCGTAGCCGTACACGTCGCGCTCCGCGAGCGAGAAGCCCTCGTACACGCCGAGGATGTCGCTGCCGTCCTCGGGCCGATCCTCCACGAGGAAGATGACGTTGTCGAGCTGCGCGAGCATGTCATCGTGCAGCGAATCGAGGCCGTCGGCGACGAGGGCCTCGAACTCTTCATGCGGCATGGCGAGCATATCTTCACCCTACACAGGTGGTGCGGTGCGTGGGG
>NZ_RPDI01000056.1 GCF_003917135.1 Leucobacter chromiireducens
AGAGGGCCAGCCGGTAGTCGGGGGAGTCGGGGTGGCGCAGCGGCGTCCCCTCCTCGCGGTAGCGGGGGAGCGCGAGCGACGCGTGTCCCTGCGGTGGCTCGCCGCTCGCCGGTACGACGCGCCACCAGGGTACGGCGTGGCCGTAGAGCGCCAGCACGCGGCCGACGGCGCGGGGCGCTGAGGAACCGATCGCGAGGGCGACGTCGCCGTACGTCATGACCCGGCCGGCCGGGATCCGGCGCACCACCGCGAGGACGGCGTCGACGAACTCGGGGCTGGGCATAGCAGTAAGCCTACGGCGTGCGCGGGCCCCCGGATCCGCGCCCACCCCGGAATTGCGGTGAGTGTGATCCGAAATGGGGGCACCGAAGTGGAGCAGAGTCGCTGCAATCCAGGGGTGGCGGGGGGTGGGGCCAGGGCGGGCGGGGGTTGGGGCGGGGTCAGCGGGCCCGGGGCCGGGCCGGCTAGCCGATCGCCGAGACGCCGAGCAGCTTCCCGATCGTGTAGGTGACCGCCACCGCGATCCCGCCGAAGGTGAGCTGACGCACCGCCCCGAGCAGCCAGTTGCGGCGCGTGGTGCGCGCGGCGAGGCCGCCGGCGAGCAGCAGCCCGATCCCGCCGAATGCGAGCCCCCAGCCGAGCGTGCCGAAGCCGAACAGGAACGGCAGGATCGGGATCAGCGCGCCGGCGCTGAACGACACGAGCGACGACACCGCGGCCACCCAGGGGGAGGGCTTCTCCTCCGGGCTGAGCCCCAGCTCGTGCGCGAGGTGCACGCGCACCGCCTGATCGCTGTTCGTGTGCACCTGGCCGGCGGCGACGCGCGCGACGTCCTCCGCCATGCCGAGCCGCTCGAACAGCAGTGCGAGCTCCGCCTGCTCGCCCTCGGGGTTGCGCGTGTGCGCCTCCCGCTCGATGCGCACCTCAGCGTCGAGCTGCTCGTTCGCGGTGCGCACGGAGGTGAACTCCCCGAGCGCCATGGAGATCGCGCCGGCGATGAGGCCGGAGGTCCCGGTCACCACGACCATGCCGGGGGAGGCCCCCGCCGCGGCGATGCCCGCGATGAGGCCGACGTTCGAGACGAGCCCGTCCATCGCCCCGAACACGGTGGCGCGCAGCCACCCCGAGGACACGTCGGCGTGCCGGTGGTCGTACTCGTGTGGGTTCGCGATGTTGATCTCGCTCATGATGTGTGGTGTTCCCCGCTTTCCCCGCGCGATTCCGCGCTCGACAGGCCACGGTAGCAAGCTTCAGCGGGGAGGGAGAACCCCGCTCAGCGCTTCGAATCGGCGCGATTCTGGGGTTCGGTGCGCCGAACTTTTGTGCGCCGGGCGACGTCCGTTCGTGTTCGCGGAGCCGCGGCAGTGGCACTACGCAATCGGGCACGATTCGACCCGCAGTTTTGCGGGTTTCACCACTGCATCTGGGTGCCTGGACCCCCGTGCAGCACCCGGCCGGGCGACACTTGAACCCGACACCAGCGCTCGAAAGACTGAGTGCGCCAACGAACCGGAGCCCCCATGCACGCACGCCCCACCCTCGCACGCCGCCTCACCCAGTCGGCCCTGGGTGTCGCAGCGCTCGCCGGCATGCTCCTCGTCGGCGCCGGCACCGCGCACGCCGACACCGGCGTCGAATCGGTGACCGCTGCGGCCGAGACCGCGGTGGGCGCGACCGGGACGGCCAGCACGATCGGGATCCCGGAGCTCGGCAGCGCCGAGAGCGCCGTCTGGTTCCTCGCAGCGGGTGCCGTGTACATCGTGTCGGCCGGCGTGCTCCTCGTGCGCAAGCGCCGCAGCGCGGCACTCACGAGCGCCGCGCTCACCCGCGCGTAGTCGGCGGGACCAGGGCGCGCGTCGCCCCCCGCCACCGTTCGCGCAGCCACCGGTCGTGCGACGCGATGATGATGGCGCCGGGAAACTCGGCGAGCGCCGACTCCAGCTCCTCCACGAGGGTGAGCGAGAGGTGATTCGTCGGCTCGTCGAGCAGCAGTACGGGCGGCGGGTCGGCGGTGAGGAGCGCGAGCGCGAGGCGCCGACGCTGCCCGGCGCTCAGCGCCCCCACCGCGCGGTCGACGTCGCGCGCGGCGATGAGCCCGCTCGCGGCGATCGGGCGCGCCTCGGCGAGGTCGGGGCCGAGCGCCTCGCGCCACACCTCGGTGAGGGTGCGCGCCGAATCGGGGAACACGAACTCCTGCGGCAGGAAGCCGATGCGCGCTCGCCGCAGCACTGCGCCGGAGTCGGGGGCGAGCTGCCCCGCGAGCACCGCGAGCAGCGTCGACTTCCCCGCACCGTTCTCGCCGGTGAGGAGCAGCCGGTCGTGCGGCCCGAGCGTGAGCGACGTCGGGGCGAGCCTGCCGGCGACGGCCACCCGATCCGCGCGCAGCACGGGTGCGGCGTCCGCCGCTTCCGCTGCATCTCCCAAGCTGTCCGCCCCGTGCGCGAAGCCGGCGAAGCGCAGCGGCTCCGGGGGACGCCGCACGCGGCTCCGCTCGAGCGCGTCGAGCCGCACGCGGGCGTTGCGTGCCCGCCTGGCGGTGACCCGCGCGTCCTTGTCGGCGTAGAACTTCCGCGTGATGCGGCTCTCAGACTTCGACTCGTGCTTCCGGTTCACCTCGCGTGAGCCGACCTCGATCTCGTGCGTGAGCGCGGCGATCTCCTCGGACTCCGCGGCGTAGCGCTCCCGCCACCTGGCGAGCTCCGCCTGCCGCGCCTGCCTGGCGGCCGTGTACCCCATGCCCCAGAACCGGGCGCCGAAGCCGGAGCCGGGGTCGTCCGTGCCCCGATCCCGATCTGCGTGCGCAGTCGGCTCCGCCGCCGCGGTGCCGGGCGCGAGCGCGTCATCGAGCACGGTTGCGGCCAGCGGGAGCGGATCCAGATCGAGAATGCGCGTCGTCACCGCGTCGAGGAGCGCGCGGTCGTGGCTCGCCAGGATCACGATCCCCGGCCACCCGCTGAGCACGCGTTCGAGGTACGCGGCTGAGGCGTCGTCGAGGTGATTGGACGGCTCGTCGAGCAGCAGCACGAACGGGGCCTCGAGCAGGATCGCGGCGAGCGCGAGCCGGAGCTGCTGCCCGCCGGAGAGCGTGCCGAGCGGGCGCGACTCGGCGATGCCGCCGAGACCGAGGCCAGCGACGACCTCGCCGCGCTGCGCCTCGGCAGACCACGCGTCGGTGCGCTCGGCGGCCGCGAGCGCCGCGGCGTAGCGCTCGGCGACCGCGGCATCGTCCGGGTGGTCCGCCAGTTCGGCGCCGAGCCGTTCGAGCTCGCGCAGCGCATCGCAGGCGGCGCGCTGCGCGTCGTCGAGCACGCGCGAGATCGGGGTGTCCGCCGGGTACGGGACCTCCTGCGCGAGCAGGCCGATCGACGCCGGGTGCGCCGCGCTGCCCGGCAGCGTGACGGTGCCAGCGGTGGGCGCGATGCGGCCGGCGAGGATCCCGAGCAGCGTGGACTTGCCGGTGCCGTTTTCACCGACGAGGCCGATCCGGTCGCCCGGGGCCGCCGTGAAGCTCACCTCGGTGAGGACCCGCCGGTCCTGGTACGCGTGGGAGAGCCCGGACACGGCGAGGTGGCCGGAGTCCCGTGCGGTGAGCGCTGCGCCGCGCGCCGCGGCGCGGTCGGCGGCGGTGGCGGATGGCGCGGTGCCGGGCGCGGTGCCAGGCGCGGTTGAGCCGTGCGGAGTCGAGTGATGGTGCGCAGGCATGTGAGCCTCTCGGAACGAGCGTGGGTTCCGCCGGGCAGTGAGGGCGCGGACCACCGGGAGCGGTGCTCGGACCGAGGTGCGCTGCTCGCCTCAGGCGCGGAACGGGGCTGCGTTAGTGCTTCATGTCCTTGAGTGTATGCGAAATATCCCGCGTGAGCACAAGCCCGGTACGCTAGATGGTCTCACCAAGTGAACGGGGAACCCCACGAATGGAACCGAGCGGACGTCTTCGGCACACCGTGCCGGGCATCGACCTCGTGCTGGTGCGCTCTCTCGCGCTGCCCATCGACGAGGCGTGGGAGTTTCTCACCGAGTCGCACCTTACTGAGCGCTGGTTCGGGCCGTGGGAGGGCGACGCGCGTCCCGGCGGCGCGGTGCGCGTGCGCATGCGGTTCGAGGATCACGAGCCAGCGATCCGCATGCAGATCGCCGCGTGCGAGCCCCGCGCCCGCCTCGCCCTGCACGCGATCGAGGACGGGATCGACTGGCGCATCGAGTTGGCGGTCGAGGCCGACGGCGACGACACGCTGCTCGTGTTCACGCACCACCTCGGGCCGAAGGAGAGCGCAGAGGTCGGGGAGATCGGTCCCGGCTGGGAGTACTATCTCGACCTGCTCGTCGCGGCCACCGAGGACACTGAGCGGCCCGGCTTCGATCAGTACTACCCCGCGCTGCGTGAGGCCTACCTCGCGCTGCGCCCGGAGTAGTCGCCGTGGCGAGCGCTGCGCAGGCTGAGTCGCGCGTCGCGGAGTTCTGGTCACGTTGCCGCGGCGCCGTGCCCGGGCTTCCCGATGCGGTCCCCGAGGCGTGGCCGTTCGGCGCGACCCCCGCGCACGCCGACGAGCTGCTCGGGCTCGTGCTCGCCGGGATCAAGACCGGGACCGCGTCGTCGCTCTGGGACTACGAAACGACCGGCGATCCGCTCCCCGAGGTGGGGGACTACAGCATCATCCTCGATGGGGTGGGGGATCCGCGCGCCGTGATCCGCACCACCGCGCTCGCGACGGTGCCGTTCGCCGAGGTCAGTGCGGAGCACGCGCACTCCGAGGGTGAGGGCGACCGCACGCTCGACGACTGGCGTGCAACGCACGAGCGGTACTGGCGCACGTACTCGGAGAGCCCGCGCGGCTTCGCCCCCGACATGCCGATCCTGTGCGAGCGCTTCGAACTGGTGTGGGCGCCGGCGGGGCCGCGCGGCTGATGTTCGGCGGGCCCGGCTGCGGCCCGCCGTTCGCCCACTCACCCCGCCCGCCCACACCCCGCCCGCCCACACCCCGCCCGCACCCTCATCCACGATCGGGGTCATTTGGGCAGGGTGTCGTGCCTCTCTCCGCTCCGACACCCTGCCCAAATGACCCCGATCCGGTTGGGAGGGGGAGAGGGTGGGGCGCTGTGTCCTACGTCGTCAATTGTTCGGCGCCGGCTCCGAACTACTATTGCGCGATGAAGGTTCGTCNGGTTGGGAGGGGGAGAGGGTGGGGCGCTGTGTCCTACGTCGTCAATTGTTCGGCGCCGGCTCCGAACTACTATTGCGCGATGAAGGTTCGTCGATTCGGAGGGGAGGACGCGCCACAGGTGACGAAGCTCCTGCACAGCGCCTACGCCGAGCGTTGGGCGGCGAGATGTGGGTGGTGGAAGCGGGCAATGAGCTGATCGCCACAATGACCATCTCGTGGCCGGCAGAAGACACACTTCAAGCGCTCACTCACGAGGCTTCCGTCCAACACAGGGCCTGGCTCAACCAGCTTGCGGTCGAACCGTCTCGACGAAAGCAAGGCATTGCCAGGCTTCTGCGGGACGAAGGGTTCGCATGGTCGGCGAGTCAAGGGGCATCCTCGGTGGGCCTTGATACCGCGAAGCCAGCCACACACCTCGTTGAGCTGTACTCGTCCTGGGGCTTTCGCATCGTCGACGAAGTGCAGTGGCCAGGGAAGAGCTATCGAAGTGTGGTCATGGTGCGTGACCTCGCCTGAGCGCCCTCCACTGTGCTCGACCGCGCAGCGGAAGGCTCATCGGAAAACGGGAGGTCACGCTCAGACCGCGTCGCCCTCC
>NZ_RPDI01000057.1 GCF_003917135.1 Leucobacter chromiireducens
GGCAAGAAGCCCGGCGATCCGCTGTTGCGCGGGCCGCGGGGCGGGGTACTCACGACCGCGACGATCCGTGACGCAACGCATTGGGATGAGCTTGTGAAGGGCCTGGGCATGGACAGCCTCACCCGGCATGGCCTCCGGCACACGGGAGCCACCTGGCTCGCGGATGCCGGGGTGCCGCTCCATGTGCTGCAGCGCATCCTCGGACATGCCTCGATCGAGACGACCAAAGGTTACCTGCATCCTGACCACCGCCATCTCAACGAGGCCGCGAAACTCGCGAATCAGTTCCTCGCGCGCCCGCCGGAGCGGAAGGAGGACATCCGGCGCACAAGACCCCAGTTATAGCGAACAGGCAGCCGTTCCCTGGCCCCGTATAGGGTCAGGTTTTCGTCACGCCCGGATTTTGGCCCACTAGATAGCCACTATTTGGCCCACTAGATTCCTAACGGGCCTCGATCCGAGCATCGGCGGCGACGGCCAACTAAGCCCGATCTGCACTCGTTCCCGGGCCCCGTGGAGGTCACCAGAAATGACGAAAGCCCCGACAAGAATCCGCTTCTCATCAGGGCTTTTTCGTCGGGATGACAGGATTTGAACCTGCGACCCCCTGACCCCCAGTCAGGTGCGCTACCAAGCTGCGCCACATCCCGTTATTCAGTTGATTTGGACCGAGGAAAGCTCTACTGCACTTAACCCCCAGTCAGGTGCGCTACCAAGCTGCGCCACAGCCCGTTGGTCACGATTGCTCGTGGACAACTCTTCTATCTTACCCATACTTTTCGTGGCCGCTGACCACGGGTGCACACCGGGCGCGCCGCGCCAGGCAACGGCCGGAACCCAGCCAGGAACGGGCGGCCACGCTCCCAGCCACACACCCCAGAAACGGCGATGCCCCGGCCGCCAACATGGCGACCGGGGCACACGCGCGACAGCACGCGCTACAGCACTCGCTAGAGCACGCTCTGCAGGAAGCCCTGCGTGCGGACGTGCTGCGGGTTGTCGATGACGTTGGCCGGTGCGCCAGCCTCGACCACCACGCCGCCGTCCATGAAGACCACCTGGTCGGCCACCTCGCGGGCGAAGCCGATCTCGTGGGTCACCACGATCATCGTCATGCCCTCGGTGGCGAGCTCCTTCATGACGTCGAGCACCTCGCCGACGAGCTCCGGATCGAGCGCGGAGGTGGGCTCGTCAAACAGCATCAGCTTGGGCTTCATCGCGAGCGCGCGGGCGATCGCGATGCGCTGCTGCTGGCCGCCAGAGAGCTGCGACGGGTAGTGGTCGGCCCACGCTTCGAGCCCCACGCGGCGGAGCAGCTGGCGGGCCTCGGAGACCGCGTCGGCGCGGTTCCGGCGGCCGACGACCATCGGCGCCTCGATGATGTTCTCCAGCGCAGTCTTGTGCGGGAACAGGTTGAAGCGCTGGAACACCATGCCGATGGAGCGGCGCTGCTTGGCCACCTCGCGCGGGTGCATCTCGCGGAGGCGGTCCCCCTCGGGGCGGTAGCCGACGATCTCACCGTCGACCGAGATGCGGCCGCCGTCGATCGTTTCGAGGTGGTTGATGCAGCGCAGGAGGGTCGACTTGCCGGATCCCGACGGGCCGAGCAGCACCGACACCTGGCCGGCGTGCACGTCCATCGAGATGCCCTTCAGCACCTCAAGGTTGCCGAAGTGCTTGCGCACCCCGCGGAGCTGGACGAGGGCGGAATCGCTGAGCTGCGCGGTCCCGGGATCTGCGTGAGTGATATCAGCCACGACGCTCCCCCTTCTTCTTTCCCTGGAACTGGACGGCGATCGCCCCGGTCATCTCTCGCGCCTTCTGCAGCGTCGACGTTGGCGCGTTGCGCTCAACACCGCGGCCGAAGTAGCGCTCAAGGTAGTGCTGCGGGATCGACAGGATCGACACGATGAGCAGGTACCAGATGCTCACCACGATGAGCAGTTCGACCTGCTTGAGGTTCTGCGCGGAGATCTGGGTGGCCCGCGTGTACACCTCCATCACGGCGATGAGCGAGAGCAGCGAGGTGTTCTTGATCATCGAGATGAGCTCGTTGCCGAGCGGCGGGATGATGACGCGCATGGCCTGCGGCAGGAGGATCCGCACGAATGTGGCGTACGGGCTCATGCCGAGCGAGGCGGCGGCTTCCTTCTGCCCGGCGTCGACGGACAGCATGCCCGAGCGCACGATCTCGGCCGAGTATGCGGCCTCGTTGAGCGTCAGCGCGATGATGCCGGCCACGAAGGCGGTGAGCAGCACGTTCGTGTCGATCGACCAGAACACGACGTCCGTGAACGGGATCCCGAGCGAGATCTTCTCGAAGATGAGGCCGAAGTAGCCCCAGATCACGATCTGCACGAGGAGCGGCGTACCGCGGAACAGCCACACGTAGAAGGAGGAGAACACCACTGCGACGGGGTTGCCCGACAAGCGCATGGCCGCGAGGATCACGGCGAGCACGGTGGAGATGATCATCGAGATCGCGGTGATGAGCAGCGTCACCCCGACGCCGGACACGATCTCCGGGTTGAACATGTACTGGCCAACGACCGAGTAGTCGATGTTCTTGTTGGTCCAGAGCGCCTGGACGAACCAGGCGGCGAACAGGATCAGGGCGATCGCCCAGATCCACCGGCCGGGCCGCCGGAGCGGGAGGGCTTCGATGTCGAAGCGCCGATCCTGCTCCGGGGCCGTCACAGTTGCGTGCGTCATGGTGTGTGTTATCCCTCCAGCGATGCGCCGTTGACGATCGCCTCATCGGTCGCGAAGTTGCCGAGGTTGTGCTTCTCGAGGATCTCCTGGTAAACACCCTCGTCGATGAGCGACTGCATGGCGAGGCGCAGCGCCTCGGTGAGCTCGGTGTTCTCCTTGAGCGTGCCGATGCCCGTGTAGACGGGGTTCACGCCGGCGGGGTTCTCGGGGTCCTCGACCATCTCGAAGTCCTTGCCGTCGCCTGCGGTGGCGACGGTGTACGCGGCGACGGGGGCGTCGACCGGGTAGGCGACCACGCGGCCGGCCTTCAGCGCGGTCTGGGGATCCTGCGCGGTGGGCAGCTGCTGGATCGTCAGCTCGCCCTTGCCCTCGGCCTCGCAGGTGGCGGCGAGCTCGGTGAGCAGGTCGAGCTGCGCGCTCGCCTTCTGCACGGCGACCGGGTGGCCGCAGAGGTCCTCGAGCCCGGTGATGCCCTCGGGGTTGCCGGCCTTCACGACGATCGAGAAGCCAGCGTAGATCTCCTCGATGAAGTTGAGGGTCTCCTCGCGCTCCACGGTGTCGTTCATGCCGGACATGATGATGTCGAACTTCTTGGCCTGCAGCGACGGGATGACGGTCTCGAACGCCTGGTGCGAGATCTTCACCTCGACGCCCAGCTTCTCACCGAGCGCCTGAGCCAGATCGGGATCGAGGCCGACCTGCTTCTCCCCCTCGAGGAGGATGAACGGCGGGTAGGGGATGCCGGCGGCTGCGCGGATGACGCCAGCGTCGCGGATCGACTGCGGCAGCGCGGCCTCGGCGGCCGTGTCGACGCCCGAGGTGAGCGCCGCAGCGGTGTCGTCCGTCGCGGGCGCCGAGTCGCCGGTGCCGCCGCCGGAGCATGCGGTGAGGCCGAGCGCCGCGACGAACGCTGCGGCTGCGGAGATCTTGATGAGCTTCTTCATGGGGTGTTCCTCTTCCTTGGGGAATCGTGGGCGGTGTGGTGGTCGGTTGGTCGGAAAGATCGGGGGCGGATCAGGAGGCCCAGGCCTCCTCGTTCGGGCCGACGTGGTGGCCGAGGAACTCGGCGTACGTCTGGCGGCGCACCGCGAGGCGGCTCTCACCGTCGCGGCAGAACACGACGGCGGGCTTCAGCGCGCCGTTGTAGTTGTTGGAGAGCGTGTAGCCGTACGCGCCGGTCGCGGCGAGCACGAT
This sequence comes from Leucobacter chromiireducens, assembly GCF_003917135.1. GTDB lineage: Bacteria > Actinomycetota > Actinomycetes > Actinomycetales > Microbacteriaceae > Leucobacter > Leucobacter chromiireducens_A. The sequence continues at coordinate 3,907 of NZ_RPDI01000057.1, forward strand.
CGTGTCGCCGGTGGCGGGTGCCGCGAGCTCGGCCCGGTCGACGAGCAGGTCGCCTGACTCGCACTGGCGACCGACGAGCTGCGCCACGGTGTCGGGCTTGGCGCTCGCGCGGTCGGCGACGATGGGCGTGAACTCCATGTTCATCAGTGCGACGTTCAGCTGGTCGGCGAGGCCGCCGTCGACAGCGACGAAGGTGGCGCCGGTCTGCTTCACGTTGTTCACGCGGTAGGCGGTCATGCCGGCGCGTGCGACGAGCGAGCGGCCCGGCTCGATGATGAGGCGGCTGTCCGCTGGCAGCACGCGCTTCGCCGCGGCGGTGATCGCATCGAGGTACGCGTCGAGGCTCGGGGCGTCGTGCGCGACGTTGTAGTTCACGCCGAGCCCGCCGCCGATGTTGTAGACGGGGAACTCGCCGAGCTCGCGCACCGCCTCGACCGCGCGCTCGAACGGCTCGACCTCGAGCACCTGCGAGCCGATGTGGAGGTGCAGGCCGACCACGTTGATGAAGGGGTGGCGCTCGAGCCGAGAGATCAGCTCCTTCGCCTGCGGGATCGGCAGGCCGAACTTCGAGGTCTCGCCGCCCGTCGAGATCGCCTTCGGCACGCGGGGGTTCACGCCGGGGATGATCCGGATCAGCACGTCCTGCTGGCGGGTGAGGAGCGCGTCGAGGCGCTCGACGTCGGCCTCGCCGTCGAGCACGATCGCGCCGATGCCGGCGTCGACCGCGAGCACGAGCTCCTCGTGGCTCTTCGCGTTGCCGTGCAGGTGGATGAGCTCGGGCGGGGCACCCGACTCGAGCGCGAGGAGCAGCTCGCCGGCGCCGGCGACGTCGATCGCGAGCCCCTCGGCCGCGGCGATCGCGTAGGCGGCGAGCACGGGGAACGACTTCGATGCGAACGCGACCTGGCTGTTCGGCCAGCGCTCGGCGAGCCCTTCGCGGTAGGCGCGCATCCGCTCGCGGAGGCCCTGCTCGTCGATCACGTAGAGGGGGGTGCCGTACTCCGCGGCGAGCGCCGGGACTGAGCAGCCGCCCACCTCGAGAACGCCCTCGGCGTTCACCGTCGCGTTCGGGGGAAAGATCCGCTCGAACCGGGGATCGTGGAACCCGCTAGCTGCCACTTCGACACTCCTTTGTTTTCGTCAGTACCGACTGTAGAAAGCGAATGCGGGCGCACTTTTATCGAAACCGCTAAGGTTTACCCGTGACTCTGTCGAATTCGCGCACGAGCGTGCTCTCCCCGCTGTCTACTGGGCTTCCCATCGCGAGCCTCGTCACGCAGATGGGGCACGGCGTGCTCACGGTGCTGCACGCGCCACCGCACCCGGCTGCCCTCGGCGGGGTGAGCTACTACGACACCGACCTGCTGGAGCAGCACCTCACCGGCCAGCTGATCATGCTCACCGCGCACGCGGAGCTCAGCCCGGAGCGCATCGACCTGCTGTGCGAGCGGCTGGCCGCGGCGAAGGCGAGCGGGATCGTGGTGCGCGCGGCGGAGGGGCAGGACGCCGCCGGGATCGTTGGCGCGTGCGTGCGGCACGGCATCCACCTGCTCGGGATCGCGCCGAGCGTCGGCTGGCGCGAGTTCGACGCGCTCGTGAGCCGTCTGCTCGGCGAGCACGGGGCCGGCCTGCAGCTCGGCACGAACTCGGGCGACCGGCTCTTCGCGCTCGCCAACTCGGTGGCGCAGGCGTTCGGCGGCTCCGTGGCGATCGAGGATCACCGCCGCAACATCCTCGCCTACTCGGCGC
>NZ_RPDI01000058.1 GCF_003917135.1 Leucobacter chromiireducens
GGGACTTGACCGGCGCGCCCGGCGCCGTCGCGAGGAGTTCGAGCAGCCGCCAGTGCTGCACGAGCTCTGCGCGGTGCGCACGTGCACGGATTCGATTCGCCGTGTCCCGATCTCGCAGGGGGATCCCTTCGAGGTTGCCGATCAGCGCTGCCTCCCCCGAAACGAGCTGGCGCCGCACGCGTTCGGGTGTCGCGGCCCAGCGCTGCGCGACGAGCCCTGGATCGCGTGCGGCGGCGAGGCGTTCGGCCTGCGCACGCAGCGCGACAGGCGTGAGGCCGGCGCCAATCGTCGCGGCCGGCTGCGTGACGCCAACGGGTTCGCGAACACGCGCACGGGGAAGCCTGGCGCGGACCCCGGCGTAGTGGCTGGCCGCAGTGCCGGCGTCTGCGCGTGCGCGCGCATCGGCCGCTCGCCGCTCGTGGGATAGACCGTCGAGCACGAGCCGGGTCTGCGCGTCGAGTGCACCTGCGGCGAGCGCGTTGCGCATGTCGAGCTGCCGCTCGGCTGCTTCGCGAATCTCGTCGATGCGGAGCCCGTAGCCAACTATCGCTTCTCCCCAGGCGGTGTCGGCCGTCTCGGTCAGGCGCGCGGCGCTCGCGGTCGCGTGCACTACCTGCTGGAGCCGCTGCACGGAGACCGCTGCGCCATCGCGGCGCGCGAGGCCGAGCGCCGCGCCGCCCACGCTCCGCGCCACCTCACCACCCACCGCTCGCGCACGGAGTTGTGCACCGACGCCTCGCGCGACACCCTGGCTCCCCCGCAGCACCGCCTCGCCGCCCATCACCGTGCACCCCGCGCGTGTTCGGTTGCCCAGGCTACCTGCGCGTCGAGCAGCCGGAATGTCTCCACCGTCTCATCGCACAGCTGGGCTTGATCGTGAGCAACCCGGGTGAGATCAGAGAGCAGTCGCGCGCGTTCGACCGCTGCATGGCGCGCCGCATCCTCCACGTCGGCGGTGCCGGACTCGAGCGCCTGCACGGTTCCCCCCTCCGCGTGAAGGGTTCCTCCCGCCGCGCGGAGCGCTCGCGCGACCTCTCTCAGCGCTGGGTAGTCAATTTCCATACCTGGGGTGTCTCCTCTCAGCGGACGGCGCACGGCGCCTGGGGCGCAACTCCGCGACCAATGTGTGCTCGCTACTGGATGCGCGCGGCAAGCTGTGCGTCGGTGTCGCGCAGCACGGTCGCCGTGCCCGTCAGGAACGCGCGTACGTCATGCAACTCGTCGTTGATGGTGTTCGCCGCTGTACTGATGCGAAGGTATGCCTCGCGAAACTTCCCCGACGCCTGGTCGGTCACGAACCCCGCGCTCAGCAGTTGCTCGATCCTGCCCGTCATCCGAGCGAGTTCGCGCGCGATCTCGCCGTGCCCGCGCCCCAGGTCTCCTGCGACCTGCTCGATCTCCTCGAAGCTGACCGAAATGTTTGGCATGTGTGTCTCCTTTCGCATGTGCCGTGCCCGGCGAGGATCGCGGCCGGGCTGTTCGGCAACAGTAGGCGCAGCCCGTTCCGCACGACCCGGCGATCTCGCTTCTGTGGATAACTCCCCAGTTCTGCGCGACTGAGCGACGGTCCGCGCCGGCCAGGGCGCACGACTCGCTCACACCCTGCTTCCCACGCCACTCAACGTCGCATCCGTCCACAGCCCTTGCGTCGCCGCAGCGCCTCCCCGCTAGTGTCGGCCGTCCACGGGCAACGCAACGTGCAGCTCCCGAGAAGAGAGGCTGGGATGGAACTCCGTATCAGGGTGATCGGCCCCCGATCAGGGGAACGCGCGGCTGCTCAGGATCTGCGTGTTCGCGCGGACCCCGCAGAGCCGGTCGGGTCGATCGCGCGTGCGCTGAGTGAACATCTTGCCGAGCCGAGCCGTGGCAGGCCTGGGCGGCACGGTGCGAGCGGGCCCAAGGGCGGCGTTTCGCAGCTGGCCCCCGTGCCAGGCGCGCACCCGCAGACGCTTCGTGTGCTGCTTCCCGGACGCCCACCACGCGTGTGCGCGCCAGACGAGCCGCTGGGCAGCTCGGGCGTCCAGTCCGGCGCACGCATCGAGCTGGTCTCCACTCAGCCAGAACGGGCGGCGTTCCCGCCGCCAGCCGCGGAACTTCTCGTCCTTGGCGGGTCACAACGTGGGACCGCCTTCCCACTGCACGAGGGCGCGAATGCGATCGGGCGAGACCCGAGCTGCGACGTCCGCTTGGCGCACCCGAGCGTTTCGCGACGGCACGCGCTGATCCAGGTGCACGGCGAGACACTCTCCATCGTGGACCTCCGGCACGCACCGTCCGACAGCACAGAGAGTGCCGCTCGGGGAGCGCGGGACCACCCCTCCGAGCGCGGTGCACGCGCACCGGCACTCCGTCTGCCGTCACTCAGTGTGGTGCGGCTGGGCGCGCTTCCGGTCCGCATCAGCCTTTCGGCGCCGATGGTGCCGCCTCCTCGGCGCGAGAGCACGATCCGGCATCTTCCGTCGCCGCGGGTCATTCCCCGGGAGCCCGCCCCGCCCGTTCAGCTGCCAGCGTCACCCGCGCCACGCGCCCGGTCCCGGTTTCCGGCACTCGCGATCGTGGCTCCGCTGCTGATGGCTGCGGTGTGGTTCTTCTCCGCGCGCTCATCACTCAGCCTCTGGGTCCTCAGCGTGTCGCCCGTTGTTGCCGCTGGTGCATGGCTGAGCACGACACTGCTCGCACGGCGCACGCGGCGCCGTGCGAGGCAAAGATTCGATGCCGCCCTCGCAGAAGCGCGCCAAGCGCTCGAAGTGGCGCACGCCGCGGAGCGACACAACCGCAGTTCCAGGTATCCGACGACTGCGAGCCTCCTCGCGGACGCACGCACGCGTGGACCACTCCTCTGGGGCAGCGACGCGGCGCGCGAAGCCATCAGTATCCGGGTCGGGTCGGGAGCTGTGCCCAGCCGTGCCCGCGTGGCGGGGCCGCACACCAGTGACGACGCCGATCATGGCCACGCAGCGCTCCGGGCACTGCGTAAGGACGCAGCGACCGTCACGCGCGCGGCAATCATCTCGACGCTCAGTGACCACGGCGCCTTCGCGATCACAGGCCCTCCCGCCGCGAGACAGGAGTCCCTCAGCGCGGTGACCGCTCAGCTCTGCGCACGATACTCGCCGAGCGCGCTCGTGCTCACCGGATTCTTCGCCCCCGGGGACCCGGCTGGCATGGGGTGGTGCGCCTGGCTTCCCCATGTCGATCCGTCCGGCAGCCCGCTCCCCGTCGGGCACATCGGCGCCACTGCGGCGAGCGCATCCGCGCTGCTCACGGCACTCGAGGAACTGGTGCGGCTGCGCGGAACCAGGAGTCACGAAGCCGACGCTCAGGCGGCGCTGCCGACGGTGGCGGTGCTGGTGGTCAACCCCCGACTCGTGCCGCACCACCGCCTCATCGCGCTCGCCGGGGCCGGGCCGGCAGCTGGCGTGCACCTCATCTGGTGCGCCGGAACGCTGGCCGAGATTCCAGCGGTGTGCTCGACGATCCTCGAAGTCGGTGCGGACACGGACACACTCCACCGCGTCGACGCTGGCAGCGTCACGCGCCTCGACGAGGGGGAGCGGCTCACGGTGGCGGCAGCTGAGCACTTCGCTCGCTCGCTCGCACCGGTCCGTGATGCCGGTGCAGGCACAGCAGCGACTCAGCTCACGATCCCGGGAACGGTCGCACTCACCGAGCTCCTCCCGCCGGGGCTCATCGAGAACCCCCACGCGGTCGTGAAGGGCTGGCGACAGCGCGACAGTCTCATGAGCGAGTGGCGAGACGGCGCGGCCAGGCTGACCACCTCGCTGGCCGTTCCCGTCGGAAGCGACGGCTCGGCGCCCACCGTGCTCGATCTCACCACGGATGGACCGCACGCGCTCGTCGCCGGGACCACCGGCTCAGGGAAGTCCGAGTTTCTTCTGAGCTGGATCCTGTCGCTCGCCGTGCACGTGTCCCCGGAACGACTCACGTTTCTCTTCATTGACTACAAGGGAGGCGCGTCCTTCGCGGAGTGCTCGACCCTGCCCCACAGCGTCGGCCTGGTCACTGACCTCACGCCGCACCTGGCCACACGCGTGCTGCAGTCGCTGCGGGCGGAGATCCGGGCGCGGGAGCACCTCCTCGCGCTCGCAGGGGCCGCAGACCTCGACACGCTCGAGCGGCGCTCCGCACCGAACGCGCCTCCCCGACTGCTGGTGATCATCGATGAGTTCGCGGCGCTCCGCCAGGAGGCCCCCGAGTTCCTCGCCGGCGTCACTGACCTCGCGCAGCGCGGGCGCTCGCTCGGCGTGCACCTCATCCTCGCGACCCAGCGCCCAGCCGGCGCGATCTCGGATGACCTCCGCGCGAATGCGCCCCTCCGCGTCTCGCTCCGCACCGCAGACACGACCGACAGCCGTGATCTGCTTGGCGACGACTCCGCTGCCTCCTTCTCGCACGCGCAGCCCGGGCGCGCGGCTCGCGCAATCGGGGCAGGAGCCGTCTCCCACTTTCAGTCAGCAACGACCGGTCCTCCCGCGGGCACAGGCCCTCGCACCCCCGCGACCATCACACCGCTCTGGCCCGAGCCCTCGACCCCGGCCATGCCTCCGCCCACGCCGCAGTCCACCTCTGCGCACGGACCACGCGACTCGACACGCCTCATCGCGGTGCTCAACGCCGCCGCGCGCCTCAGCCAATCCCCCGCCCCACGCAGACCCTGGACCGAGCCACTCCTGCCGAGCTACACGCTTGCGGCGTCCGCATCGTACTCCGCGCCGGCGAGCACCTCGGCGAGCACCGCGTCCGTCACCATCGGGGTCCACGATGAGCCAGATGAGCAGCGGCAGAGCGCGCTCGCCCTCCGCCTCACCGAGTGCGGCAGTGTCGCCGTGCTGGGCGGACCGGGGAGCGGCCGCACCACTGCGCTCCTCACGATCGCCGCCGCCTCGCTCGCGGCGCGGCCGGAGACGACCGTGGTGGGCGTCGACGGCGGCGACGGAACGCTGCTCACCATCGCGGGGTTCCCGGGGGTCGGCTCGGTCATCGCCGCGGACGCTCACGAACGCATCGTTCGGCTCT
>NZ_RPDI01000059.1 GCF_003917135.1 Leucobacter chromiireducens
CCGCTCCTGCTGCGCGCGCTGCGCGACCCGGTTGCCGAGGTGCGCGCCGCGGCGGCTCTCGCGCTCGGCCCGCACGGCGATGAGCGCGCCGAGCGCGAGCTGCTGGCGCTCGTGGCCGAGGGGCCACGCGACGTTGCCGCTGCCGAGGTGCTCGGCGAACTCGGCGCGCTCTCGGCGGCCAGGGCGCACCGGATCCTCGCCGGCTACCGGGAGCGGCTCGCGGACCCGGCGACGAGTGCGGCGGCCCGCTCCTGGCTCACGCAGGGGCTCGGCGAGCTGCGCGGCGCGTTCGGCGACGGCGCGCCGGCGGGGCCGAGCGCCGATCCGCACGGCGCCGATCCGCTGCGCACCCTGCTCGCGGAGCTGGCGCGCGACGCGGATCGCGCGGTCGCCCGCGTCGCGAGCTACCTCCTCGCTTCGTGACCGCAGCGTCCCGAGCCCGTGCCAGGCTCAGGTGAGCAGCTGCCCGCCGTCGACCGGCAGGCTGACGCCGGTGATGTGCGAGGCGCCGTCACCCGCGAGGAACGCGACGGCGGCCCCGACCTGCTCGACGCGCGCGAGCTCGCCGAGCGGGATCCGGCTTGCCCAGGCGGCGCGCGCCGGCGAGCCTGCCGGCATGCCCTGCTCGAGCATGGGGGTGAGCACCGGTCCCGGAGCGACGGCGTTCACGCGAATGCCGTGATCGGCGAGCTCGATCGCCGCCCACCGCGTGAGCGAGTCCACCGCGGCCTTGCTGGACTCGTACGCCCCCATGCCGGGCGTCGGCTGCCTGCCGCCGATCGATGAGATGTTGACGATGCTCCCGCCGCCGCCGCCGCGCGCGATGCGGTGGTGCGCGAACGCCTGGGTCATGACAAACGTGCCGAGCACGTTGACCTCGAGGATCGAGCGGTACGCCGCCGGGTCGAGCGCCGTCACCGCCCCGTGTACGGACAGGATGCCGGCGTTGTTGACGAGCACGTCGACGCCGTCCTGGGCCGCGAGCTCGCCGAACAGTGCGGCGACCGCAGTGGCGTCGGTGATGTCGAGCGCGACCGCGGATGCGGCGTCGCCGAGCTCGACCGCCGCCGCGCGCGCGGCGTCGCCGTCGCGGTCGGCGAGGATCACCCGATCCCCGGTGGCGGTGAAGGCGCTGGCAATGGCCTGGCCGATGCCGCCGGCGCCGCCGGTGATGAGGACGGTGCGTGGTGTGCTCATGTGGACTCCTGTGTCGCGGTGGGTGTGTGCCCCGTTGCGGCGGCGGCCGCCGCTCGGGGCTGGAGGGAACGCGCCTTATATTATACGATTGTAGAAAATAAGCGAGCGTGCCGCGAGACTCCCTCGCGGTGGCGCGGCTGCGAGGAGGCAGACATGACGTTTACCGGCACGGTTCCCAGGCGCACACTCGGTCCTGGCGGTCCCGAAGTGCCCGTGTTCGCGCTGGGATCCTGGAATATCTGGGACCGCATGGCCGCGCCGGATCGCCGCGCGCTTGTCACCCGCGCGTGCGAGGTGGGCGCCGCGTTCTTCGACGTCGCCTACTACAACATGGGCCCGCACGCCGAGGCGTCGCCCACCGATCTGCGCTTCGGTGAGACGCTCAGGGAGCTCGGCCTCGCCCGCGCCGACTACCAGCTCTGCGGCAAGCTCTGGCTCTGGGAATACCCGGCGACGGGCTTCGCCGAGCAGATGCGCGTCTCGCTCGACCGCATCGGCGCCGGGCGCGGCGGCCCCGAGTCGTTCGACACCGTGGTCGTCGGCGACTTCTTCGGGGAGATCGACATCGCGCAGGTGGTGCGCGATGTGCACGCCGAGATCGTGCGCGGCAGCTTCGCGAGCTGGGGCGTGAACAACTGGCCGGCCGACGCGCTGCGCCTCGCGCTCGATACCGCGGCGGGCGAGGGGCTCACGCCGCCCAGCTTCGCGCAGCTGAAGTACGGGCTCGTGCGCCGCAGTATGGCCGAGGGGGAGTTCTACGGCGGCTGGTTCGCCGACGGGACGCTCGCGCTGCAGGCCTCCGACGCGTTCGAGGGCGGAATCCTCGTCGGCAAGCTCGCCCCGGCGCGCAAGATCGGCGCCGACGTCGGCGAGATCCGCGAGCGCATTGTCGCCGCGTACCCCGAGGTGGAACGGATCGCTCGCTCGCTCGGGGCGACGCCGGCGCAGCTCGGCCTCGCGTTCTGCCTCGCCAATCCGGCGACCGCGAACGTGCTCTTCGGTGCGTCCCGGGTGGCGCAGCTCGACGACAACCTGGGGGCGATCTCACTGCTGGAGCGCGAGGGAGCCGCGCGGATCCGTGAGCTCACCGCCGAGCTCTGGCTCGATCGCTCGGTGCGTGCCGACGGGGTGTGGACGCCGGCCGCACCGAGCGCGGAGCGCGGCTCAGCTCCCGAGGAACTCGAGCGCCGCTGAGCGGAACTCCGGGCTGTCGAGCGCGCCGCGGTGATCGCCGGGCACGGTGCTGAACGAGCCGGCGGTCAGCTCGGCGATGAGCGCCTCGCCGCCGGCGGCGAGCGGGTCGTTCCCGCCGGCGACGAGGAGCGTCGGCACCTGGGGTGCGTTCGCGGCCGGGGTGAACGGCTCGGCCGCGAGCCCGGGAATGAGGCGCGCGAGCGACGCGGTGTCCAGCCCCGGGGCCGAGATCATTCCGGCCATCATGCCGATGAGTGGGCTCGCCGGCGCCGCGCCGCCGAGCGCCGCGGCGAGCTCAGCGGGATCCACCGCGGCGAACGGCTCCATCGGGCTCACGCCCCCGAGCACGAGCCGCCGGATCTGGGGCGTGCGCGCGGGGAGATCCCACGCGAGCCGCCCGCCGAGCGAGTAGCCGACGAGGTCGATGCTGCCCCCGCCAGCTGCCGCCGTGAGCGCGGTGCTCAGTGCGTCGAGCACCGCGCTGGTGGTCGCCTCGGGTGGCGAGGTGAGCGCCGGGCTCGCGCCGTGGCCGGGGAGGTCGATCGCGACCACGGAGCGGCCGGCCGCGTGGAGCGCGGCGACCCAGCCGGTCGTGAGGAAGTCGGCCTCCGCGGAGGACGCGAAGCCGTGCAGGAGGGCGACCGGCGGCGCGGCGTTCGATGTCGCGCCGTCGACGGGGAAGTGGTGGGTGGCAAGCAGCATTGCGAGACCTTTCAGGAGTGCAGCGGTGGCCGGCCGGGGCGCCTGGCGGCGACCCCTCGCCGTTTTTCTATGCTAGTAGAAAATAAAACGATACTCCGCTGGACTTTGTGTGTCTACGCTCGTAGAATTTCGGCGATACGACTTGGACGCCGCCGTCCCGTGCACGCGGGCGGCCACGGAAGCGAAGGACCCCGCCATGACCGCAACACCCACCCGCATCGTCGACATCGCCATCGGATTCATGGGAGCGAAGCAGCTCGCCGCGGCCGCGCGCATCGGCCTCTTCCGCGCACTCGCCGATGGCCCGCAGGATCTCGCGGCGCTCGCCGCGGCGACGCAGCACTCGGAACGGCAGGTGCGCACCCTCGCCGACGCAATGAACGGCCTCGGCCTCCTCGACCGCGCGGCCGGGCGCTACAGCCTCGCCGACGACGCGAGGCAGTACCTCGCGGGCGGCGGCGCGATCGACCTCACACCGTTCATCGCCTTCCTGAACGACATCAGCTACCCGCAGTGGCTCGGCTACGACCGCACGGTCGACACCGACGCCGCGGGCACGCTCGAGCTCGACGAGGCCGGCTGGGGTGACTTCATGGCCGGCGTGATGACCTACAACGCGCTGCACGCCGAGCAGTTCGGCGCTGCGTTCGACTTCTCGGGCTTCCGCAGCGCGCTCGACTTCGGCGGGCTCGCCGCCGGCTTCTCCTTCGCCGCGATGGCGCAGAACCCGGAGCTCACCACCCGCTTCGTGTACGCGCCCGGCTTCACCGACGGCATCGCCGCGGAGGCCGAGCGCGCCGGCCTCACTGAGCGGGTGAGCGTTGAGGAGGGCGAGACCGAGCACACCGCGCCGGGCGGCGAACACGACCTGGTGCTGCTGACGCACGTGCTCCACCGCTTCGACGCCGCGCAGAACCAGGCGATCCTCACCGCGGCGCGCGGCGCGGCTGCGCCGGGGGCGACGCTCATGCTGCTCGACTTCTTCCTCGACGCCGACGAGAGCCAGCGCAGCATCGACGCGCTGCACGCCGGCGAGTACTTCAACATCGACGGCACCGTCGTCTACCCGATCGCGGAGGTCGAGGCCTGGCTCGCGGGCACCGGCTGGGCGGTCGACCGCCTCGTCGCGCTGCCTGGCAGCCCGCGCGTGCTCGTCGCGACGGCCGTCTAGGGCGCGCAGATGGGGGACTCGGAGCCGCGCGGAGCGGGGCGCATTCGGACGGTCCGCGGCGTGATCGACGCGGCGTCGATCGGCCAGGCCCTCGCCGACGAGGTGCTGCTGCGCCGCCCCGAGCGGCCCCGCGGCAACGCCGGGGCACCGGCGACCGCCGCGGCGTTCGACCGCGCGCCGGTGAACATGGCCGCCCTCGGCGCGCTGCAGCTCGGCGCGGCGAACCTTGACAACGAGACGCTCGGCGAAGCGGACGCCACCGCGGCGCTCGCGCGGTGGCAGGAGGCTGCGGCCACGGCGCCGGGCACCCGGCTTGTCGTCGCGCTCGCGCCGCCGGGTGGCCGGGGTGCTGGCGCGCACGGTGCTGGTGCCCGGGGTGCTGGCGCGCACCCCGCGGACGCCCGCCGCG
>NZ_RPDI01000006.1 GCF_003917135.1 Leucobacter chromiireducens
GCGAACCCGGTGCCGCGGCTCGCCCACGCCCCGCCGCGCGCACCGCCCCACGCCGCAGCAGCGGCGCCGGCGCGTCCGCCGAAGACGAGCCCCTCAAGGAGCGAGTTCGACGCCAGCCGGTTCGCCCCGTGGACACCGGAGGAGGCCACCTCACCGGCAACGAACAGGCCGGGCACGCTGCTGCGCCCGTCGAGGTCGCTCGCTACCCCGCCCATCGTGTAGTGCGCGGCCGGAGAGACCGGCACCGGCTCGCGTCGCCAGTCGATGCCGTGCGCGGCGAGCGTCGCGGAGATCCCGGGGAAGCGACGCGACAGCGTGCCGGCTCCCCCTGAACGCTCGATCCCCGTCGCGTCGAGCCAGACCGTGCGCTCGCCCCGCTCACGCAGCACCCGGTGGATGGTGCGCGACACCACGTCGCGCGGCGCGAGCTCAGCGAGCGGGTGCGCCTCGACCATGAACCGGCTCCCCGCGCCGTCGCGCAGCACCGCACCGGCGCCGCGCACCGCCTCGGAGACGAGGTCCCCGCGCCCGGCCCCATCGCCGAGGTGCAGCACCGTGGGGTGGAACTGCACGAACTCGAGGTCGGCGACGAGCGCGCCGACCCCGGCTGCGAGCAGCACGCCGCTCCCCACCGCGCCTGCGTCGTTCGAGGTGCGCGGGAAGAGGCTCGCGTAGCCGCCGGTGGCGAGCACCACGGCGTCCGCCGCGCACGCGCTCGACGCGCCGTCCGGCAGGGCGAGCTCGGCGCCCGTCACCACGCCGGCCGTGCGCCGCAGCCCGGTCACCCGAGTGTTCTCGCGGAGCACCAGCCGCCCGCCGTCGACCGCGGCGCACACCCGCGCGCGCAGGAACGCGTGCAGCGCGGCGCCCGTGCGGTCGCCGCCGGCGTGCACCACGCGCGGGGCGCCGTGCGCGGCCTCGCGCCCGAGCGCCGGACTGCCGTCGCCCCCGCGGTCGACCTGCCAGCCCGCCGCGATGAGTGCGCGCACGCGCGCCGCGCCGTCGGCGACGAGCACCGCAGCGGCCTCCGCGTCGACGAGCCCGGCGCCAGCGGCCACCGTGTCGGCAAGGTGATCGCGCACGGCGTCACCCGGCCCGATCGCCGCGGCAACGCCGCCCTGCGCCAGCGCGGTGTTGCCGCCTGCGCCGCCGGTGAGCGGATCGAGTCGCCCAGGCAGCACCAGCTCAACGTCGGCGCCGGCGTCGAGCGCCGCAAGCGCCGCGGAGAGCCCGGCGACACCGGAACCGACGACGAGGATCATGGCCGGGCCGCGAGCATGCGCTCGAGCGCGACGCGCGAGTCGTCGGCCACCGCGTCGGACACGGTGATGCGGTTCGGCGTCTCGCCGGCGAGCAGCGATTCGAGCGTCCACGCGAGGTACGCGGGGTGGATGCGATACATCGTCGAGCAGGGGCACACCACCGGGTCGAGGCAGAAGATCGTGAGATCCGGCCGCTGCTCCTGGAGGCGGTTCACGAGGTTGATCTCGGTGCCCACCGCGATCACGCTGCCCGGCGCTGCCGCCTCGATCTCCTTGCGGATGTACTCGGTCGAACCGGCGCCGTCCGCCGCCTCGACGACCGCTGCCGGGCACTCGGGGTGCACGATGACGCGCACGCCGGGGAAGTCCGCGCGCGCCTGCTCGATCTGGGCGACGGTGAAGCGCTTGTGCACCGAGCAGAACCCGTTCCACAGGATCACCTTCGCGTCGCGCAGCTGCTCCTCGGTGTTGCCGCCGAGCGCGAGGTGCGGCCGCCACAGCGGCATCTGGTCCTCGGTGATTCCCATCCCCTTCGCGGTGTTGCGGCCGAGGTGCTGGTCGGGGAAGAACACCACGCGCTGGCCGCGCGCGAACGCCCACTCGAGCACGGTGCGCGCGTTCGATGAGGTGCACACGATGCCACCGTTTCGCCCGCAGAACGCTTTGATGGCCGCCGAGGAGTTCATGTAGGTCACGGGGATCACCGGCTGCAGTTCCCCGTCGGCCGCTGAGCCGAGCGCGGCGGTGAGCTCGCGCCAGCAATCCTCCACCTGCTCGATCGTCGCCATGTCGGCCATCGAGCAACCGGCGGCGAGGTTCGGCAGGATGACCGCCTGCTCGGGGCCGGAGAGGATGTCGGCGGTCTCCGCCATGAAGTGCACGCCGCAGAACACGAACGCCTCGGCCTCCGGGTGCTGCTTCGCCGCCTGCGCGAGCATGAACGAGTCGCCGACGAAGTCGGCGTGCGCCACGATCTCGTCGCGCTGGTAGAAGTGGCCGAGGATCTGCACGCGCTGCCCCAGCTCGGCCTTCGCCGCGCGAATCCACTCGGTGAGCTGCTCGTCACTCGCGTTCGTGTAGCGGACGGGCAGCGGTCCCTGGCGGGGGGCCGCCCCCGGGATCTCGTCGTCGGCGGAGGCGCCGGGCCCGTAGCCCGGATCCTGATCGATCGCCCACGGGTCGCGCACGAGCCCCGTGTCGCAGCTGGAGACACCGGTGGCGCGCAGCGCGATCGGTCGCCGGTGCGGCGCAGCGCTCGGCCGGCCGGTGCCCTGCGGCGCGGTCGCCGCCTCGCGCGTTGCCGCGTCGCGGATGAGTTCGTGCACGCTCGTCATGCTGAGCTCCTTGTGGGTGTGTGGGTGAAGAGTGGGGTGGTCTGTGGTGCGTCGTCGCCGTCGGCCTCGCCGAAGCGGTAGAGCCGCGCCGGTCGATGCGCGCCGCCCGAGGTGCGGCGCCCCGTGTCGCGCAGGCCGCCGCGCGCGAGCGCCTGCCGGCGGAAGTTCGCGGGATCGATGGGCTCGCCGAGCACCGCCTCGGTGACCTCGCGGAGCTGACTGAGCGTGAACTCGGAGCCGAGGAAGCGGTACGCCACCGCCGCGTACTCGGTGCGTGCGCGGAGCCTGGCGAGCGCGTAGGCCACGATCTCCGCGTGGTCGAAGGCGAGCTCGGGCAGGGCGTCCGCGGTGAACCAGCGCACGTTGCCGCTCGCCGCCGCGTCGTCGGCCGCGCGGCGCCCAGCTGACCTCGACGCTGGCGCCGGCGCGAGCGCTGGATCCGGTGCTGGATCGTCCCAGCGCCGCGGCGCGTGCGCGAGCGGGGACCGCTGCTCGGGATCGGGATCCGCGGCGGCGGTCGACGCTGGCGCGGCGAGCTCGCGCTCACCGTAGAGCGCCCAGTACGCGATCGTGACGAGCCGCTGGGCGTCGGCCGAGCGCTCGACCCCACCGAAGGAGTAGAGCTGTTCGAGCGAGCCAGGATCGCGCCGCACGGCGCCGCGCAGCGTGCGCTCGGCGGTGTCGGTGAGCGTCTCGTCCCACTCGGTCGGCCCGCCGGGGAGGGCCCACTGCCCGAGGAACGGCGCGCGGGTGCGGCGCACGAGTGGCAGCCAGATCGCTGGCGCGCGGCGCGCGGTGAGTGCGGCGTCGTCGCGCTCCGCATCACTCGGCGGCTGCAGGGCGAAGGCCACGACCGACACTGCAACCGCAGGGGGCAGCGTGCGCCGCTCGCTCACGCTCGTGGTGCCGTAGGGCATCGCCGCTCCGTCCGTTCAGGAGGCCTCGCCACTCCCCGGGCGGGAGTTAAGGTCAAGATGACTATAACTCAGCGTACGCCACTTCTGCGCTCCGTCAAGTGGCGTGCGGGCACCCAGCGACCGCACCGCAAAGACACGAGATTGTCACGATTCCGCAACAGCGGGCTGCAGTGGGATATGCTCAGCCGCAAGACCAGTAATGCCGAACGTTGGGATTCACCAGCAAGTTTTGTCCGTCGCAAACATGCGGCACCGCTACCAGTCTCCACGTCGGCGCCGTCGCCGTGGCACCCCGGCCGCCTCTCGCGGCCAGCAACACAAAGGAAATACAGTATGGCCACCGGCACCGTGAAATGGTTCAACTCCGAAAAGGGCTTCGGCTTCATCACCCCCGACGATGGGGCATCCGACGTCTTCGCGCACTTCAGCGCGATCCAGGGCTCGGGCCGTCGCGACCTGTTCGAAGAGCAGCGCGTCGAGTTCGACATCGAGCAGGGCCCCAAGGGCCTGCAGGCAAGCAACATCCGCGCGATCTAAGCAGCGGACGTTCGGCGGCGCGCACGCGTCGCACCCACTGCTTGAGCGGTGAACGCCACAGAGAGGCGGGGCTTCGGCCCCGCCTCTCTGCTGTGTTCTCCCCCTCCGCGGCCGCATTGTAGAAAGGCCACAGCCCGTTCGACACCGCGCGCATCGCGTCGATACATTCGGAGGCACCGCGCACACCAGAGAGGGCCGCATGTCAATGCCGACGTATCCCCACCTGTTCAGCCCGCTCGACCTGGGCTGGGTCACCCTCCCCAATCGCATCATCATGGGTTCGATGCACCTCGGGCTCGAGGAGGAGCCCGACGGGGCCGAGCGCCTCGCGGCGTTCTACCGCGAGCGCGCGGCTGGCGGGGCCGCCCTGATCATCACCGGCGGCGTCTCCCCCAACGCGGCCGGCCGCCTCACCCCGGGCGCCGCGCTCCTCGCGGACGCGTCAGCGGTTGCGCAGCACCGCACGGTCACGGACGCCGTGCACGAGGCAGGCGGGCGCATCGCGCTGCAGATCCTGCACGCCGGACGCTACGCCGCGCACCCTGGCGCCGTGGCCCCCAGCCCCATCCAAGCCCCGATCTCCCCGATCACCCCGCACGAGCTGAGCGCCGCCGAGGTGGAGCAAACGATCACCGACTACGTGCGCACCGCGGAGCTCGCGCGCGACGCAGGCTACGACGGCGTGGAGATCATGGGCTCCGAGGGCTACCTCATCAATCAGTTCATCGCCGCGCGCACGAACCAGCGCAGCGACGAGTGGGGCGGCTCCTTCACGCAGCGGGTGCGCTTCCCGCTCGAGATCATCCGCCGCACGCGCGCGGCGCTCGGCGACGCCTTCATCATCGTCTACCGGCTCTCCATGCTGGATCTCGTGCCGGGCGGCTCCACCCCGGCGGAGGTCGCCGAACTCGCGCGCCTCGCCGAGGCCGCTGGCGCCACGCTCCTCAACACGGGCATCGGCTGGCACGAGGCCCGCGTCCCAACGATCGCGAGCTCCGTGCCGCGCGGAGCGTTCACGTGGGTGACGCGCCGCCTCATGGGCACCGTCTCGATCCCGCTCATCGCAACGAACCGCGTGAACACCCCGGAGGCCGCCGAGCGCGCGCTCGCGGCAGGCGACGCCGACCTCGTCTCGCTCGCGCGCCCCTTCCTCGCCGACCCGGAGTTCGTCGCGAAGGCCGCGGCAGGCACCCCTGAGCGCATCAACACGTGCATCGGCTGCAATCAGGCCTGCCTCGACCACACGTTCTCCGGCAAGCTGGCCAGCTGCCTCGTGAACCCGCGCGCCGGCGCAGAGACCGAGCTGCGCATCACCCGCTCGCGCGCGCCACGCAGGATCGCCGTCGTCGGGGCCGGGCCAGCGGGGCTCGCGTGCGCGACCACCGCCGCCGAGCGCGGCCACGACGTGACCCTCTTCGACGCGGCCGAGCGCATCGGCGGGCAGCTGAACGTCGCACTCCAGGTGCCGGGGAAGAGCGAGTTCCGCGAGACCCTGCGCTACTTCCAGGTGCGCCTCGCGGAGACCGGCGTCGACGTGAGGCTCGGCACGCGCGCGAGCGCCGAGGCGCTCGCGGACGGCGGCTTCGACGAGATCGTGCTCGCCACCGGTGTGCTGCCGCGCACCCCCGAGATCCCCGGCCTCGCAGATCCGCGCGTGCTCACCTACCTGGACGTGCTGCGCGACCGCGCGCCGGTCGGCGAGCGCGTCGTGATCCTCGGCGCCGGTGGCATCGGCTTCGATGTCGCCGAGTTCCTCACGCACGAGGGCACCGACGACCCGGCAGACGTCGCCGGGTTCCTCGCGCACTGGGGCGTGGATCCCGCATCGACCGAGCCGGGCGGCGTGCGCGCTGCGGTGGCGACCGGGGCGCGCGAGGCGAACCGGGCGAGCGGCGATCCCAGCGCGCACTCCCCCGCGCGCACGGTCACCATGCTGCAGCGCAAGCCGGGCAAGCTCGGCGCTGGGCTCGGCAAGACCACGGGCTGGATCCACCGGAGCGAGCTCGCCAGCCGCGGCGTGCAGATGGTGCCGGGCGCGAGCTACCTCGGAGTCACCGCGGCGGGCTTGCACATCGCCGCGGACGGGGCCGAGCGCACGGTGCCGGCCGACACGATCGTGCTCTGCACCGGCCAGGAACCCGAGCGCTCACTCCACGCGGCACTCGCGGAGCGCGGGATCGCGGCGCACCTCATCGGCGGTGCCGACGTCGCGGCCGAGCTCGACGCGAAGCGCGCGATCGATCAGGGCACGCGGCTCGCGGCGGCGCTGTAGCGGAAGGAGCTACTCGAGCACCTCGCCGGCGACGGCCAGCGCCTCGGCGAGCTGCGCGTCGAGCGGCGTCCGCCCGGCACCGCGCTCGGCCCACCGCCACACCGCGCCGAACATCGCCGCGGCGTAGCCGGCGCCAGCCACCTCTGCGGCGAGCGCGCCGCTGCCGTCGCGCACGAGCCGCTCGGAGATCGCTGCGCCGAGCCGGAGCTGGCGCTCGGCGCGGCCGGCGGCGAGCTCGGCCTCAACCCCCATCGTGCGCGCGTCGACGATCGCGAGCGCGAGCGTGTCGGGGTGCGGCCCGTCGGCGAGCCGCGCGAGCGCTGCGGGCAACCGCACCGCTGGATCCGCCACCGCGTCGAGCACGGCGGCGATGCGCTGGTCGAGCACGAACCACAGGATGTCCGCCTTCCCGGCGAAGTAGTTGAAGAAGCTCGAGCGGCTCACGCCCGCGCGCCGCGTGATTTCGGTCACCGCTGTGGCCTCGTACCCCTGCTCGAGGAACAGCTCGGTCGCCGCGTCAGCGATCGTCTCGCGGGAGGAGGCGCGGGGGCGCCCGCGCGCTGCGGTGCTCATGACCCCAGCCTATCGGGGCGCGGCCGGGCCGCCGCGGCACGCTGGCGCACCAGCGGTGCGTCCGTAGGCTAGACTGCTCGTTGTTGAACTCGATCTAACAACCCAGTTGGGAGCCGCCACCATGGCACTGCACACCCCGCGGGCACGCACCGCCCCGCGCGCACTCGGCCTCACCGGCCTCGCGATCCTCGCCACCGGCGCGGCCCTCGCGCTCAGCTCGTGCGCGAGCCCGGGCGGCGCGCAGCCCGACGCGGGGGCCGCGCGCGACGGCGGCACCCTGGTCTACGCCACCGGCGACGCCGAGCCCACCTGCCTCGACCCGCACGTCGGCGGCAACTACCCGCAGGCGCTCATCTCGACGCAGTACCTCGAACCGCTCGTCGGCCGCACCGCCGACGGCGAGATCACCCCCTGGCTCGCCACCGAGTGGAGCACCAGCGAGGACGGACTCACCTGGGACTTCACGCTCCGCGATGGCGTGACGTTCACCGACGGCACGCCGCTCGACGCCGCGGCGGTGCAGGCGAACATCGAGCACCTGCAGGATCCGGACACCCAGTCCTCGACCGGCTACCTCGCCGTCGAGAAGGTCGAGCGCGTCGAGGCGGTGGACGCCACGCACGCGCGCTTCCACCTCTCGGCCCCGGACTCGGCGCTGCTCGAATCGCTCAGCCAGCAGTGGACGGCCATCCAGTCGCCCGCCGGCATCGCCCGCGGCATGGAGGAGAACTGCCAGTCCCCCGTCGGCACCGGCCCCTTCATCGTCCAGGGCTGGGCCCCGCAGCAGTCGGTCACGCTCGTGCGCAACGAGGATTACGCGACGCCGGGCCCCGAGGCCGACCACGAGGGTGCCGCACACCTCGACGGCATCGAGTGGCGATTCATCCCCGACGCCGCGACCCGCTACGCCGCCCTCGCCTCCGGCGAGGTGCAGGTGATCGACAACCCGCTGCCCGGCGACATCGTCGCGGCGGAGGACGCCGGCATCGCACACATCAACGCGCCGCGGCCCGGCGCGTCAAACCGCATCGAGCTGAACTCGGCGCAGGCCCCGTTCGACGACATCCGTGTGCGCGAGGCGTTCATCCGCGCGGCTGACCCGAGCCCCGGGATCGAGTCGCTCACCCGCGGCACCGCTGAGCGCTCGACGTCAGCCCTCGCGAGTACGGAGCCCGCGGGCGTCAGCGATCCCGAGCGGTTCGTCACCGACACGGCGCAGGCGGCGACGCTGCTCGACGAGGCCGGCTGGGTCGACACCGACGCCGACGGCGTGCGCGTGAAGGACGGGAAGCGGCTCACCGTGCGCTTCCCCGTGAGCACGAACCAGTCGACCGCGGCCGAGCAGTCGCTCTTCGAGCAGATCCAGGCGAACACCGCGGAGCTCGGCTTCGACGTGCAGCTCTCCCCCGTCGACCTCAGCACCTGGTACGGCGCGCTCGGCGCGAACGAGTACGAGGCCGTGAGCGCTCCGTACACGAAGGTGGGCCCCGACGTGCTGCGCATCCTCTTCCACTCGGACGGGATCGTGCCAGCACCGTCCGGCTACTTCGCGAACCACGCGCAGCTCGCGGATCCCAAGCTCGACGCGATCCTCGACGAGGCGTCTCGCACCCTCGACGCCGACGCCCGAACGAAGCTGTACGCCGACGCGCAGGAGCGCATCCTCGCGAGCTACACCGTCCTGCCGCTCTATGATCAGCAGAACCACTTCCTCACGAAGGGGGTCACGGGCGTCGCGACGCTCGGCACCGTGGCCACACCGACCTTCGTGAACGCGCAGCTCACGGAGTAAGCATGACCGCAGGGGGCACCGGCTCCACCGGCACCGCGCGGGCGGCACGAGTCGCCCGCGCGGTGCTGCGACGCGCGGGATCGGCGCTCCTCGTGGTGCTCGTCACCGCGACGCTCGTGTTCGTCGCCGTGCGCGCCACCGGGGATCCGCTCGAGGCGATCCTCGGCGGGCCGGGATCCCAAGCGAGCGCCGAGGCCGTCGCGCGCGCACGCGCCGACTACGGCCTCGACCAGCCGCTCATCGTGCAGTACCTGGCGCAGCTCTGGCGCACCGTCACGCTGCAGTTCGGCGACTCGTACGCGCGCAAGCAGCCCGTCGGCGAGCTGCTCGCCGCGAACGTGCCGCCCACTGTGCTGCTCGCCTCGCTCGCGCTCGTGCTGGCCTGGCTGCTCGCGCTCGGCGGCGCGCTGCTCGCCGCGACCCAGCGCGGGCGCATCGGCCGCGCCGTGCGCGGGGCCCTCGCGGGCATCGAGACGATCGTGTCGGTGACCCCGCACTTCTTCCTCGGCGCGGTGCTGATCCTCGTCTTCGCCAGCGGGCTCGGGATCTTCCCCGCGACGAGCAGCGGCGCGTCCCCGGCCGGCCTCGTGCTGCCCGTCGTCACGCTCGCCGTGCCGATCGCCGGCTACCTCGCGCACGTGATGCACGGCTCACTCGAGGAGGCCGACGCCGCACCGTTCGCCACGACGGCACGCGCACGCGGCGCCGCGGAGACCCGCGTGCTGCTCACGCACACGCTGCGCCACGCCGCGCTCCCCGCGCTCGCGCTGTCGGGCTGGGCGTACGGCTCGCTCCTCAGCGGCGCGGTGGTGGTCGAGGCGCTCTTCGCCCGGCCGGGGCTCGGGCGCATGCTGCTCGAGGCCACCATGGTGCGCGACGTGCCCGTGGTGATCGGCGGCGTCACCGTGATCGCGCTCCTCTACGTCGCCGTGTTGCTCGCCACCGAGCTCGCCGAGCCGCTCGTCGACCCGCGCCTGCGCGCCGCCGTGCGGGCCGAGGCTCCCGCGTGAGCCGGGACCCTGGCGTGAGCGCGCCCCGCCTCCGCGTCCCCGAGCTCGCGAGCCTCGCCGTGCTCGCGCTCGCCCTCCTCGCCGTGTGCGCCCCCTGGCTCCTCGCGCCGGGCGATCCGCTCGCCATCCAGCCGGCCGACGCGTTCCTGCCGCCATCGCTCGCGCACCCGCTCGGCACCGACGAGTCGGGCCGTGACGTGGCCACCCGGGTGGTGCACGGCGCCCGCGCGTCCGTCGGCATCGGGCTCGCTGCAACGGGGATCGGGATCGGGGCCGGCGCGCTGCTCGGCTTCGTCGCCGGGCTCGGCCCGCGCCCCGTCGACGCCGCGCTCGGCCGCCTCTTCGAGGTGCTGTTCGCGCTCCCCACCCTCGTCATGGCGCTGCTCTTCATCGCGGTGCTGGGCAGCGGCCCCACCGCAGCGATCCTCGCGATCGGGATCGCCACCGTACCCGGATACGCGCGCATGCTCCGTGCGCGCGTGCGCGGGGTGGCGCGGAGCGGCTACGTGGAGTGGGCCCGCCTCGACGGGGTGTCCCCCGCGCGCGTGCTGGTGCGGCACGTCGCCCCGAACACGCTGTGGCCGCTCGTGTCGGCCGCGACGCTCGGCGTTGGGCAGGCGATCGTGTGGGTATCCGCGCTCGGCTTCCTCGGGCTCGGCGCCGAGCCGCCAGCCCCCGAGTGGGGCGCGATGCTCAACGCCGGGCGCGTCTACCTCACCTCCGCCTGGTGGATGACCGTCGGGCCAGGCCTCGCGATCGTCGTCACGGCCGCAGCACTCACCGTGCTGGGCCGCCGACTCGCACGCGGAACGGAGCTCGCATGACGGAACCGCTGCTCGAGGTCGCCGGGCTCAGCGTCGCGGCACCGGGCGGGGCTCCCGTCCTCGCCGAACTGGAGCTTGCCGTCTCGCCGGGCGAGTGCCTCGCGATCGTCGGCGAGTCAGGCGCTGGCAAGTCGGTACTTGCGCGAACCCTGCTCGGCCTCACGCAGGCCAGCGCGCGCTGGCGCGTCGACGCTGACGCGCTGCGGATCGCCGGGCGGGATCTGCGCCGCGCCTCGCAGCGGCAATGGCGCGGCGTGCGCGGGGCCGCCGTCGGCCTGGTGCTGCAGGACGCGCTGCAGTCCCTCGACCCGCTCCGCACGATCGGCGCGGAGGTCGGCGAGGCGCTCGCCATCCGCGGGGTGCGCGGGGCGGCCCGCCGGGCGGCGGTCGTCGCCGCGCTAACGGCCGCCGGCCTGCCCGACGCGGAGTCGCGGCTCGCGCAGCGCTCGGGCGAGCTGTCGGGCGGCATGCGGCAGCGCGCGCTCATCGCCGCCGCGCTCGCGGCTGGCCCACCGCTGCTCATCGCCGACGAGCCGACCACGGCGCTCGACTCGGCGACCGCGGCGCGCGTGCTCGCGCACCTGCGGGAGATCCGGGATCGCGGCACCGGCCTGCTGCTCATCAGTCACGACATCGGCGCGGTCGCGCGCGTCGCCGACCGGGTCGCGGTGCTGGCCGGCGGGCGGCTCGTGGAGTCGGGGCCGACCGCCGAGTTCCTTGCGCGTCCGAGGACCGCCGCGGGGCGCGCGCTCGTCGCGGCGATGCCGCGCGGCCCGAAGCCCGCGCTGGCGCGGGGCCAGGGGGCCGAGAACGGCGGTGCGCAGGATCACGGTGCGCAGGATCGCAGGGCCGGGGATCACCGCGCGCAGCCGGGTCTGGCCGATCCCACCGGCCTCCCGCCTGGCCGCGAGCTCATCACACTCACCGAGGCGAGCCGCCTCTTCGCCGCCCCGGGCGGCGGCACCACCGGGCTCCGCGGGGTCTCACTCACCCTCCGCGCCGGCGAGGCGCTCGGCGTGGTCGGCGAGTCGGGGGCGGGCAAGACCACGCTCGCCCGCGTGCTCGCGGGGGCCGAGCAGCCGGACGCTGGCCGCGTCGAGCACGGCCGTCCGGCACCGCGGGTGCGGCTCATCCCGCAGGACCCGCTCGCCACCTTCGACCCGCGGTGGCGCGTCGAACGCATCCTCGCGGCGTCGATCCAGCGCGACGCGGGCTCCGGTGTCTCAGGCCCTGGCATCTCACGCGCTCCCAGCGCGGCTGCACCGAACGCCCCCGCCACACCCCGCACCCCCGCGGAGCTGCTGCTCGCGGTCGGCCTCGATCCCGAGCTGCTGGGCCGCCGGCCGGCGACGCTCTCGGGTGGGCAGCGGCAGCGGGTCGCGATCGCGCGGGCGCTCGCGGCGGAGCCGGATGTGCTCGTGTGCGATGAGCCGGTGTCTGCCCTCGACATGGCGACGCAGGCGGGCATCCTGGCGCTGCTGCGCGAACTGCAGGCGCGGGAGGGCGTGGCGCTCGTGTTCGTGTCGCACGACCTCGCGGCGGTGCGCACGGTGGCCGATCGTGTGCTGATCATGCGCGACGGCGGCGTGGTCGAGGAGGGGCCGACGGAGCGCGTCTTCGGTGCCCCGAGCCACCCGTTCACGCGCGAGCTCATCGAGGCGGCGACCCCCTCCTGACCCTGCCGCTGCACCCACCCCACCCCACCCCACCCCAATCTTTGTTCGACTTTGATCCGGAACTGCCGTCTATTCCGACCCAAACCCCACGCAAGTCTGGGCAGCGGCGCGGGGGCACCCACCCACCCCGGATTTGGTGCGAGTTTGGTCGGGAATAGCGGTCTATTCCGGATCAAACTGGCAGGGAACAGGGGTGGGCGGGAGCGGGGCAGGCGGGCAAGGCGGGAGCGGAGCGGGCGAGCGGGCAGCGCCCCACCGAGCACCCCCTCCTAGCGCTCCCCCCGCGCCAGCTTCGACGGCCACCAGATCGCGCGGCCGATGTCGTAGCTCAGCGCCGGCACGAGCAGCGAGCGCACGATGAACGTATCGAGCAGCACGCCGAAGGCCACGATGAACGCGATCTGCACGAGGAACAGGATCGGGATCACCGACAGCGCGGCAAACGTCGCGGCGAGCACGAGCCCGGCCGAGGTGATCACCCCGCCCGTGATCGAGAGGCCGCGCAGCACCCCAGCGCGGGTGCCGTGCGCGAGCGACTCCTCGCGCACCCGCGTCATCAGGAAGATGTTGTAGTCGATGCCGAGCGCGACGAGGAAGACGAAGCTGTAGAGCGGCACCGCGGGATCCGCGCCGGGGAACTGGAACACGTGCGTGAAGAGCCAGCCGGCAACGCCGAGCGCCGTTCCGAAGGAGAGCACCGTCGTCGCGACGAGCAGCAGCGGGGCGACGATCGAGCGCAGCAGCAGCATGAGGATCAGCGTGATCACGAGCAGCACGATCGGGATGATGAGCGTACGGTCGTGGATCGACGCGTCGTTCGTGTCGAGCGCGGTCGCGGTGACGCCGCCGACGAGCGCGGCAGGCACGGCCTCAGCGAGCTCGGCACGGATCTCGCGGACGGTCTCCCCCGCGGCGTCGGAGTCGGCCGCGTCGCTCAGCGTCGCCTGCAGGAGCACGTCACCGTCCGCGACGGTGGGCTCGGGTGCCTCCGCGGCCGGCATCCCCGGCATCCCCGGCGGGCCGACCTGACCGATGCCGTCAGCCGTGACGGGCAGCGTGCCGCTCACCGAGTCGGTCGCGGTGACGCTCACGCTCTCGATGCCGTCCTGCGCGAGCAGCGCGTCGGCGGTGGCCTGCAGCTCGTCCTCCGGCGTGATCACCATCACGGGACTGCCTGATCCACCGGGGAAGTGCTCGCCGAGCGCCCGCTGGCCATCGCGCGCCTCGGAGGCGCCGAGGACGAGGTCGGACTGCGGCACTCCGCTCGCGTCGAGCTGGGACGCGCCCACCACACCGACGGCGAGCACGAGCGCGGTGACGATCCAGATCGGGCGGTGGCGGCGCTTGATCCAGCCGGCGAGCTTCGCCCACACGCCGCCGTGAATGCCGTGCTCGGCTGCGACGACCTCGGGCTCGAACTTCGGCCGCTTGGGCCAGAACGCTGCGCGCCCGAACGCGAAGAGCACGGCGGGCAGGAGCGTGAGCGCCGCGAGCATCGCGAACACGATCCCGATCGCGGCGATCGGGCCGAGCGAGCTGTTCGACTTCAGATCGGACAGCAGCAGGCAGAGCAGGCCGGCGATGACGGTTCCGCCGGAGGCGAGGATCGGTTCGATCGAGCCCTTCAGCGCGCGGACGGTCGCGGCGCCGCGATCCTCAACGAGCCGCAGTTCCTCCCGGTAGCGGGAGACGTAGAGCAGCGAGTAGTCGGTGGCCGCGCCGATCACGAGGATGAAGAGGATGCCCTGTGTCTGCCCGGAGAGCATGAGGAGGCCCCACTTTGCGAGCCACCAGTTGAGCAGGAGCGCGGCGGTGAGTGCGATGACGCTCGTGCCGAGCACGGCGACCGGGAGCAGCAGCGAGCGGTACACGACGATGAGGATGACGAACACCGCGGCGAGCGCGACGCCGAGCAGGATCCCGTCGATGCCGGAGAAGCCGTTGACGAGGTCGGCGGTGAAGCCGGCCGGGCCGGTGACGAAGACCTCGACGCCGGCCGGGGCAGCGGCGCGGAGCTCGTCGCCCACCGCGTTCACGGTGTCGCGGAGCTCGTCACCGCTGTCGATGGGCACGAAGAGCTGCGCTGCGCGGCCGTCCTCGGACGGGATCAGCGGCGAGAGGGCGTCGCTGACGCCCGGCACCTGATCGGGCAGCGCCGCTGCCGCGTCCCCCAGTGCGGCGAGCTGCTCGGGCGAGAAGGCCTCGTCCTGCGTGAGCACCACGACGGCGGGGATGTCGTCGCCGTCGCGGAAGTCCCCGAGCCGCTGCTGCACCTGCGTCGCCTCGGCGGAGGTCGGGAGGTAGGTGGTCTGGTCGTTCGATGAGACCTCACTCACCTTGCCGAAGTACGGGCCGCCGACGCCCGCCGCCGCGACCCAGATGAGGATCAGGGCCGCGGGGACCAGCACGCGCAGCCACGTTGGCCACCGTCGGGCGGTGCTGGAGCGCTGCGCGCGCTCCCTCGTGTCGTCGCGCTTCGTTGACATCCCCCACCTCACTTAGTTAGCCAGAGTTAATAATACCCCCTGGCACAATTTACCGGTGGGGATAACATAGCATCATGTCTGAGTTCGAGCCACCTCCCGGAACCCCCGGGATGTACGACGTGGCCGGCAACGATCCCGACGGCCGCCTCGTCGACCGCAGCGGGATGTCACCGCGGGACCTCGCCGAGATCGGCGCGCTCATGGCGGCGCTCGGCGCGCTCCGCGAGGCGGAGGACCGACTGTCCGAGGCGTCGCTCAAGTACATGGAGCTCGGCCGCACCGACATGCGCGCCCTCCATTTCCTCATCGTCACGGAAAACCAGGGCGGGATCGCCACCCCAGGCTCGATCGCCGCGCACCTCGGGATCACCACGCCCTCCACCACCAAGCTCCTCGATCGATTGGAGCGCGGCGGGCACATCAGCCGCTCGATCCACCCGAAGGATCGGCGCGCGTTCGCGATCGCGATCACGCCGGAAACGCGCGAGGCCGCTTTCCGCACGGTCGGCGCGCAGCAGGCGAAGCGATTCAACGCGGCGGCGCGCCTCACGAGCACGGAACGCGCGGCGGTCACCCGCTTCCTCACCGACATGACGCGCGAGATCGACGTCACCGGGCTCGACTGGGCGGGCGGCGACCCAGCCGCGGCCAGCTAGGCTCGAGAGCTATGGCTATCGGTGCGACCATCCACAACTTTGAGATCCAGCTGGCAGACGTCGACCGCGGGGTCTACGAGGAGCTGCAGCTGCGCGCTGCGCGCCACCCATCCGAAACCGCCGCGTACCTGGCAACGCGCGTGCTCGCGTACTGCCTCGAGTACGAGGAGGGCATCACCTTCGCCGCCGGGGGCGTGTCCGACACCGATGAGCCCGCGGTGCTCGTGCGGGATCTCACCGGCCAGATCACCGCGTGGATCGAGATCGGCGCGCCCGACGCCCAGCGACTGCACCACGGCAGCAAGCTCGCGGATCGCGTCGCGGTGTACACGCACCGGGATCCCGCCCGGCTCATGCCGAACTGGCAGGGGAAGACGATTCACGCCGCGGCAGCGATCCCGATCCGCTCGTTTGATCCCGGGTTCATCGACGCCATCGTGCCGCTCATCGAGCGCCGCAACACGATGACGGTGTCCGTCACCGAGGGGCAGCTCTACCTCGAGGTGAACGGCACGGCGCTCAGCTCGGAGATCCACGAGCACCGGATCGCGTAGCGCGATCCGGCACCCGCGGCGCAGAGGTCCGAGCGCGGCGCGGCGCTAGATCATCGAGCGCCCGTCACGCTTCGCCTCACGCCACTCCCGCACGAAGGCCCGAACAATGACCGTCAACGTGCCGGCAACGAGCACCGGCCACATCAGTACGTACAGGGTCAGGAGTACGGTGTTCCAGGTCATGCGCTGGTCCTCTCTACGTTGGTAATGGGTTCGCTCGCCGGTGAGCCTGCGACGGGATCAAAGTCGCCCGTGCGCTCGCGAATCAGCGCGAAATCGAAGGGCGCCTTCCGCGAAATGAGCGTCAGTGCAACGCACACGATGGTGCTCACTGCGTACGCCACGAGTGATCCCGAAAGCACCGGGTACAGGTGCAGGAACCCGATCGCGAACGGCGCTGCGGCGAGGGTCGACGCCGCGCCGACCACGAGCGCGACACGGAGCCCGAAGAACCCGAACGCCATGAGGCCGAGCACCACGCCGATGCCGATGGTGGCGAGCACGTCGCTCACGATCCCCACGCCACCGCTCAGTTCCACCCACGCGAAGCGCACCGGCAGGAACGCCGCGAGCGCCGCGACGACCGCCACACTGAACGCGACGTTCGTGACGCGGTCCCAATAGAAGCTCGCGATCACGGGGAACACCAGTGCGCCCCAGAGCGCGCCGACGAACACGAGCAGATCGAGGATGTTGAGCTGCGACCCCGCGAAGAAGATGCCCGCGGTCACCGCGACGATCATGGTGATCCGCCCGATGAGCACCATCGTGCGCGGGTTCGCGCGCCCCTTCCCTGCGACGTTCTGCCCGTAGATATCGGCCATCACAATCGACGCGAGCGCCGTCAGATCCGCGTCCGCGGTCGACGAGAGCGAACCGATGATCATGATGAAGAACAGCGCGAGCAGCGCCGGCGGCAGATATGTGGCCGCCAACTGCGGGATGAGGTTGTTCACGTCACCGCCCGCTGGCTCAATCCCCGCGTACAGCGCGATCACGCCGAGCATGCCAATGCCGATGATCGTGGCGCCGTAGCCCACCGTCGCGGTGACGAAGGTCTTCTTGATGAGGTCCTCGCGCACCGCGAAGAGGCGCTGCGCGATCGTCTGGTTGCCGATCGCGTACGCGAGCACGGCCGCAATGTAGGGTGCGCCTTGGTTGAAGAACGCGTCCGACGAGAAGAAATTCGACTGCTGCGGCGTGAGCCGGTGCGCGCCTGTCTCGAATAGCTCGGGCCCGCCTGCAGCGAAGAACACGACGGGAATGATGATCACCACGGCGCCCAGCATGAAGAGCACCTGCATGAAGTCAGTGAGCACCGAGGCGCGGAATCCCGCCCACAGCGTGTAGAGCAGCACACCCGCGCCGATCGCGATGATGCCCTGTGTGAAGGTGAACGGCGAGAGCATGTCGATGAGCGCACCACCAGCGATGAGGTTCGAGGTGAGGCTGATGATGCTGCCCAACACGTTGGAGCCCGCGAGCATCAATTGGCTGGAACGGCCATGCCGCGCGAACATCACCTCCGCGATCGTGTGCGCGCGGGGCGCGACCTGGCGGATCCGACGTCCAAAGGGATAGATCAGCAGAATCATCAGCGCGCCCCAGAGTCCGTAGTGGATCGGGCCAGAGAGTCCGTATTGGAAGCCGGAGGTGGCCGAGGCATACATCGACGCCGCCCAGATCCAGGTTGCGGTCATCGAAGCGGCGGAGATACCGAAGCCGATGCCGCCTCCGCCGGTCATGTACCCGTCGGCGTTCTCGCGCCTGCGGCTGATTCGGAGAGAAATGATGAGGCTCGCGCCAAAGAAGAGAATGAAGAGCCCGAGAACAACCGGGCCCGAGAGCTGCTGGAGCTCTGACATTGCGTGTTCCTTTCAAGATACGGATGGTCGGCGTCAGTGCCGGAAACCGAATGGTGAAAAGAGAAGACGCTAAGTGGGGATGAGGTCGGACGGCGTAAACCGCTTGGTGACATCGATCAGGCGCTCGCGGAGCGGCGCGGGACGAGCAGTGACGATAGATCGAGAATGGACGTGTACCGGCGGGTGGATAGGGCTCCCCTTTCGATGAGGTTTTGTGGAGTATCGGGCGAAGTCGCCAACACCATACCTATCGGTTTCTCGTGAGGAGGGCCAATTGGGGCGAATCTGAGCGCCTCATGCACGGGCGAACGCGGAGGGGGCGGGGGCCAACCATGCCAGAATCGGTACATGCCCCGAAACACTCGCGACACCGTCACCGCGTTCCTCGATACCGTACGGAGCGGCCGCGAGCCACACCGCGCCGCCGAGTTCCTGGCTCCCGTGGTGCGCGCCAACCAGGTGCGGGCCGGCGCACGCGAGACGATCGAGCGCTCCCCCGCGAACTACGAGGAACACGTCGCGGAGATGCACGAGATGTTCGGGCCGTTCGAGCTCGTCATCGACGAGCTACTCGTCGACGGGGATCGCGCCTACGCGCGGTGGATCCAGCGCGGCACACACGTCGGTGAGATCGACGGACACGCGCCGACCGACGCAACGATTGAGACCGTCGGCAGCGCGGTGTATCGCGTCGCCGACGGCCTGATCGTCGAGTACTGGATCCAGCAGGACGCTGCGGGCCTGGCCGCGCAGCTCACCGCAGCTGCGCGCTAGATCTTCGGGTCCTCGCCCGTCACCTTCATGCGCAGGGCTGAGGCGCGCATGATGTCGCCCTCCAGGAATCGGACGAGCGACTCGTCGCCGGCGGCCTGCGCCTCCTCGATGTGAGCGAACGATGCCTGCACCTCGGCGTCAAGACCCTCCGTGACCAGCGCGCGGATGGACTCGGGGAGGCGAAGAAAGCTCTGCGAAGTCATACCATCGAAGATACCCCGTGCACATCCCTCACCGGGAGTTCTCAGCTCAGGCTCCGTCAGGCCGGGCGTGTCGCATGTGCGCGGGGGCCTCGGCTGCTGACGCCCCATTCACCGAGCCGCGAATGGCCCAGAGCAGGCCGATCCCCGCAATGATCACGACAATGTTGCCGAGACCAGCGATGCCGGGAAGCGGGCCGGCCACCGGGTGCGCCGTCGCAAGGAAAATCGAGGGGTCCGTGGTCGCATGCAGCAGAATCGGCCAGATCAGGTTCCCGGTCACGCGGAGCGCGAGATACATGAGAATGCCGAAGCCGAAGGTGTAGACCAGCTGCATCAGGGTCGGGAACAGCGCCTGGCCAGTCAGCAGGTTTCCGGAGTGCATGAGCGCGAAGAGCGCCGCGGAAACCACGGCGACCACGAGTTCACGCGCGCCGCCCTTCCGCATGAGGTTCACCACGAGCCCGCGCGTCAGCACCTCCTCGGCGAACCCGATGCAGAGCCCGGCGACGAGCCACGCGAGCACGAGCGAGGCGCCGGCCGCGGTGTAGTCAATGCTCGCGAAGCGCAGCACGTTGAACACCAAGACCACCGCAACCGCGATCCACATCCAGCCGCGGCCGCTGATCGGCTGCCGCGCGAACAGCTCACGCGTCCACCCCACCGACCAGGCGAACGCCAGCAGCACGAGGCCGCCGAAGGCGATCGGGAGCACGGTGAACAGCCACACCTCGGCGGCCGGGTCCGTCGTCTTCGGGAACAGGGGAGCGAACAGCAGCGGCACCCCCTGGTAGATCACGAAGTAGGCGACGACCGCCAGCAGCGCGCGCCACCAGCCGCCCCGCTCCCAGAACGATCGCCAGCCCGTGACCTCAGTCTGCATCGACATCTGCGGTGTCCCTCCCCCTGCGTGAGCCAGCGCACCGCGCCGGTGCCTGGCACGAGGTGGGTGCGCGATCGCGGCGCTTCCGTGAAGGTTCGCATCTCCCCCGCGACTGAATTATCGCAGGCGTCCGCCCGCCAGCGCGCGCAACACGGCGCACGGGTAGCAGAGCCAACCGGGGAACTCCCCCACGCTGGCTCGGCGCGCGCGCCATACGATCGGGGGAACCGTTCTGTTCTTGGGAGATGGCATGCGCAACACTCGTCAGGCACGATTCCGGGCCCCGTCGCTCCCCGCGGTGACGCTGCCGGCGCTCACGCCCATCGAGCTCGAAGATCTCCGCGCCGAGAAACACCAGGAGAGCGCCAGCCTGTCCGGCCTGGACGTGAGCGATTGGGATCTCACCGGTGCCACGTTTACCGAGTGCGAACTCGTCTCCGTGACCGCTGACGGCACCCGCTTCGTTGGCGCCAGGTTCGTCGACACGGTGATCACGCAGCTCGTCGCACCGCGGTTCGCCGCGCCGCGCTCGACGTGGCGAAACTCCGAGATCGTCTCCTCGCGGCTCGGCGCTGTCACCGCGTACGAGGCGGAGATCGCGCACACCCTCATCGAGGGATCGAAGCTCGGCTGGGTGAACCTGCGCGCCTCGAAACTCACCGACGTGATGTTTCGGGGGTGCCGCTTCGACGAGCTCGACCTGAGCGGCAGCACGCTCACCCGTGTGGCGTTCGAGGATTGCACCGCAACCAAGCTCGTGCTCGATCAGGCGCGGTCCACGCACCTCGACCTGCGTGGCCTCCAGTTCGCGGAGGTGCAGGGCATCGACGGCCTCCGCGGGGCGCGCGTGTCCGAGTCGCAGGGCTGGGACCTGCTCGGCGTGCTCGCCAGGCACGCGGGGATCGAGATCACGGCGTAGCGAGGGGCTGGGCGGTGCCGGCGCTTCGGTGGAGTTCGAGCTCAAGGTCGATGAACCCGGCGATCAGGGCACGATAGGCCCGCTCCACGACGTCCGGTGATGCGCCGGTGTCGGCCGCGATCCCGCGCACCTTGGCGATGACCTGCGCGACGCGGTCCGGGGCGCGCACCGCATGCTCGTCCATCTTCAGCGTGCCGGCCACGACCACCCACCGCTGTCGCTCGGCGATCAACTCGATGATCTGACGGTCGAGGCGGTCGATCTCGTCTCGCACCTCGGCAAGTGACGGGGTGTGCTCGGTCATGTGACCACCCTACTGAGCCGGCGCCGCGGCGGGGTCCGATGCGTGATCAGGCGGCACGGATTCCCGTGTGCCCTCCATGTGCCCTGCGACCCCGTCCTTCAAGAGCCTTGATCATGATTGCTTTCGAGACCATGCGGATGAATACGGTTCCCTGGTGTTACTTGGGAATGTGGCGTTGCGCGAGCGCCGAGTGTAGCCATTTTGCCTGGGTTCGTCACAGTTGATTTCCTTGGGTCCGCGCGGCTCCGCCCATTGAGAATACCTTAAATGGCCCGCGTAGCACCCTCTCTGCTGGAGCTCAGTTGTCGAGGCGAGATACAGAGACTTCGAAGTTCATCGATTTCAGTCGAGTCGCATGTTGCATGAGATTGAGCTTGCTGAAGAACGGCATCCAATCGGTTGCTCCAGATTTGAGCGGCTTCGTCAAGACCACGTATGAGACTTTGAAATTCGAAGCATCAACGCTCGAGTTTGCGTCTGGAATTAGGGCTAGCCACGGAGCCGCAGCACTCTGCAACTTCTGGCTGATAATCTCACGCACTTTCGTCCTGAACTCAGAGTCGCTCATCAGGCTTGTCGCGGAAACTGTTCCCTGTGCAAAGAGGTGGCTAAGGGTAGCTGATCGAGATTTCCTCTTAACGTGGATCAGCGTGCCATCGTTTTTCAACAAGTCGCAGAACTCGATGCCAGAACTCGCTCCACCTGGCCGGATGATTTTTGCGTCAAGGTGAAGATACTCAGTGGGGTGAGTTGTGGCGATACGAAGGTTGTATGCCGGTTCACTTTCACCCGGGTTGGCAGCTGTCAGACTTGTTGTTACGGGCAGGGCGTGAAAAAACTTATCCACCCGATCTGAGAGGGTTTTCTCCACCGCGAACCAGCGCCCCTCGATGAGCACATAGAGATCCTTCGCGATTTGTTGTTCACTAATCAGGCACTGGTAGACGCTCCAGAGTCGATCCGTTTGCTGAGATCGCGAGTATGTGACACTGACCCCTCGCTGCCGGAGTACTGCAAGACTCAGAGCACTTAGAGCCGCTGGCGTGTGGTCGCTCAGGTACGCATCGAGATCAAGGTCGTCATACTTCTTACCCCGAGTCCCGTTGATAGTAAAGGAGTCAACGTCTTCCCAATCGATGTTTTCTGGCGCTGCCATATAAGTTGCGGATGTGTCCCCCGCCTGAAGTGCGTTGACAAGCAAGTCATTCAAGTCAGCTTCGATCTTAGGTTCCTCGACGAGCGCTAGCTGGTCAATCCATTCGAAGTTGGCCTTGTAATCAGTCGAATTGTAGGCAGAAAGCAACTGATCACAGATGCTTGGTAGATCGCTGGCGGTAGCTGATCTGGTCAGCACAATCGCGTCAGAACCCGCGAGACGTGAGGCGAAACCTTTGTCCCGTGGTACCCCAGCGACCCCGCGCAAAATATCCCGAGACACATCAACCCCGAACGCAGGGAGATCGGAGCTCTTGCTCGACTGAGTGCTCTTGCTCACGACGAGATCTTCGAAGGTCTTTGTGTCCATACTCCGCAACTGAGACGGATCGACGAGATTGAGCCCAACACGCAGGCCGAACTGGCGTTGGATCAGGGCAGGATCGATAAGCGACCGCCCGTAGCCGAAGGAAATCGCGAACCATCTCGAGGAAGTCTGCAGAATCATGACACCGCTCGCCGATGCAGATCGGATATCCACAGCAGGCACGCTGAGTACTGTGTCGACTTCCGTCACCCACGCAGGTTTTGCCGAGAAAGAAGGCAAGAAGAAGAAACTGCCGACGATGCCAGAAGCCGGCCGAATCGAAATCTCAGCGGCCCCCTTCTCTGCGCGAATAAAGTCCGAGGGCGCAGTTGCGCTTCCTCTCAACAGAAACACCGTAAGCCGCGAGAACGCCACCGTACCCCCCCTTAAGACCTTCTCCAGACTACTCTTTTCATCCACTTTGGGCCACCTAGCTATTAGCTGTACCTCGATGAGTTTCGCGCTTACCATCAATCCCCTTCGTTATCACGTCAGCGCCACCTTGCGGGACTGAGGCTCCGCATAGTTCACTGCCAGACCACCCGTTCGGACCGCCTAAGACCGGGCACCCTCCACCCCGCACAGGCCCTTCATCTGCGTCCCGTTCAACGCATTCTCCGCTATGCTCCCGTATCACTCGCGTTGCGTCGCAGAGGAAGCGCAATACCGAATTTGCAGGACGCGTGGTGGCTCGGAAAGCTGGACTGGTAAGGCTTTTGGTGAGCAGTCCATCGAAGGATCATTTTGGGCGGCCCAGCGTGGACCCGGGAAGTGACCAACTCAGTGCTGGGTGGCCTTCGATTCGGTAGCAAGATGACCGTCCCCCAGGAGTTCTGATAGATCGCACCGCGAACCGCTCGCTTTCCCAACGACACTGCACCTGAACCTCGCTGGAGACTAGCAAGCTCAGCATCCGTACCGTGCCTATACAAACGAAGACCGCGCAGCGAGCAGTCCCACGAGAGAATGGATACGCACCCCCCCCTGAAAGGAGACCTGATGTCCGCTGT
Organism: Leucobacter chromiireducens; assembly: GCF_003917135.1. Taxonomy (GTDB): domain Bacteria; phylum Actinomycetota; class Actinomycetes; order Actinomycetales; family Microbacteriaceae; genus Leucobacter; species Leucobacter chromiireducens_A. The sequence continues at coordinate 23,371 of NZ_RPDI01000006.1, forward strand.
CACATCTTCTGACAGTCTCACGGTCGGCGCGGTCTCTGATCTGGTCGGAGTCAGCGTGCGTACGCTGCACCACTGGGATCAGATCGGGTTGGTTCCGCCGACCACACGGACCCGCGCTGGCTACCGCAGCTATACGGCCGAAGATGTTGGCCGCATCCATCGAGTCCTCGTGTATCGGGAGCTCGGATTCAGCCTCTCCGCGATTACGGAACTCCTGGACAACCCAGAGATCGACGAGGTGCAGCACCTGCGCGAGCAGCGGCGGCTCCTTCGCACACAGATCGCCGAGTTGCAGCGCGCTGCGGAAGCCGTGGACCAGGTACTGGCACGGAAAGAAGCCGGCGTCACACTCACCGCGCAGGAACAGGCCGAGATCTTCGGCCGGGGCTGGCGTCAGGATTGGGCCGATGAGGCGCACGAGCGCTGGGGCGAATCTGAACAATGGAGGCAGTTTGAAACAAACGCTGCCGCTTTCACCGCGGATGAGCGGAGTGCCGTGCAGCAGACTGGCGAGGCGCTGCACAACGAGATGGCCGAGGCAAAGCGTTCCGGCGTGCTCTCCTCGAGTCCGGAGGCCGTTGCGCTTGCCGAACGGCATCGGGCGATGATTGGTGAGCTCTACAGCTGCACCCCGTCAATGCACGCACTCCTCGGACGGATGTACGTTGAGGATCCTCGCTTTCGCGACACGATCGACTCGACCGAACCTGGTCTGAGCGTGTGGTTGCGCGATGCGATCTTTGCGGCTGCCCGTGCACACGGCATCGACCCTGCTGCGGCTGTCTGGGCATAACCCCACCACGCGGATTTGACCCTCACGCTGCGTGAGGGTCAACGCTAGGTGCATGACCCCCGGCACTCTCCTCGACAAGGCGTACGCACCGGCACTGCCCGCCGAAGTCATCGAAAACGCTCGTCACCCTGCAGTCAGACGGGTCGCTGACGTGCTACGTTCCCGAACGTCAAGAGCACGGACGATACTGATCGATGACGAGGAGAACATCGTCCAGGCGGTCCGTGCCGGCGTCCAGATCCTCACGCTCTATTGCTCAGCCGAGCTGTATGAATACACCAGTCGGCGTCAGCTGGTGGGATCCGCCACCGACGTCCGGGTGCTCAGCGACGAGGTAGTCCGAGGGCTGTTCACTGGCGAAAAGCAGAGCCGCATGTTTGCGCTCGCCCGCGCCCCCAAGGCCGCTTCCTGGCGAAATCTTTCCTCTGCGCACGGTGATCTACTGGTGCTCGATGGGGTACGTATCCCCGGGAACATCGGCGCGATACTCAGGTCTGCTTGCGCCTTCGGGTCCGCCGGAGTCGTCCTGCTCGAAAGCGGGCTGACCTCGATCTACGACCGTCGTCTGATTCGTGCGAGCCGTGGCCTCGTCTTCACCATCCCAGTGCTGACCAGCACCCGCGATGACCTTGCGGAGTTCCTGCAGGCTGAGCGGATCCCGCTCGCAGCGCTCACCGCGGATGCCACTGACTCACTCGAAGCGATCAACCAGGTGCCCGCCCGAGTCGCAATCCTGATGGGCTCTGAACGCACCGGACCATCCGACGCGCTCCACGCCCAGGCAACATACCGGTACGGCGTGCCGATGATGCCGGGCGTGGAATCTCTGAATGTCTCGGTTGCCGCGGGGATCGCGCTACACGAACGGCACCGACGCAGCGGAGAACGGGACCGTGGTGCGCCAGAGAGCACCGAAGGCTGACCTCAGCGCTCGGAGCGGAGCCGACTGCTGGGGTGATTGCGCTCCTTCGAGCGCCTGCGCGCGAAGCGGTGCCGGGGATACCGAAAAAGCCGCGGAAACCTTACGGTTTCCGCGGCTTTCGTGGTCGGGATGACAGGATTTGAACCTGCGACCCCGTCGTCCCGAACGACGTGCGCTACCAAGCTGCGCCACATCCCGATTCTGCGCTTTCACGCAGGGACTACTCTATCGGGTCCGGCGGCAAACTGGGAAATCGTGAGCCGCCCGGGCGCGGCCCGCGCCCGGGCCGACCGCCTACTCGGGCGCGACAGCGCTGAGCGTCGCGACTGTAACGGGCGTGAGCTGCCCGTCCCAGGTGACCCGAAGCGACAGCTGCTCGCCGCCCGGCGCTGGCTCCGCTCCCCCGGCGAGCGCCGCAGCGTCGAGCACGTGGCGCACGCGCAGCGTGGCGAAGCCGGTGTCCGCGATACTCTCACTGCCGAGCCCGGAGACCGACGCCGCCCACAGCTCGGGCACGGCGCGGTCGGGCGATCCCGTGCCTGCGACGGCGCTCGTCGGCGCAATCGGCGACTGCTCGCCAGACGCCGAGACCCGCATCTCCTCGACGCCAGCGCGGCCGTGCGCGATCGCCTCGGCGATCACCGTGCGGAAGACCGGATCCCCCACCGCATCCGAGATCCAGCGCGTGCCGAGCACCCCGTGAGCCGACGTGTCGAGCAGGAACTCCTCGCCGTCCTGCAGCGGCGCCCCGCGATACGTGAGGGGCACGTGGTAGATCGTACGATCGCCAGCGGTGAGCAGGTGACCCTCGATGCCCACCTCGCCCTCGGGGTCGTCGTAGCGGTAGGCCGCCACCTTCGTGAGCGCCGACACGTCGCCCGCAAACCAGGGGCGGGTGGGAAGCCACGCGGCAAGCAGCTCAAGCTTTGACGGAGACATGGTGGTGTCGTAAATGAGTCCCATGGCCCGATCCTACGCTCCCGCATCCAGATGCGCCCAGAAAACGGCGCAGCGCCCCAGCCGCCTTGCGGCGAATGGGGCGCTGCGTGCACCGCGGCGGATGCCGCGGCAGCGATCCCGAGCTTACTTGCCCGAGTTCTTCTGACGCGATGCGGAGCGGGCACGCGCGTTCGCGTCGAGCTCCACCTTGCGGATGCGCACGTTCTCGGGGGTCACCTCGACGCATTCGTCCTCGCGGGCGAACTCCAGGCACTCCTCGAGGGTCAGCACGCGCGGGGGCGTCATCGACTCGAAGGTGTCAGCGTTCGCCGAACGCATGTTCGTGAGCTTCTTCTCCTTGGTGATGTTCACGTCCATATCCTCGGAGCGCGAGTTCTCACCGATGACCATGCCCTCGTAGACCTCAGCCTGCGGCTGCACGAAGAACGACATGCGCTCCTGCAGGTTGATGATCGCGAACGGGGTGACCACGCCGGCGCGGTCGGCGACGATCGAGCCGTTGTTGCGCGTCGTGATGACACCGGCCCACTCACCGTAGCCGTGAGCGATCGCGTTGGCGATGCCCGTGCCGCGGGTGAGCGTCATGAACTCCGAGCGGAAGCCGATGAGACCGCGCGAGGGCACGATGAACTCCATGCGCACCCAGCCGGTGCCGTTGTTCACCATGTTCTCCATGCGGCCCTTGCGCGCCGCGAGGAGCTGAGTGATCGCGCCAAGGTGCTCCTCGGGCGTATCGATCGTGAGGTGCTCGTACGGCTCGTGCGTCTTGCCGTCGACCTGCTTCGTGACGACCTGCGGCTTGCCGACGGTGAGCTCGAAGCCCTCGCGGCGCATGTTCTCGACCAGGATCGCGAGGGCGAGTTCCCCTCGGCCCTGCACCTCCCACGCGTCGGGACGCTCGGTGTCGACGACCTTCAGCGAGACGTTACCGATGAGCTCGCGATCGAGGCGGTCCTTGATCATGCGCGCGGTGAGCTTGTGACCCTTCACCTTGCCGACGAGCGGCGAGGTGTTCGCACCGATGGTCATCGAGATCGCGGGCTCGTCGACCGTGATGGTCGGGAGCGGGCGCACATCATCGGCGTCAGCGATCGTCTCGCCGATGGTGATGTCCTCGATGCCAGCGATCGCAACGATGTCGCCGGGGCCGGCCTGCTCGGCCGGGTAACGGGTGAGCGCCTTGGTGAGCATGAGCTCGGTGATGCGCACGTTCGCGACGGAGCCGTCGTGCTTCACCCAGGCGACGTTCTGACCCTTCTTGATCCAGCCGTTGTGCACGCGGAGCAGCGCGATGCGTCCGAGGAACGGCGAGGAGTCGAGGTTCGTGACGTGCGCCTGCAGCGGGTGCGTGTCATCGTAGGTGGGTGCGGGCACGCGCTCGAGGATGGTCTCGAAGAGCGGCTCGAGGGTCTCGTTGTCGGGCAACGAGCCGTCCGCGGGGCGGGTGTGGCTCGCGGCGCCCGCGCGGCCCGAGAGGTAGACGGTGGGGACGTCGAGCACGGCGTCGACGTCGATCTCGGGGTTGTCCTCCGAGAGATCAGATGCGAGGCCGAGCAGCAGATCCTGCGCCTCACCCTCGACGGCCTCGATGCGCGCGTCGGGGCGGTCGGTCTTGTTGACCGCGAGGATCACGGGGAGCTTCGCCTCGAGCGCCTTGCGCAGCACGAAGCGGGTCTGCGGCAGCGGGCCCTCGGAGGAGTCGACAAGCAGCACGACACCGTCCACCATGGAGAGCGCGCGCTCCACCTCGCCACCGAAGTCGGCGTGACCGGGGGTGTCGACCACGTTGATGACGATGGGGCCGTTCTTGGCGTGCTCACCCTCGTACGTGATCGCGGTGTTCTTCGCGAGGATCGTGATGCCCTTCTCGCGCTCGAGATCGTTCGAGTCCATGACCCGGTCGTCGACCTCAGCGTGCGCGTCGAAGGAGTTGGTCTGGCGCAGCATGGCGTCGACGAGCGTGGTCTTGCCGTGGTCGACGTGTGCGACGATGGCGACATTGCGGAGGTCTTCGCGAGTAGCGAGAGCCATAGAGGTGGTGTCCTAACGTGACGAACGGGTCGTCGACACGGCGGGGTGCCGGGCACCGCGGGGCGTTCCCCCAAACGGCGCCGAAGAAGCCGACGCACTATTTTAGCGGATCGCAGACGCGACCGCACACTCCAGATCATATATGATTCGAGGATGAGCGCCCGACCGAAGTTCACCCGCGGTCTGCTCGCGGTCCTCTCGTTTCTCGCGGCAACTGGCCCCTTCGCCACGGACATGTATCTGTCCTCCTTCACGAGCATCGCGCGGGATCTCGGCGCACCGGCCTCGTCCGTGCAGCTCACGCTGACCGCGTTCCTGCTCGGCATGGGCGCCGGACAGCTGGTGCTCGGCCCGCTCTCGGACCAGCACGGGCGCCGCCGGATCCTGCTCGCCGCGCTCGCGGTGTTCGCCGCGACGAGCATCGCCATGGTCTTCTCGCCGAGCATCGAGGTGCTGATCGCGCTGCGGTTCGTGCAGGGCTTCGCCGGCGCGGCCGGCGTGGTGATCTCGCGCGCCATCGCCGTCGACCTCACCGAGGGCGCCGAGTCGATCCGCGCGATCAGCCTCATCGCCCTGTTCGTCGGGCTCGGCCCGCTCCTCGCTCCCCCGATCGGCGGCGCGATCGCCGCGGTCTCCGACTGGCGGATGGTGCTCGCGGCGCTCGCGTTCCTCGCGGTCGCGATGCTCGTGCTCGCCGCGCTCCTCATCCCCGAGTCGCTTCCGCGTGCACTGCGCCACGCAGGCGGCCTCATGAGCGCCGTGCGGAACTTCGGAAAGCTCCTGCGCGATCGCACGTTCCTCCTCCTCATGAGCGTCTTCGGGCTCGGTTTCGGCGGGATGATGGCGTACATCTCGGCCTCGCCGTTCGTCGGCCAGGTGGTACTCGGCATGTCGCCGTTCGTGTACTCGCTGGCCTTCGCGCTCGGCGCGCTCGCGATGATCACGGCGAACACGATCAATGCGCGGCTGGCCGGGCGGGTGCCGCCGACGCGCATGCTGCTGCTCGGCACCCTGCTGGCGGTCGCCGCTGGCGCCGCGCTGACGGTGCTCACGCTTGCTGGCGCGCTCACACCGATCGCGTTCACCGTCTGCGCGTTCACGCTCACGGGCGGCACCGGCTTCATCATGTCCAACGCGAGCGCGCTCGCGCTCGCACGGGCACGCGAGGCACGCGGCGCGGGATCGGCGCTGCTCGGCGCCGCCCAGTTCGCCGTCGGCGGCCTCGCCTCTCCGATTGTCGGGGCGTGGGGCGAGCACACGGCGCTGCCCATGGCACTGTTCGTGCTGGCGGTGGCCGCGCTTGCGGTGGTGGGCGCGGTCGTCGCGCGCCGCGCGGAATCGTAGCGGCTCTAATCCGCTTGGCTGGTGCGATACCGGCCCAGACCCTCACTTTGTTGGGGGTTGATCCGCTGAGCTCGGCGAGACCCGGGCAACCGGCTCGACGGGCCCTACGGGCCCGTAGGGCCCGAGCGGCCCAACCGACTCAAACTCCCATTTAGTAGGGGTTTGAGTCGATACGCGGCGGGCAAAGCGGTGCGAGGTCTCACTAAGTTCGAGGGAGCCCACCCTGAAACACCCGCCGGCCGCACCCAGACATACCCGCCAGCCGCACGCAGAAACGCCTCGGGGCAGGCCGCCAGTCGACGACCTGCCCCGAGGCGTTTCGGGTCACACCGTGCTAGCTGATCCCCAGCTCGATGTTCGCACCAGGGATCGCCGCGAGGAGGTTCTTCGTGTACTCCTCCTGCGGGTTCTCGAACACCTCGTTGGTGGTCGCCTGCTCCACGATCTTGCCCTGCTGCATGACGCAGACGCGGTCCGCGATCAACCGCACCACCGCGAGGTCGTGCGTGATGAACAGGTACGTGAGGCCCAGCTCGCGCTGCAGCTCCGCGAGGAGATCGAGGATCTGGGCCTGCACGAGCACATCGAGCGCGGAGACCGCCTCATCGAGCACGAGGATGTCCGGCTTGAGGGCCAGGCCGCGGGCCACCGCGACGCGCTGACGCTGACCGCCCGAGAGCTCGTTCGGGTAGCGGGTCGCGAGTTCACGCGGCAGCGCCACCTGGTCGAGCAGTTCGAGCATGCGCGCCTGCCGGCTCGCCGCGTCGCCGACCCCGTGGATCTTCAACGGCTCCATGATGGTGTTGCCGATGTTGTGGAGCGGGTCCAGCGAGCCGTAGGGATCCTGGAACACGGGCTGCAGGGTCGAGCGCAGCTGGAAGAGCTCGCGCGCAGACATGCCGCGGGTCTCCTTGCCAGCAATGCGGACGGAGCCGCTCGTTGGCTCCTCGAGCTGCAGCACCATCTTCGCGATCGTCGACTTGCCGGAGCCCGACTCGCCGACGAGGGCCATCGTCTCGCCACGGTTCACCGTGAACGTGGCCCCGGAGACCGCGTGGAAGTCCTCTGACCCGAAGTTGCCCTTGCGGATCTTGTAGACCTTCCCGAGGTCGGAGACCTCGATCACCGGCTCGTCCGCGACGTGGGCTCGCTTCTCCCCCTCGGCGAGCGCCGAGAGATCGAACGTCTCCGTGGGAGCCGTCGGCAACGAGGCGCCGTCGCCGATCCGGCGGGAAGCCAGGCTCGGCGCGGCGGACACGAGACGCTTCGTGTACGGGTGCTGCGGGTGCTGCAGAATCTCGCGGCTCGGCCCGGACTCCACGATGTTGCCCTGGTACATCACGATGAGCTTCTCCGCACGCTCGGCAGCGAGGCCGAGGTCGTGGGTGATGAACACCACCGCGGTGCCGAGCTCGGTGGTGAGCTTCTCCAGGTGGTCAAGCACCACGCGCTGCACGGTGACATCAAGCGCGGAGGTCGGCTCGTCAGCGATCAGCAGATCGGGTTCAGCGGACAGCCCGATCCCGATCAGCGCGCGCTGCTTCATCCCGCCCGAGAACTGGTGGGGGTACTGCTTCATGCGCTGCTCGGCGTTCTGCAGGCCGGCTTGCTCGAGCACCTGGACGGCGCGCTCGCGCACCTCCTTCTTACCCTTCGCGAGACCGTTCGCGCGGATGGCCTCCTCGACCTGGAAGCCGACCGACCACACCGGGTTGAGGTTGGACATCGGATCCTGCGGGACGAGACCGATCTCGCGGCCCCGCAGCGTTTCCATCTCCTTGCGGCCGATCCCGACGAGGTCGCGGCCCTTCCACTCGACGGAGCCGCCGGTGATCTTGCCCGTGCCGGGCAGGAGGTTGATCACCGCGTGCATGGTCGTCGACTTGCCGGAACCGGACTCGCCAACGATCGCAACGGTCTCGCCAGGGAACACGTCGAACCCGACCCCGTGGAGCACCTCGCGGCGCTCCTTCTTCGTCCCGAATTCGACGCGGAGATCACGGACACTGAGAATTGGCTGCTGCTCGCTCATCGCTGTGCCCTCGCCTTCGGATCGAGTGCGTCGCGAACAACCTCGCCCAGCATGACAAAGCCGAGGACGGTGGTCGCGAGCGCGAGAGACGGATAGAGGAGGATCTGCGGGTCGTTGCGGAGGTCACGCTGGGCCGCGGAAATGTCGTTGCCCCAGCTGATGTAATCCGCGGGCGGGAGGCCGACACCGAGGAACGAGAGGACCGCCTCGGCAACGATCGCGGCCGACAGCGACAGCGTCGTGACGACGATGAGCGGTGCGATCGAGTTCGGGAGCACATGACGCACGAGCGTCTTCAGCTTCGACAGCCCGAGCGCGGTGGATGCCATCACGAAGTCAGCGTTCTTCACGCGGAGGATCTCCGAGCGCAGAATACGCGCGGACACCGGCCACGAGAACCCACCAATCGCGAACGCGATCACGAGCGGCGTGCGGTGCTCCTGGAACACCGTCATCACGATGACCGCTGCCAGGATGTAGGGGATCGAGAAGAAGATGTCACCGACGCGCGAGAGCACGGTGTCCACCCAGCCGCCGAAGTAGCCGGCGAGCGAGCCAGCGATCACGCCGCCGACGAAGGTGATCATGATCACCAGCAGGCCGACGGACACGGACGTGGAGGTGCCGTAGATGAGGCGCGAGTAGATGTCCTGGCCCTGCGCGGTGAAGCCGAGCGGGTGCCCGTCCGTCGGGCCCTCCTTGGACATGCCAAGGTCGGCCGCGCGCGGATCAACGTTCGTGAAGAGCGAGGGGAAGAGCGACACCACGATCACGACAAGGATGATCACGGCGGAGATCCAGAACATTGGACGGCCGCGCATGTCGCGCCAGGCGTCGAGCCAGAGGTTCGACTTCTGCTCCTTGACGACCACCGCGTCGACCGCGGCCACCGGCGTCTCGTCGAACGGTGCGACGAAGTGCTCCATTTTCGGGTTCTGCGGCTCAGGCATAGCGGATCCTCGGGTCAAGTACGGCGTACAGCAGGTCGACGATCAGGTTCACGCCGAGGTAGATGAGCACCATGAACGTGACGAACGAGACGACCAGCGAGTTGTCGCCCTTCAGGATCGCGTTGAAGAGTGCGTTGCCGACGCCGGGGACGTTGAAGATGCCCTCCGTGACGGTCGCACCCACCATGAGCACACCGAAGTCGGTCGCAGTGTTCGTGATCGTGGGGATCAGCGAGTTGCGCAGCACGTGCACGGGAACGACTCGGCCGCGGCTCAGGCCCTTGGCGTACGCGGTGCGCACGAAGTCCTGGTTGAGCGTGTCGATCACGGAGGCTCGGGTGAGGCGCATGCTCGTCGCGTAGAGGCTGACGCCCAGCACGATCGCCGGCAGGAGGAGATCCTGCACCGGAGCGCCGGTGCCCACCGTGGTGCGGAACCAGCCGAGCTTGATGCCGAGCCCCCACTGCGCGATGAACGCGATGACGAAGATCGGGATGCTCATGAAGAGCAGGCCGATGATGAGGTTCACGTTATCGAACAGCTTGCCCTTGCGCAGGCCCGAGATGAGGCCAATGGTGATCGCGAGGATGAGCTCGATCACGATCGCCATCGCGGCGAGCTTGATCGTCACCGGGAAGGTGCGCGCCAGGATCTCCGAAACGGGCTGGCCCGCGAAGCTCATACCGAAGTCGCCGACGAGGACGCCCTTCAGGTAGAGGAAGTACTGGACGATGAAGGGCTGATCGAGGTTGTACTGCTCGCGGAGCCGCTCGAGGATCGCGGGGTCCGGCGTCTTGTCGCCGAACATCGCGAGGATGGGGTCGCCCGGCATGGCGAAGACCATGAAGTAGATGAGGAACGTGGTGCCCAGCAGAACCGGGATCACTTGAAGGAGGCGGAAAAGGATGTATCTCAGCATGTGCTGGCCCTCCCCCGCTCGACTGAGCTATGCATGTGGGTATTCTCTCGCAGTTGTAGTGCGCGGCACACCTTTTGACGTCGGTGTCACAGGTGTGCAAATTGGGGGCCGTGCCGCCCGACGGGTAGTCGAGCGGCACGGCGCAGGCCCCGGGGCGTACCCCGGGGCCTGCGTCAGAAGGGTTACTTCTTGGTGATCTCGTGGTACAGCGGAACCGAGTTCCAGCCGAACTCAACGTTGTCCACGGACTCGCCGTAGCCACCGTTCACGTTCGAGTACCAGAGCGGGAAGGCCGGGAGGTCCTGGAGCAGCACTTCCTGTGCCTCCTGGAACTTCTCGTTTGCCTTTGCGGGGTCGGTCTCCACCGAACCAGCGGTGACGAGCTCGTCGAACTTCGGGTTCGAGTAGTCACCGTCGTTCGACGACGCGTTGCTTGCGTACAACGGTCCGAGGAAGTTGAACAGACCCGGGTAGTCGGCCTGCCAGCCGGTGCGGAACGCCGTCTTGATCGTGCGGTTGGTGACTTCCTCACGCAGCACGTCGAACTTCGGGTATGCCTTGCCTGCTGCGTCGATGTCGAGCGTCGACGAGATGCTGTTCGACACTGCGTCGACCCACGCCTGGTGGCCGCCGTCAGAGTTGTACGCGATCTCGAAGGTGCCCTCCCACGGCGAGAGCTTCTCAGCCTCGGCCCAGAGCTTCTTGGCCTCTTCGGGGTTGTACTCGAGCACCTCAGCGCCCTTGAGCGAGTCGCTCCAGCCGTCGATGACGGGCGAGGTGAAGTCGCTCGCGGGGGTACGGGTGCCGTCGAAGATCTTGTCGGTGATCTGCTCACGGTTGATCGACATCGAGAGCGCCTGGCGACGGAGCTTGCCAGCCTCACCCTCGAAGCGCGCGTCGTTCGCCGGGATGGTGAAGGACTGGAAGATCGCCGCAGGCTGGTTCACCGCGCGGTCGCCCAGGTCATCCTGGAAGTTGGCGAGCTGGGTCTCGGGGATCTGGTCGATCACGTCGACGTTGCCGCCGAGCAGATCGGAGTACGACGCGTCCTGGGTCGCGTAGAACTTGATCGTCAGGCCACCGTTGACCGGCTTGCGCGGGCCGTTGTAGTCCTCGTTCACGACGAGCTCGATCTGCTCGTCGTGCTGCCAGGCGTCCTCGCCGGCCAGCTTGTACGGGCCGTTGGCGACGGGGTTTTCGCCCTGCGCGGCCATGTCCTCGAACGCCGAGTCAGGCAGCGGGTAGAAGGCCGAGTAGCCGAGGCGCTGCGGGAAGTCCGACGCCGCCTTGTTGAGCTTGACGGTGAAGCTGGTGTCGTCCACAACCTTCAGGCCGGGCAGCTCCTTGACGCTCTCCTCGTAGCTGAAGCCCTCGATGTCCTCGAAGAAGTAGCTGTTGAGCTGCGCGTTGTCAGCGTCCGCACCGTAGTTCCATGCCTTCACAAAGTTCTCGGCCTTGACGGGGGTGCCATCGGTGAACGTCGCGTCGTCGCGGATCGTGATGGTGTAGTTGATCGCGTCGTCGGACTCGATGGAGGTTGCGATGTCGTTGTGCGCCGCGCCCTCTGCATCGTAGTAGACGAGACCAGCGAAGATCTGGTCGAGGATCTTTCCGCCGCCCACCTCGTTGGTGTTCGTGGCGATAAGCGGGTTCTGCGGCTCCGACCCGTTGGTCGTGATGATCGCATCACTCGCGGCAGCGTCGCCGCCATTGTCCGATCCCCCACCCGACGTGCAGCCCGACAGGGCGAGCGCGCCTGCGGCAGCCAGAGCGATGAAGCTCAGGCCCATCCGTGATCGCTTCACTTGTTTCCTCCTTGAACGTTTCCCCAAAGGAGGCGGACACGACAAGGTGAATCCGACCCATCCCCGGGACTCGATGTAATCCCGCCCAGCCTATCGACCGAGGCGGGCGCACCAAAAAATTTGGAGCAGCCGTAATTGCTTCGTGACCGAGAACTGTAGTTCCCAGCAATAGCGACGCCGGAGTTTGGGAAAGATTCTGTACATATCAGCAACACGGCGCGCCGCCACCGCGCGCGCTACGCTGAGCCGGTGAGCAGATCCCCCCTTCCGCCCCTCGCCCAGACCGCCACCGCGCGCACGCGACTCCGCTGGGAGATCGGGATCGTCCTCGCGCTCTCGTTCGGCGCGTCCGCGATCTACGCGATCGTCTCGCTCGCCGATTCGCTCACCCGCGACACGGCGCTTGCCGAGCAGACGCAGACGATCAACCGGGCGCTCTCGGACCGCCCCGGCTTCGACCTCGTGTACCAGCTGCTCGGATTCTCGTTCGCGCTCGCGCCGGTGGCGCTCGTCGCGTACCTCCTCTGGCAGCCGCGGCGACCCCACTTCGCTGCGCTCGGCGTCGGCGGCCGCACGCGCTGGGGCCGCGAGCTGCTCGGCGGCCTCGGACTTGCAGCGCTGATCGGGATCCCGGGGATCGCGTTCTACGTCGTGTCCCGGCTGATCGGCATCAACCTGACCGTCGTTCCGACCGCGCTCGACACGTACTGGTGGACGGTGCCCGTGCTCGTGCTGCACGCGTTCCGAGCCGCGATCACCGAGGAGATCATCGTGGTCGCGTATCTCTTCGATCGGCTCCGCCGTCTCGGCGTCGGCACGGTCGGTGTGATCGTGTCGAGCGCGCTGCTGCGCGGCAGCTACCACCTGTATCAGGGGTTCGGCGGCTTCATCGGCAACGTCGTCATGGGTCTGCTGTTCGGCTGGGTCTACCACCGCTACGGGCGCTCCGTGCCGCTCGTCGTGGCGCACTGGATCCTCGACATCGTGAGCTTCGCCGGCTACCCGCTCGCGCTCGCGCTGTGGCCGGCATGGTTCGGGGCGCCCGGCAGCTAGCCGAACGCCCCGAACGCGCGCGCGGGATCAGCTGACCTTGATGGTCTTCACCCACGCGTCGAGCAGGCCCCACACCTGGTCGTACAGATCCGGGGCGGCCTCGCAGCGCGACGCTGGCTTCGCGACCGCAAAGGTGCCGTCCGGCTGCTTCGTTGCACCCCACTCGGTGCGCATCGCCGCGCACGACTCGGGGAACGAGTTGAAGAGGTCGCCGCTCAGCTTGAGGTGAGTCGCGTCCGGGATCACGAAGCTCGCCGCGCCGAGGCGCTGCGGCCACTCGGAGGACGCGTTCCACGGCCCGATCGGGAACGAGGTGGTCGGCCCGACGTCGACGCTCGGCACCTTGTCGGCGTCGGGCTCCTCCGTCTCCGGCTGCTCGGTCTCGGGCGTGGTGGGCTCGGGATCCGGCTGCTGCGTGCCCTCGGTCTGCGTCGCCGTTGGCTTCGGCGTGCTCGGCTCGGGCTCGCCCTGGCCGCGCGCGATGTTGACGACCACGATCGAGGCGACGATCGCGAGCACGGCGACGATGCCGACGATGATCCACGGCTTCGCCTGGGCAGCACGGTCGCGGTGCGGCGCCGCTCCGGCCGGGCGGCTGGCACCGCGCTCAGCAGGGAGCTGCGCGGTCCGCACACGCTCTGCCTGCTCGTAGGCGAGCCGTTCGCGGGCGGGGACGGGTTCGGGCGTCTCGTCGGCCGGGCCGAAGAGTTCCTCCAGTGGGTCCTTATTCACACCCCCACCCTAGCTACTCAGTATCCGAAGTGTGTGCCAGCGCGGCGATGTGTGGCGCGTCGGTGCCGCAGCAGCCGCCGAGCAGCCCGGCGTTGGGGGCGAACTCGCGCAGCCCCTGCACACCGCGCGCGAACTCGGCAGGCGCGTCCCCTGCGCCCTCCTCCCCGTGCCGCGCCGCGTTGAGCCGGAACCCGATGATCCGATTGGCCGCGGGCGATCCCGCACCGCTCTGCAGCCCCGGCGCGACCTCGCTCGGGTGCGCGCAGTTCACGAGGAAGCCGTCGGCGTACCCATCGGTCGCCTCGTCCACTGCGGCGATCGCTGCGGCGATCGTGGTGCCGTCGGCGAGTGCGCCGTCGGCACCGACCACGAACGACACGGCGACGGGGACGCGCGCCGCGCGCGCGGCACGCACCACGCCGATCCCCTCGGCGGCGTCGAGCATGGTGACCGCGGTGACCCGATCGGCCCCAGCCTCGGCCAGCGCCCTGACCTGCGGCGCGTGGTACGCCTCCGCCTCGTCCGCCGTCATCCGCTCCCCCGCGACGTAGTCGTCGAATCGCGGCCCAACGCACCCGTTCACGAGCGTATCCGCACCCCCGGCCTCGCGCACGAGCGCCACCGCGTCAGCGTTCGCGCGATCCAGCGCAGCGGCATCGGCGCCGACGCGCGCGCCCCAGTCCGGGTTCGCCCGCCACGTCGGCGTGTCGAGCACGAGGGGCAGCGAGCGCTCCGCGGCGAGTTCGACGAACGGCCGGTAGTACTCGCGCAGCGCGTCGCGCCCGTCGATCGTGTCGAGCAGCACGAACGCCGCGAACTCGGGCAGCTCCTGCCCCAGCCGCTCGATGAGCGCGGTCTCGATCCCGCCATCCGCGAGGGTGAGGGGCGCCGCGGCCCCGTGCTCACGCGATGCTGCCGGCGATGCGTCCTGCGTCATGGGATGCTCCTCTACTCGTTGGGGATCGGGGCCGTGCGCGGCATGCCGGTCTGGCTGCCGGCCTGCTCGTCGGCCGCGAGCCGGGCGCGCAGCTCACCGCTGCGGGCGGCGAACCCGGCGACGCGTTCTGCGTGGCGCGCCATAATGCCGCCGTCGCGCAGCGCGATCGTGCCGGGGTCCTCGCGCTCGAGCCCGGCGCGCCAGCGCGCGGCGATGAGCTCCATCCTGGCGTCGACCGCCACGAGCAGCTCCTCCGGTTCGATCCCGCCGTAGGCCGCCGCGGCGATCGCAACGCGGCGCGCGGCATCGGCCGGCGGAATCGGGCGAAGGAGCGGCACGCCTGACCAGCAGAGAAACGCGAGGTCCTCGATGGGGCGGCCGGGGCCTGCGCGATCCCAATCGATCATTCCCGCGAAGTCGCCGTCGCGCAGCAGCCAGTTGTACAGTCCAGGGTCGTTGTGGCAGATCACCTCGCCGGGGCCGAGGGTCTGCGTGCCCTGACGCCACACTCGCGGCTCGCGCGGGAAGTCGCGCACCGCATCGTGGAAGCGTCGCAGCCAGGCCGCGGCCGCCGCGAGCGCGTCGTCGCTGACCTGCGTCGTTTCGGGGTCGAGCGTCTCACCGGGAAGGTAGTCGAGCACCTCGCGGCCCTCGTCGTCGAGGCCGTGCACCGCCGGGATGCCGTCGAGCCCGCGCGCGCCGAGGTGGGCGAGGAGCTCGTGCACCGCAGGGGTCCACGGGCCGGTCGGCCGGTGCACGCGCGTCACTCCGTCGGCGCCGGCGATCCGCCAGACACCGCCCGATCCGCCCGGCAGGTGTTCGCTCTCCACGCTTCGACCGTAGCGCACCGGGCGGGCGACACGCGCGAGCCGGGCGCTGATGCCCGGCTAGACCTGCCGGACGATGCGGCGCCGGTGCACCGTCTCGCCGTGGAGCTGCACGTGCAGGCGCTCCATCCGCGTGTCGAGCTCCGCCGCGGTGTCCGCAGCGTGCTTCAGCTCCTGGGTGAGCGAGTCCGGAACCTGTCGCGCGTACTTGTAGTAGATCTTGTGCTCAAGGCTCGCCCAGAAGTCCATCGCGATGGTGCGAAACTGCACCTCGACGGGCACGTCGACGCGGCCGGTCGAGAGGTAGACGGGGATCGAGAGGATCGTGTGCAGGCTCTGATAACCGTTCTCCTTCGGCGTCTCGATGTAGTCCTCCACCTCCAGCACGGTGATGTCGTCCTGCTGCGTGAGCAGGTCGAAGAGCCGGTACACATCATTGATGAACGCGCACGTGACCCGCACACCGGCGATGTCGTGGATCTCGCGCCGGATCTCGTCGAACTCGCTGCCGATCCCGCGCCGCTCGAGCTTCGCGACGAGGCTGTCGACCGACTTCACCCGGCTCGAGACGTGCTCGATCGGGTTGTACTCGTGCATGTGGAGAAACTCCTCGCGCAGGATCGCGAGCTTCGTCTCGACCTCCTGCATAGCGAAGCGATACTCCAGCAGGAAGCGCTGCATCTGATCGCCGAGCGTGCGCAGCGCGCTCGCGGAGATCGTGATCTCATCGTTCTCTGCGGTGGCGAGCCCCGACGACGAGTCGGGCTCCGGGTCCTGCGCGGACACGTCGGTTGCGGCGGTGCTCATGGCAGCAGGCTACTGGGGAAGCTTCGGAAGCCGCTGTGATTCCAGCTGGCGCACGGGCTATGCGCCGTCGTGCTCCCCCCGGAACACGTGCACCAGCGCGTTCGCGTGGCCGTGCCCCATCCCCTGCTCCTTCAGAAACGCGACCTGCTCCATGTGCTTCTCCCCCGCGTGCGGGCGCAGCAGCTCGATCCACTCGTCGATCGTTTTGCCGTACTTCGCCTCGATGGAGGGAAAGTACGATTTGGGTCCGGTGACGGCTTCGCTCATGCCGCTGATCTTACGCCTGGCGACGGGCGCTGCACACCCCGGCACGCGTGCTCCCCGCCGCCGCTCAATTCGCCTCGGCCGCGTCGTCCCGGCACACCGCGCCAGCAGCTGGGAGCTCGCCCGCGAGGAGGTAGTCAGTCACCGCCTCGTCGACGCACGAGGAGCGATCGGAGTACGACGCGGCGTGCCCCTGACCGTCAAGCGTGAGCAGCCGCGCGTTGCCGAGCTCGTCCACCAATTCCTTCGCGTACGGGTACGGGGTCGCGTGATCGCCCGTGATCCCGATCACGAGGAGCGGCTCCGCCGTGTCCGGCGCGTGGAATGCGTCGGTGATGTCGAGCCCGCTCTCGGGCAGCGCGTAGCAGGAGAGGTCGACGAACGGCGCAAGGGTGTCGTCCGAGATCTCGGGGCCGCCGAGCAGCCGCGGCATGCCCGCCTCATCGATGTGCGCGAGCAGGCCAGGAATGTCGGGCTCGATGGGAAACGAGTGGCAGCTCACGATCTCCATCGCGAGGTCGATTCCGCCCTCGGGGTCGGGCGCCACCGCCGCACCGATCTCGTCGACCGCGTCCTGATCGCCAAACAGGGCGAGCGCGATGCGATCCAGCGCTCGCCCGCGCTCGAAGTGGCTCTGGTAGAGCGTGTCGGTGAGGTACCCCTGCAGGTCCTGCCCCGTGATCGGTGTCCCATCCGTTGCCGCGAGCGGTGTCTCGTCGAGCTCGCCGAGCACTGTGAGCAGGCTCGCCTCGTCCACGAAGGGGCACACCTCGACCTCGTCGCGGTACTCGGTTCGGCATGAGGTGGCGAGCGCGACGGTCGCCTTCGCGATGGCCGCGGCCTGGTCGAACGCGTGAATGGGGCTCGCCCACTGCGCATTCTCGGCGCTGTCGAGCACCATGCGTCCCGCGCGCTCTGGGAACAGGGTGGCGTACGTCGCACCGAGCATCGTGCCGTACGAGTAGCCGAGGAAACTCAGCCGTTCTTCCTCGAGCAGTGCGCGCATGAGCTCCATGTCGCGCGCCACCTGGGAGGTGCCCATCGTGTGCGCGATCGGGTTCGTCGCCACGCACGTGCCGATCTGGATCGCGGTGATCTCGGATCCGCCGCCGTCGCAATCCAGCGGTGTGCTGTTGCCGATCCCGCGCGGGTCAAAGCCCAGCAGCCCGTAGCGCTGCGCGATCGGCTCGAAGCCTGGGGACAGCGGCATGCCCAGCATGAAGTCGACGCCCGTGGCGCCCGGGCCGCCCGGGTTGCCGAGCAGCGTGCCGAGCGGTTTCGTTCCCAGTGCGGGGAGGTGCACGACGGCGAGCTCGATCCGCTGCGGATCGGAAGCGTCCTCCCAGTCGAGCGGGGCGAGCACCGTGCCGCAGCGGATGTCCGCGAGGGTGTAGCCCGCGCGTTCGAGCTCCGCGCCGGTGTCCGCATCGAGGCCGTCCTCGGGGAGGCACTCGCGCCAGGCGATGCGCTGCGCGTAGAGGTCCGCGAAATCGCGCTCCTGCGCAGCCGAGGCCGAGGCGCTGTTCGGCGAATCTGATCTGGATCCCGGCCCCGATCCTGCCGCACCGCCGCCCGGCCAGCCGCGCCACCCGGGGAAGCCCACCATGCATCCGCTCAGCGCGAGCAGCGCGACGAGCGCGCCCGCGATGCTCGCGCTGCGGATTCCGGCCAGGCGATGTGCTCGGCCGGCGCTACGCATCGGGCTGCGCGGCCTCGTTCGGGGCCGCGTTCCCCTCCGCGGCCTGCGCCTCAGCGCCGGCGCGGGTCTCGGCGAGCGCACGTTCGAGCACCGCGCGCAGGACCGTGAGGTCCACGCGGGCGAGGCGGGTGATGTACAGGCAGCCGACGCTCGCGGTGTGCGGGCCGAGCTGCCCGAGCAGGTCCTGCCACCGCGTCGAGAACCCGGACGGCAGGTACACCGTGTGCTTCGCCTTGCCGGTGGCGAACGCGAGCTCGGGCATGATCCCGCTGTGCCCGCTGTCGTACTCGTACCCGACCTCACCGAAGCCGATGATCCGTCCCGCCCAGACGATGGGCTCCTCGCCGCTCACTTCGCGGTGCATGGCGAGGAGTTCGTTCGCCTCCGCGCGTCGGGTGCCGGCGAGCCGGTCGAGCACCTGCTCGGCTGGCTCGTCGCCCGGGCGCATCGCGGGTTGCTTCGCTGGCGGCTTCGCTGGCTGTGTCACTGCCATGCTCAGTGCTCCTCCGTGTCAGGCCCTCACGCAGCGGCGCTGCACGAGAACGACCACATCACCCCGTATCGGTCGAATACCTGACCGTACCAGTCGCCCCACGGGGCCTCCTCGAACGGCATGCCGGCGGTTCCGCCGCCAGCGAGCAGCTTCGCGATGTACTCACGCGCCTCGTCCGGGGTGTCCGTGGTGTAGAGCAGCGAGTACGCGGAGCCGCGCACGGGGTACTCGGTCTCGGGATCCATGGAGTCGCCGCCCGCGATGATGCCGGCTGGCAGAGTGAGGGTCGAGTGCGCGACGGCGCTCGGGTCTGGCTCGAAGGGCATGTCGGGCATGGGCGGCATGTCCCCGTAGCGGAGGATCTCGAGCTCACCCCCGAACACCTCGTGCCAGTGCTCCATCGCCTCGCCGGTGGAGCCGGGAAGCGAAATGTATGTGGCCAGCGTGTGCGTCATGATGGTTCCCTTCGACGGAGCGGACGGTGCCGCGTGCGCTCAGTATGCACCGTGCGGCTGCGCCAGGAAACCCCTCCGTGGAGATTTCCGCGGCGGACTAGTTCGACTTCCGTACGACGCTCGATTTCAGCATCATCTTCCCGAAGCCGGGCACGCGCGCGTCAATGTCGTGCCCGCCCGCGCCGCCCGGCGCGAGCCGGATCCCGCTCACCTTCGTGCCGGCCTTGATCGACCCGCCGCCCCCGCCGGACACCTTCACGGTCTTCACGACGGTCACGGTGTCACCGTCGGCGAGGATGTTGCCCACCGAGTCGCGGATCGCATCGGCGTCGGCGTCCGCACCGGCGTCCGCACCGCTTGCCGCCTCGTCGCCAGCCGCTGCGGCCCACTCGTGCCCGCACATGGGGCAGACGAGGAGCGCGCCCATCTCGTACGCGTACTCGCTCGCGCACTCGGGGCAGGGCGGGAGCTGCGTCGTCTCGGGCGTCTCGTCAGTCATGGCGTCCTCCTCAGGGCTCGCGGTGCACCGTCACCCGGTTTCGGGGCTGGCCGACTTCAGACCCTACCCCGCTCGGTGCCGCGCCGGTAATTCCCCGTGACGCGCGCGAGCACCTGCTGGTCCTGCTGCGGATCTCGGCCGAGCCGCGCGAGCGTGCGCTCGGCACTGGTGCCGCGGAGCACCGTCACGGTTCGACCGCCCCGGAACACCCGCAGCTCCCCGCTCGCGGTGACACGATAGCTGAACGGGTCGTTCGCAAGCCCGGGCGGCAGCGCCGAGCTACTCCCCTGCCGGGGGTTCCCCGTCGACATCGCCGGCTTCCACATCATCATCGTCGTCTTCATCATCACCCGCATCGCCATCGAGACGGGCCTCGAGCGCCGCCAGCTCGGCACGCACCGCGGCGAGGACCTCGGGATCGTCCTCCCACAGCTCACGGAACTCGGAGTCTGGCTCGAGCATCTCGCTGAGCAACTCGATCCCACGTTCGAGGAGCGCGTCGAGGCGTTCCAGATCACCGGGCCAGATGTACCCTCGACCGAGCACGGCGAGCAGGTAGGCGGCTGCACGAATGCGGTCGTAGTCGTCGTCCGCCTCGAACGCTTCGGCGATGCGCGCGTCTGCGTCAATCCCCTCAAAGAACTCGGGGAACCAATCCGCCGCGCCGTCCGTGTCCCAGGGTGCGCTGCCCCATGCTCCCATAGTGTCTCGCCTCTCGATTGAGCCAGGGCCGCAATCGACTGATCTGGGCCGTGCTCTGAGTGTACCGACCGCCTCGGACACTGCGATGGGGTGCAGCTGACGTCGCGACGAACGAACGGTTCACTCCGCGGCATGCCGCTCAGGCAGGCCGTCCTCCCCGAACCTCACGCCCTCGCGTTCGAGCCGTGCTCGGGCAGCGTGGTGCACCACCCCGCGGCGGGCCGACTTCTCCTCGAGCAGCCCGAGCACCGTCTCCCGGCTCGTGCGCGGATGCTCGGCGACGGCAACGCGAACACTCCAGAAGCGGTCCTGTGCAAAGCGCGCGAGCACCGCCGGGCTGGCATCGGGGTTCAGCGCCGCGGCATTGCGAATGGCCTGATTCGCGTCATCGAAGAACGGTTCAAACTCCTCGTCCGTGCAGGCTCCCTGTGCGCGGATGTAGCGTTCCGCTTCGGCAGCCCGTTCCTCGGGCGTCTTCCGCTTCCCCATGCGTTCCTCCCGATGCTGTCTCCGGCGCAGTCGTCTCCCCCCGAGGCTAGCGTTCCTCGACCCGCACCGACACTTCCACGCTGAATCCATCGGGATCCTGGCCGCGAACCGTTTGCCGAACCTCCATGCGGCCGAGCCGCAGCTCGATCCCACGCGCATCAAGCGCGTCGAAGAGCGCGATGATCGCGGGGTGCGTGGCCCCCTCCGGAAGCGCTTCCCCGTTCTCCGGCCGCCACGTCGCGACGAGTTCGGTGCGGGGTGGAAGTGTGCCAGCCTGGTCCCCGGGGAATGTCCACTCGTCACCGAGGGATTCGGGCACTTCCCAGCAGCCCACGAGCGCGGCGCCACCGTTCTCGCCTGATCCCAATGTCGTCCAGAACTCACCGCTCACCGGGATTCCCGCGCCAGCGAGACGCTCGAAGAGCTCGCCGAAGACCGCGTTCGCATCATCGTCGGTGAGTCCGTCCAGATCGTCGCCAGGTGCGTGCAGTGCTCGCCCAACATAGTGCTGTTCTGGCTGCTGCCGCAGGGCAACGTCGACCGGCACCCGAAGTGCACGCAGCTCGCTCACCGCGGCTTCGTGCGCAAGATCCTCCCGCGCACGCTCCTCGAGCACACTGACGCGGTGGGCCTCGAGCGCACCCAGTGCCCCGTCGGCTCCAGACGAGCTCGCGCCCAGCGCCTCAGCGATTTCCGGGAGCGGCACCCCGGCGGCCCGCATCGCACGAATCGTCGCGCCGGCGCGCACCTGCCCCTCGGCGTACCAGCGGTATCCGGACCGCTCGTCCACCACCTCGGGCACCAGCAACGCCTTCTCTCCGTAGTGGCGCAGCGCTTTCACGCTCAGTCCGGTAATCCCCGCGAAGTCTCCGATTTGCAGCATGGTTCAAGCTTGCATGCTCCCCCTACGGGAGGGTCAAGGACAGGCTCTCCGCAGGCTCCTCGGCGATCCCGTCGACGATGATGTGCAAGTTCGATGCGCCGAGGGACACCACGTGTTCACCAGGCACCAACGTATCGAGTGTGGCGAGGAAGTCCTGGATCGTGCGTGTGTCGTCAGCGTCGGACACCTCGAGCACAATGGATCCCACCACCGTGTTCACCGGCACGGTGACGTAGGGATACCCGTTGTGATCCTCGACGTCCAGATTCGTTGTATAGTCCACGCCGAGTACCGTCACGGTGCGTACGTCCGTCTCGGGCCACAGCGACCAGGTCACCGCGCCGATCGCAATCGCCGCGGTGACGCCGACGCCAAGCCAGACGGCACGGCGCCGAGGGCGACCGCTACGCGCAGGGGCCGCACCGGGTGCTTCCCCAGCCACCCGTGGCGCCCCTCCTTCGGGAATCTGTGCCGCGTCGTCATGCTCGGATGCTCCATGCTTCGCCACTCGGGTGCCCTCCGCTCCCACTACTCTCGTTCCTGCTTCGCTCGCTGCCGACGCACACCGAACAGTACCGCGCCCGATGCGAGCAGCAGCACACCGAGGGCCGCGCCGATGCCGAGCCCTGCTCCGGTGACCGCGAGGTCACCGATCACGGGAACGCCGGGCTTCGGCCCAACGGGCACGGGCACCCGCGCGAACGGGTAGCTCAGCGTCAGATCCTCCCGCACACTCGTCACATCAATCCGAGCCGGTGAGGGATCGAGGTCGTCCGCGAGTGACGCAGCAGCCTCGGCTTCCTCAGGTTGTTCAGGGTCTGCGCGCTCCAGCTCCACGATCTGCGCCTCCAGGGAAACGGCTCGCGTTCCTTCGAGCTCGGCAGTGAGACTGCCGAGGCTCAGACGGAAGGCCTGGGGCACCTCAACCGTCGTGCGGTACGCGCGGGGCAGCAAGTAGCCGGGAGCTGCCGCGTCGTACTCCGTCGGCAGCACCGCGAACGCGTAGCGCCCCGCAGCATCAGTGCGCTGCGTCGAGTGACCGTTCGCGTCGCTCGCGATCCGCCACTCCCCGTCGACGCGCTCCCACAGCGTCACCTCACGGTCGACGAGCGGCTCCTCACCAGGCTGCTGCTCGCCGTCCTCGTCAGCGTCGTCCCACACGGTTCCACCAATGGCCGCGAGGCTCGGGTGGGTCTTCACCCCGATGTCCATCCGCACATCGTCGCGGACGGAGGCGAGGTCAATCACCCCATCCACGTCGTCCGCGATCGCGAAGTTCAGGGACGCTCCTCGGTGCGACACGAGTTCAGGCGCCTCCAGCAGCGCACTGATGTCGCTGTCGATCGCACGATCGTCGCCAGCGTTGAGGGGCGACCACAGCTGGTAGCCCGCGCGCTCGGTGGTGACACGGTACTCGCGCGGCGCGAGGAAGCCCGCGGCGCCCTCCTCGAAGTGAGTGGGCGCGACCCGGAAGCGGTACGCCCCCAGGGCGTCGGACATCGTCTCGCCAACGCCGTCGAGATCAGCGGTGCGGGCCCAGACACCGTCGACGCGCTCCCACAGGGTGACCATGTGGCCAGCGATTCCCGCCTCATCAGCGTCTTGAATCCCATCGTGGTTGGCGTCCTCCCACATGCGGCCGCCGATGGTCACGTCGGTGTCGAACACAGTGAAGCCAGCGTCCGCGGTGAGCACATTGTGTGCGGTATCGAGGTCAAGCGGCGCGGACGCTGCCGCCTCAATGAGCATGATCGGCTCGGTGAGCACAGTGCTGAAGGGCCTCGGGATCGGAATCCCGTCGACGTCGCCACCTGGCTGGCGGAAGAACACGTTGTTCACCTCCACCAGCTGGAGATTCGCCGGCGCGTCGAGGCGCACGCGGTACTCCGCGGGCGCGCGGTAGTGCGGCGAGTCCTTGTCGAGATCGGCGACCTCGACCGCGAATGCGTAGTGCCCGTCCGCGTCCGTGATGACCGTGTGCCGCCCTTCGGCGTCCGTGTACGGCTCCCAGCGCCCGGTGTCCCGGTTCAGGACGAAGGCTGCCGCCTCGATCCCGGGAATTCCCGGCTCGTCGGGATCCTGCACGCCGTCGGCATTCACGTCGTGGAAGACGGTGTCTCCGAGGATCCGGATCGAGTCGTGCGTGATCACGCCGCCGTCGATGCGGTCGGTCCCGGCCGCCGTCGTGTAGTCGGCGCGGCCGTTGCCGTCGGCCGACACGAGCGAGAACTCCTCGGAGATCACAGTGTGCGCGGGGTCCGCGATCGCGTGGCCGTAGCGCGCGCCGCCGCCTCCGAGCAGCTCGGCGAACGTCGAGTTCTTCGCGTCGTCGCCGCCGACCGCGAGCGGGGAGATCGTCTGGCGCGAACTGAGGGCGAACTCCACGACGTAGCGGTGGGGCTGGTCGACGCGCGCGCTCGTGGGATCCTCCTCGGCAACCGCCGCGGTGAACGCGTACCCACCGTCGGCGTCCGTCTCCGTCTCGGCGACGGGCACGAGCTCGCCGTCGATCACGCGGTTGAGCACCACGCGGACGCCGCCCAGCCCGGGCTCGTCCGCTCCCTGCAGCCCATCGCGATCGCGGTCGTCCCAGATGAAGTCACCGATCTGCGCTTCGCGCTCGAGCGGCACGAGCCCCAGGTCGACATGCTCAGCAGGGACTCCCGTGCGGGTGTCGATGGGCAGCAGTTCGTCCTGGAGCGCGCCGAGCACGCGGGTCTCGGACACCGCGGTGAGCGTCGCGCCGCGGTCCGCCTGGGTGAAGTCGTTGTCGATGGCGGGATCGTCCCCGGCGCCGAGCGCCGCAATGCCCTGCCAGAGCGGCACCTCCGTGACCCGCACGCGGTACTCGTAGGGCACGAGCTGCACGCTGTCGATGATGTGCAGTTCCTCGAAGCGGTACGCCGAGACGCCCGCCTGCCGGATCGGCGCGTCGCTGTCGCGCGCCGCGGCCGGTTCGATCATGCGCCCCGCGGCGTCCTGCCGCGCGGTGACCCAGCCGGCCTCGGTGCGCACCTCGAGTGTGGCGGTGTAGCGTTCCTCTGCGGCAGCGACCTCGGCCGCGGTCTTCGTGCCGCTCGCGTCGGCGTCGAGGAACACCTCGCCCGAGAGCTCCGAGCGCGCGTGCGCCATGAGCCCGAGGTCGATCGTATTGTCCGTGATGCCGAACATGACGCCCGTCGCGTCGTCAACCTCCATGACGCTGATCAGGTGCTCACCGAGCGGCGCGCCGGACTCGTGCATCGTCCCATTCGGGAAGAAGTCGGAGTCGGTCTCGCGCGTGCCGGTGGGCGACAGCCCGGGCGCGTGCGTCGGCGCGAACGTGTAACCGGTGACAAGTTCTCGGACGACGACCTGGTACTTCGTCGGCAGTGCCTCCGCGCCGTCGGAGCGGACGCTCGGCACCTTCGTGAAGTAGTAGAAGCCATCCTCGTTCGACACCGTGCGCTGCGCGTAGTCGGTGCGCGTCCAGGCCCCGTCGATCTCGACGTACTGCTCGAGCTCGAGCTGCTGCCCGGCGATGCCCGGCTCCCCCGCGTCCTGGAGACCGTTCCGGTTGCGGTCGTCCCACACCCGGTTGCCGATCACGCCGTACGTCGTCTTGTCGTAGAAGCCGATGCTCACGCTCTCGCGCGGCGCGAAGTCGGAGGCGAAGAGACCCTCGAGATCAAAGTTCAGCGGGTTCGTCTTCACGATCCGCGTGCCCTTCTCGTTCAGGCCGTCGTTGTCGTTCGCCTCGGCGAACGGGTCGCTGTGGTGGAGGAACGGGGAGACGAGCCGCTCCGAGTTGAACTCGCCGTTCTCGTCGGTAATCTCCAGATAGTACTGGCGGTCGACCGGCAGCAGCGTGAAGCGGTAGGCGCCCTGGGCATCGGTTACGGCGACCATCGGGCGGCCGTGGGGGTCGCGCACGGTCTCGCCGCTCAGGTGCTTCAGCGTGACGTGGTAGCCGGGGATGCCCGGCTCGTTCGGCCCCGCCTGGTAGCCGTCGAGCGTGTCGATGTCCTCGGCGAACACCGTGCCGCCGAACTCGATCGTCTGCGCGACGCCGAGGTCGAAGCTCATGCGCTGCGCGTCGTCCGTTGCCGAGTCGACGGTCGCCGCCTCGGTGATGGCGACGAGCGCGGCGTCGTCGACCGAGGCGGGGATGTCGAGCGGCTCGCCCGGAGCGAAGCTCTCCACGCCGGCGCGCTCGAACACGGTGCGCGTGGTGGTCGAGAACGCGTCGTACTCGCGCGGGAACTCGAACAGCACCCGGTAGTCGCCCGGGCGGATGTTCGAGAAGGTGTAGTACCCCGCGTTGCCCGCGATGTCCGACTCGGTGACGGTCACGAGCGGCCCCTCGGAGGGGATGGGTCGCTGGAACACCTCGTCGAGCACCGACGTGCCGGTGGCCTCGTCGACGACCTCCCACGCGCCCGAGACCTCGTGGATCGGGTTGCCGAGCGCATCGACGTTGTACCCCGCTGGTGTCAGGAGCGTGACGCGCACACCGTTGATGCCGGGATCGTCGATCTCGCCGTCGAAGTCGAGGTCGCGCGTCGGCTGCAGGTGCGTGCGGCCGTTGCCGTCGCGCACCGCGTCGCCCTCGTCCTGCTCGCCGTTGTAGTTCACGTCGTTCCAGACGTAGTTCCCGAGGTAGACCCCATCACGCTTCTCCGTCGCGTAGACGCCCGCGTTGTTCGACTCCTGCGGGATGAAGCGGCTCACCCGCTGCGTCGCCATGAACGAGTTCCACAGGGACGCGTCGGCCTTGCGCTCGGCCCCGTCGAACTGCTCGAGGTAGACGGGCGCATTGAGCGGAGACTGCATCGTGTACGTGAGCTTCAGCTTGTTCTGCCCGGGCAGCTGCTCGGTCGCGCTGGTGAAGAGCACGAGGATCGACTGCGCGCGGTGCAGCAGCTCCGGGCGGTCCGCGAGCTCTGCGAGCGGCACGAAGTGCCGATCACGCACCGCGGACGGAGCCCCCGGCAGGCCGAGCGCGTCGTAGAACGACTCGCTCGCGGCCTCGGCGTGGGGCACCGGTTCGGTCTCCACGATCTCGCCAGCCTGCTTCGTGAAGGGCCCGACGAACACGGTGTACTCGTTCGGCCGGTACGTCTTCTTGTCGGCGCCCTCGCGCTCCAGCTTCACGCTGTCGGGGCGGAGCCAGGCCGAGTACTGCGATCCGCGCGGGATCGTGGCGTTGGTGATCGAGGTGTCGCCCGCGGCTGGCAGCACGTCGTAGATGATCGGGTACGGGTAGGGCCGGTCACCCGCCTCCTTCGAGTTGTCGACCGACACCTCGAAGGTGAAGTCGCCGCCCTGGCGCACAGGAGTCTGCTCGGGTGCGACGCTGCCCGCGCGGTTGAGGTCGGAGTACGCCACTTTCCGCTTCCCGAAGTTGTCGTAGGTCTCGTACTGGAACAGCGACTTCTCCGAGAAGACCAGGCGGTCGTTCATCAGCTTGTTGTCGTTGAAGTCGTTGCCGTCGGTCGCGTAGCCGAGGCGGTTCGCGGCGTTCTGCTGCGAGTTCAGCGGGTGGAGCAGGCCGGTGTTGTTCGTCACCATGGCGCGGGACTTCAGGTCCTCCGCGTCGGCCCCCGGCGAGTAGGCGTCGACCGCGCCGATGAACTCGACGACGATCTTGTCACCCGGCATGACGCTGCCCTCGAACCACACCGACACGACGTTTCGGTCGAAGCCGGGCCAGGATCCGGTCGCGATCCGCGTGTGCGTGAGGTGGGACTCGGGGTCCGCCTCGCTGCCGTCGGCGCGCACGAGCTTCCACGTCCACAGGTTCGTGTCTTCGGCGGTGAGCGAGTAGCGCGAGCGGTGCGCGCTGTCGAGCGGGTGATCGGCGGTGATATCGGCCTGCGGCACGTAGGTGAACGCGCCGCCTGACTCCATCACGGTGGGGAGCTGGAACGTGACGAAGGGATTCACCAGGGTGTCCTCGGCGTACGTGTTGTCCTCGTCGCGCGACCACATCGAGCGGTCGGCGTTGATGAACTCGCCGCTGAACTTCAGGTGCGGGGACGACTTCGGCGCGATCGCCGTGATGTCGGACCAGCCGAAGCGCTGATCGCTCGGCTTCGTGGAGTCGCTGCGGTAGTAGAGCGAGTCGTACTTCACGTTGACCACGGGGCGCGACGGGGTCAGGTACGAGCGGGTCTCGCTCTGCGCGAGCTTCGACACCCGCGTCGAGACGTAGTTGCCCCAGAACTGGGCCGTGTCGTAGACGAACAGCGTCGACTTCGCGTTGGACCCGATCCGCACGCCCAGCGAGATCGCGTGGTCCGTGACCGAGGCCGGGTAGGGCGAGGTGCTCCGGTTCGTCGGATCGGTGTCGAGCACCGACTGCGTTCCCGGGGTCTCCGGGTCCGCGTCGATCGCGAGGCGCGTGCCCTGCGGCACGAGGGTCGTCTCGGGATCGAGCGCGCGCACCACGATCCGAATCTTCTGGAGGCCCCCCTGCGCTGCGGCCGGGATCTCGAAGCGCTCGTTGCGCAGGATCGGGGTGCCGCCCGGGTTGAGCAGCGTCCATGCCCCGGCCTCGTATCCGTCCTCGGCGAGCTCGTCGGAGACGTAGACGAAGGTCTTGAAGGCGTCGTCGATCTCGGTGCCCGCATCGGCGAGCCGGTCCACCGTGCGCTGCGGCAGCTCCCACGTGCCGGAGGTGACGTAGCGCGTGCTCGTGGTGATCGGCTGGTTACTGACCGAGACGGTGCTCTCGTTCGTGTCATCCGTCGGGAGGATGTTCTCGATGACAAGTTCGCGGAGCCCGGAGCCGGTGTTCTCGGCGTGGGTGATGAGGTACTCGATCGTGTCCGATGAATTGAAGTACGTGTCTCCCGAGAGCCCGTTCGAGTAGGCGATGCGTGGCCGGGTCGTGTTGACGCGCACCTCGGCGCGCGGCTTCAGGATCTCGATCTCCGCGGAGTCCGCGGCGTAGCGGCCGGCGAGGTCGCCATTGCTGTCGATGTCGATGCCGGTGCCACGGTCGCTCGTGTGCGTGTGGTACGCGATCGACGCGAGCGACTGGACGATGAAATCGGCCGGGCGCTGCGCCCCCTGGCTCCCCTGCGGGATCAGCGTCGTGTCGTCCGTGATCAGGGAAACGTACGTGTCCATGACGAGTTCGTCGGCCGTCCAGACCGTGTCGTCGGAGACGACATTGTCCTCGTAGCCGTCGACCAACTGCAGCTCGGTGAGGAGCGTGAAGCGCTCGCCTGACTTCAGCTCGCCGCGCGTGCCGCGCTCCCCCGCTGGCGGCGTGACGACCCACTGGATCCGGTTGCGCGTCGCGTCGACCGCTGGCTCGGCCGGCGTCTTCCGCTCGACCGTGTAGCCGCGGGCCTCGAACGCGGCGCGGTCCAGCACCTCGTCGCCGACCGCGATGCGCACCTCGTCGGTTGCGGCTGCGAAGTTCGTGACGAACTGCGTTACCACGAAGCGCGCGTTGTGGACGTCGCCCGCGGTCTTCAGCCGCTCGTAGGGGTTCGTCTCGTCCTCCGGCGCGTTCGACACCTCCGTCGCGAGCCAGTACTTCCCCGCGGCATCGACCTGGATCAGCTCGGCGAGCGCGCCGTCAGCGAAGGAGGCAGCCTTCGTGGTGTTCGTGATCGACGGCTTCTTGAGGTTCAGGTCGCTGCTGCCGTATGCGCCGGTCGTCGCGGGCGCGCTCGCCCCGACGACTGATCCGGAAGTTCCCGCCCGCGTAAGCTCGCCGGCCCGCTCTGTCCAGCCCGTGCCGGTGTTGAGGGTGAGTTCGGTGTCCCCGCCGTACGGCTGCGTGGCGGCGATGAGGCGCTCGGTGATCTTCAGCGCACCCATGTTGCTGCTCCACGTGCTCGTCGAATCACGACGGATGCGGTCGTTCGCCGTGATGGCGAGGCCGTTGGAGGACTTCACATTGTTCGGGGCGGCCGAATTGCCCTGGTCTCGGGCGGCGAGTGACGGGGGCGCGCCGGTCGTGTAGCGCTCCGAGATGACGGGGGCGAAGACCGGCCGCTGCGTCCCAGCGAGCGTGAGCACGTGCTGGTAGCGGCTGTCGTCAGTGTCGGCTCCGAAGAGCGGCGTGTCGATCGTCATCACGCGCGGCGCGATCTCGAGCGCCTCGCCGTAGGCGATCTCGGTGTCCTGACCCGCGCGGGCGGTGAAGTGCAGCAGGAAACGCTTTCCGAGCTTGTCTTCGAGGAGTTCGACGCGTACCTCGAAGAACTCACGCAGATCCCGGGCAAGCTCTGAGGTGCCGATCCCGAGCGTCCGCGCTGACGCCGAGAACTTGACGCTCTGCTGCTCAGCGGGCTCGCCGTCGTAGCGAGCGACGGATCCGTCATCGAGGACGGGGGCAATGCCGTATGGCAGTGCGATCGTCACGGTCGGCTCGAACCAGGTCCCGCGCGCGCCACCGATGGTCTGGGGCGCGTTCTTCCAGATGTCGTCGTTGAAGTTTTCCCCCGAGTAGCGGTTGTACCCGCTGTTCACCCGGTTGTACTCGCCGAGCACTTCGAGCTGCTGGTTCTCGACCGTCGAGCGGATCGAGAACTCCTCGTACAGGTCGACGCTGAAGTCCTCGATCGTGGGGTCGATCCCCGCGGGGTACTCGGCCTTCGCCGCGCTGCTCCACACTCGGAGTGTCGGGCGGCGCATGGCGATCTGGTCGCCCGTCACGATCGCGGGGCGGTCCCCATCGACGGAGGTCCCGGTGCCCTGCGCGTTCAGGCCGCGCACATACCGGCCCCACGGTTCCACCGCGAAGTAGGAGGTGTACGAGCCGAAGTCGTATGCAAGGTCGTTGACGTTCAGGCCCTGCGCCATGCCGTCATTCGGGAAGCGCGCCGTGTTGTACACGCCGATCGGGCGGCTGAAGCCGCCGTACTCCGCACCGTAGATCTCGAGGTATTCCTCGGGCGCGATCGTGCTGAGTGTGAACTGGTCGTGCCAGAGCGAGAGGCCCTTCGCGTTCGCGGGCACCTCGCCCGCGACGCGCACCCGGATCTCGACGCGCTGCGTCTGCAGGCTCTGGTCGGCGGCGGCCGAACCGAAGAGCCCGGTCACCTCGCCGGCGACCCGGACCCGGAGCACGTAGGGAATCCCATCGTCGCGGGTCCCTTCGGCGTAGGTGCCAGCCTCCTGCGACTGCGCGGGAGCGCGGTACCCCTGATCGTTGTCCGGGCTCTGGAGAATCTCGACTTCGCTCGCCAGCTCGGCGCCGCCGCCGCTCCGCGCGGTCACGCCGAGGAGCTGGCCCGACTCGTCGTACGGGCTGATCCCGAGCGGGAGGACCTCGGTGTACTCGAGCCCGCTGCCGATCGCGCGGTCTCCCAGGTTGGCCGCGTGGAGGCGCACCGTGAACTCCTCGTGCAGCTCCACGGCGTAGCTGTAGTCGTCCTCGACGTAGGGCGTATAGCCGAGACGGTGGCGCTCGTACGAATTGAGCGAGCCGTCGTGCTCGACGAAGTTCGCGGCGTCAGTGCCCCACGCGGCGCGCTCGGCATCGGGCACCATCTCGCTCGCGCCGGAGAGCCAGGCGCGGTTCAGCTGCATGCCGTCCTGCGCCCAGAGGATCCGCTCGGGCGCGGTCACAGTGCCGTCAGTGACGCGGGCCTTCGTGGCGTACGCGAAGTTCTCGTCGAGCGCGGTCGACGAGAAGCTCGTGTAGAGCTCGCTCGCGGCCGTCTCGCGGAGGAACGCGGTGTGCGACTTCTCGACGTTCGCCGAGGCGTCGTAGTAGGTCGCCTGGAGGTACGACCCCGGGGAGTTGCTCGCGTCGCGTCGGCGCTCGGTCGAGCCGGGCAACCACGCGTGCGAGTTCGACAGGAACTCGGAGGGGGTCATCTCGTGCCCGCGGTCGCCGGTGATCCCGGCGTCGTGGAGCAACGCGGCGAGGTCCATCGAGGTCTGCTTCGCGGAGTTCGCGACGGGAACGTTGCTGCCGTACCAGCCGAAGAGCGGCGCGAACACCGCCGTGCCGTCGGCATACTGCGCGCGGGGCAGATCGTGCTGACGCGCGGTGGCGGTGTAGACGATCTCGAGCTGCTCGCCGCGGCCGAGATCCTCGTCCGCGAAGGTGTAGCTGAACACGTCGAAGTCGATCGTGTCGGCCGGGTTCACGGTCGTGTTCACGGGCTCGGCGGAGGAGAGCCGGCCCCAGCCGTCGTTGTGCCGGTCGTTCGCGAAGGTCTGGGCCCCCGCGACATCGAGGCCGGTCACCGAGCGCACGGTGACCCGGGGCAGCGCGAAGTCGCGCGGCACACCCGCGGCGTCGAGCATGCGGATCTCGAGCACGCCAGCGGCGACGGCGCCGGCGACGTCGAGCTCCCCGGCGTGCACGAAGCGGCTGAGCTCGGTGCTGAGGTACTCGGGGATCTTGTCGACGATCACGGGGTGACGCAGCGGGGCCTTGCCGTACGGCGTGTTCGTGCTCGTGCCCTGATCCGTGCTGTGATTCTTCGCGGTGAGCCGGTAGTGCACCTCGTCGCCGGCCAGATAGCCGGTCTTCCCCGGCTGCGCGCCGTCGTAGGGAGCCGTCGCCTCGGCGCGGGTGTCGAAGGACTGGATGTTGAACTCGACTGTTGGGATGGCCTTGTACACGGTCTGCGCCGCCTCGGTGCGGTAGCTGTACTCCGCGATGCCCGTACCAGCTTCGTCCTGGTGCGTGAGGCGCGTCTGCGCCTGCGAGGTGAGGCGGTAGGACTTCGTGTTCTGGGCCGCCGGCGTGCGCCAGTGGCCGATCCCGGAGATCTCGAAGCTCGACGGTCCGGCGCCAGCGTGCACGGTGCCGTAGCGGATCCAGAGCCGATTGATCTCGCGCATCGCGTGCTGCGCGGGATCGAAGTCGGCCGCGTCGACCCACTTCCCGTCCCGGTCCTGGAAGAGGACCGTCGGCGGCGCGCTGCCCTCGGCGTTCTCCGGCGCGTGCAGCGCGGGGACGCTCGGGAACTCGGTCAGCTCGAAGCCGAGCAGGCCACCGGTGTCGAGCGTGAGGAACAGGTCGAGCGCGGTGTTGTCGTGCCGGATCTCGTTTCCGATGTTCTTCACGGTGAGGGTCATGTCCTCGCCCGACACGTTCTCGCGGTCGAAGCGGCTCTCGATGACGAGTTGCTTCGGATCGGCGTAGCGGTACGCCGTGTTCGTCAGTCGCCCGAGCTGCTCGGCGAACGCGTCGCCGTCGAAGTTCACGGCGGCGGTCGATCCCGTCACCCGGTTCCCGTTCGCGCCGTCGCTGTTGTAGCTCATGAAGTGGTGCGTGTACGCGGGCCGCGCGTACACGTTCCACTGCAAGGTCTTGCCCTGGGTCGCGCCCGGGGTGCTCGGTTGGTCGTTCGTTGCCGTGTATTCGACGACGAAGAACACAGACTCACCGTCGTGGAGCGTGACGTCGAATGCAACGTCGGCGCGCTTCGCGTTCTGGCGCGTGATCCGCACCTGGTCCTCCGGCACCTCGACCGCCGAGTTGACGCTCTCCGCGATGACCCCCGCCCGGTTCGGGTCGGCGAGCAGGTACGCCGAGGAGGCCTGCACGTCGGAGACCTCAAGGAAGGCGGGCGCCTCGATGTGCGCAACCGGAGAAAACACCGGGAGCGCACCGGGGCCGGCATCGTCGTCCGCCGTCGTTCCGACGTTTCGCAGCTCGTAGAGCACGCGGGTCGTGTCACCAACCGCGATGTTCGTGAAGTCGATCTGGGTGCCCGTGTCCGCGTCGTAGAACAGACCCGTCGCGTCGGCTCGCGAGAAGTCCTCGCGGAGGTGCACGGCGTGCGCCTGCATGCGCGCCACGCGGGTGAAGACCCGCGGCGCCGCAGCGCTGCTCGAGCTGCTCGCGAGGCGCAGCGTCGGCTTCTCGCCCGCGTTGCCCCCGCCCGCGGAGACGAAGATCGGGTTGTAGGAGGTGACCACCGCGCTCGCGGTGAAAGCGCTGTGGAGCATGATCTGCTCGTCGCTGCCCTTGCTCCGCTCCGTCACAAACGTCGGCTTCGAGCTCCAGCCCGGGCCGTCGGCGTCCTCGTCGACCCAGACGCCCGTGACGAACACGTCGCCCCCGTCGCGCATCCGGGTGGGGAGGAGCTCGCTCGAGTTGGCGCGGGTGATCGAGCCCCACAGACCGACCGTGCGGTCGCGCGGCGCGAACGCCACCGTGATGCTGTCGATGTGCTCCTTGAGCAGGGTCGCCTGCCCGCCCAGGGTGACGTCGAACGGCTGCGAGCGCAGCGTGCCGTCCGCGAACAGGGTGCGCAGATCGAACTCACGCATGCCCGTCTCCGGGTTCGGGGTGAAGCGATCACGCGCGATCTCCACGCTCGTGCCGCCCTGGGTCACCGCGACCCGGTCGACCGACCAGTCGCCGTCGAAGATGTCCTCCGGGATCGCCACGAGCTGCGAGCGGTACGCGGCGTCGGGGGTGAAGGTGATCACCGCGTCCTTGATGTCCGCCTCGGAGGAGTTCTCGATCCCCACGGCCACCTGCGTCGTGCTCGGCGTGATGCCGTCGGCCTGATAGTCGTACACCTTGACGCGGTCAAAGCTCATGTCGAGCTTCGCCCCGAGCTTCGGCGTGTAGCCGGTCAGCGTGGCGCTCGACGAGTGCATGAGGGCTTTGATCCCCGTGTCGCTCGGCACCCGGTAGAGGTTGGTGGTGCCCTGGAGCGCGCGGTTGCCGTTCACCACGCCGCCGACGCGCACGTCGACCTCGGCGAGCGAAGCGCCGAGGGTGTCGGGGGCGACGCCGTCGAGCTCCGCGGTGCGCTCACCGAAACCGGCGACCTCCTCGAAGATCGCCTCGAAGCGCTTCGGGAAGGAGCCTTCCTGGCCGAACGAGACGGTGAACGTCCCGTCGCCATCGTCGTGGATCCCTCGCTCGCGGGAGTTGTCGTAGTCGAAGCGCGGGGCTTGCGTGAGCGGGGCGGCGAAGTCGGCGGCGAGGATATCGCCGCGCGCACCGATCACCCGAACCCCGGTGAGGTATTTGAGCGTGCTCGTATCGGTGATCGAGACGTGGGTCGCGTCGAGATTGTAGACGGCGTCGTCGGCCGGAGTCGCGGGATACACGAACTCGTAGACGAGGGTGTCGTGGAACGACGCCGGATCGTACATGCCGAGCCACTCGTCGTACTCGGTCGCAGCGGGCACGTATACGTCTGGCCCGTGGCCGGAGTAGTAGGACCAATTGGCGGTGTTCACGTTCCAGATGCTCGCGAGGTACTCCCCCGTGCTCCCCATCGGGATCACCTTGTTCGCAAGCGACGTGTTGTCATTCGCGCCAGTACGAGACTGCGCGAACGGGTAGGCGACGAGCGAGTTGATCGAGGTGCTGGCGGTGCGGGTGAGCTCGCGATCGCGCCCGAACGTGTCGGTGGCGGTGAGCTTCGTCGCCTGTTTTCCCGTCACGGATGACGAATGGAAGCGGCCCATGTACTCGATCACGTCGTTCTGCGTGCCGGCCATCTGCGGGGCCGCGTCGTTGCTCTCGCGCGAGAACTCGAGGTGCACCGATACGCGCGAGACGGGCGACTCGGGCTGCACATCCGCGTCCCAGGCCTCTTTGTAGTATGGGTGCTCACTCACTCCGGCGACGGAGTCGTACGTGGTGAACAACTCGCTGTCCGGGGTGCCAGGCCGGGCGGTGGCGATGCGCCAGAACCCGGCGCCCTCCTGGGAGTTCTCCACCCAGGCGTCGCCGGGAACGGTCTTCCAGAGCACTTCCTTTCCGTCGACCATGCGGAAGAGGTCGACCGAATCGAGGTACGGTCGCATGTCCTCGCGGATCTTCAGGTAGTACAGATCGAACTGTGTGTGCGGGAGCGCGACATCGACGCTGACGCGCTGGTCGTTGTTTTCTGACGCAGCTGTCGGCCGGGTGAGCGTCGTGGTGAAGCCGCCGAGCGACTTGTAGCCCTGGTCGAGGGTGTAGTCCTGCGTGTTGTAGGTGGAGCCGCGGTTCCACCAGCGGTAGATGTCGACCGAGTAGGCATTTCCCGCGCCGAGCGGCTGCGTCACCTGGTTCACGCCCTCGATCTTCACCGCGGTCTGCGTCTCGCGGACGTTCACCTGGTGCTGCTGGCGCGCGAGCTTTGCCTCCTCGTAGGGAGGTTCCTGCGTCCCGATGAAGGTGGCGCGCAGCGTCTGCGACGAGCCGATCTCGATGTCCGCGCGGTACTCGACGAGCGCGACCGCGCGAAGCCCTTGGACGCGCAGATCCTCCCCCGAAACGACGATCTTCGCGATGTCGCCGAGCGTCACATCCGCCGCCGAGACCTCTGCGCCGCTGAACCGCTGCTCCTTTCCTGCGGCGCTCACGAACGTGATCACGGGATCCGTGATGGCGTCGAGGAACGGCTGCTGGAGCGCGATCTTCGAGAATTTGAGCGCCCCCGTCTTCGTGGGCGCAAGCATGTCGATCGTGTAGCTCGAGTGGGGCGAATTCACGCCCTTCGTGTCGATCTGGTACTCCGCAGCGAAGGTCGACTCGTAGCCGACGTTCGTGGTCTGCTGCGTGCGCTGCGAGGCGTAGACGCCGACGACGTCGACGACGGGCGCGAGCTCATTGGGGAGCCGGATGTCGATCGTGCCGGTCGCTTCACGGGTGGCGTCCCGATCATAGGGCTTCGGCTGATAGGTGCGGATCTTCGCGTTGATCAGGTGCTGCGTGTCGAGCTTCGCGCCGGCTTTCGCCGTGATCGTTGCGAATTTCACGGCACCGTCGGTGGCGAGCGCACCGGTCTCGATCACGATCTTCGCCGCGTGCTCGGGCAGGGCGATCACCACGTCGCCATTCGCCTCGGGGCTCCCGAGATCCAGCTCGGTGGCGGTGCCGTCGAGCGTTTCGACGCTCACGCGCACCCGCTCCGCCTGCGCGAAGAGCGCGGAGCGAAGGGTGAGCTCGGCGTCGCGGAGCCGCTCGACCTTCGGGTTCACCTCGAGGGTCGTCGTCGAGTTCGCGGCCGCGGTGCCGTTCACGCCGAAGAGGAAGTCGATCGCGGTCATCGCGCCGTAGTCCACCGTCGCCCGGTCCGCCGTGCCGTCGATGCGCACGGCGATGTTCGGCACGACCTCCTTCGGGTAGATCACGGTGTAGCCCGCATCGATCGGCGTCTCGTGCGGAATCTCGGTGTATGTGGTGTTGCCGCCGAAGTCGTCGTTGCTCGCGACCTTCTCGATGAAGACCGCGGTCGCGGTCGCCGACACGTCGCCGACGCGGACTGGTGCACCGAACACCTTGATGGTGACGGGCAGAAGCTCGCCGGCCTCCACCCGATCACCGAGCCCGAGGACGAGCGTGCGGTCCCAGCCCAGCTCCCGCAGCTCCGCAAGATCGAAGGTGAGCGTGACGAGGCCCGTGGTCGGATCCGGCTCGGAGACCGTCGGCGTGAGTGACTCGGCCGATGTTTCCCCGGTCTGCTCGTCCGTGATCCGGTAGCCCACGCGCGCGTCCGCGAAGCGCTCGAGCTCTGCCTCAGGGATCTCGTAGCTCACGCGATCCGGCACAACATCCGGATCAAGCTCATAGCGCACCGTCGGGTCGAAGGTCGGCGCGTTCGATGCGCTCCGCAGCTCCGCAATCTCGGTGTAGGTCTCGTATCCGTAGACGACCTCCCGCTGCTGGGCGGTGTGCGAGAAAGTGAATGCGTACTCTGGCACAACGATCTCGCGCTCGACGATGCGCGTCTTCGACCAGTTCGCGCTCTTCGCGAAGAGGACGTTGGTGATCGCGGTGACCCGGAACGTGGTGGGCGGGTTCGGGAAGCCCTGCCGGCTCAGTGGCAGGGAGATCAGGAACTTGCGCTCGGCCGCGCCCGCCGCGCCCGCTGGCGTGATCGCCTGCTTGTTCGCGCCGTGCTCGCGGTCAATCGTGAGCATTCCGGTTCCGGAATACGTGTACGGGATCTCGTCGGTGAGCTCGCTCGTGCCGTCCCAGTCGGTGACGTCGTAGATGAGCACGCCGCCCTGGCCAGGCACGCCGACGAACTGCCCTGATGTGTCGTTTCGATCCTCATTCGGGGTGGCCGGACCGTCTTCTGCGTACCGCCAGCGGTTGATGTCGAACGGGATGATGCCGTTCACATCGCTGTCGGTCGAATCAATGTCGAAAGTGACCGAGTAGCCGTCGATGTTGGCGGCGACGTTGTCCGAGGTGTTCGAGAGGGAGTAGAGGTAGTCAACGTACTGGTAGCGATCCCAAATGGGAACGAGGTCCGGGCCGCCGCCCGGGACGTGCGACTCGATCTTCGTCTCCCAGCGCAGGTCCGAGGAGATCACCGAGACGCGCGACTCGTCGTCGAGCTCGTTCGGGGTGGTCCACGAGGAGCCCTCGACGCGGTTGAACATCTCATAGGAGACGGAACCGTTGATCTCAAAACGTGTGCCTTCCGGCACGCCGCCGTACGGCCCGTCTGAGCCGTCGTTGTAGGTCGTCAGGAAGATATCGAACGCCGGGTTCACTCCGGCACGCAGGTCGCCGTCGTACTCCATCACGATCGGGCCGCCCTGCACGGTCGTGTCCGAGAGCACGTTCCAGCCGCCGCCAGCGCTCACCCGCCCTTGCACACCGAGCGGGCTCGGGGCGCGGTCCCGCCCGACCACCCGATACTCGTCACCGACGTACTCGAGCGAGGGCAGGAAGATGGAGACGGTGACGCCGGTCGCCGCCCCGGATGCGTAGCCGGGAACGAGGCGGTAGTTGATCTTCGTCTCGGAGCCGGTCGAGAGCACGATCGACTTCGAGTTGAGGTATCCCGGATCGCCCTCGGCGACGGTGCCATTCAGCGTGATGCTCGGCGTCTCGGCGGCGTGGGCCGCGGGGAGTGCGCTCGCGCCGCCCGCCACATCAGCGAGCACCAGCATGAGAATGAGGGCAGCCGACGCCACCCCTGAGAAGATCTTCTTCAACGCCTGTCCCCCGAGGCTGCGACGGCCTCAATCCTCTCGCTCTGTTCCCCGACCGACCCGCGCGGATCGGTGTGTGCGTTCGATCGCCACCTGCGACCGCGCACGCACGCGCCTGTTCGCCCCATTGCGCACCGATCCTCCCCCCGAGGATCAGCCTCGTCCGGGAGTACTCCCGGACGTCACGCTAGACGTTGAAGCGCCACTCGCAGACGTCGCCGTCCTGCATCACGTACTCCTTGCCCTCCATGCGTGCTTTGCCCTTGGCACGGGCCTCGGCGACCGACCCCGCCTCGACGAGGTCGTCGAAGGAGATGATCTCGCCCTTGATGAAGCCCTTCTCGAAGTCGCCGTGGATCACGCCGGCGGCCTGGGGCGCGGTGGCGCCCTTGCGGACGGTCCACGCGCGGGCTTCCTTGGGGCCTGCCGTGAGGTAGGTCTGCAGGCCGAGGGTGTCGAAGCCGACGCGCGCGAGCTGGTCGAGGCCGCTCTCCTCCTGGCCGATCGACGCGAGCAGCTCAGCGGCGTCCTCGTCGCTCAGCTCGATGAGCTCGCTCTCCAGCTTCGCGTCGAGGAAGATCGCCTTCGCCGGGGCGACCAGTGCGGCGAGCTCGTCGAGCTTCGCCTGGTCCTGCAGCACGCCCTCATCGACGTTGAACACGTACAGGAATGGCTTCGCAGTGAGCATGCCCAGCTCACGGATGGGCTCGAGGTCGATCCCGCTCAGCGAGAGCAGCGTGCCGGCGTTGAGCGCCTCAGCGGCGGCCTTCGCCGTCGCCACCACGGCCGGATCGATCTTCTTGGACTTGAGCTCCTTCTCGTAGCGCGGCAGCGCCTTCTCGATGGTCTGCAGGTCGGCGAGGATCAGCTCGGTGTTGATCGTCTCCATGTCGCTCGCGGGGTTCACGTCGCCGTCGACGTGGATCACATCGGGATCGGAGAAGCCGCGCACCACCTGCGCGATGGCGTCGGCCTCGCGGATGTTCGCGAGGAACTGGTTGCCGAGTCCTTCGCCCTCGCTCGCCCCGCGCACGATTCCAGCGATGTCGACGAACGACACCGGGGCGGGGAGGATCCGCTCGGAGCCGAAGATCTCGGCCAGCGTGTTGAGCCGCGGGTCGGGCAGGTTCACCACGCCAACGTTGGGTTCGATCGTTGCGAACGGGTAGTTCGCGGCGAGCGCGTCATTCTGAGTCAGCGCGTTGAACAGGGTCGACTTGCCGACGTTGGGGAGACCGACGATTCCGATAGTAAGAGCCACGAGAGTCCAGTCTACCCGGCCGGTGTCAGAGGGGTATGCAAAGCTGAGTAGGTGCCCGTAGATTTCACCGCGATCGATTTTGAGACCGCCAACAGCCATCCGTCTTCGGCGTGCTCCGTTGGGCTGGTGCGCGTGCGGGGTGGCGTGGTCGTTGACCGCGCCGAGTGGCTCATCAAGCCGCCCCCTGGGCACGCGCAGTTTCTCCCGTTCAACATCAAGATCCATGGCATCACTCCGGCCATGGTGGCCGGCGCGCGCGACTGGGCCGAGCAGTTGACCGAGCTGCGCGACTTCATCGGGAGCGACATCGCGGTCGCGCACAATGCGAGCTTCGACATGGGCGTCATCCGGGCCGCGTGCGCGGAGACCGTGACGCCGACCCCGAAGCTGCGGTACCTGTGCAGCGTGCAGGTATCGCGGAAGACCTACGAGATCGCCTCGCACCGGCTGCCGCTGTCGGCCGCCGCCGCCGGCTTCGTCGATTTCGCGCACCACAACGCGCTCGCCGACGCCGAAGCGTGCGCCGCCATCATCACCGACGCGGCGCGGCGGCACGGCGCGAGCGACCTCACCCAGTTGGCGAAGACCGCCGGGCTCCGGATCCAGCAGCTCAAGGCCATCCCGCTCAAACTGTAGCCTCGGCCTGCGCGCTGGGCTTCCGCCGGACCCGCGTGCCACCCCCAACTTTCGGATGAATTTCTTTCCGCTTTCGGGATCTGGGCTTCCTCGTGCGCCGGCGGATTTTCCGCGTGATTCCGCGGTTTTCGGAGCCCTGAATGTCAGTGGTCCCTGCTTTACTGGCGGCATGCCTTCCACCCCAGACCCTCCCCACTTCGCCCCGCAGAGCGAGCGCCGCGGCGGCGCTCCTCGCTCGGGATCTCGCGTGCGTTTCGCCCCCGCGTGGCCGCCTGACCCGCCGCCGGACACGGGACCCCAGCTCGCAGCGGGCGCACCGGACGCACCGAGCGCACCGGGCGCACCGGGGAGCGCCGACCTGCCCGACGATCCCGACCCCGATGGGCGGCTCGCGGGGGCCGTGCGCGGCGTGCTCGCGGCGCACCGTGGGAGCCGCGCGGCGATTGCGCGCCTCCTCCCCGGCGCAGACACCGATGTCGTGCCCCCGGCCGTCGGGCTCAGCATTGTCGACGAGGTGGTCAGCGCACTGGAGGCCTTCGAGGTCCTCCAGAACACGATCGCCGCGGCCCGCTTTCACGCGCTCTCGGCCGCGCATGACGCCGCCGTGCGTCGCGTCGAACACGGCACGGGGGATTTCCCGCACCGCTCGTTGCGCGCCGAGATCGCCACCGCCCTGCACCAGAGCGAGCAACGCGTCGACCAGGAGATCTCCCTCGCGAGCGCACTCACCGCCCAGTTCTCTGCGACGCTCGCAGTGCTGCTTCGCGGCGAGATTTCGGCGGCGCACGCGAGAGCGATCGTGGAGTGCGCCTCGCCACTCGGGCACGCGACGGACGCGCGCGCCGCCCAGCTTCGCGCGCGCTACGAAAGCGAGACGCTCGCGCGGGCTCGCACTCACACGCCGCACGGCCTGCGCCCCATCGCGCGGCGAATCGCGCAGCAACTCGCTGCGACACTCCCACCGCCGGATGCGCCTGACCCGTCTAACACCCCGGACGGCGAGGGGAGCCCCGATGCTCCCACCCTGCCGGAAGTGAAGCTGGGCGATGATCGGCGGGTGCGCGTGTGCGATCTCGACAACGGGATGTCCGAGCTCATCGCGTTCATGCCAACGATCGAGGCGCACGCGATCACCGACCGCCTGGCGCAGCTCGCCAAGTCTGCCGCGGTCACCGAGCCCCAGCCCGCGGCATCACGGCCCGCCGGCGAGCCCGGCGTGCGCGACGCGCGCAGCGGTCTCCCGCGGAGGAGCTCCGACCAGATCCGGTCGGACGTGCTGCGAGATCTGCTCCTGGCCGGCACGCCCACGCGATTGATCGCGGGATCGCCAGAAGAAGCCGTGCGAGCTCGCGTGCAGGTCATCGTGACCGCGAGCGACCCAGCCGACTCGCCGAGCGTGACGACACGCCCTGCAGCGACCCGAGCGGCGCCGGCGGAGGCACGGTTCGAGGTCGCGGAGCTGGTCGGCGCGGGCGTCCTCCCGCCGGAGGCCGTGCGCGGCTACGCGAGGCACACGGACACCTGGGAGCGCGTCACGGTCTCGCCGGAGAGCGGCGCGGTGCTGCGCGTGGACACGTATCGCCCCAGCGCCGCCATGCGGCGGTATCTCGGGGCGAGGGATCTGCACTGCAGGTTCCCGGGCTGCCGGGTGCCGGTGCACCGCTGCGACATCGACCACACCGTCCCAGCGGCAGTCGGCGGGGACACCGCGACGAACAACCTCGCGCACCTGTGCCGAGCCCACCACACGATGAAGCACAACTCGGACTGGGAGATGCGGCAGTTGGCTGACGGGACGATCAGCTGGCGCGCTCCAACCGGGCGGCTGCACACGACCGAACCGCCCAGCCGGACACGGTTCGTCCGATCCGATACGCCGACGCCTGCACACCGCCTCGCCGTCGAGCACCCAGACGGCATCCCGTTCTAGCGCAGTGAGCCTCACGGTCGCTGCGAGGCTCACAGCCCCCGCCGACATGCCGAACGCACCCCGACACCCACCAATGTCCGAGGTCCCTGCCATCCTGAACCCATGACTCCCCTGACCCTCACCCTTCTCATCGTGCTCGTCGCGCTGCTCGCCGCCGCGGTGGGCGCCGGAGCGGGCGTCGCGGTTCGCGGCCGTGCCGCCCAGCGAGATCTTGCGCGCGTCACCGC
This sequence comes from Leucobacter chromiireducens, assembly GCF_003917135.1. GTDB lineage: Bacteria > Actinomycetota > Actinomycetes > Actinomycetales > Microbacteriaceae > Leucobacter > Leucobacter chromiireducens_A. The sequence continues at coordinate 65,887 of NZ_RPDI01000006.1, forward strand.
GGAGCACGCCGCAGACGCACAGCGCGAGGTCTCGCTCGCCACGCAGCACGCGCGGCTGGACGCGGAAGCGGGCGCCAGGATCCTGCGCGAGGAACTCGCGGCGGCAGAAACACGAGCGGAAGGCCTCGAAGCTCGCCTCCGCGACGCGCACGCGAACGCGCAGCAGCGCTCCGAGCTGGATCGCGAGGAGCAGCGGGTGCTGCAACAGCTCGCGCCGCTGCGCGAGAGCCTCGGCAAGCTCGAAACCACCGTCGCGACCATGGAGCAGCAGCGCGCCGCGCAACACGGCGAGCTCACCCAGCAGCTCAAGCAGGCCGCCCTCGCGGAGGACAAGCTGCGCGGCACCGCGGAGAGCCTGGCCGCGGCGCTGCGTTCGAACAACACGCGCGGCATCTGGGGGGAAACGCAGCTCCGGCGCATCATCGAGGCCGCAGGCATGCTCGAACGGGTCGACTTCGACGTGCAACCGCAGTTCACCACCGAGAACGGTACGCTCCGCCCCGACGTGGTCGTGCGCCTCCCCGGAGGCAAGTCCATCGCTATCGACGCGAAGGTGCCCTTCGCCGCCTACCTCGAAGCGCAAAACCTCACCAGCACGGATGCGAGCGTCGACGCGCGCCGCACCGAGCTCCTCGCCCAGCACGCGCGAGCGCTCCGCGACCACATCATCGCGCTCAGCAAGCGCGACTACGCGTCGGCGCTCGCCGACTCCCCCGAGTTCGTCATCGCGTTCCTGCCCAGCGAGTCGCTCCTCTCCAGCGCGCTCGACACCGACCCCCTGCTGCTGGAATACGCCTTCGAACGCCGCGTCGCGCTCGCCTCACCCGTGAGCCTGTGGGCCATCCTCAAATCCATCGCGCACAGCTGGCGGCAAGACTCACTCACCGCGGAGGCACGCACACTCTTCGACCTCAGCCGCGAGCTCCACGTTCGCATCGGTCGCAGCGCGAACCACCTCGACAAACTCGGCCGCACGCTCGCGCGCGGAGTCCAGGACTACAACGCCTACGTAGGCTCGTTCGAGCGCCAAGTGCTTCCCACCGCGCGCAAGATCAGCGCGCTCAACGGGGAGCAGATCGCACCGGAGCCGACGCAGCTCGACATCGCGGTCCGCCCGCTCATGGCCCCCGAGCTTCGCGCGAACGACACGGACGACAGGGATGAGGCGGACGACACGGACGAGACGGACGACACTGACGATCCCCGGGGAACCGCCCAGCCGTGAGCGCGGGGCGCTACCCGCCCTCGCCGGGAAGCGCCATCATCTCCAACGGGGTCCCGTTAGCCGTGCACTTCGAACGGATCTCCTCGGCCACCGCGGAGAGCGTGTCGGGATCGTTCGCGGCAGCCGCCTTCTGCGCCTTCACGAGGAGATCCGACACCTCCGATTCCTGCGGCGCGATCGACCGCCACAGATCGTTCAGCATCTGCTGCTGGGCGGCAGCAACGTCGGGGTCCCCCTCAGCGTTCCAGAAATTGCTCGTGAGGCGCAGTTCAAAGAAACTGAGGATACTGACCTGGCCGCACTCGTAGTCCGTGTCGGTGCTTCGGGATGGCACGTCGACCACAGGGTTCTCGGACGGGGTGCTCTCCGGCGCCACCTCGTGTGAGCGGGCCTCCGCTTCCACCTCGGGGGCGGAACCGCACGCGGAAAGCGCCAGGAGCGCGGCCCCCGCAATCACCATCACTGTCGCCTGAGCGCTTCGCATCATTGACCTGCCTCACGTGAGTGCGCCGAGCCGCGCTCAATCACGGGCCACGGCCTGCAAATAGTGCTTTTGAATAGCCTACTCACAGGTTCCGCGAAGTGCAGGTCTCAGCGCCCGCCGCGCCAGGTGGGCGTCCGACGCACTGCAGCAGGGATTAGTCCCAGCGGCTGGGATCCATGTCGCTGATGACGTGGCGGATGGTGCCCGAGTGCGAGCGCATCACGATGCTCTCCGCGCGCACGAACGGCCCGCGGCGCTGCACGCCGTCGATGAACTCGGCGTCGGTGATCCCAGTCGCCACGAAGTAGCAGTTATCGCTCGACACGAGGTCGTTGGCCTCAAGTACCCGGTTCAGGTCGTGCCCGGCGTCGATCGCGCGCTGGCGCTCCTCGTCGTCCTTCGGCCACAGACGCCCCTGGATCACGCCACCGAGCGCCTTCACGGCGCACGCGGTGATGATGCCCTCGGGGGTGCCACCGATGCCAACGCACATGTCAATGCGCGAGTCCCAGCGGGCTGCGTTCACGCCGCCCGCGACGTCGCCGTCCATGAGGAGGCGAGTGCCGGCGCCCGCCTCGCGGATCTCGCGGATGAGGTCGTCGTGACGGGGACGGTCGAGCACCGCGACGCGGATGTCGGACACGTCCACCTGCTTCGCGCGGGCGAGCGCGCGGATGTTCTCGCCGATCGGACGGGTGATGTCGACCACCCCGACGCCCTCCGGGCCGCACACCAGCTTGTCCATGTAGAACACGGCCGACGGGTCGTACATGCTGCCGCGATCCGCGACCGCGATCACCGAGAGCGCGCCGGGACGCCCCTCAGCGGTGAGGCGGGTTCCGTCAATCGGATCGACCGCGACGTCGCACTCGGCGCCCTCGCCATTGCCGACCACCTCGCCGTTGTACAGCCAGGGCGCGTCGTCCTTCTCGCCCTCGCCGATCACGACGGTGCCCTTCATGTTGACCGTCGAGAGAAACCGACGCATGGCATCAACCGCGGCACCGTCGGCGGCGTTCTTGTCGCCACGGCCGATCCACGGGGTCGCACGCATGGCCGCAGCCTCGGTCGCGCGGACGAGCTCCATCGCGAGGTTGCGGTCGGGCTGCCATTCGCCAAGCGAAACAGGTTCAGTCATGCCAGCTAGCCTATCGCTTCCACCTGCCGTTCACGGCCCGAACACGTAGACTGGAACCGCGAATCGGTGCGCACCGGGTTTCGCCACAGACGTCCGGCGCGCCACGCGAGCGGACGGAACCGTCACCGCAGGCGCAGCCACACCAGCACCACCACACCACACAACACGAGGAGCACACATGCCCGTCGCAACCCCGGAACAGTACGCAGCGATGCTTGACGCCGCGAAGACAGGCGGATTCGCCTTCCCCGCGGTCAACGTCTCGAGCTCGCAGACCCTCAACGCTGCGCTCCAGGGTTTCGCCGAGGCCGGCTCCGACGGCATCATCCAGGTGAGCTTCGGCGGCGCCGACTACTTCGCGGGCCACACTGTGTCGAACCGCGCGGGCGGCGCTATTGCCTTCGCCAAATTCGCTGAGGAGGTCGCGAAGGCCTACGACATCACCGTCGCGCTCCACACCGACCACTGCCCGAAGCAGCACCTCGAGAACTTCGTGCTGCCGCTCGTCGCTGCGAGCGAGGAGCGCGTCGCGCAGGGTGGTCTCCCCTACTTCCAGTCGCACATGTGGGACGGCTCGGCTGTGCCGCTCGGTGAGAACCTGGACATCGCCAAGGAGCTCCTCCCCCGCATGGCCGCCATCAACGTGATCCTCGAGGTGGAGATCGGCGTCGTCGGCGGCGAAGAAGACGGCATCACGCACGAGATCAACGATCAGCTCTACACGACCCTCGACGACGCCGTCGCGACGGTCGAGGCGCTCGGGCTCGGCGAGCAGGGTCGCTACCTCACCGCACTCACCTTCGGCAATGTGCACGGCGTGTACAAGCCCGGCGGCGTGAAGCTCCGCCCCGAGCTGCTCGCAGAGATCCAGTCGGGTCTGCAGGCGAAGTACGGCACCGGCGCGAAGCCGCTCGACCTCGTGTTCCACGGCGGCTCGGGATCCTCTGCTGAGGAGATCGCTGAGGCGGTGCGCAACGGCGTGATCAAGATGAACATCGACACCGACACGCAGTACGCGTTCACCCGCCCCGTCGCAGACTTCATCCTGAAGAACTACGACGGCGTCCTGAAGATCGACGGCGAGGTCGGCAACAAGAAGCAGTACGACCCGCGCGCCTACGGCAAGGTCGCGGAGAGCGGCATGGCCGCGCGCATCGCGCTCGCGGCTGAGCAGCTCGGGTCTGCCGGCAAGTCGGTGAGCGCATAGTGTCTGACCCGCAGGCGCAGCAGCCCGAGGCGCAGCAGCCGGACGCGCAGCAGCCGGACGCGCAGCACGCACCGGCGCCGCACGCACAGGCGCGCCCGGCGCAGCCCGCGTACGGCGAGTACGCCCCGGAGGGGTGGGAGTGGAAGCCCGAGGGCGCTGACACCGCCCCGCAGCCGGACGCCCCGCGGACGCTCGGCGTGCCGCACAACCTCGGCGCGCCGGCGGCCTCCGCCACGCCAGGCGCCGCGGCACCCGGGACCGGCTCGGCCTCGCAGGCGCCCACCGCGCCGAGCAACGTGGGAGCGCCCGGAGCGCAGCAGCCGGGCGAGCAGCAGCCTGGAAACCCGCAGGCCTACCGCGCCGCCGCTCCCCAGCCGGGCCCCGTGTACGGGATGCCCGGCCCCGATCGACCGCGCACGGGCGACCGCGTCATCACGATCATCCTGCTCGTGTTCGGCGCGTTCGGCGCGCTCAGCGTTGCGCGCTCGTTCTTCGGGCTCGAGACGCAGATCAGCCTGATGGGAACGCTGATCGGGATCGAGGAGCCACGGGTCGCCAGCTGGGTCGGCACCCTTGGCACGGTCAGCGCGCTCGTCGTGCTGCTCGTGTGGGCACTCAACCTGCTGTTCTCGATTCAGCGGATGCGCGCCAGGAAGCTCGCCTTCTGGGTGCCGCTCGTCGCGGCGGTCATCGCGTTCGTGATCGTGATGGTCGTACCCATGGTGGCGATGGGCGGCGCGCCCGAGATCATGCAGCAGATCGAGGCGGACCCCAACGGCTCGCTCTCGAAGATGCTCGAGTCCCTGCAGGAACTGCAGCCGTAGGCTGCGGACCTACCCCGCTGAACGCAGCACGCGCTCCGCGCGCGTCCACACGACCAGCGCCGTCGCACGCTCACTCCGGGCGGGCGGCGGCGCTGTCGTATGGGGCCGGGCACGCCCCATCGGCGTCAATGGTGGCGAGCTCGAAGTGCCAGTTCTCGTTGGCGTAGATCTGGCACAGCCCAAACTGCGCGCCGTACTGCCCCAGCCACAGCGCCTCCTCGAGCCCGCCGATGTCCACGGCATCGCCCCGCACGTGCGCCGAGCGCTCCGGGGTGTCCACCCAGTGGCTGGCCTCCTCCTCGCTGCCGTACTCGGCGATCGCGTCGGCGCGCAGCTCCGCCTGATAGGCGGGGCTGCGCCAGCCGGAGTTGAGCCGCAGCTCCAGCCCGTCCGCTCGCGCACCCGCTGCCGCAGCCTGGACGGCCTCCCGCAGCTCGGGATCCAGGCCGCGCACCCCCGGGTGGTCGGCGTCGACCGCGATCCCGCTCGGATCGTCGACGGCGCCGTTGCCCCCGAACTGGGCTTCGGAGGCCAGCGCACCGGGGCCCAGCGCTCCGGGGCTCTGTGCCGCGCGAGCCCCCTCGCCCGTCTGCAGGAGCAGGAATCCCCCGACGAGCGTGGCGACGGCGAGCGTGGCGACAATTGCGGCGATCGCGGCGTTGGCCGCGCGTGAGCGATACGACATGAACATGCGTCCAGTCCACCAAGACCGGTGTTGCCACGTCGTATGCGCTGCAGCATACGCTCACGATATGCCTGCGCGAGAACGTTCGGCGGGCAGATCGCGGCGGAAATCTAGCGGACGCGGCCGCCCAGCGCGCGCTCGTCGCGCTTGCCGCTGGCGTCCTGGCGGAGCTCCTTCGGCAGCGAGAACACGAGATCCTCCTCGGCGGTAACGGTCGCCTCGACGTCCGCGTAGCCGGCGTCGGCGAGGTCGTCGAGCAGCTCCTGCACGAGCACCTCGGGCACCGACGCGCCGCTCGTCACGCCGATGGTGCGCGCACCGTCGAGCCACTCCTGCTGCACCTCGCTCGCGAAGTCGACGCGATACGCGGCCTTCGCGCCGTATTCGAGCGCGACCTCCTTCAGCCGCACCGAGTTCGACGAGTTCGACGAGCCGACCACGAGCACCACGTCGGCCTGCGGGGCAATCTTCTTGATCGCCACCTGCCGGTTCTGTGTTGCGTAGCAAATGTCGTCGCTCGGCGGATCCTGCAGATTCGGGAAGCGCTCGCGTAGGCGGCGCACCGTCTCCATGGTCTCGTCGACCGAGAGCGTCGTCTGCGAGAGCCACACGAGCTTGTCCGGGTTCTTCACCTCGAGCGTGTCGACGTCCTCCGGCGAGTTCACGATCGTGATGTGATCCGGCGCCTCACCGGCCGTGCCCTCGACCTCTTCGTGCCCGGTGTGGCCGATGAGGAGAATCTCGAGATCCTGCTTCGCGAAGCGCACGGCCTCGCGGTGCACCTTCGTGACGAGCGGGCAGGTCGCGTCAATGGCGTGCAGGCCGCGATCGTCGGCCGCCTGCACGACCGCAGGCGAGACCCCGTGCGCCGAGAACACGACGTTCGCCCCCTCGGGCACCTCGTCGACCTCCTCGACGAAGATGGCGCCCATCTTCTCGAGCGTGTTCACCACGTGCACGTTGTGCACGATCTGCTTGCGCACGTACACGGGGGCACCGAATCGATCCAGCGCCTTCTCGACCGCAACGACCGCGCGGTCCACCCCGGCGCAGTAGCCGCGAGGAGCCGCGAGCAGCACCTTCTTCGCCCCCTCAACGGGAACGTCTTTGAGCCGGCCGACCTCGCGCCGCATGCGCGGCATCGCGAGGCTCACAACGGGGGCGCCGATGGTGCGCTGATCGGGCTGTTGCACGGTCGTAGTCATGCGGAAGATTCTACCCGGCCTTCCTCAACGCTCGCGGGGACGGCGGCAAACCAGGATCCCGATCAGTAGGGTGGTCGCATGGCCGAATCAGGAACCGCCCCAGCGACCCGGGACACCCCCTGGCCCGTTGCGCTCATGAGCGAGAAGATCGCCGCCTGGATCGAGCGGCTCGGCCAGGTGTGGGTCGAGGGCGAGATCACGCAGTGGCAGGTGCGCGGCGGGCACGTGTACGGCAAGCTCAAGGACCTCGGACAGGACGCCACCGTGAGCTTCACCGTGTGGCGCTCCGTCGCGCAGCGACTCACCAGCGACTTCGCGCAGGGCGACCGGGTGATCGCGCTCGTGAAGCCCAACTTCTGGGTGAAGGGCGGCTCGCTCACCGTGCAGGTGTTCGAGCTCTCGCACGTCGGCCTCGGCGAACTCCTCGAACGGCTCGAACGACTCCGCCGCCAGCTGCAGGCCGAGGGGCTCTTCGACGCCGCACGGAAGCGAGCACTCCCCTTCCTGCCCGGGCGGATCGGGCTCATCACCGGGCGCGACTCCGACGCCGAAAAGGACGTGGTGCGCAACGCGACCCTGCGCTGGCCAGGCGTGCAGTTCCGCGTGCACTACGCGGCGGTGCAGGGCGATCGGGCGGCCGGCGAGGTGGCGGCCGGCATCGAGGCGCTCGATCGGGATCCCGACGTCGACGTGATCATCGTCGCCCGCGGCGGCGGCGACTTCCAGAACCTGCTCCCGTTCAGCGACGAGCTCGTGCTACGCGCTGCGGCAAGCGCGACAACGCCGATCGTGTCGGCCATCGGGCACGAGGCTGACCGGCCCCTCCTCGACGAGGTCGCCGACCTCCGCGCCTCCACCCCGACCGATGCCGCGAAGCGCGTGGTACCCGACGTCGGCGAGGAGCTCGCGGGCATCGACCAGGCGCGGGCGCGGATGTCGTCACGCCTCAGCCAGCTGCTCGCGCACGAGACCGACCGCATCGCACAGCTGCGCGGCCGCCCCGTCCTGAGCGCCCCGGAGCGGCTCGTCGACGAGCGCGCAGAGGAGCTCGTGCGCTGGATCGCGCGCGGCACCGAGCTCACCGACCGCGCCGTCGAGGATCGCCGCAGGGAGCTCGCCGATCTGCGCGCGCGGGTCACGGCACTGTCGCCGCGCGCCACGATGGAGCGCGGCTACGGCATCGTCCAGCTCGCCGATGGCTCGGTGCTCCGCGGCACCGCAGGCGCGCCGGAGGGCACGGAGTTGACGATCGCGCTCGCCGACGGGCGGATTGGCGCGGTCTCACGGGGGGCGTAGCTGGCGCGGCGCGGGGGTGCAGCTCCCACGGCGGGGCCGCAGCTCGCCGGGCGGGGCCGCAGCTCGCCGGGCGGAGGCCTCCGCTGACCGGCGCGCCGCCGCACTCCGCTGGGGCGCGGCTCCCCCGTGCCATACTGCACGAATGGCTAAGTCACGCAGCGAAGCGACGGACCCCCGTCCCCCGCGCACCGAGGGAACCGAGGAACCGCCGCCGCTGTTGGACCGCGTCGACGAGCAGCTCATCGGCCTGCTCGAGGAGGACGGCCGCATGAGCTACGCCGACCTCGGCGCCGCCGTTGGGCTGACGCCGGGCGGGGCGCGAGCGCGCGTGAAGCGCCTCCAGGAGCGCGGCGTGATCCGTGTCATCGGGGTGACGAGTCCGCACGCGGTGGGCCTCCGGAGCATCGCGTCCCTGCACATCGAGGTGAGTCACGACATCGACCGCGTCGCGAACGAGATTTCCGCGATCGACGGCGTCCGCTACGTGGTGCTCGGTTCAGGCAGCTTCAGCCTCCTGGTTGAGGTGTACGCACCGGCGCCGTCGGATCTCTTCTCGCTCATCAACCGCCAGGTCAGGGAGGTCGATGGGGTCTCGCGCATCGAGACGTTCATGTACGACTCCGTGCACACGCACCGCCCGGTCTTCCCGACGACCAACGGGCGATAGCCGCGCTGCCCGAGCCGTGCGTTACGGCGTGGCCGCGCCGCCCGCTCCATCCTCGACGATCATGCCGAGCGCACGCGCGAGCTCCGCGGACTGCGTGATCACGTCGGCCTGCCAGGCTGTGAGCGGCTTGGTCGGCGATGCGCCGATGGACACCTCGAACGGGTCCACCACGTCGGTGGTGATCCCGCTCATGGCCTCGAGCACCGCGATGCCGCAGAAGGGCACGTGCACCGAGGAGTAGCCGCCCTCGTGAGAGAACACGACGCGCCCCTCGCAGGCCTCGTCCGCGATGTCGAGCAGGCGCTCCGCGATCCCACGGAAGCCGTGCGATGTCACGCTCATGCGGCCCAGCGGGTCGAACGCCGACGGGTCGAAGCCGCTCGACACGATCAGCAGGTCAGGGGCGAACGCGCGGATCGCGGGACCGGCGACGCGCTCAACCACGGACCAGTACGCACCGTCACCGGAGCCTGCCGGCAGCGGGACGTTGATGTTCGTCCCAGCGCCGGCACCCCCGCCCTGCTCATGCACCTGCCCGGTGTCGACAGGGAAGAGCCCATCCTGGTGGACAGAGATCGTCAGCACATCGGGATCATCCCAGTAGATCTTCTGCGCCCCGTTGCCGTGGTGCACGTCGTAGTCGAAGATCGCGACACGCTGCACGAGCCCCTCAGCGCGCAGTGCCTCGATCGCAATCGGAACGTTCGCGAACAGGCAGTAGCCGCGCCCCTGATCGGGTTCCGCGTGGTGCCCAGGGGGGCGCACGAGCGCGTACGCGTTGCGCACCTCCCCGCTGAGCACGGCGCGCGCGGCGGCGAGTGTGCCACCGGCGGCGAGCTTCGCAAGCTCAAACGCCCCACGCCCGAACGGGGAGAACCCGTCCCCCGCGTCGCCGCCCTCGGCTTCGGACTGCGTGCGAATGCGCGCGACGTGCGCCTCGGTGTGCACGCGGAGGAGATCCTCGTCGGAGACCTCGCGCGCCGGGACCCTCGTGAGTGATTCCAACAGGCCGGACACTTCGACCAGGCCAGCAAACCGAGCCTTTGAATCCGGACTCTCAAAGTTCCGGTAGGGCTGCACGTAGCCGCCTGAGGGCACGAGCCCAGCGTGCGTGCCTGTGTCGTGCCACGCGTACTTCTCGTGCCACACGTACCCCGTCTTGCGCGTCATTGCGGTGTCCTTTCGGGTTGCCCAGAATGCCGGCGCGCATCGTCGCCCTTGCCGGCGCGATCAACCATAGGGATTGAATTCATAATTCGCAATCGAAAACGCGTTTTGAGTGACGAAACAGAAACAAACAAAATTCATGATTGACTATCCAATCCATCTCGTGGTCATATTGTTCACGCCGCGGGTCAAGGAATCGCCCCGCGGAACCGCTGTTCCCGCGTTCCGCGTGGAGCCGCGTCATCGACAAAGGAGTCAAGACATGAAACGTATGCGCCGAACCCTCGCCGTCGCCGCGGCCACCGCCATCACCGCGCTCGCGCTCAGCAGCTGCAGCACCGGCGGGGGCGCCGGCGCGCAGCCCGGTGGCGACGCCGGCGGCGCGGGCGCCGAGGGCGCTGTCGCGATGAGCTTCGCCGGCCTCGACATCCAGATCTGGAACGACATGTTGCCGTTCATGGAGGCGAAGGTCACCGAGGCTGGCTACGAGTTCGTCACCGACGATCCCAAGTGGAACGCGCAGACGCAGGTGCAGGACTGGGAGTCCTGGATCGTCCGCGGCGACATCAAGGCCATCATGGGCTACCCCGTACAGTCGGACGCAGTGGTCGCCGTGACGAGTCAGGCGAGCGATGCCGGCATTCCAGTGCTTGGGTACGGCAGCACCTGGGACGGCGTCAGCGGCGCGGTCGTGCTGGATCACGAGGCCGACGGCCGCGACGCCGGCACGCGCGCCGCCGAGTGGATCGCGGAGAACTACGGGTCAGAGCAGGTGGACGTGGCATTCCTCGGCTGGCCCGACACCGATCTCGGGCGCCTGCGCGGCAAGGGGATGCTGGACGCCCTGAACGAGGCTGACCTGAACCTCAACATCACAGAGCACAAGGTCCTGAGCCTCGATGACGGCTACGCCGCAGTGCAGAACCAGCTGAACGCGGTACCCAATACGAAGGTCTGGCTGGCGATCGCGAATGATCCGGCGCTCGGCGCCTACCAGGCGCTCACGGACTCGGGAGTCTCGCCGACCGACGACAGCATGCTGCTGCTCAACCTCGACGCGACGGACGCCGAGCTCGAGATCATCGCGGAGCCCAAGTCGTTCTGGCGCTACGCGTTCATCGCGCCGGCGCGGGAGCTCGCGGAAGCGAACGCCGACATGCTGATCGACGCGGCGCAGGGCAAGAGCGTCACTGATCAGACCGTCCCCACGACGGAGATCACGGCGGCAAACGCAGAAGACTTCCTCCTCGCCAACCAGTAGTCGGATCGCCCCGAAAAGGACACACATGCACGCGCACACAGCACCCAGCAGTGCAGCTCCGCGGCTCGCGTACTCGGGCGTCACCGTCGAGTTCGGCGCCACCCGGGCGCTCGACGAGGTGAGCTTCGCGGCCGCCCCTGGCGAGATCATCGGTCTCCTCGGCCACAACGGCGCAGGGAAGAGCACCCTCTGCAATGTGACCACCGGCGTGATCCAGGCGAGCTCCGGCGAGTTCAGCATCGACGGGGTACCCGTCTCTCGCAAGCTGACCCCGCGGGATGCATCGCAGCTCGGCATCACCGTGATCCACCAGGAGCCGGCGCTGGCCCCCAACATGACGGTCCTGGAGAATCTCTTCCTCGCCAGGAAGGCGCCGCACCGGCACGAACGGCGTCGGCTGGCGTCCGAGGCACTCGCCACCGTTGGCGCGGATATCGCGCTCGACATGCCGGTCGAGACCCTCGGGCTCGGCGAGCGGCAGCTCGTCGACCTCGCCCGCGGACTCCTCGCCGGGGAGATGAAGGTGCTGCTCCTCGACGAGCCGACGGCCGCGCTCGGGAAGGCGGAGACGGAAGCGCTGCACGCGCTGATCCGATCCTTCGCTGCCCGCGGTGTCACGGTGCTCTATGTGTCACACCGCCTCCCCGACATCCTCGAGGTGTGCACGAGGATCGTGGCGCTCCGCGGCGGCCGCCAGGTCGTCGACGGCCCCACCGCCGACTTCACGCCAGCCAAGCTCGCGGCCGCGCTCGTCCCCAACCTCCGCTCGCTCGATCTCACCCACACGGCCCCGGGCCGGCCACTCGTTGAACTCACGCGTGCGGGGAAGGGCGGGGCGGTCGGAACGCTGGGCTCGGCGGCTGAGCCGCTGGGCGGAGGTGCTCAAGCCCAGCAGCTCGATCACGCCGAAGCCGAGCTCGTCGTTCGCGCGGGCGAGGTGGTCGGCCTCTTCGGGATGGCTGGCGGAGGCCAGTTCGCGCTCGCGGCCCGCCTCGGGGGCGCGGCGGAGCCGCTCCCGTTCCGGCTCGACGGGGCGGCCGTCAGATTCACGTCTCCGGCGCGCGCGATCGCGCACGGCGTGTTCTTCGTTCCTCCGGACCGCGACACGGAGGGGCTGATCAGCTCGGAAACCGCCCTCGACAACGTCATGCTCCCCTGGTACGGGCGCTTCGGCGCCGGCGGGTGGTGGGTCACCTCGCGCTCGGGCGCCTCGGTGTACGAGCGTGCGCGCGCTGGCCTCGACATTCACGGCCCCGCCGCCGACGCGGAGGTCTCGCAGTTCTCGGGAGGCAATCGCCAGAAGCACCTCCTCGCACGCTGGTTGTACCCGGTCACCCCGCGCGTGCTGATTCTCGCGCAGCCCACACAGGGCGTCGACGTCGGCGCACGGCTCGACATCGTCGAGGCCGTGCGCGCGGCCGCGGCCGACGGCGCGGCGGTCATTGTTGCCTCGAGCGAATCCGACGAGATCGCCAGCATGTGCGACCGCGCCGTCACCGTGCTCGGCGACGAGCTGCGCGCGGTCCCCCGCTCACCCCAGTTCAACGAGGATCTCCTCGCGTCACTCCTGACCCCGGCCGCAGCCGTCCGGGCCTGATCGAAAGCTTGCCATGAACTCTGAACGTCTGAAGATCTTCGCTGCGAAAAACGGCATCTTCCTCGCCCTGATCGTCCTCATCGCCGTGTTCTCGATCATGCGGCCCAACTTCTTCTCCTTCGCGAACGGTCAGAGCATTCTGCTGCAGGCCGCCGAACTCGGTCTCATTGCGATCCCCGCGGCGTTCCTCATCATGTCGGGGAGCATCGACCTCTCTGTTGGCTCGGTGGCGTCGGCGGCGGCCATCACCGGCGGGCTCACCATGAGCAGCACGGGCTCCACCCTCCTCGGATTCCTCGCGGCGATCGTGACCGGGATCATCGCCGGCGCACTGAACGGTTTCCTGATCTCCTACCTCGGGCTGAACTCCTTCGTGGTGACGCTCGGCGCACTCTCCGTGTGGGGCGGCCTCGCTTTGCTCCTGTCGGACGGGCGGACCATCCCGCGCGCGGAGCTACCCGACGCGTTCCGAGCCATCGGCACGCTGAAGATCGGCCCGGTGCCGGTCCAGATCGTCGCGCTCATTCTCGTGATCGCCCTCGGGTGGTACGTCCTGAACCACACGAAGTTCGGCAAGGAGGTGAAGGCGATCGGCGGCAACGAGCGCGCCGCGCGCCTGATGGGCATCAACGTGAAGCGTTCGCGCTTCCTGCTCTTCATCGCCACCAGCGCGTTCGCCGCGATTGCCGGGCTGTTCCTGTCGGCGAAGGTGCAGTCGGCGAACCCCAACATCGGCTCCGGGATCGAGCTCGAGGTGCTCACCGTCGTACTGCTCGGCGGCGTGGCCTTCGAGGGCGGTGTCGGCCGGATCAGCGGCGTCGTCGCTGGCCTCCTCTTCTTCCGCGTGCTGCGCGCCGGGCTCGTCTTCATGCAGGCCTCCCCGTTCCTGCAGACGATCCTCGTCGGCGCAACCCTCATCGTCGCCGTCGCGCTCGACAGCTCGGTGCAGCGCATCATCCGCTCCTCGTGGGCCAAGCTCGGCCGCACCGCCGCGTCGGACGACGATGCCTCGCCCGATCGGCCGGGCACGCCTGCGCAGCAGGAGACACGCAGCCCGAGCTGAGCCGCGGCGGCTAGACTGGGCGCATGTCTGTTTCCGAGACCCGGGATCCCGCCGAACTCAGCTATGAGGACGCGCGCGACGAACTGATTCAGGTGGTCCAGCGGCTGGAGCAGGGTGGCAGCACCCTCGAGGAGTCGTTGACGCTGTGGGAGCGCGGCGAAGTGCTCGCCGCGCGCTGCGAGGAGTGGCTGCTCGGAGCCAGGCAGCGCCTGGAATCGGCGCGCCAGCAGGCCGGGGCTCAGCAGGCCGGAGCTCAGCAGGCCGGGACCCCAGACGCCACTGAGGCCGAGACGCTGGAGGGCCGCGCGTAGAGATGGCGAAGAAGAACAAGCCGCCCGTCGTCGTCGCGGAGCTCGGCCGGCCCGAGACGCCGTCCGAGACCGCGGCGCGCAAAGCCCGTGACAGCCGCCTCTACCGGCAGCGCAAGACCGTCAACAACCTGGTCTTCTCGCTGCTCGTGACGCTCGGTCTCGTGATCGTGATGGTGCTCATCGTGCCACGCGGCACGGGCGGCTACGAGGACCACACGGTCAACGTGTCCGAGCTCGCCTCCGAGGCGTCCCCGAGCGCCGGGCGCACGCTCGCCGCCCCCGCGGTCGACGATGGGTGGAAGGCCAAGCAGGCGCTCCTGCGCTCCGGCAGCGGCGTGACCTCGTGGCAGATCAACTACACGACCGCGAACGAGGCGTACGCTGCGGTGACGCAGGGCTTCACCGCGTCGGGCGATCCGGTGCCCGAGCTGTGGGTGTCGCAGCAGCTCGAGCAGCAGGCTCCAACCGGCACCGAGCAGATCGGCGGCATCGACTGGATCGTGTACGACCACCCCGACCGCAAGGCCGACGAGTCGAACATGATCTTCGGCCTGCAGGGCACCTGGGGCACCGACACGATCCTCGTGTACGGGACCGACTCCCCCGCCACCATCCGTGTGCTCGCGGCGCAGGTCGCCGAGTCGCTCGGCACGCCGGACGGCGAGGCCGATCCCACCGCATCGAAGGAGACCGAATGACCGCGCCACGCGTGACCCCGCAGCAGGCATGGGACGCGTTCGCCGCCGGCAATGAGCGCTTCGTCAGCGGCGTGTCCGCGCACCCGAACCAGGACGTGGAGCGCCGCTCCGAGCTCGTGAACTCGCAGGCGCCCGACGTCGCCCTCTTCGGCTGCTCCGACTCGCGGCTCGCGGCCGAGATCATTTTCGACTGCGGGCTCGGCGACCTGTTCATCGCACGCAACATGGGGCACGTCGTGGCCGAGTCGATCACCGCGTCCATGGAGTACGCGGTCACCGCGCTCGGCTCCGCGCTCATCGTGGTGCTCGCGCACGACTCGTGCGGCGCGGTCGCCGCCGCGATCGACCAGACGAGCCGCACCCCGGGCGAGACGACCGCTTCGGTACGCCACACGCTGGCGCCGATCCAGCCCGCAGTGCAGCAGCTCTGGCTGCAGGGCCGCACCGACACCCCGTACGTCGACGCCTCGCAGATCGACGCGAACGCCGTCGGCCGCGCCCACCTCGCCGCAACCGTCAACGAGCTGCTGCGCACCTCGCGGGCGATCAGCGACGCGGTGGATGCCGGGCGCCTCGCCATTGTCGGGTGCCAGTACCGGCTCACCGAGGGGCGCGCCGTCCCGTACACCGTGGTCGGCCCCGTCGAGCTCGAGCTCGCGCCGCTCGACTAGTTTTCGTTCCGTATCCCTCAGACGTTTCCCACCCACCCCTCAGACAAAGGACAGCTGTGACCGAAGAGATCGAGTACCGCATCGAGCACGACACGATGGGCGAAGTCCGCGTTCCGAAGAACGCGCTCTACGCGGCGCAGACGCAGCGCGCCGTCGAGAACTTCCCCATCTCCGGCACCGGCCTGGAGCCCGCGCAGATCGTCGCCCTCGCCCGCATCAAGCGCGCCGCGGCCATCGCGAACAAGGCGCTCGGGATCCTCGAGGCCCCCATCGCCGACGCGATCGTCGCGGCCGCCGACGAGGTCATCGCTGGCGCGCACCACGATCAGTTCCCCGTCGACACGTACCAGACCGGCTCGGGCACCTCGTCGAACATGAACACCAACGAGGTGCTCGCCACGCTCGCCACGAAGCACCTCGGCGCTCCCGTGCACCCGAACGACCACGTCAACGCGTCGCAGTCGTCGAACGACGTGTTCCCGACCTCCGTGCACATCGCCGTCACCGGCGCGCTCATCGAGCAGCTGAAACCCGCCCTCGCGCACCTCGCCGAGGCGTTCGAGGCGAAGGCCGAGCTGTGGAAGTCCGCCGTGAAGCCCGGGCGTACCCACCTCATGGACGCCACCCCCGTCACGCTCGGCCAGGAGTTCGGCGGCTACGCCGCGCAGATCCGCTACGGCATTGAGCGCATCGACGCGGCCCTCCCCCGCGTGGCCGAGGTGCCGCAGGGCGGCACCGCCGTCGGCACCGGAATCAACACCCCGCTCGGCTTCCCCGAGAAGGTCATCGCCGAGATCGCGCAGTCGAGCGGCCTGCCCATCACGGAGGCGCGCAACCACTTCGAGGCTCAGGCGAACCGCGACGGTCTCGTCGAGGCGTCGGGCGCGCTGCGCACGATCGCGGTCTCGCTGACCAAGATCAACAACGACATCCGCTGGATGGGTTCGGGCCCCAACACGGGCCTCGCCGAGCTGCACATCCCCGACCTGCAGCCGGGCTCCTCGATCATGCCGGGCAAGGTCAACCCCGTCGTCCCCGAGGCCGTGCTCATGGTCTGCGCGCGCGTGATCGGCAACGACGCGACCATCGCGTGGGCCGGCGCGTCGGGCGCCTTCGAGCTCAACGTGCAGATCCCCGTCATGGGCACCGCACTGCTCGAGTCGATCCGCCTCCTCGCGAACGCGTCGATCGTGCTCGCGGACAAGACCGTCGCCGGTCTTGAGGCGAACCTCGACCGCGCTGCGGCGCTCGCGGGCATGAGCCCCTCGACCGTCACCCCCCTCAACCGCCTCATCGGCTACGAGGCTGCGGCGAAGATCGCCAAGCACTCGGTCGCCAAGGGCATCACGGTGCGCGAGGCAGTGGTGGATCTCGGCTACGTGGAGCGCGGCGACGTCACCGAGGCCGACCTCGACAAGGCGCTCGATCTGCTCTCGATGACCCACCCGGGCGTCGCGAAGTAACGCGAGCCGCGAGTTCGCGCGGGGTGGGACGGCTTCGGCTGTCCCACCCCGCGCTGCGTTTCTGGGGGAGGCTGCCTCAGCTCGCTGGCCCCACTGGCCCGGCTAGGCTGAGTCCCATGACTGAAGCCGCCGAACACCCTGATCCGGATCGCGCGTGGCAGGAACGCGTCGACGCGGTGTGGGCTGACGCCGCGCTCGGCGACGCCGTGCGGCTTGAGCGCATCACCGCCCTCGTCGCCGAGCTCGACCCCGCCGACCCGCGCGGGCCGTTCGAGATCGGCGGCGCGCACGACTCGGCGGGCAACGAGGCCGCGGCTGCCGCGCACTACGAGCGGGCCATCGAGCTCGGGCTCGCCGGCCGGGCCAGGGCCGAGCTCACGGTGCAGTACGCCTCAACGCTCCGCAATCTCGGCCGCGCCGACGAGGCGGTCGCCCTGCTCGCGGCGCACGTGTCGAGCGCCGACCGCGACACGACGCTCGGCGCGGCACCCGAGGCGTTCCTCGCCCTCGCGCTCCACTCGGCCGGCCGCGAGACGGAGGCCCTCGCGGTGGCACTCGACGCACTCATCCCGATGGTGCCGCAGTACCAGCGCTCGCTGCGGGGGTACGCGCGTGAGCTGCGCGGCTAGCGCCCGCGGCGCTTGATCACCCTCGTGAGCAGGATCCCGATCGCGCCCTGCGCGATCACCGCAACCACGAGCGCACCCAGCACGCCGTCCCAGCCGCCCGTGAGCTGCCGCAGTGCGCCGGCGCCGAGCGGGCCGAGCGTCGCGAGCGAGTAGCCGAGGGACTGCACCACGCCGGACACCCGCGCCGACTCCCCGGCGTTCGCGCCGAAGCCGGCGATCAGGGCGAGCACGAGCGGGAACGCGCACATCCCCACCCCGACGAGCGCGGCCCACAGCTCCGGCAGCGCCGCCGGGGCGAACAGGAGCCCCGTGAGCGCCACCACGCTCGCGAGCGCGACGAGCACAAAGCCGACGCGCATGCCGCGGATGCTGCGCGCGAGCGGCACGACGATCACCGTGGCGGGCACCCCGACCGCCATCGTGATCCCGAGCAGCATGCCGGCGCGCGGCGCGGAGATCCCGGCGTCGATCGCGATCGACGGGAGCCACCCCATCGCGACGTAGCTGAGGAGCGCCTGCAGCGCGAAGTACGCGGCGAGCAGCCCGGTGCCGGCGGGGAGGGGGGTGCGGACGCGCGGCGCCTGCGGTGATTGCGGGGCCTGCTGCAGTGACTCCCGGGCCTGCGGCAGTGACGCAGGAACCTCCTGCAGTGGACCGCGCGGCATCACCATCGCCCACACGAGCGTGGCGAGCAGCGCAGGGGCCGCCCACAGCGCGAGCCCGACGGTCGGCGAGCCGACCGCCGTCGCGAGCGGCACCGCGACGGCCGCGGCGGTCGCGGCCCCCAGCGACATCACCGTCGAGTATGCCGTCGTGACCGGCCCGATCCGCTGCCCGAAGTGCGCGCGCACCACCGCGGGGAGCAGGATGTTCACCACGGCGAGCCCGCCGGTGGCGACGACCGTGCCAAGGATCACCACCCACGGCTGCGGGATCGCGCGCACCGCGAGGCCTGCGGTGAGCCCGATCATGCCGAACAGCACCATCCGCTCGGCGCCGAGCCGGGCGGCGAGCCGCGCGGTTCCGAGGCCGGCGAGCGCGAACACGGCGGTGGGAATCGCGGGCACCAGCACGGCGCTCGCCGGGGTCAGCGCGCCGGACTCGGTGAGCGCCGTGAGGAGCGCACTCGCGCTCGTCACGCCGAGCCGGAGATTCAGCGCGACGAGCAGGAGCGCCACCAGAATCGACACCGCGCGCGCCGAGAACCGCCGAGACATCACACCATCCAAACCGCGCGGCGCCGGACGCCGCGCCCACCACACGTACCGAGGTTGCGGGATTCGATGGGTTATCCGCGCTGAACCCCGCACCCGCGACCAGGACAGCCAAACATCCAACGTCTGATCATCGGGCGTGGACTATCATTGCACACATGGCACTCGATCCGGTACAGCAGCGCTCGCTGAGCGATCAGGTCGTCGAGCGGCTTCGGGCCGAGATCGTCGAGGGGCGGTGGGCCGTCGGCGAGCGGATCCCGCCCGAGCCGCAGCTCATGGCCGACCTCGGGGTGGCGCGCGGCACGCTCCGCGAAGCCCTCCGGGCGCTGCAGTACACGGGGATGCTCGAGATTCGCCGCGGCGACGGCACCTTCGTCCGCGCGATGAGCGAGGTGCCTGGCGCGCTCGCCAGGTCGGGCGGCACGCTCAGCGACGTCCTCGAAGCCCGCACCGCGCTCGAGCCCGTGCTCGCGCGGCTCGCCGCGGAGCGCGCGCAGGACCCCGACACGGAGCTCATCGCCGCAGCGCTCCGGGACCGGGCCGCCGCCCAGGATGCAGACTGGGTCGCCGCCGACGTCGCAGTCCACGAGGCGATCGCGCGCGCCGCGCACAGCCCGATCCTGTTCGAGGTCTACACGGCGCTCCTGCCGCTGCTGCACGAGTCGATGCGCGCCGCGCAAACGCACGATGGCTTCTGCCGCGACGAGCGCCGCGGCCACGACGACGTGCTCGCGGCGATCCACGCGCGCGACCCCGAGGCGGCTGCGGCGAGCGCCGCGGCGAACCTCGCGGCCACCGAGGAATGGCACGCGGGGCTGCCGCGGGCGTAGCGCTACAGCGATCTTGTTACTCCTCGTGCGTCACAGGGTCGCTCACTCCCCCGCCGCGATGAGCGAGTGTTGAGCGGCAAGGATCGTCTCCTCCGAGCCGGTCGCGCGGAGCGACGCGCTGAACGACCGGCTCGGCGACGACGAATAGGTTGAGGTCAGGACCGATAGTGACGGAAAGGGGCGTCGCGGCCCAGGTGAACATCTCGTGCCGTGACTACGCATAGTTGGGCCTGGGCCTCGTGCGCGGAGGCAGCACGCCGCCCCGCTCTGGGGTGAAGAGTTCACACTGAGTACGCGGCGCTGAGCAGTGCGAGTGCGTGCGGTGCGGGCGCGGGATGTGCTTCTGAGCTCAGCGCACAGCACGGCGGCGCCCCGGCTCAGCCGGGACGCCGCTGCCTGCCGCCTGGCTAGTCGCCCAGCAGCTCCGTCACGAGCGCCGCGATGTCGCTGCGCTCGGAGCGCGTCAGCGTCACGTGCCCGAAGAGCGCGTGCCCGGTGAGCTTCTCGATCACCGCGGCGATGCCGTCGTAGCGGCCGACGCGGAGGTTGTCGCGCTGCGCGACATCGTGCGTGAGCACCACGCGCGAGTTCTGCCCGATCCGGCTCAGCATCGTGAGCAGCACGCCGCGCTCAAGCGACTGCGCCTCGTCGACGATCACGAACGCGTCGTGCAGCGAGCGGCCGCGAATGTGCGTGAGCGGCAGCACCTCGATGAGGTTCCGCGCGACCACCTCGTCGAGCACGTTCTCCGACACGATCGAGCCGAGCGTGTCGAACACGGCCTGCGCCCACGGGCCCATCTTCTCCTGGTGGTCGCCCGGCAGGTAGCCAAGTTCCTGGCCGCCGACGGCGTACAGGGGCCGGAACACCATGATCTTGCGATGCTGGCGGCGCTCCAGCACCGCCTCGAGGCCGGCCGCGAGCGCGAGCGCCGACTTCCCGGTGCCGGCCGAGCCGCCGAGCGAGACGATCCCCACCTGCGGATCGAGCAGCAGGTCGATAGCGAGCCGCTGTTCGGCGCTGCGCCCGCTCACCCCGAACACCTCGCGGTCGCCGCGCACGAGGTGCAGCCCGCCCGGTCCGTCGATGCGGCCGAGCGCCGAGCCGCGCGGGGAGTGCAGCACCACCCCGGTGCCACGCGGCAGCTCCTCCGCCGCCGCGACGCCGTCGAGTCGCTCGCTCTCCCACAGCGCGGCCATCTCCGCCTCGTCGATCGACAGCGTCACCATGCCGGTGTAGGTGTCGTCGGCGGCGAGTTCGGCCCGGTACTCCTCAGCCCCGAGCCCGAGCGCCGCGGCCTTCAACCGCATCGGCAGGTCTTTGGAGACGACCGTCACCTCGCAGCCGTCGTTCGCGAGGTTCTGCGCCACCGCGAGGATCCGCGTGTCGTTGTTGCCGAGCCGCATCCCGGAGGGCAGCCCATCCGTGCTCGTGTGGTTGAGCTCGACGCGCAGCGTCCCCCCGGCGTCGCCGACGGGCACCGGGAAGTCGAGCCGCAGGTGCGTGGCGCGCAACTCGTCGAGGAACCGCAGCGCACGCCGGGCGAAGTAGCCGAGCTCGGGATCGTGGCGCTTGTGCTCGAGCTCCATCAGCACCACGATCGGCAGGACGACCGAGTGCTCGGCGAAGCGGAAGAGCGCGCGCGGATCGCTGAGCAGCACGGAGGTGTCGAGCACGTAGGTGCGGAGCTGCTCGCTGCTCCCCGCGATGCGTTCCTGCTCGGGCGGTGTCGCGAGCGCGGCGTCGGGCGTGGTTTCGCCCGAGTGAGCGGCTGCTGCGGGGTGAAATGCGGGGTGATTCATCTCGGCCACGATGGCTCCTCTGCCCCGAGGCGCGAGCCCCGGATCAGCGAGACGACCATCACTCCCATCGAGGTGGTTGGCCGCCTCGACCGGGCACCCTGCCCGATGGCACATACGGTACGCCGCCTTTCGCGCCGCCCGTGCGCAGACACGCGCTCGGTCGTGTGAACGTTGCGTGACCGTTTCGTATCCCAGCGGCACCGAGGCCCGCTGCTGTGGTCCGACAAGATTCGGGTATTCTTGCTGTGCGATACCACGCACGGGGGATGACAGGCCTCCCTTGGTTGCTGCAGAAGGAGCCCTACTTGCGCACGATCGACTGGATCGACGGAGCTATCGAACTTGTGGACCAGACGCTGCTGCCCCACCGACTCGAACAGCGCCGAGTCACCGAGCTGAGCGAGCTGATCACGGATATTCAGCGGCTCGCGGTGCGTGGCGCCCCGGCGCTCGGCGTCGCAGGCGCGATGGGCGTCGCACTGATCGCGGCTTCGGTCGCCGCTGCCGGGGGCGACGCCGAGCTCGACCGCGACGAGGTTGTCCGACAAGCACGCCTGCTGCGCGAGGCCCGCCCCACCGCGGTGAACCTGTCCTGGGGCGTCGACCGCGCGCTCACCCGCCTCGCCGAAGGCCCGGCAGCGATCCTCGACGAGGCGCTCGCCATTCGCGACGAGGACATCGCGGCGTGCATCTCCATGGGGCTCCGCGGCGCTGACCTCACCCGCGAGCTCACCGGCAAGGATCCCGTTCGCGTCATGACCATCTGCAACACGGGCGGCCTCGCCACCGTGGAGCGCGGCACCGCGCTCGGCGTGATCCAGACCCTCCTCGAGCAGGGCTCGCTCGCCGAGGCGCTGCCGCTCGAAACGCGGCCGCTGCTGCAGGGCGCGCGGCTCACCGCGTGGGAGCTGCAGCGCATGGGCGCACCCTTCCGCCTGCTCATCGACTCCGCCGGCCCGTTCCTGCTCTCGCGCGGGATCGCCGACGCCGTGTTCATCGGCGCCGACCGCATCGCGGCCAACGGCGACTCGGCGAACAAGATCGGTTCCTTCTCGCTCGCGCTCGCCGCGAAGCACGCCGGGGTCCCCTTCATCGTGGTGGCCCCCGAGTCGACCATCGACATGCAGACCGCGAGCGGCGCCGACATCGAGATCGAGGATCGCGGCGTCGACGAGGTCGCCGGCTTCGGCGGCACCCGCACCGCCCCCGAGGGCATCGACGCGGTGAACCCCGCGTTCGACGTCACCCCGCACGAACTCATCACCGCGATCGTCACCGAGCGCCGCGTGATCCGGCCAGGCTCGGGCGAAACGCTCGCGACCGTTCCGCTCGCGGCACTCCGCTCGTAGGCTGGAGCTACTTCCCCCGGTCACCCTCGTCACCGGCGGGCACACGCTGTACCCCTCCCTCACACCACCTCCGAAAGGAACACAACAATGTTCTTCACCAAGCGCCGCGCCCGTGCGGCACTCGTCGCCGGCGCGGCAACGGCCGCCCTGCTGCTCACCTCCTGCGCTGGCGGTGGCGGCTCGGCCGACTCGGGTTCGTCCGCAGAGGGCCCCAGCTTCATCTACATCACCAGTGACCCGATCGGGCAGAACGAGTTCCTGAAGTCGGGCAAGGTCGGCATCGACGCCGTCGCGAAGACCTTCGAGGGCTCGGCCACCACGTACGAGTCGAAGGACGAGGCGCAGCGCCGCACCAACCTCGAGGCAGCGATCGCGAAGGCCCCCGAGGTCGTCGTGATGCTCGGCTTCCAGTTCGGCGACATCGCCAAGGAGCTCGCCGAGCAGAACCCCGACCAGAAGTTCCTCCTCATCGACACCGCCGTTGACGGTGCTCCGGAGAACCTCTACCAGGCGACCTTCCGCGAGCAGGAGCCCTCCTACCTGCTCGGCGTCGAGGCCGGTCTCCTCACCGAGGCCGACAAGGTCGGCTCCGTGATCTCCGTGGACAACCCGCTCCTCAAGAAGTACTCCGAGGGCTTCGCCGAGGGCGCGAAGAGCGTCAACGCGGACGTCGACACCGTCGCACCCCAGGTGATCGGTGGCGACAACCCCTTCGCTGACACCGCTCGTGCCAAGGAGCAGGCGCTCGCCTACGCCGGCACCGGCGTTGACCAGATGTTCGCGGTTGGTGCGGCATCGAACGGCGGCATCATGGAGGCCGCTGCGGCGAAGGGCTTCTCGGCGTACGGCGTCGACGCGAACCAGTGCGGCATGGCACCCGGTTCGGTCGTTGACGGCACGATCAAGGCCGTGAACAAGGTCGTCGAGACCGTCGTCGGCGAGATCATGGACGGCAAGAGCTCGGCCGAGGCGACCACCTCGTTCGGCCTCAAGGAGGAGGGCATGACCATCGTCAGCCTCACCGACGAGGCAGCCGACTCGCAGTGCACCGTCATGGAGAACGCTGACGTGCTCAAGCAGGTCACCCAGGTCCGCGACGACATCGTCGCAGGCAAGATCACGGTCACCGACCCGCTGGCCTAGGCAATACACTCGTGGCCGGGAGGTTCCGCGCGTGCGGTGCCTCCCGGCCACAGCTGCTTCCCCTGCGACGGCCACGTAGCCACACGCTCCCCCGTCACCCACCCGCCTATTGAATGGAGCCAACGATGACCGCTGAGGTTTCGATGCGCGGCATCACCAAGCGCTTCCCCGGTGTGCTCGCCGACGACAATGTCGACCTCGAGGTCGCGACCGGCGAGATCCACGCGCTCATGGGCGAGAACGGTGCGGGGAAGTCGATTCTGATGTCGATGCTCGCCGGCGTGATGCAGCCCGACGAGGGCGAGATCTTCATTCGCGGGGAGCGCGTCAGCTTCTCGTCCCCGCTCGACGCCATCGATGCCGGTATCGGCATGGTGTTCCAGTCGTTCAAGCTCTTCCCGTCGCTCACCATCGCGGAGAACGTCGTGTTCCGCAGCGAGCCGACGAAGCGCGGCCTCATCGACCGCCAGGCCGCCAACCGCCGCGTCGCGGAGATCGCGGACAAGTACGGCCTGCAGCTCGACCCGACGGCGCGCGTCGACGCGGTGCCCGTGGGCGTGCTGCAGCGCGTCGAGATCGTGAAGGCGCTGTACCGCGAGGCCAAGGTCCTCATCCTCGACGAGCCCACCGCAGTGCTCACCCCGCAGGAGACCGAGCGCCTCTTCGACGTGCTCCGCGCGCTCAAGGCCGACGGCCGCACGATCATCCTCATCACGCACAAGCTGAACGAGGTCATGGCGATCTCGGATCGCGTCACCGTGCTGCGCGATGGGCGAAATGTCGCCGAGCTCGTCACCGCCGACAGCTCCCCCGCCGAGATCACCCGCCACATGACCGGCCGCGACGTCGACCTCACCACCCCGCCGCCCGCGCAGGAGCCCGGCGCCACCGTGCTCGACGTGCGCGAGCTCACCGTCCCCGGCTCCGGCGGCCGCCCGGCCGTCGACACCGCGAGCCTCGCCGTGCGCGCGGGCGAGGTGGTCGGCATCGCCGGCGTCGCCGGCAACGGCCAGGTGGAACTCGCGGAGGCCATCATCGGGATGCGGCGCGCGAGCGCCGGCGCGGTGCACGTCTCCGGCGCCGACCTCAGCCGGGCAACGATCGCGCAGCGCCGCGCCGGTGGCGTCGCCTATGTCCCCGAGGATCGCCACGCCGTCGGCAGCGCCGGCTCGGCGAGCGCGGTCGACAACCTCGCGCTCGGCCACCACCGCGCCGCGCCGATCCTGCAGCGCGGGCTGCTCTCGCGCGGCGCCATGGTGGAGCACGCGAAGCGCCTCATCTCCCGCTTCGGCGTGAAGATCGCCGGCCCGGCGACCCCGGTCGGCACGCTCTCGGGCGGCAACCTGCAGAAGATCGTTGTCGCGCGCGAGCTCGACTACAACTCCCCCGTGCTCATCGCCGAGCAGCCGACGCGCGGCGTCGACATCGGTGCGATCGAGTCGATCCACCGCGAGCTGTGCCAGTACCGGGACGGCGGCGGCGCGCTGCTGCTCATCTCCGCTGAGCTCAGCGAGATCATGTCGCTGTCCTCGCGCATCCTCGTGATGTTCGAGGGCCGCATCGTCGCCGAGGTGCCGAAGGCCGACGCGACCGAAGCTCTCCTCGGCCTGTACATGGCCGGACACACTCCGGAGGCGCAGCACCGACCCAGTGCGCCGCTCACCACCCAGGCGGCGCAGGCTGCCGCCACGCAGAAGGAGACCGCACGGTGAAACCCCTGCAGAGTTTCGGCCGCTGGCTCGCCAGCCCGATCCCCGTTTCGGTGGTGCTCGCACTCCTGATCGGCGCGTGCTTCATGCTGATCGCCGGGGTCGACCCCGTGAGCGGCTACATCGCGATGGTGAACGGTTCGTTCGGCAGCGGCCCCGGGCTCGCCAACACGCTGCAGCGCGCGGTGCCGATCATCGGCATCGGGATCGCGATCGCCGTCGCCTTCCGCGCCGGCGTGCTGAACCTCGGCACCGAGGGCCAGGCCGGCCTCGGCGCCCTCGCCGGCGGGATCGTGGCCATCTACGTGCCCGGCCCCGCCGCACTCATCGTGCCGCTCGCGTTCCTCACGGCGATCGCGGTCGGCGCGGCGTGGGGGCTTATCACCGCGCTGCTGCAGAACCTGCTCGGCGTGCCGATCCTGCTCTCCACGCTGCTGCTCAACTACCCGGCGCGCTACTTCTCCTCGTGGCTGATCCGCTACCGGCTCGATGAGCCGAGCTCGGACCTCGTCGCGAGTGAGCAGGTGCGCCCCGAGGTGCAGCTGTCCATGCTCGTGCCGCGCGACTCGGCGTTCGCTGAGTCGCTGCGGAACACGCTCGGCGCAACGCACCCCGTGACCGCGATCCTCACCGGCGTGAACTGGTCGATCATCGTGCTCATCGTCGTGGTGCTCGGCGCGATCTTCGTGAACCGCCGCACCCGCTACGGCTTCGAGTCGGGCCTCGCCGGGCAGAACGCCGAGTTCGTGCGCTACAGCGGCGTACAGCCCGGCCCGCTCGTCACCCGCACGATGGCGCTCTCGGGCGGCCTCGCCGGCCTCTTCGGCCTGATGCTCATCATCGGCGCCCCGAGCACCCGTCTCATCGAGGGCTACTTCGTGCAGACCAACTTCGCATGGACCGCGCTCCTCGTCACGCTGCTCGCGCTCTACCGCCCGGTCGGGATCGTGATCGCCGGACTGTTCTTCGCCGCCATCATGGTCGGCTCCGACGCCATGGGCCGCGAGCTCGGGCTCTCCCCGCAGATCGCGGCGGTGATCCAGGCGCTCGTCATCATCCTCCTGGCGTTCCGCGTCGCGCTCCCCAGGTTCCGCAAGCGAACAGCCACCAGCACCGCAGCAAAGGAGGACGAGCGATGAACTTCCTCGACCTGTTCACCGAGGACCTGATCTCCTCCGTGCTGCGCGCACTCATCCCGGTCCTGCTCGCCGCCCTCGGCGGCATGCTCGCGGAGCGCGTCGGCATCTTCAACATCGGCCTCGAGGGCATGCTGCTCATCGGCGCCTTCGCCGGCGTCGCCGGCTCGTTCTTCACGCACAACTGGATCGTCGGCGTCATCGTCGCGATGGTCTCCGGTGCGCTCTTCTCGCTGATCCTCGGCTACGGCGCGGTGTACCGCAAGGGCGACCCGATCGTGCTCGCCATCGCCATGAACATCCTCGCGGTCGGCATGACGAGCTTCCTGATCGTCGCGATCTTCGACGTGCAGGGCGTGTTCCAGGATCCCGGCATCGACGGCATCCCCGTGTGGCGGATCCCGATCCTCGCGGACATCCCCTGGATTGGTGCGCTCTTCGCGCTCACCCCGCTCGGCTACCTCGCGCTGCTCCTCGTGCCAGCGCTCTGGATCATGCTGTTCCGCACCCCGCTCGGCCTGCGCATGCGCGGCGTCGGCGAGCGCCCGCTCGCCGCGGCAACGATGGGCGTCAACCCGCAGCGCTACCAGCTCGGCGCGGTCATCGCCTCTGGCGCGCTCGCCGGCCTCGGCGGCGCGCAGCTCGCCCTCGGCAACGTGGTGCAGTTCACGGAGAACATGTCGGCGGGCCGCGGCTGGATCGCCGTCGTCGCGGTGATGCTCGCACGCGCGCACCCCGTCGGCGTGCTCGGCGCCGCGCTCCTCTTCGGCTTCGCCGACGCGCTCGGCTTCCGCCTGCAGTCGTTCGGCCTGCCGCAGCAGCTCACCGACGCCGGCCCGTACGTGCTGACGCTGCTCGCGCTGATCCTCATGAGCCGGCGCTTCCGCAAGACGCGTGAGGCGGCCGTCGCGTGACCGGAGGCGTGCTCCCCGAGGAGGCGGCGCGCTGGGTCGAGCGGCTCGACCTCGAGCCGCTCGAGCACGAGGGCGGGCTCTTCCGCCAGATGCACCTCGACGAGCACTCGAGCGCCATCATGTACCTGCTCGCTGACCCCGACTTCTCGGCGTTGCACTCGCTCGCGTCCGTCGAGGTGTACCACTGGTACGCCGGCGCGCCGCTGCGCATGCTGCTGCTGCACCCCGACGGGCGCGCGGAGGAGCGTTTCCTCGGCCCGGATCCCGATTCCGCGGAGTTCCCGGGCCAGCTCCCGCAGCTCGCGGTGCCGGCTGGCGTGATGCAGGGTTCCTCGTCCGCCGGCGAGTGGACGCTCATCGGGACGACGATGGCCCCGCCGTTCGAGTGGGACGGCTTCGCCCTCGGCGAGCGCGCCGCGCTGCAGGAGCGCTACCCGGCAGCGGCCGAGCGGATCGCCGCGCTCACGCGGTAGGCGGCGGAGTGCCCCCAGCTTGCTGAGTGCCCCCAGCTGGCTGAGTACTCGCGGCCTGCGCACCGCCGCGAGCCTTCCGCGGGGCGAGCTCCGGTTGCCTGGCCGGGGAGAACTGCCCGGTCGCAACCAGGATCACCAGCGCCACCGCGATCACGATCCAGCCGCACACGCCGAGCGGCAGCACGAGCGCCGGATCGACGTCCGCCCCCACCGCGACCACAAGGCCGAGCAGGCCAGCCGAGGCGTTCAGTGAGGCGTGGCCGATCACGGCGGGCCACACGGAGCCCGAGCGCAGCCGCGTCCACCCGAGCAGCGCGCCCCAGAACACGCAGCCGACCGTCATGAGCGCGACGCCGCGCCAATCGGTGAGGCCGAAATTGTAGCCGAGCAGGATCAGCGGCGAGTGCCAGAGCCCCCAGATGACACCCGAGAGCGCGAGCGCCGGCCAGGTACCGAGCGGGCGGAGGGCCGGGAGCAGCCAGCCGCGCCAGCCGATCTCCTCCCCAAACGCGGCGAACGCATTGATCACCACGCCGAGCGGCAGGCTCAGCAGCTGGGCGAGGACGAGCAGCTGCACGGGCGGCAGCGGCACGTCGACACCGGCGGGGACGCTCGCTGCGATGGCCGCGGCGAAACCCGAGAACTCGACGAGGTCGAGCTCCGCCCACCCGAACGCGGCGGCCACCGCGACGCTCGCAGCCACGAGCAGCGTCGGCGCGAACACGGCCGCGACGATGAACCACACGACGCGTTTCGCCGGGCGCAGGGGCCACACCCCGAGGAAGCGCAGCCGCTCCCCCGCCGGGACCCGCGCGAGGAACACCACGGCGAGGGTGGCGAGCGCCGGGGTCCACATCATCACGGGGGCAAGCACGCCGAGCAGCGTGGCGAAGCCGGGGCTCTCGGCACCGCGCAACCACAGCGGCAGCGCCACGAGCCAGGCCAGGCCACCGGCGAGCACGATGAAGAGCGCGACGGCGCCCCACGGCACCCCGGCGAGGCGCGGCGCGGCGGCGCCGTGGGTCTGGGGCGCTTGGGCGTTCGGCGTGGTCATGCAGTACCTCCGTGTGTCGAGTCGGCCCCATCCACGCGGGCGGCGAGCCCGGTCAGCAGCGCGGCCGCGGTGTCCGCGTCGTCAACGGTCACCGCGAAGATGCGGCCATCGTGCCGGGTGACCACGATACCGCTGCCGGCGCGCAGCACCACCCCGGTGCGGCCGGGTGCCCAGCGGATCCCCCAGCCGCCAAAGTCAGCGAGCGGCTGAATCGACTCGGCCGAGGCGTGCCCCACCTCGGCGAGCGGCACGCGAAGCACCGGCCAGCCGAGCGCGGAGCGCGCCGTGAGCCCCGCGGCGTCCACGCGCACCCGAAACACCGTCGTCGCGGGAATCAGCACGGCGATGAGCGCGCCGACGCCGAGCAGGATCCAGGCCTCGGGCCGTCCGTCGCTGAGCAGCCAGATCCCGCCACCCCAGAGGCACGCGGTCGCGCCGAGCAGCACCCCGACGAACGCCGCGGAGCTGCGGGCCGTACGGTACCACACCGCGCGCTCCGAGATCCCGAGCTCCATCGCACGCGCCGGTTGCGTGTCGCGCTCGTCGACCGTGACCGCCGGCTGCACGGCCCAGGCGAGGGCGCCGCCAAGCGGCAGGAGCGCGATCCCGAGCAGGCCCGCCCAGCCGAGCGGCGGGGCGAGCCGCGCGTCGGCGACGTCGAGCTGGATCACCGCCCCGGCGACGAGGAAGAACTGCAGCATCACGGTGGTGCCTGCGCTCAGCGCGGCGAGCAGGCGGTTGAAGCCCGACCAGCGCGGGAGCCTGCGTTTCCGCCCGGAGGCCGAGCCGACGCTCGCGAACCAGAGCAGGAGCACCAGCGGCACGCCGATGCCCGCGCTGAGCGCGGCGAACGTCCACGGCGGCCCGAAGCCGTCCGGGCCGTGCATGCCCGACCAGTGCGTTGCCGCGGGATCCGGCAGGCGCGGGAGCCACACGAGCAGGAGCGCAGCCGCGAGCGCCGTGATCCCGAGCGGGACGATGAGCGCCACCCACCTCGCGGCGGACCGGGCACGGCGCAGTTCGGCGTTCACGCTGGCACGCTCCGCTCGGCCGGGCCCTCGCCCGCGGCGGGGCCGGGGATCGCGTTCGAGACGAGCGCGGCGAGCGCGGCCCCGGAGAGCCCCAGCTGCACGGCGCGCTCGACGAGTGCGGCGACCTCCGTGCGCAGCTCGGCCATGGCCCCGGCTGCCGGTGTGACGACCGCTCCGCGCCGCCGCTTCAGTTCGATCAGCCCCTCATCGCGCAGCAGCTGGTACGCCCGGAGCACCGTATGCACGTTCAGTTCCAGGCCGGCGGCCACCTCTCTGGCCGGTGGCAGCGCCTGCCCGGCGACGAGGCGCCCCGCGGCGATGTCCGTCCGCACGGAGTGCGCGATCTGCGCGTACAGCGGCAGCTCACTGTCCTCGGAAATGCGAATCATCATGGCGGCGTCCTCCTCGGGTAATAATTCTACCCGAAGTCGAACTATTCGTGGGGGTCGCCGGGCGCGGCCGCTGCGGCGGCGGCGTGAGACCCGGTGCGCGGCCGCGACGGGAAGCCAGCCCGCCAGTACCACACGGCAGTGCCGACGAGACCGGCACCGGAGATGACCGCCCACCACGGGAAGCCTGGCACCTCGGGGCGTTTCCCCGCCACGTCGAGGTCCGCCTGGGGCGTTGGATCAATGCGCTCCCCTGTGACGAGGATCCGATGCGTGTTGACGCCGAGTGGGGTGCAGGTGATCAGCGTCATGAGGTCGCGGCCGGGCACCGCGCGAATCTCCTCCGTCGCGTCAGGGGCCACCACCTGAATATCAAACACCCGATAGCTGAACACGCGACCCAGCACCTCGACGCTGAACGTGTCGCCGTTCGACACTCGATCGAGATTCGTGAACATCGTGGCATTCGCGAGCCCGCGGTGCCCAGTCAGCACCGAGCGCGTCCCGTCCCCGCCCACCGGCAACGATGTTCCTTGCAGGTGCCCTACACCTGCGAGGAGGGTCGCGTCGCTTGTACCGTGATAGACCGGGAGGTCGAGATCGATCGCCGGCACACGCAATCGCGCCAATGAACCAGTGGGATCCGCGTCAAGCAGCCCCCAGTAGTCGAGACGGGTCTCCGCGGATCCCGTGCCGGCTCCGGCGGCGATGTTTGCCCCCGACGCGAGAATCGCACCGGCCTCAAGGAGCTCGTTATACTCAGTCGCTTCTGCGATCGCGGCGGCGATCTCAGACTCGGCTTTCACGCTATTCGCCCGGGTCTGATCAAACACAATGTTGGATTGATTGCGCTGAGACACCCACGATGCGGCGGTGGGATAGACCAAGAGTGACATCCCGCCCAGCAGCGCAATCGCGATGACAAGATTGACCCATTCGAAGCGCCAGCGGCGGCGCTGCGTGGTCACTGCAGCCATCGAATACCCTTCCTGAAGATGCACGAACCCTGTACCAAGCCGGTCCGCTCATGGGATGAGGGGCGGGGCCCCAATTTGGCACCCCACCCCTCAAGCACACCAGGGCGCTACTCCTGGAGCTGGTTCCGCTTCCGCCGTGCGTTCAGCAGCACACCAGCCACTGCGAGGAGCGCCACACCACCGATGCCGAGCAGCACGGTCCCCGCAGCACCGGTAATCGGCAGGTTCGGCAGGTCGCCTGGGTCGGAGCCGATCTGGGTGTTCACCACCACGAGCTCGGCGTCCTCCCCGGTGACCTCAAACAGCTGCCCGCCGACAAGCCCCTTGTAGCCCGCAGGAACCGAGGTCTCGTACACACAGTACTTCCCCTCAGCCAGAACCGCGTTCGGAGTCTTGCCATCGGTACCCGAGACGTCGCCGTCAACCACCTTCGTCGCGGTGGGCGCCGGTGTTGCAGGACAGTTGGTCGCGCCAGCTGACGCGGTATAGACGTCAAACGTCGCCCCCGCGAGGGGGACGTTCGAGGCCGCCCCCTTATTCGCTGCCTCCTTCATGATGTGTGCGCCTCCGAAGAAGTCATCGGGGTCGACCACCGAGGGGCCGGTGCCTGGGTCTGTACTCGTGCCGTTGATCGTAATCTGGGCCTCGTTGGCAGTGGAGCCGCTGCCGGTTGCCGTCGCAGTAATCGTGAGGATCAGTTTGCCGCCCACGTTCGCGTCGAGCTTCGCAAGTCCCGGAGCGAGCATGGTGAGCACGACCTCGTCTCCGCCTGCCCCGCTCGGTGTCGTGAGCGTGTAATCGGTGCCCGCCACGAGCGGAACGTCGGTACCGCTCGGATTCTGCAGTACGACAGTGCCCCCGGTGTACGTCAGGAACGCGGCGAGCTGGTCATTGATGCGCACCTCATCG
The DNA here is from genome assembly GCF_003917135.1 of Leucobacter chromiireducens. Taxonomy (GTDB): domain Bacteria; phylum Actinomycetota; class Actinomycetes; order Actinomycetales; family Microbacteriaceae; genus Leucobacter; species Leucobacter chromiireducens_A. The sequence goes on from NZ_RPDI01000006.1 coordinate 98,411, forward strand.
TATGTGCCGTCATCAGCGAGCGGCGGGATCGGCACAGTCACGTCAAAACTCACCTGGTCGCCCACCACAGTGCCATCCTTCGTGGCTCCCCCGCCGACCAGTGAATTCTTGGGGTAGATGTGTGGATTGTAGTTCCATACGGGATCACCTGCTGCCCCAGTTCCTGGGTACGGGATCGTGATCACCGTCGGCGTCGCTGCGGGAATCGCGTTCTCTGCCGGCGTGCTCTCATAGACCACATATGCGTGGTCGGCCGGCAGCGAAAACTCGGTGGCGCCATCGGCAGCGGCGGTCGTCTGCTCGGGGAGGCACGTGAGCGTGAGCGTTTCGCCGCCCTCTTCTGCGACCGGGTTCCCCCCGCCGTCGATGGTGACCGTCACACCAGCGAGGCGCTCCCAATCGGCCGGGATCGTGAGATCAATCTCCTCGATGGTGCACGCGGTGAAGCCCGCAACAAGTGGGGTGGCGCCGCCCGTATCGATCTGAGATCCGTCATTGGGTCCCAGGTTGCCGGATTCGGGCTGCTCAAGCTTGTGGACGGTGAGCGTGCCGGTGCCGCCATCACCCGGAGCCGCCAGCGCTGGCCCGGCGATCATCGTGACGGTGCCGACCGCGATCGCGGTGACACTCAGGAGGGATAACGCCGTGGTACGGCGAGTACGCGAACTATTCACAACAGTTCCTTTCGTTGGGCACTGCGTTGTACAAAGTTGGTGGGAAAGCACTCCGGCACTAGCGGGAGACGGCGGCTTGCGGGCCAGCGTGCGCGCGCGAACGGTCATCGCTCTCACGGCGCACCACCAGGAACGACTGAGTCACCTCTCGCGAGGTTCCACCGACGCCAGCCGTAGCCCCCTGCGGCGATGAGCAGTCCGACGCCGCCACCGAGCGTGAATACCCACGCCCCAAGCCCGCCAGTGATCGGGAGCTTCGGCAGGTCCGTTGGAGCTGCGGCAACGATGCGGATGACCTGGTGTGTGCCCTGCGGCACATCGGCGATTCCTCCCGGGAGTGCGACCCAACAATCCGCTGGCGCGGCAGCCACGTTCTGGATGGTTGCGACGCACTCGTCACGGCCGAGATCAAGAGCTTCGTACCCGATGATCGACAGCCCGTCAGGGGCGGTACCGGAGAACTCGTACTCCCCCGGTCGCGCTGGGATCTGCGGCATCCCGTCAGTGAGTTCCACATGAAAATCGGCGACGTCCGTGCTGCCGGAGAGCGACCAGCCGTCAGTCGGTGCTGCGGTCTGGCCACCGAGCCGATGCGACACGAAGCTGAGGTGCGCGGTCTGGTTCCTGATGGTGCAACTCAGAGGTTCAGCGAGGTCGGCATCAGCTGGGACCGTGATCGTCGCGGCGGCCGGCTCAAACACCTCGGTCGGGAGCGCGACACCGTCCGCGTCGACGCACTCAACTGCACCGAGTGGAAGATACTTCCCGGCGTCAGCGTCAGGACTTGGGTCGGTACGGAGTCGCTCACCAACGGTGTACGTCACCTCCCGTTGAAGTTCCGCTACTGCACCGCCACTCATCACCACGGTCTCGGCACCGTCGGATACCGTGATCTCCCAGTTTTCGGGAGCGACGTCCGCGATCCCCGGCGCCGGCTCTGAGACCGGCTCGACAATCTTCAGGCCGGTCATCTTCAGAGGAATCAAGACGAGCAGCTCGCAGGGCGGCGCGCTCACCTCGGAGACGTTCCCCGCACGGTCGGTCTGTGTCACGGTAAACGTGTATGTTCCGTTTCCGAGGGCGGGGTCGACAGTGTAGGTCCAGTTCGTTCCGGAGACGATCCCCTCACCCACACGTTCGTCGGATTCGAAGACCTGCACCGTCGCTTCGGCTTCCACGCCGCTCCCAGAGAACGTCGGTGTCGTGTTCTCCGTCGGGCTCACTGGGCAGAGCATCGTCAGCGGCGCGGGCGCGACCGTATCGACGGTGAAAGTGACCCCCCACGTGGTCGGGTTCTCGGGGTCATCCGGGTTCGACGGATGACTCGAGAGATTGAAGTTCCCAGGCACCTGATCTGTTTGAATCGCGACCACCGTATACTCCCCGTCCGTGAGCACCGGCGAGGGTCGATACGTAAAGCTCCAGTTCCCGGACGCGTCAACGACGACATCGCCAGCTTCGACACCCTCGTGCTCGCCATCGACGAGCTGCACGAGGCTCGGGTCATTGAAGTCGGTGATCGAGGTGCCTGCGGCAAGCTTGAGCGAGATCGTGTGACCGGGGGTACCCGTCCCGGAGATCGTGATCTCGTCATTCGCGTTCGTGTGTGAGCCCTCTGGCGGCGTCGTAATGACCGGCGCATCAGGGAGCGGGATGTCATAGCCGTAGTACACCGTCGCGGTTTCCCAGCCTTCAAGCGCACCACGCTCGGTCATCTGGCCGGACGCGTCGAATAGCTCAGCCGCGGTGTAGGAGATCACCGGGGACCCATAGGACGAGTTTGGCGTGAGCGGGTCACGCGCCTCCGGCCAGGCGACGAGCTTGTAATACCCGGTACCCCCGGCGTCACGAAAGTCAATCGCACCGTCGACTGCGACGTTCTCAGTGAGCCCCTGTGCGCCTTGCTCGGCCGTCCATCCCATTGCGGGAGCATCAGGCCGCGCAGACTGCGCGAGGTTCTTGATGATGTACCGCTCGGCCGAAGAACGACTGTCGCGGGAGAGGTTGCCGGACAAGCGGATTGGACCGGTGTTGATCGACTCCACGAGCGAGTTGTCCTCGTTGACCCAGGCGTACCACATGCTTTCGGTGATCGTTCCGGTGGGCCCCGCCTCGGGAGCCGCGTTTCGGGTCGCGTTGTTGACGAGGTCCAGCCCGACTGAGTTGGGCGGCAGCACGCCGGCGGGCTGACCATTCAGACCGTAGTCGAGTACGGCGCCCCAGTTCGCTTGCCCACCGCTCCAGAGCCCTTGGATGTTGTCCCACGGGATGCGATACTGCGGCCCGGTGATCGCGGTCGAGACTCTGCCGCCGTAGTACCAGTAGAACGTCATGGGCTCCACCGTAAGCGCAGAAGCAATCCATGACGTGGACGTCGTCGGGGCCCCCGTCGCGTAGCTGAAGTAGTAGTTCAGCGTCGACTCAAGTCCCCCTGGGATATTCGTTGCCGCAGGCGTGTTCGCGATATCGATGTCCCCCTCGACTGACATCACGAGAAAGTCGTAGCCACCGGAGACGATCACCTTGTGGATCGTAAAGTACTCGTCGCGGTTCTGCGCCCACGCTGTTGCACCGGCTTGCCCGCCGCCCAGCGTGTTGATGTAGCGGTGGCTCTTGAGCGCCGAACTGGTGTTGTAGTCATGCCCCACCCGGAGCTGCTGTCCATTCACCGACTGCAGGTTCCCTGTGACGGGATCGACGTACCCGTGCGGCACGCGAATCACGACATCGCCGCGCAGCTCGTCGACATCGCCATCGATGCGGTCCCAAAACGCCTGGACCTTGTACACGACGGGCGCGTCGGGGTCGGCCGCAGCAGCCGGCTCTGCACCAGCACCCACATGGGCACTCGCAAGCCCGAACACCGCAATGCACAGCGTGAGGATTGCGCTCACGACTCGCCGAGCGCGCGAGCGCGGTGCTCGCCCCTGGACTGGCGCGGGCGCACAGGTTCCCCAAGTTTTCTTCAGTTTTACCACCCCCCGGTGTTGTGCACAGCCTAGACATACACACCTGCAAATGTCTATGCCCGGTACATGAAGAGACCATGATTTGCACACAGAAACCCCACGAGCACCAGGAAAAGCCTGTTGCTCGTGGGGCTCAGAATGAAGGGCTTCCGGGAGGGGAAGCGACGCCGACTAGAACGCGGCGATGCCGGTCAGCTCGCGCCCGATCACGAGCTGGTGCACCTCGTCGGTGCCCTCGTACGTGCGCACCGACTCCAGGTTCGCCATGTGGCGCATCACGGGGAAATCGTTCGTGATGCCGTCGCCACCGAGGATCGAGCGGCAGTTGCCCGCGATCTTGATGGCCTCGCGCACGTTATTCAGCTTGCCGACCGAAATCTGACCGTAGGTGAGATTGCCGGCGTCCTTCAGGCGGCCGAGGTGCAGCGCGAGGAGGAGGCCCTTCTCGTACTCGACGAACATGTCGGCGAGCTGCGCCTGGATGATCTGCTTCGAGCCGATCGGCGCACCGAACACCTCGCGGGTCTGCGAGCGCTCGACGGCCACCTCGAGGCAGGCGCGTGCCGCACCCATGACGCCCCAGGCGATGCCGTAGCGCGCCTCGTTGAGGCACTTGAACGGCGCCGAGAGGCCCTTCGCCTCGGGCAGGATCGCGTCGAGCGGCAGGCGCACATCGGTGAGCTCGATCTCGGTCTGCAGCGAGGCGCGCATCGAGAGCTTGTTCTCGATCGCGGTCGCCTGGAAGCCCGGCGTATCGGTCGGCACCACGAAGCCGCGGACGATGCCCTCCTCGTCCTTCGCCCAGATTACGCCCACCTTGGCGATCGTGGCGAGGCCGATCCAGCGCTTCTTGCCGTTGAGCACCCACTGATCGCCATCGCGGCGCGCGGTGGTAAGCATGGTGTTGGGGTCGGAGCCGCCCTGCGGCTCGGTGAGCCCGAAGAAGCCAACAGCCTCGCCGCGGCCCATGGCCGGCAGCCACTGCTGCTTCTGCTCCTCAGAGCCGAACTTGTAGATCGCGCCCATGGCGAGCGAGCCCTGCACGGAGAGCGCGGTGCGGAAGCCCGAGTCGACCGCCTCGAACTCCATCGCGACGAGGCCGTACGCCACCGAGGAGGCGCCCTTCAGCCCGTAGCCGTTCATGTACATGCCGAACGCGCCGAACTCGCCCACCTCGGGGAGCAGCTCGACGGGCAGGCGGCGATCCTCGAACGCCTGGTCGATGATGGGCTTGATGCGGGTCTGCGCGAACTCGCGCGCCTTCATCTGCCACTCGCGCTCCTCTTCGGTGACGAAGTCGGAAACGTTGAACAGCTGGTCGATCGTCGTGGTCATGATGCTCCTTTGTCGGGATCTCGGAAAACGTGCGGGGTTCGGGGCTGGCGGCCGCGGAGCGCTGGGCTCAGGCGTCGCGCCAGGTGGCGTCCTGGTGCTCGCCGACGCCGGGCGGCGGCGCGGAGTAGCGCGCCGGCGTCGCCGAGAGCGAGATCGGCAGCGCCACGGAGCGCAGGGTGTGCGCGGAACCGTCCGGTGCGACCGCCGGGGTGTGCGCGACGGGGCTCAGGTCGAGCGTCTCGGCCAGTTCGAGCGCCTGCGCGATCGTGTTCACACGGCCGGCCGGGATGTTCGCGCGGGTGAACTCGGTGATCCACTCCTCCGCGGTGCGGGTGGCGAGCGGCCGCTCGAGCGCCGCGCGCAGCGCAACGCGGTGCGCCACGCGCTGCGGGTTGTTCGCGAAGCGCTCGTCCGCGGCCAGCTCGGGCACGCCGAGCACCTCGCACAGCCGGGCGAACTGCCCATCCGTGCCGACGGCGAGCGCGATGGCCTGGTCGGCCGCGTCGAGGGTCTCGTACGGCGAGATCGAGGGGTGGGCGTTGCCCATCCTGCCGGGCGAGACGCCGGTCTCGAGCGTGGACGAGGCCTGGTTAGCGAGCGCCGAGAGCAGCGAACCGAGCAGCGTCACCTTCACGTGCTGGCCCTGGCCGGCGGTGGGCGATCCCGCGGTGTCGCGTGCGCGAAGCGCAGCCTGGATCCCGATCACCGAGTTCAGTCCCGTCAGGATGTCGACGAGCGCGACGCCCACCTTCGTGGCCTCGCCGTCCTCCTGGCCGGTGATGCTCATGAGGCCGCCGACCGCCTGCACGAGCAGGTCGTAGCCGGGGAGGTCGCGGCCCTCGGTGTCGCCGAAGCCGGAGATCGAGCAGTAGACCACGCCGGGGTTCGCCGCGGCGACGGCCTCGTAGCCGAGGCCGAACTTCGCCATGGTGCCCGGCTTGAAATTCTCGATCACCACGTCGGCGGTGCGGGCGAGCTCGCTCGCACGTGCCAGCCCATCGGGATCGCGGAGGTCGCACACCACGGAGCGCTTGCCGCGGTTCACCCCGGCGAAGTAGGTGCTCTGACCGACGGCGTTCGTCGGCGGGCTCCACTGGCGCGTGCCGTCGCCTTCCGGGCTCTCGATCTTGATGACGTCGGCCCCGAGATCCGCGAGGATCATCGTGGCGTGCGGGCCCGCGAGCACCCGGGAGAAGTCTGCGACCCGAATCCCGGCAAGTGCGCCGGCCGCGGCCTGCTCCGTATGGTCGTTCACCGTGAATCCCCGTCCGTTCGTGTCATCGCGGGCGGCGTCGTCGCCTCGCCTTGTGTGGCCAGTGTACGGCGCCCCTACCAGCAACCAACCCGCGCGCTTGCATAGGCCATCGCGCATCACCTGTGCAAGAATCTCACCATGGCCTCACTCTCCGACCTGCTCGCGCTTCCCGAACTGGGGCTCACTCTCGTGCAGTCCGGCCCGGGCGACCCCGAGGTGTCCTGGCTCTCCACCACCGAGCTCCTCGACCTCGGCGACCACCTCGAGGGCGGCGAGATCATCCTCACTACCGGGCTCTCGCTCGGCGCTGGGGACCCCAGGTGGCGCGACTTCGTCGCCGGCCTGAGCCGCGCGCGCGTCGCCGCCATCGGCTTCGGCATCGGTGTGAACCACGACCGCATCCCCGCCGCACTTGTGAGCGCGGCCAGCATGTATCGCGTCGCGCTCTTCGAGGTGCCACTGCCCACCCCGTTCATCGCGGTGAGTAAGGCCGTCGCCGGCCTCATCCGCGCCGACGAGCTGCGCGCGGCGCGCGGCGCGCTCCAAGCCCAGCAGCGACTCCTCGATGGCGCGCGCGGTACGCAGGATCCCGCTGAAGTACTCGCGAGCATCGCGCAGGCCACCGGGAAGCAGCTCGCCCTCCTCACCTCGGACGGAGCGGTACTCGCGAGCACCCAAGGCTTCGCCGCTTTGGCGACCGCCGGGGCGCCCCCGGAGACCATCCGTCTCGACCGGGAGGGTTCACTCAGTCTCGCCGTGGCCGGCGCGACCCCGCTCACCCCCGAGGGGCACGCGGTCATCGCCGCCGGCTCGATCGTGCTCTGGCTCGGGCTCCGCGGCGCGGACGCGGAGGAGAGCCGCGAGCGCGCGCGGTGGGAGCGCTTCACGTGGGCGGTGCTCACCGGCGCGGCACCGCCCGCGACGATCGAGATCCTCTCCACGCGCGTGCGGCTCCCGGAGCGCGTGCGCGCGGTCGCTGTACAGGGCTCACCCGAGGACGTATTGGACTGGCGACGCCGGCCACGCAGCGGCCACGACCGCTTCATCACCCCGGGGGGACTGCCGGCGCAGGCCCCCGGGCTCGCCCTCGCTTGGCAGCTCTGCGCCGACACTGAGGAGGCCACCGGGCACCTGCTCACGGTCGCGGCCGAGCACGGGCTCGACGCGGTGCTCGGCCGCCCCACCACGCCAGCCGATGCCGCGCTCAGCCTCCGCTCGGCGAACGCGCGCCTGAGCGCGCTCTCCGCGACCGCGCCGCTGTACGCGGCCCCGCGCGTGCCCACCGTGGTGTGGGCGGACCGCGACACCCCGTTCCTCGAGGCGCTCGTCGCGCTCTCCGACGCGCCGGCAGACATGGCGGCGGGCCACGCCGCGCTCACCCCGCACGACACCGCGCCCCTCAGCGCCCGCGTCCTCGGGCCGCTCTCGCGTCACGCGAGCGAGCTGCCTGGCGAGGAGGCCGAGCTGCTCCGCGCGACGCTGCGCGCCGTCTACGCCGCCGACGGGCAGCGGGGCCCGGCGTCCTCGGCGCTCGGCATTCACCGCAATACGCTGCGGGATCGCATCACCCGCATCGAGCGGTTGACGGGGCGCGCCCTCGCCGACGCCGACGATCGCGCGGAGCTGTGGCTGGCGCTGCGCGTCGAGGAGCTGACGGGACGCTAGGCGTTCTCACCAGCGCCGGGCCGCTCACCCAGCTCGACCGGATCGAGCACCCGCGCCGCCGCGCGCTCCAGCGCCGCGACCACGTCGTGCACCTCCTGGCGCAGCTCGCCCCTCGCGTGCAGGATGAGCAGCTGCCGCCCATCCCCCTCGCGGATCCCGAACGCGCGCACGCCGGGGTGCCGGTAGCTGAGCAGACTCAGCCGCGGCACCACCGACACGCTCATGTCGCGCGCGACGAGCTCCTGGACCACCATGTAGTCGTCGGTCGCGTGGCGGATATCGGGCACAAAGCCCTCCCGCTCAGCGATGCGCAGGAAGTGCTGCCGGCACGCCGGGCACCCCGTCACCCAGCGATCGCGCGCGTGCTCCGCGAGCTGCCGCCGCTTCGCCCCGGCCGAGCCGCGCCGCTTCGACACAATGAGCTGCAGCGGATCCCAGCCGATCGGGATCTCGACGACCTCGGCCCCGAAGTCCGGCGAGGCCTCCCCCTCGTAGCGGAAGACGAGCGCAACGTCGGCGCTGCCGCGGCGCAGCAGTTCGGGCACCGCGAACGGCTCCTGCTGCTCCAGCTCGATCGCGACGCCCGGCTCGCCGCGCCCGCCGCCCGCGGAGCCGCGCGCGAGCAGCTCGGACATGGCGGGGGCGACGATGCTCGTGCACGCCGACGGGAACGCGACCACGCGCACCGTGCGTTGCCCCTCGTCGACGATGCCGGCGACCTCGCGCGCCGCGCGCTCGAGGTGACCGTCGATGATCTCGGCGTGGTGCAGCAGCCGCCTGCCCGGCTCGGTGAGCTGCACCCCCTTCACGGTGCGCGTCACGAGCGTGACGCCGAGGCTCTCCTCGAGCCGGCGCACCTGGCTGCTGAGCGCCGGCTGGGTCCAGCCGAGCTCGCGCGCCGCCGCAGCGAACGAACCGTGCTCGGCCACCGCACGGAACGACATCAGCGCGCGAGGATCGATCCCATCAGCCATCTCTCCCCCTTCGCACCGGGTGCTCGCGCGACCCGAGGACCGCGCTACCCGTTTCCTGCTCGGCGTGCTCCCTGCGCGGCCTGCTACGCCGCGCGCTTCGCTGCGGTGGCGGCAGCGACGAGGCGCCGCACCGCCTCCATCGTATCCGCGTGCGAGAGCGCCGCGTTGAAGCGCACACTCCCGGCGCCCGCCGCGCCGCAGGATGAGCCGTCGGTCACGACGATCTGCGCGGCCTCGCGCACCGCCTCGGCAGCGCTCTGCCCCGCCCGGATCAGGCCGGTATCGCTGAGGTCGAGCCAGAGCAGGTAGGTCGCGTCCGGCGCGATCACCCGGATCCCGGTATCGGTAGCGGTGGCGTGCAGCAGCGCGATGGCCTCGCGCACCGTGTCCCCCAACTCGGCGATGGTGCCGCGCAGCCACTCGCGCCCCTCCGTGTACGCCGCGGTCGTCGCGACGACGCCGAGCACGGCGGTCTGGTGCTCGTGCCAGTGCCCCACCCGGCGCCACGCGGCGAGCTGCTCCGGGTTCGTGAAGATGAGCTGTCCGCACTTCGCCCCGGGAATGTTGAACGCCTTGGTGGCGGAGGTTGCGGTGATCGTGTGCGCCGCGGCACGCGCGGTGCGGGCGGCGTAGACGATGTGCTCGCCCGCACCGAGCACGAGCGGCGCGTGGATCTCATCGGCGAACACGATCCCGTCGAACTCGGCGACGAGCTCCTCGATCGCGGCGAGCTCCACCTCTGTTGCGACCTTGCCGATGGGGTTGTGCGGGTTGCACAGCACGATCAGCCTGGCGCCGGCCTCGAACGCGGCACGCAGCGCAGGCAGGTCGTAACGCCAGCCGGCGGTGCCGTCACGGAGCATGGGCACCTCGATGACCGGGTGTCCGATCTGCTGCGGCACCGACAGGAACGGCATGTAGCCGGGCGTCGGCACGATGATCGGCTGCCCGGCTGGCAGCAGGTGGGTGAGCACCGCCCGGAAGCCGGCGACCAGGTCGGCCACGGGGCGGATCGCGTCGGGGCTCGGCTCCCAGCCGTAGCGTTCGCGCAGCCAGTCGGCGACGACGCGCTGCAGGCGGGCGACATCGTCCTGTGCGAGGTAGCGGAGCGCGTCGGTCGCCACCGCGTCGGTCAGCGCGCGTGTGACCGCTGGCGCGCAGCCGCGCTCCATCTCGGCGAGCGGTCGGCCGAGTGGCTGCCGTGCTGCTGCTCCGGCGGTCGCTGCTCCGGCGGTTTCTGGCCCGGCGACCCCTGCTGCGATCTGCACCCCTGCTCCTTCGTGCTTGGCGCACCGGGTGGCGCGCACTGTTCATGCTAGGTCTGGGCGCCGGCCCGCAGCTCTTCGTTTCGGCTGGGGTGCTCTCTGTTTTCCTTGGGTCTCACGCTCCATCAAACTTGAGAAGTGGCAAACCGACGCTTCCGCCGCGCGAAGGGTGGGTTTGCCACTTCTCGATCCCGATCGAGGCGCACGTTACCTCGCAAGTCCGCGCGACTCACGCCTGAAATCACGCTCGGATACGCTTTCCCCGCGGGCGCCTTCACGCCCGCTGGGGCCGTCGGCCGCCAGTACACTCGATCCAGCACCCACCGCGACCGTGCGGGGGCGGGGCCAACCGGCCCCGGGCACGCAAAGGAGCGACACGATGCACACACCACTCACCCGAGCAGGCCGCCGCGGCCGCGTCCGTCTCGTCGCGGCCGCCGCCATCGCCGCCTCCCTCGCACTGGTCGGCTGCGCCGGCGGCGGCGGGGCCGCCGAGCAGGCGCCCGTCGAGCTCGTCGACACCGGCGCGGAACTCGACCAGGTCACCGTTGCGTTCCCCGGCTCGCTGGCGAACCTCTATATCGGCCAGGAAAGCGGCATCCTGAACTACAACCTCGCCGCCACCGTGCAGGAGGGCCTCGTCACCCAGGACGCGAGCGGCGCGGTCGTGCCGGCGCTCGCCGAGTCGTGGGAGACCCCGGACGACACCACCTACGTGTTCACGCTGCGCGAGGACGCGAAGTTCCAGAACGGCGACCCGGTCACCCCTGAGGACGTGGTGTTCAGCCTGCAGCGCGCCCAGGATCCCGAGCTCTCCCCCGGCATCTCCTACTACCTCGCGAACCTCGCCTCGGCCGAGAAGACCGGCGACCGCGAGGTCACGGTGAAGAGCTCCGCGCCCGACGCCACCTTCCTCGTCAACCTCTCCAACTCCGGCGCCCTCGTGGTGACCCAGCAGAAGTTCTGGGAGGAGCACGCCGGCAAGGTGGGCACGAGCTCGTCGCTGCTCATGGGCACCGGCCCGTACCAGGTGACCGAGTTCCAGCCGGACTCGCACGTGCTGCTCGAGCGCGTCGACACCTGGTGGGGTGGCGTACCGAAGGCGAAGACCATCCGCGTGAACTTCATCCCGGACGCCAACACCCGCCTCGCGGCGGCGCAGAAGGGCGACATCGACATCGCGTTCAACGTGCCGATCAACCAGGCGGCCGAGTGGCAGAAGATCAGCGACATGCGCGTCGAGTCGATGAACGACCTCTCCTACGTCGGCCTGCTGTTCGACGAGCGCGTCGCCCCCTTCGACGATCCGAAGGTGCGCGAGGCCATCGCGCTGAGCATCGACCGCGCCGCGATCGCGGAGAAGCTCCTCCGCGGCTACGGTGAGGCCGCCACCGCGATCATGACGCCCGAGTCGCTCGCGCAGGCCTTCGACGGCGACGCGGCACGCGCCGAGCTCGCGAAGATCCCGCAGCACGAGTTCGACCTCGACGCGGCGAAGCAGCTCATCGGCGAGACCGACGCCGCCGACCTCACGACCGAGCTCACCTACCCGAACACGGGGCCGCAGCTCGGGATCGCGGCGCAGGCGATCGCCGAGAACCTCGACAAGATCGGGATCACGGTGAAGGTGCGCGAGGTGCCCATCGAGGAGTGGCTCGCAACCATCGGTGACGGCGAGCACGGCCTCGGCTTCATGTGGTACTTCTCGACGACCGGCGACCCCGCCGAGGTGAACGGCTACCTCCTGGGCGCCGGCAACCCGAACGGCTTCGAGAGCGAGGAGGCCGTCGCGCTCATCGCGGAGGCGAACGCGCTCACGGACCCCGAGGAGCGCGCCGCGAAGCTGATCGAGCTCGAGACGCTGAACGCGGAGAACGTGGTCAACGCCCCGATCTGGTGGGGCAAGTCGGTCACGGCATTCTCGAACGGCGTTGGGCTCGCCGACTACGGCCCTTACACCTTCACGGGGGCGTGGGGCGCGCAGATGTTCGCCGCCGAGGCGAAGTAGTTCCCACCGTGTCCACCACCCGAGCAGGCGGCGCCCCGGGCGGGCGCCGCCTGGCCCGCACGCTGACGCTGCGCATCGGCGGGGTGCTCGTCATCCTGCTGGTGCTCTCGTTCCTCACCTTCACGCTGCTGTACCTCGCGCCGGGCGATCTCGTGAAGAACCTGCTCGGCAACCGGCCGAGCTCCCCCGAGGCCATCGCGGCGATCCGCGCGCAGTACCACCTCGACGACCCGTTCCTCGTGCGCTACGTCGACTGGCTGTGGAGCGCCGTGCGCGGCGACTTCGGGGAGTCGATCCGGCTGCAGCAGCCCGTCACCGCGGTCATCGGCTCGCGGCTCGGGATCACGTCGCTGCTGATCGGCCTGTCGTTCGTGCTCGCGCTCATCACGGCGGTGCCGCTCGGCATCGTGAGCGCGGCGCGCGCCGGCACCCCCGTCGACCGCGTCGCGAGCGCCACGGCACTCTTCGGCCTCTCCGCGCCGAGCTTCGCCCTCGCGATCCTCGCCATCACGGTGTTCGCGATCGCGATCCCGATCTTCCCGGCTTACGGCGCCGGCGATGGTCCGCTCGATCAGCTCTGGCACCTCTTCCTGCCCGCGGCGGTGCTCGCGGCGGGCATCGGTGCGATCCTCATGCGCATGACCCGCGCGGCGGTGCTCCGCGAGCTCGAGAGCGACGCGATCACGTTCGCGCGTGCGCGCGGGATCCCCGAGCTGCGGGTGCGGCGCATCGCGCTGCGCGCGGCCCTGATCCCGATCGTCACGAGTGCCGGGCTGATTCTCACGTTCATTATCGGCGGCACGATCATCGTCGAGACGGTCTTCGCGCTGCCCGGGATCGGCCAGCTGCTGCAGGAGGCGGTGCTGTTCAAGGACCTGCCGGTGGTGCAGGCGATCACCCTCCTCGTCGCGGCCGCGATCGCGATCATCACCATCCTCGTGGACATGAGCTACCTGCTGCTCGATCCGCGCGTCCGAGCACGGGAGCTGAGCGCATGACCCCGCGTACCCGCCAAGTGTCCCTGCTCAACGACGTGCGCGTCGCGCCGGGCCGGCCCCGCGACTGGGTGGCCACCGTGGCCGCCGTGTTCCTCGGCCTCGTGGTGCTCGCCGCGATCGCTTCCCCGTTCCTCACCGAGCTCGCCACGGAGCAGAGCATCCTCGACTCGCTGCTCCCCGCCGGCTCCCCCGGGCACCTGCTCGGCACCGACGAGCTCGGGCGCGACGTGCTGCTACTCACCCTCGCCGGCACGGGTTCCGCGGTCGCCGGCCCGCTCGTGATCGCGGCGGGATCCATGCTCCTCGCGATCCTCATCGGCACCGCGGCCGGCTACCTCCGCGGCCCCGTCGACTGGATCGTCGGCCGCATCGTCGACATTCTGCTGTCGCTGCCCGTGATGCTCGTCGCCCTCGTGGTCGCCGGTATCTTCGGGGCCGGCTACTGGGTGACCGTGATCATGCTCGTGCTGCTGTTTAGCCCGTCGGACATCCGGATCATTCGCGCCGGCGTGACCGAGCAGGCGCCGCGGCCCTACATCGAGGCCGCGCAGATGCTGTCGCTGTCGCCGGGGCGCATCATGTTCAAGCACATCGTGCCGAACGTGTGGCCACTCATCATGACGAACTTCATGCTCAACCTCGCGATCGCGCTCGTGACGCTGTCCTCGCTGTCGTTCCTCGGCATCGGCGTCGCGCCTGGCACCCCCGACTGGGGCCGACAGATCACCGACGGCCGCGGCATCCTCGGCGACAACCCGGCGATGATGGTGGTACCCGCGATCCTCATCGTGCTCGTCGCGATGGCCATCAACGTGCTCGGCGATCATCTCGGCGAGCGACTCCGCGAACGGGGGATGCAGTGATCACGTCTGCTGACACACAGCTCGACAGCCGGGGCACCGCGCCGGGGGTGTCGGTCTCGGGGCTCCGCGTCGTCGCGGGCGAGCGCACGCTCGTGGCTCCCGTCGACTTCTCGGTCGCGCCTGGCGAGCTGCTCGCCGTGATCGGCGAATCCGGATCGGGGAAGTCGATGACCGCGCGCGCCCTCACGGGCCTCCTCCCCCGCGGCGTCCACGCGACGGGCGATGCGCGCATCGACGACCACGCGTACGACCTGGCCTCCGGGCGCGACGCGGACTGGGCCGCCGTGCGCGGCCGGCGTGCCGTGTTGCTGCTGCAGGATCCGTTCACGAGTCTCAGCCCCGTGCTGCGCTGCGGCGCGCAGATCGCCGACACGATCGAGGCGCGCGCCGCGGCGACCGGGCAGCGGCTCGCGGCGACTGCCGTGCGCGCGGAGGTGCTGCGCCGCCTCGCCGAGGTGCGCCTGCCCGAGCGGGTGGCGCGGCAGTACCCCAGCGAGCTCTCCGGCGGCATGCGGCAGCGCGTCGCCATCGCCGCGGCGCTTGCCGCCGACCCGCGCCTCCTCATCGCCGACGAGCCGACCACCGCGCTCGACGCGAGCACGCAGGGCGAGGTGCTCGACCTGCTCCGCGAACTGCAGCTCGCGCACCAGATGAGCCTCATCCTGATCAGCCATGACCTCGGCGTCATCGAGGGGCGTGCCGACCGCGTGCTCGTGATGCGGCACGGCGAGGTCGTCGAGCGCGGCGACACCGCCGCGGTGCTGCGCGCCCCCGAGCACCCGTACACGCGCCAGCTGATCGCGGCGAACCTGTCGGTCTCGGATGATCTGCGCGAGCCGAGCGAGCGGCCCGCGCCGCTGCTCGAGGCCGAGCACCTGTCCAAGCGCTTCGGCGCGACGACCGCGCTCGCCGACGCGACCGTGTCCGTCGCGGCGGGTGAGGTGCTCGCGATCGTCGGGGAATCCGGATCGGGGAAGACCACGCTTGCCCGCGCGATCGCCGGCCTCGAACGACCCGACACGGGCGAGGTGCGGCTTGCGGGGCGCACGCTGCCGCCCGGGCGCCGCGGGCGCACCCCCGGCGAGATCCAGGTCGTGTTCCAGGATCCGTACTCGACGCTGAACCCCGTGTTCACCATTCGCGAGTCGCTCGACGAGGCACTGCGGGCCGGCGGGCGGGGCGCTGGCCGGGCACAGGCTGGCGGGCAGGGCGCGCGCAGCGTCGACGAACTGCTGCGGCTCGTCGAGCTCGATCCCGCGCTCGCCGATCGCCGGCCGGCGCAGCTCTCGGGCGGGCAGCGGCAGCGCGTCGCGATCGCCCGCGCACTCGCCCCCAACCCGCAGGTGCTGATCTGCGACGAGAGCGTCTCGGCGCTCGACGTCTCCGTGCAGGCCCAGATCCTCGGGCTGCTCGCCCGCCTGCGCGATGAGCTGCAGCTCGCCATGCTCTTCATCACGCACGACCTCGGCGTCGTCGCGCGCATCGCCGACCGCATCACCGTGCTGCGGCTCGGTGAGATCGTCGAGCAGGGCGACACCGGCAGCGTGCTACGCGCACCACAGCACCCGTACACGCAGCTGCTCGTCGCGGCTGCGGAGCGCGACAGCATCGCGCGCGGGCACGACGAATCACTTCCACGAGAGGAGCGGGCATGACCGCCGCAACGCACGATTTCACCCTCGACGCGCAGCCGGGGGCGCAGCTCCCCGACGAGCTTCGCGATTCTCTCCCGGCCGCGCGCGCGGCACTCTGGGACGTGGAGCGCGAGCTCTGGACTCCGCGCACCGTCACCGCCCGCGATCGATCGGGATCGGTGCTCGGCGCCGCGCTCACCGCGGCCCGGCCCTTCTCCGCGTATCGCAAGATCGTGGATGTGGTCGCTGGGAGCGGTGAGGTGTGGGCTGCGCTCGTCGCCGCCGCGCGCGATGACCGTGCCGACGCGCCGGGCACCGAGGAGCATCCCGCGCCGATCGCCGTGCACTTCGAGGAGCACCTCACCGTCGCCCCGCTGACCGAGGCGCAGCGCTCAGCGCTCGGTCCCGCGGGCTTCGCCCGCGCGGCCACCCCGGTGCCGTCGGTGCCGAGCACCCGGCAGGATGACGAGCACGGCGTGGCCGCGTGGTCGTTCTGGCGTGTGCCAGCGCCCGCGCGCACCGCGCCGTACTACGGGCAGACCACCGACGTGACGTGCGGCGCGGTGGCGGCGCTCACCGCGCTCGAGCAGCGCGGCCTCGGCGAGTTCCGCGCCGACGATGGGGCAGAGAACCGGGCGGCGGAGATCGCGTTCTGGCGCCGCGCGACGAACCTCCCGGCGTGCGAGCCGATCGGGCTCGCGGTCGAAACCGCGAAGCTCGGCGCGGACTCGGGCACGCTCGCCGCCCGCCCCCGCGTCTTCCTGAGCACCCCCGACCCGGTGTTCATCGAGGAGTTCTCCGAGCAGCCCTGGGAGCAGGAACTCCGCATCGACCTGCAGCGCGAGTCGCTGCGGCAGGCTGAGGCCCTCGGCTTGCCGCTCGAGCGGCGCTGGCTCGAGGTCGAGGAGATCGTCGACGCGGTGCGCGGCGGCGCGCAGGTGCTGCTGCTCATCGACCTCACCGAGCTCATCGCGGACCCGACGCCGCACTGGGTGCTCGCCACCGAGGTGGTGGGCGAGACGTTGCTCATCGCCGACCCGTGGGTGCAGGCGCCGAACGGCGAGACCTGGGTGGACACGTTCGCCCTCCCGCTGCCGTTCGCGACGATCGACCGCATCACGCGCTGGGGCACCCCGGCGTTCCGGGGCGCGATCATCCTCGAGCCCTAGCCCCGCGCACACGCGCCCCGCGCGGGCGGGAATCGAAACGTGGCAAACCGACCCTTCAGCAGCACGAAGGGTCGGTTTGCCGCTTCTCAGATGAAGTGAGCAGGAAAGAGCAAGCTAGTAGAGGAGGAACTGGGCCGTGCCCGTGCCCTGCGCGCCCGCGGCGGACACCCGCAGGTGGTAGGACGCGCCGCCTGCGCCCACCGGGTCGCGCGTGATGTCGCAGGTCTCCGTGCTGGAGCGCGTGCGATCCCAGGTGATCGGCTCGGTCTCGAGCGGCTTGCCTGGCTCCAAGATCACCGCGAGCGACTCCGCGCCCGTCTGGCAGTCCGTGGAACGCCACACCTCGTCGTCGCCACTCGAAATCGCGAACTCCATGCCGGCGGTGCCGAGATCGGCCGTGCAGGCCTCCTCGCCCGTGTTCTCCGCGGACAGCGAGAGCGCGGGCAGCTCACCCGCCGGGTAGTCACCGCGATCCGTGACCGGCGTGATCTTCAGCTGGCCGGCGCGGCACGCCGCGGGACCGTCCGTCTCGTCGGCGGCGTCGCCGGCACCCTCGCTCGGGGTGGTGTCGATCCCCTCGGGCACCTCGACCTGTGCCACGTCCTTCGGCCCATCGCCGCTGCCCGGCTTCACGATCACGAGCACAATCACCGCGATCACCGCGAGCAGGCCGAGCAGCACGAACAGTCGCCGCCGAATGTAGACCTTGCGGTCTTTCGGCCCGACCGGATCGCGAAGGGTGGACATGGCGCCAGCGTAGCCCGGAAAGTGGGTTACAGCCGCTTCAACATGCGCGTGTTGCCGAGGGTGTTCGGCTTCACGCGCGCGAGGTCGAGGAACTCGGCGACGCCCTCGTCGTTCGAGCGCAGCAGCTCGGCATACACGTCGGCGGCAACGAGCTCCGTGTTCTCGGCCATCTCCTCGAAGCCGTGCCGCCCGAAGAAGTCGGTCTCGAAGGTGAGGCAGAACAGCTGCGTGAGGCCGAGCTGCCGCGCGCGATCCTCCAGGGCGGTGATGAGCCGGTGGCCAACGCCGTGGCCGAGCCACTCCTCGGAGACACCGAGCGTGCGCACCTCCCCCAGCTGCTCCCACATCACGTGCACGGCGCCGTAGCCGACGAGGGTGCCGTGCTGATCCTCCGCGATGAGAAACTCGGGCACGGCAGCGTACAGGTCGACGAGATCCTTCCCAAGCAGGATCCTTCGCGCCACCAGGGGCTCCATCAACTCGACCATGCGGAGCACGTCGCCCGTGCGCGCATTGCGGATGCGAATCTCAGCAGACACACTCATGTGCCGAGTCTAGCCCCGCGCGCACGCCCGGCCGGCATCGCGCGACCCCGCGCGCACGCAAACGGGCCCGCTGCCGAAGCAGCGGGCCCGTGCGGCGGGGTCGAGGCGGAGTGCTTACTCCCCCGCGCTACTCCCCCGTGTTACTCCCCCGTGGTGTTGGGCGTTGCCGCCGTCGAGGCCACCGCGGCGGCGGCCGACGCCGACGCGTCGCCGTGCGCCTTCGCGGAGCGCGACTCGGTCTCGAAGGTGAACTGCCCCTCGACCAGGTCGACCTTCACGAGGTCGCCGGCCAGCAGCTCGGCACCGAGGATCTTCTCGGAGAGACGATCCTCGATCTCCCGCTGCATCGCACGGCGCAGCGGACGCGCACCGAGCGTGGGATCGTAGCCGATCTCCGCGAGGCGCTCCCGCGCAGCGGGCGTGATCTCGATGTACATGTCGCGGTCGAGGAGGCGATCCTTCAGCTGCTTCACGAACAGGTCGACGATCTGCAGCAGCTCGGGCTTCGTGAGCTGCGGGAACACGATCGTGTCGTCGACACGGTTCAGGAACTCGGGCTTGAAGTGCTTCTTCAGCTCCTCGTTCACCTTGCCCTTCATCATGTCGTAGCCCACCGAGGTGTCGCCCTCGAGCTGGAAGCCGACGGGGCCACCAGCGATCGCGGAGGATCCCAGGTTGGTGGTCATGATGATGACCGTGTTCTTGAAGTCGATGACGCGGCCCTGACCGTCGGTGAGGCGCCCCTCCTCGAGGATCTGCAGCAGCGAGTTGAAGATGTCGGGGTGTGCCTTCTCGATCTCGTCGAAGAGGACCACGGAGAACGGCTTGCGGCGCACCTTCTCGGTGAGCTGGCCGCCCTCCTCGAAGCCGACGAACCCGGGGGGCGCGCCGAAGAGGCGGGAGACCGTGTGCTTCTCGCCGTACTCGGACATGTCGAGCGAGATCAGCGCGTCCTCGTCGTCGAACAGGAACTCGGCGAGTGCCTTCGCGAGCTCGGTCTTGCCGACGCCCGTTGGGCCGGCGAAGATGAACGAGCCCGAGGGGCGCTTCGGATCCTTCAGCCCGGCACGCTGGCGGCGGATCGTCTTCGCGAGTGCGGAGATCGCCTCGTTCTGTCCGATGACGCGCTGGTGCAGCGCCTCCTCCATGAAGCGGAGACGGCTCGTCTCCTCCTCGGTCAGCTTGAACACCGGGATCCCGGTGGCCTGCGCGAGCACCTCGGCGATCAGGCCCTCGTCGACCTCGGCCTTCGTTGCGACGTCGCCCGAGCGCCACTGCTTCTCGAGCCGCAGCCGCTCGGCGATCAGCTTCTTCTCCTCATCGCGCTTGTTCGCGGCGGCCTCGAAGTCCTGGTTCTCGATCGCCTGCTCCTTGTCGGCGCGCACGACCGCGATCTTCTCGTCGAACTCGCGCAGCTCAGGCGGGCTCGACAGGATCGACAGGCGCAGACGCGCGCCGGCCTCGTCGATCAGGTCGATCGCCTTGTCCGGGAGGAAGCGATCCTGCACGTAGCGATCCGCGAGGTTCACCGCGGCGACGATGGCCCCGTCGGTGATGGACACCTTGTGGTGCGCCTCGTAGCGGTCGCGGAGGCCCTTCAGGATGTTGATCGAGTGCGGCAGCGACGGCTCGGCAACCTGGATCGGCTGGAAGCGGCGCTCCAGCGCGGCATCCTTCTCGAAGTGCTTGCGGTACTCATCGAGCGTGGTCGCACCGATGGTCTGCAGCTCGCCGCGCGCGAGCATGGGCTTCAGGATGTTCGCGGCGTCGATCGCGCCCTCGGCGGCACCCGCACCGACGAGCGTGTGGATCTCGTCGATGAAGATGATGATGTCGCCGCGGTTGCGGATCTCCTTCGTCACCTTCTTCAGGCGCTCCTCGAAGTCGCCACGGTAGCGGCTGCCCGCGATCATGGACCCGAGGTCGAGCACGTAGACCTGCTTGTCCTTCAGCGTCTCGGGCACCTCGCCCTTGACGATGGCCTGCGCGAGCCCCTCGACCACGGCGGTCTTGCCGACGCCGGGCTCACCGATCAGCACCGGGTTGTTCTTCGAGCGGCGCGAGAGGATCTGCATGACCCGCTCGACCTCCTTCTCGCGGCCGATCACGGGATCGAGCTTGCCCTCGCGCGCGGCCTGCGTCAGGTTGCGGCCGAACTGGTCGAGCACCTGCGAGCCCTTCGACTCGCCACCCGTCTCGGGCGCGCCGACGGTCGCGTTCTCCTTGCCGGCCTGGTAGCCGGAGAGCAGCTGGATGACGGTCTGGCGCACGCGGTTGAGGTCGGCGCCGAGCTTCACGAGCACCTGCGCGGCGACGCCCTCACCCTCACGGATGAGCCCGAGCAGGATGTGCTCGGTGCCGATGTAGTTGTGGCCGAGCTGCAGCGCCTCGCGGAGGCTGAGCTCCAGCACCTTCTTCGCACGCGGCGTGAAGGGGATGTGGCCGGCTGGCGGCTGCTGGCCGGTGCCGATGATGTCGGTCACCTGGGCGCGCACCGCGTCGAGCGAGATCTCAAGCTGCTCGAGCGCCTTGGCTGCGACGCCCTCGCCCTCGTGGATGAGCCCGAGCAGGATGTGCTCGGTGCCGATGTAGTTGTGGTTGAGCATCTTCGCCTCTTCTTGGGCGAGGACGACAACACGACGTGCGCGGTCGGTGAATCTCTCGAACATCTATAACCTCCCAGACAAACTCGTCGGGGCGCGAGTTCGTCGATGTACCCAGCGTATGCGAGGCGGCGGCTCCGTGGGCGGTTGTTCGCCAGAGGCGTGCAAGGGCGGGATCCGGCGGCGGCGCGACGCCAGCGCGCCAGCTTCCCGTCACGTCGCGTTCACCCGCGCGCCGTACCGTGAACGCATGCCAGCCCAGCCAGCGCGCACCCGCACCGCGGGGCAGCCCCCCGCTGCCGGATCGGCGCTCGCGCTGATCCGCGCCGTTGCGGGCGGCCTCGGGCAGAGCGAGGGCGCGGTCGCACGCGTGATCCTCGACCGGCCAGGCGAGATCCCCCAGTGGTCAACGCAGGAGCTCGCGGCTGAGGCGGGCACCTCGACCGCGACCGTGATCCGCGCCTGCCAGCGGCTCGGCTTCCGCGGCTTCCAGCACCTCAGGTTGGAGCTCGCGCGCGAGGGCGCCTCCCCCGCGCAGGAGGAGCCGATCGCGGGCGACGCCGTCGACGCCGTCTTCGCGCACGCGCGCACCGCGCTGCTCGTCGGGCAGCAGGCAGTGGACCGCGCTGCGGTCGCTGCGGCAGCGGCGCTCCTCACCGAGGCGACGCGCGTCGTGTGCTCGGCGAACGGGTTCTCGGCGCCGCCGCTGCAGGACGCGGCCATGCGGCTCGCGACGCTCGGCCGCCCGGTCGAGGCACCGCTCGACATCCTCGCGCAGCAGTTCGCCGCGCACAGCATGGGCCCACGCGACGTCTGTCTCGCGCTCAGCCACTCCGGCGCGAACGCGCACACCCTCGCCACCGTGCGGGCGGCGCGCAAGCGCGGGGCGCGCATCGTCGCGCTGAGCAGCTACGCGCGCTCACCCCTCGGCGAGCTCGCGGACGTGACCCTCTCGACGGGGATGATCGGCGCGCAGCACACCGTCGATCCTTTCTTCAGCAGGCTCGGCCACTCGGTACTGCTGCAGGTGCTCGTCGCCGAGGTCACGACACTCGCGGCGCCCAGCGAGGCGCTCGAGATGCGCGAGGTCGTCGCCGACGCGCTCGCTGACCCTGGCGCCTGACCCTGGCGCCTGAGCCGGGCGCAGCGCCGGCGTCGCATCCCCTTCCGCGAACGTCCACACGGCCGCCTCGCGGCGTTCACCGGGGCGACACCTCGGCTCGGGAAGCTGCTCATGTAATCGAATTTCACGCTCGATGTAACGGGCGGCAACCGGCAGGAGTTCTGAGCAGTGCACGTCATTCCACTCGAGGGCAGTTACAACGCGCGGAGCGTTGGCTCGGGCGAGACCCCCTGGCTCGTGCGCACGGCGTCGCTCGACGGGCTGAGCTCCGGCGGCGAGCGCGCCCTCCGCGCGCTCGGGGTCGACCTCGTGATCGACCTGCGCGAGCCCGCGGAGCACGGGCCGCGCAGCCATCGGATCCCGGTCCGCTCCGCTCCCCTGTACGGCGAGGCCCCACCCGCTGCGGGATCGCTCGAGGGCGTGTACGCGGGGCTCGTTCGGGATCGCGGATCCCGGATCGCCGCAGCGGTCGGCGCGATCGCCGAGCACCCCGGCGTGGTCGCGGTGCACTGCACGGCAGGGAAGGATCGCACCGGCCTCGTCGTGGCGCTCGCCCGCCTCGCCGCAGGAGACGCTCGCCCGGACGTCGTCGCCGACTACGCGCACTCCGGCCGCACGGTGCGCCCCGCGCGGCTCAGCATCGCGACCGCGCAGCTCGACGCGCTCGCGCTGCACGGGGAGGATCGCGCGGCGGCCGAGCGCCTCCACCTCGACAGCCCGGCTGAGGCGCTCGAGGGGGCGCTCGCGCTGATCGATGCGCAGGGCGGCCCGGCGGCCTACCTGCTCGCGCACGGCGCGACCGAGGCACAGCTCCTGGCCCTCCGCGCACGCGCGGGGCGGGCGCCCGTCGCGGAGCTGCGCGCATGAGCCGCGACACGGGACGCTTCACGGTGCTGCATCTGAGCGACGTGCACGCGACCGAGTCCGGCCTCCTCTACGGCGCGGTGGACGGTGCCGGCCGCATCGAGCGGGTGGGCGACTACGCGCTGGCCGCCGGCATCACCCCCGAGGTGGTCCTCATCACCGGTGACCTCATCGAGCGCGGCAATCCCGGCGCGTACCCGGCGGTCGCCGCCGCGTGCCGCAGGCTTGAGGAGCGGCTCGGCGCTCCCGTACTCACCGTGCTCGGCAACCACGACGACCCGATCGCGGCCCGAACACTCCCGCACCACACGGCCGGCCACGTCGCGGCACACACCATCGACGGCGTCCGGGTGATCCGGCTGGACTCGCACCGCGGCGAACTGGATCCCGCGCAGCTGGAGTGGCTCGCCGCCGAGCTCGCGCGGCCGGCGGAGCGGGGCACCGTGATCGCGCTGCACCACGCGCCCCTCGCGTCGCCGCTGCCGACGCTGCGGCGACAGGGCCTCGCCAACGCCGACGCGCTGCTCGCAGTGCTGCGCGGCTCCGACGTCCTCGCGATTCTCGCCGGGCACTACCACCACAGCCTTGCGGCGTCCGTGCAGGGGATCCCCGTGTTCGTCGGCCCGTCGCTCGCCTACCACCAGGTCATGGACGCCGGCCCCGACGCGGTCGCCGGGCACGACGCCCCGATGTTCTCGCTCGTGCAGATCACGGGCGACGGAGTGAGCGCCTCGGCGATCGCGCTGCACTCCCCCGATCCTCTGTTCACCCAACCCATCACCAGACCAGCACAGAAAGCGACTCATGTCTCGTAACCGCACCACCGGCGTCATCGCCGCATTCGCCCTCGCCGCACTCACCCTCACCGGCTGCTCCGCCGCTGCGGACGCCGCGGGCGCGCAGCCCCCAGCCGAATCGGGTGCCGCGGCGGAGCCCTCGACCATCACGCTGTACACCTCGGAGCCGCAGGAGAAGATCGACGCGGTGATCGCCGCGTTCAACGTGCACCACCCCGAGGTCACGGTCGACGTGTTCCGGGCGGGAACCGGGGATCTCACGGCGCGCATCGCGACGGAGGAGAAGGCCGGCGACATCGGCGCCGACCTGCTGCTCGCCGCCGACGCCGGCACGTTCGAGGACTACGCCGAGCGCGAGCTGCTGCTCGAGTACGCCTCGCCCGAGGCGGAGGCGATCCGGCAGGATCTCATCGATCCCGAGCACTTCTACGTTGGCACCCGGCTGATCCCGACCGTGATCGCGGTCAACACGAACGCGATCACCGACGCACCCAGCTCGTGGGCGGACCTCACGGACCCGAAGTACGCCGGCAAGATCGCGATGCCGAACCCGGACGTCTCCGGCGCAGCCGCGTACAACGCGGCCGTCTGGCTCGACACCCCGGCGCTCGGGCAGAGCTGGCTTGAGGGCCTCGCCAAGAACACCCCACTGATCGCGGAGAGCAACGGCCCGGTCTCGCAGGCCGTGGCCGACGGCAGCAGCCCCGTCGGTATCGTCGTTGACTCGCTCGTGCGTGACCTCGCAGCCGCGGGCTCCCCGATCGCCGCGGTCTACCCGAGCGAGGGCGTGCCCTTCGTCTCCCAGCCGGTCGGCATCTTCGCCGACACCGAGCAGCCGGAGGCGGCGAAGCTCTTCGTCGACTTCCTGATCAGCGCTGAGGGGCAGGAGCTCGCGGCCGCGCAGTCGTACCTGCCGATCCGCGAGGACGTCGCGAGCCCGGCCGGCGCACCCGCGATCGCCGACATCGCGTTCCTCACCCCCGAGCTGGAGACGATCCGCGCCACCCAGGCGGACGCCGTGCAGACGTTCAATGGTCTCTTCCAGTAGCACGCAGGTGCGCACCCCCGCTGGCCCGGTCCTCACCGACCGGGCCAGCGGGCCGCGCCAGGGACCCCGCGCGGCGCCGCCCCGCGCCGCCCGCCGCAGCATCGACGGTTTCACCGCGGTCCGCCTCGCCATGTGGTGCGCGGTCGCCGCGCTCGTGCTCGTGCCGATCGGCGCGATCGTGCTGCTCGCCGCGGGCGGCGGGGGCTGGTCGGCGCTCGGCGATCCCGATGTGCTCACTGCCGCGGCCAACTCGCTCGTCTCGGCCACCGTCTCCGGCGTGCTCGCGGTGGTCATCGGCACGCTGCTCGCGCTCCTGCTGGAACGCACCGACCTCCCCGGGCGGCGCGCGCTTCGGCTCCTCGCGCTGAGCCCCATGCTCATGCCACCGTTCGTCGGCGCGATCGCCTGGCTCAGCCTGCTCGGTCCCGCCGCTCCGCTCAACACCTTCTGGGCCGCGCGCTTCGGCGCCCCACTGTGGAATCTCTACGGCGGCGACGGCGTCATCTTCCTCCTCACGCTGCACAGCTTCCCGATCGCCATGATGATCGTCACCGCGGCGCTCCGCCGGATCCCCGCCGACCTCGAACAGGCCGCGCGCATCGCCGGATCCTCCGCGCCGCGCGCGCTCTGGGAGGTAACGACCCCGCTCCTGCGCCCCGCGATGCTCTCCGCGTTCACCCTCATCGCGGTCTCCAACCTCGCCGACTTCGGCATCCCCT
The DNA here is from genome assembly GCF_003917135.1 of Leucobacter chromiireducens. Lineage (GTDB taxonomy): Bacteria > Actinomycetota > Actinomycetes > Actinomycetales > Microbacteriaceae > Leucobacter > Leucobacter chromiireducens_A. The sequence continues at coordinate 123,666 of NZ_RPDI01000006.1, forward strand.
CGATCATCGGGCTCCCCGAGCGCTACGTCACACTCTCCACGCTCGTGTACCGCTACCTGCAGTCCGGCACGGTCGAGGATCCCCTCGCCGTCGTCGCCGCGATCGGCTTCGTGCTGCTCATGATCGCGCTGCTCGGCGTCGTCGTCGACCTGCTGCGCTCCCGCACCAGGGTGGAGCTCGACGCCCAGGCCGGCGCCCCGGCGCTGCTCCCCCTCGGCCGGGCCCGCGGCCCGCTCGCGGTCGTCGCCACCGCCGTCGTGCTCGCGGTCACCGTGCTCCCGCTCATCACGCTCGCGATCCAGGCGCTGCTGCCCGCGCCCGGCGTGCCGCTCACCCCCGAGACCATCACGCTCGCGAGTTTCGAGCGCGCCCTCACCGCACCCGGCACCCTCCAGGGCATCAGCAACTCGCTCATGCTGGCAACGCTCGCCGCACTCGGCTGCGGGGTGCTCGGGCTCGGGATCGGCGCGATCGTCACGCGCACCCGCGCACGCGGCAATGCCGCCCTGCTCGGACTCTCCCTGCTGCCGCAGGCGATCCCCGGGCTCGTCATCGCCGTCGCGTGGCTGCTCATCGCACCGCGGATCGGACTGTTCAACACCCCATGGCTGATCCTGTGCGCGTACCTCACCTCGTTCCTCGCGCTCGTCGTGCAGTCGGTGCACGCGCCGCTCTCCGGGATCCCAACGACCGCGGAGGAAGCCGCCCGACTCGCAGGCGCCTCACGCCTGCGCGCGCTGTGGGACATCTCCTGCCGGATGGCGGTGCCCGCCGCGATCTCCGGCGCCGTGCTCGTCGCGCTCACCGCCGTGCGCGAGCTGACCCTCTCGGTCCTGCTGCTCTCCCCGGGCTCGCAGACCCTCGGGGTCGTGATCTTCAACCTCCAGCAGGCCGGCGCGTACAACGCCTCGTCGGCGCTCTCACTCATCGTCGCCGTGGTCGGCCTCGTCGGCCTCGGCTTCACCGCCCGCACCCAGCGTTAGGACCGACCGTGTCATCCGTCTCCCTCAGTTCTGTCAGCCTCGCGTACCCCGGCGGTCACCTCGGTCTCGCCGACGTGGACCTCACCGTCAGCGACGGCGAGTTCGTCGCACTGGTCGGGCCCTCCGGCTCTGGCAAGACCACACTGCTGCGCACCGTCGCCGGCTTCATCTCGCCCACCGCTGGCAGCGTGCGGATCGGCGAGACCGAGGTCGCGGGAGCCGGCCGCGACGTCGAGCCCGAGCGCCGCGGCCTCAGCATGGTGTTCCAGCAGCACGCCGTGTGGCCGCACTGGAGTGTCGGGCGGAACGTCGAGTATCCCCTCCGTCGCGCCGGCGTCGGCCGCGCCGAGCGCGCACGGCGCGTGGCCGAGGCGCTCGAACTCGTCGGGCTCGCCGGCGCGGAGCGCCGCGATCCAGCAACGCTGTCGGGCGGCCAGCGCCAGCGCGTCGCCATCGCCAGGGCCATCGTCGGCCGGCCACGGGTGTTGCTGCTCGACGAGGCGCTCTCGGCGCTCGACGAACCGCTGCGCGATCGCCTCCGGCTCGAGCTCCGCGCGCTCACCCGCAGCCTCGGGCTCACCGTGATCCACGTCACCCACGATCGCAGCGAGGCGCTCGCGCTCGCCGACCGGGTCGTCGTGCTCGACGGCGGCCGGGTGCAGCAGATCGGCACCCCGAGCGAGCTCGTTGAGCGCCCGGCCTCGCCGTTCGTCGCGCGCTTCATCTCCGACGCTGCGGTGCTCCCCGGCCGGCTCGCTGGCGGGGCGTTCCGCGCGAGCGGCCTGCCGATCGAGCTTCCGGCTGGGCGGCTCGCTGGCGTGCCCGCGCGGCATGCCGGGGATGCTGGGCTCGCTGATTGCGCCGCCGAAGTCGCCGTGCTGCCCGAGCACGTGCGCGTGGTGCCGGATCCCGCCGGGCCAGCGGTGGTGGAGTCCTCGCTGTTCGGCCGAGGCGGCGATGAGCTCGTCGTGCGCTGGGGCGAGCTGCAGCTGCGATCCCGAGCGAGCGGGCTGCGCTGCGTGGCCGGCGAGCGGGTGCGGGTCGAGATCGACCGCGCAATCGTGTTCGAGCAGGATCCAGCGCAGCGCGCCGCGCACGCGAGCTCGCAGGCGGAACCGGCTAGCGTTGGGGCATGAGCACCTCCCCTCACTCCGCAGCGTCCATCGTCGTCGTGCGCCACGGCGAGACGGACTGGAACATCGGCCGCCGCATCCAAGGCCGCACCGACATCCCGCTGAACGATCGCGGGCGTGCGCAGGCCGGCGAGATCGCCGACCTCCTCGCGGGGTCCGGCCGGTGGACCGGCGTCGTCGCGTCGCCGCTCAGCCGTGCCGTCACCACGGGTCAGATCATCGCGGCGCGGCTCGGCCTCGGTGATCCCGTGATCGACGCCGCCGTCACCGAGCGCGACTTCGGCTCAGCCGAGGGCATGCAGGTCGCCGACGTGACCGCGCGCTGGCCCGGCCTCGACATTCCCGACGCTGAGGATCTCGACACGCTCGCCCAGCGCGGGGCCGCCGCGTTCGGGCGGCTGCTCAGTGCCGCCCCCGGCTCGATCGTGATCGCACACGGCGCGCTGATCCGGGCCGCCCTCACGGAACTGAGCGGGCAGCCGGCACCCCGGATCCTCAACGGCGAGGCGTGGACGCTGTCGCCGGCGCATGGCGGCCGGGGCACGGCCGTGCGCCGGCTCGGCACGCCGGCGATGCAGCACGCGGTCTAGCTGGGGCGGGCGCTGGCTCCGGGTTCGTCACCCACCAGAATCCCCGGTTTGGTACGAGTTTGAGCCGATCTGGCGCGCGAAAGCGGATCAGACTCTCACTAAATTGCAGAAAGAGCCGGGGCCGGGCTACTGGAGGGCCGACGTGAGGCGCGCCAAGCCGTCGAGCAGCTGCGAGCGCAGCGGCTGCTTCAGCCACTCCTCCAGCGTGAGCTCACGCGAGTTCTCGCGATAGTAATCGCTCACCTCGTCGAGGTCCCGCACGAAGCTCTCGCCGTGCACCACCATCGAGATCTCCATGTTCAGGCCGAAGGAGCGCTGATCCATGTTCGAGGAGCCCACCACGGCGACGGCGTCGTCCACCGTGAAGTGCTTCGAGTGGAGGATGTAGGGCGGCCGGTACATCCAGATCCGCACCCCGGCGCGCAGCAGCTCCTCGTAGTACGAGCGCTGCGCGTGGTACACCACCGCCTGATCCCCCGTCTCCGAGACGAACAGCTCGACATCGACGCCGCGCGCGGTCGCCGCACGCAGCGCGTTCATGATCGAACCGTCCGGCACGAAGTACGGGCTCGTGATGCTGATCCGGCGCGTCGCCGTGTACAGCAGCGCGACGAACACCTGCAGGTTGTTCTCCGCCTCGTAGCCCGGCCCGCTCGGCACGATCTGGCAGTCCAGCTCGCCCGGGCGCGCGACCTCGATCGGCGACTCCGCGAGGTGGGTGAGGTACTGCCCGGTCTCGAGGTACCAGTCGCCCTGGAACACCGCCTCGAGCCCGAGTACGATAGGGCCCTCGACCCGCACCATCAGGTCCTTCCAGTGGAGGCCGCGGCGCTGGTTCGACGGCTTGTTGTAGCTCGAGTCGACGAGGTTCTGCGAGCCCATGAACCCGATGCGGCCGTCGATCACGATCAGCTTGCGGTGGTTTCGGAGGTCCGGGCGCTGGTACTCGCCGCGCCAGGGCCGCACCGGCAGCATGTACGCCCACTGCACGCCGAGCTCGTCGAGGCTCTGCGCCGTGCGCCGCGTGCCGGGGTTGCGCACGGCCGAGATGTGGTCGAGCAGCACGCGCACCTGCACGCCGCGCGCCACGGCTTCCCCCATTGCCGTGAAGATGTCGTCGGTCGCCTCATCGTGCACGAGGATGTAGAACTCGATGTGCACGTACTCGGTGGCGGTGCGGATCGCCGCGGCCATCTGCGCGAACGACTCCTCGTAGTCGATGCACATGGTTGCGGCGTTGCCGCGCAGCATCGGCTGGGCGCCGAGCGAACGGCCGAGCCGCACGGCGCTGTCGATGCCGGGCTGCAGCTCGGCGGTCGGCGTGACCATGCCGCGCTCCTCGCGCTCCGCGATCTGCGAGACGAAGAGGTTGATCGCCTCTTGCTTCTGCTCGCGGGCGCGCGGCAGGCGCTTACTCCCGATGATGAGGAACAGCAGCAGGCCGGGCACGGGCAGCAGGAAGATCGCCATCAGCCAGGCCATCCCCGAGGTGGGACGGCGGTTGCGTGGCACGACAAAGAGCGCGACGACGCGGATCACGTTGTCGATGATCAGGAACGTGAGGGTCCACGCGAACGGCCAGTTCACCCCAAACCAGTTGAGTTCCTCCATCGACGCTTCTCCTCAGTCGCCACAGCACCTGGTGACTCCGGCCGCGCACTCCCTGAGCTCAGGATCCGAGCGCGCCGGATATCACCCCTGCATGTACTGTAGCGGGAGCTGCGGGCTCGGACGCGCGTCGCGAGCCGTTTCGGGGGCTAGGACTCCTCGCGGGCGGGGAGGCCGGCCTTCGCGCGCTCCTCGTCCTCGATCTGTCGGTAGACCCGACGCTCCGTGCGATCCGCGCGGAGGATGAGCCGCAGCACCATCCAGAAGAAGATCCCGATGAGCACGGTCGGCGTCAGCGACCACACCGCGTTCGTCCACCAGCTGTCCATGCGGCAAGTGTATCGGGTGCGTGCCGGGAATAGCTGAACGCCCACCCGCGCGACGGCGAGTGGGCGTTCGGCTCGGATCCCGATCTGCTTATTTCACGAGCGGGAACAGGATCGTCTCGCGGATCCCGAGGCCGGTGAGGGCCATGAGCAGGCGGTCCATGCCCATGCCCATGCCACCCGACGGCGGCATGCCGTGCTCGAGCGCGCGCAGGAACTCCTCGTCAACGCTCATCGCCTCGACGTCGCCGCGGGCCGCTTCCGCGGCCTGCTGGACGAAGCGCTCGCGCTGCACCACCGGGTCGACGAGCTCGGAGTAGCCCGTGGCGAGCTCGAAGCCGCGCACGTAGAGATCCCACTTCTCCACCACGCCGGGGATCGTGCGGTGGTGGCGCGTGAGCGGGCTCGTCTCCACCGGGAAGTCCATCACGAAGGTGGGGCGCGTCAGCCCGTCCTTCACGAAGTGCTCCCACAGCTCCTCGACGAGCTTGCCGTGGTTCGGCAGCGGCACCTCGACGCCCTCGGCGTCGGCGATCGCCTGCAGCTCGGCCACCGAGGTCTCCGGCGTGATCTCGCGGCCGGCGGCCTCGGAGAGCGTGCCGTACATGGAGATGCGATCCCACTCGCCGCCGAGGTCGAAGAGCGTGCCGTCGGCCCACTCGACGACGTGCGTGCCCTCGCGCTCCGTGCCGACGTTCGCGGCGAGCGCGGCGTTCTGCACGAGATCCTGCGTGAGATCCGCGATGCCGCTGTAGTCGGTGTACGCCTGGTACGCCTCGAGCATCGCGAACTCCGGGCTGTGCGTCGAGTCGGCGCCCTCGTTGCGGAAGTTGCGGTTGATCTCGAAGACGCGCTCCAGGCCGCCGACGACGGCGCGCTTCAGGAACAGCTCAGGCGCGATGCGCAGGAAGAGTTCGGTGTCGAACGCGTTCGAGTGCGTGATGAACGGGCGCGCCGACGCGCCGCCGTGCATGGTCTGCAGCATCGGCGTCTCGGCCTCGATGAAGTCGCGCTCCGCGAAAGTCTTGCGCAGGCTCGCCATCGTGCGCGCACGCGTGACAACGTTGCGGCGCGCCTGCTCGCGCTGGATCAGGTCGAGGTAGCGCTGGCGTACCCGCGTCTCCTCGTTCAGCTCGGTGTGCATGTTCGGCAGGGGCGCGATCGCCTTCGCGGCGATCTGCCACTCGGTGACCATGATCGAGAGCTCACCGCGGCGGCTCGACGCGACCTCGCCGCGCACGAACAGGTGATCGCCGAGGTCGACGAGCTCCTTGTACGAGGCCAGCGACTCCTCGCCCACCTCTGCGAAGCTCACCATGGCCTGAATGCGCGTGCCGTCGCCCGCCTGCAGCGACGCGAAGCACAGCTTGCCGGTGTTGCGCTGGAACACGACGCGGCCGGCGACGCCGACGACGGCGCCCGATGCGGTATCCGGGGTCTCCTCCAGGTGCCCCCACTCCGCGCGCACCGCGGGGATCGTGGTCGTCACGGGGACGGTGACCGGGTACGCGCCGCCCGCGAGGCTGGCCTCAGCGTTCAGTTTGTCGCGCTTCTCCAGTCGCACACGCTTCTGCTCGAAGACCTCCTCAGCACTGACGGCCTGGGTGGCGTCGGTGGTGGCCGGCTCGGCTGCGTTCGCTGCGCTCTGATCGCTCATAGTGGGGGCGTGTCCTCCGTGATGTAACGTCCGTCGCTCGGGTTCGACGGTCCGTTCCATCCTAGGCCAGCTCGTCGGGGTGATTCGCCCCGCCATCGCGGCCGGCGGCCTCGAGCAGGGCTTCCTCGACCGCCGCGCGCACCACGCCGCCCGCGAGCTGGTCGGGACGCTCGATCCCGATCTCGCGGAGCGCGTCGGTGGTCTGCCGCACGACCGCGCGCGAGAGCTCGGCGGCCGCCGTGATCGCGTCGGCGTACGTTGCACGATCCTGCTCGCGCACGATGACGGGTTCGCCGCCCATTTCGACGGCGAGCGCCTGCCCGATCGGCAGGACCGGTGCCGGCGCGGTGACGGCGATCGTCGCGCCGGCGAGCCGGCCGAGGTCGATGCTCGTTCCCGTGAACACGATCGCCGGGTGCAGTGCGAGCGGGATCACCCCGACCGCGAGGGCCGGGCCGAACACCGCGGTGCCGTGCTCCGGGGACGTGTGGATCGCGAGCTGGCCTGGCTGCCACGCGCCGGTCGCCGCGAGCCCCGCGATGAGGCCGGGCAGTTCGTCGCCTGGCACCGCAAGCAGCACGAGCTCGGAGCGCCGCACCACCTCGGGCACGTCGAGCACCGGCACGCCGGGCAGCATGGCCTCGGCGCGCTCACGGCTCTCCGCGCTGACCGCGGAGATGCCCGTGATCGCGTGCCCGGCGCCAGCGAGCGCGCGGGCGAGCACCGGGCCGACCCTGCCTGCGCCGATGACGCCGACACCGAGCCGGGACTCCTGCGCGCTCGGGTGCATCAGGCGTCCTGGCGCGGCGGGTGGGTGGCCTGCGGGGCGCGCGCGTCGGCAAGGCGGCGCGCCTCGGCACCCTGGATGCGCAGCACCGCGACCGCGAGCTCGTCGAACACGCGCTGGCCGATCCCCAGCTCCATGCCGCGCATCTCCATGCGCACCGGGCCGAGCACCGTGTGCGCCTGGATGGCCGCGAGCCCGAGCATGCGGTGCACGAGCGGTCGGCGCAGCTGCACCGACTGGGCGCGCACGATCGGCATGATCGAGAGCGACCGGGTGAGCACACCGCGGCGGATGCGCAGCGTCGCGTCCTCGCTGCCGAGGCCCTCGAGCGCGATGCCGGCACGCGGCTTCCCCCACCAGAGCACCCAGCCGGCGCGCTTGCCGGGACCCCGATAGCCGGTGCCCGGGCCGCTCAGGCCGTTGCGCAGCGCGGCGATCTCGTCCTCGTCGTCACCGACCCCGGGCAGCAGGGTGTCGATGACGCGCAGCACGTCGGCCTCGAGGCCCACCGGCAGCACGACGTTCTGCGCTGCGTTCTGGCCGCCCTGCGCCACCGAGTGGCCCGCGGTGGTGATGCGCACCTTCCACCAGCCGAGCGGACGCCAGAACAGCGGCTGCCGCGCCTCGATCGCGTGGATCCGGCCGAACGGAATCGACTCGGTCAGCGTTGAGGTGAGGCCTGCGCCGGTGCGCACGGCGTCGCGCCCGCGGGAGAGCGTGAAGTTGAAGCCGCGGTTGAACTGGCTGAACATCACGCCAGCCATCACCACGATGAGCGGCAGGATGCCAAGAATCATGACCGGCTCGACGATCGCGCCGCCGACGATCACGGCCACCACGACGAGCAGCAGGATCACCGCCTCCCAGCTGAGCGCGATGCTGCCGAGCAGCCGGCCAACCGGCACGCGGACGAGCGCGCCGCCGGCGATCGCGTCGGGATCGACGTCGCTGTCAACGAACTCCTGCGCGCGGCCGGCGAGCCCGGTCGCGCCGGCCGCGTACACCGAACCATCGAACGCGACGGCGGCCGCACCCGTGATGCTGTCGAGGTGCGCGCCGGTCACCGCGTCACCGCGCCGCTTCTGCGCGGCGACCTGCATGATCTGCTCGCGCACGGTCTTCGCGTCGGCGTGCCCGAGGTAGGCGAGCTCCACCTTGCCGTCCTGGCCGGCGGTCACCACCTCGATCTTCGTGAGCCCGAGCGCGCGCGCCAGCATCGGACGCTGCAGGTTGACCGACTGGATGCGCTCGAGCGGGGCGCGTCGGTGATTGCGGAACAGGATCCCACTGCGGGTTTCCACCGCCTCCTCGGTGACCCGGTAGCTCGAGAATCGCCAGGCCAGCCACGAGAACAGCACGATGAGGAGGATCACGCCGAGCGCCACCCCCAGCACGATCAGCAGCAGTCCCTGCTCGACGAGGTACGCGAAAATGTCCTGCTCGTCGAATACATCGGCGAAGTCGTCGTTCTGCAGCGCCTCGCGCGCGAAGAAAAACTCGACCAGCCGATCGCGGAAGTTCGCGATGATGATGCCGCCGATGACGAGCAGCGCCAGCCCGCCACGCAGCAGCGGCGAGAGCGGGTGCATGCGGCGCCAGCCCTCGGCGTCGGCGGTGCCGGGGAGCTGTGCCGGGCTGGCGGGAGCTGGGCTCTCGGGGAGCCCGGCGCCGCCGGGCAGCCCCGCGCCGCCGGGAAGCTCGCTCACAGCCCCGACCGCCGCGTCTCCGCGAGCGCGACGAGCCGGTCGCGCAGCGCCTCGGCGTCGTCCAGCCGCAGGCCGGGCAACTGCACGCCCGTCGCCGCGGAGGCGGTGACGAACTTCAGCGTCGCGAGGCCCAGCGCGCGCAGCAGCGGGCCGCGGGTCACGTCGACGAGCTGCAGCCTGCCGTACGGCACAGCGACGACGCGCTCGAACATGATGCCGCGGCGGAAGAGCAGGTCGTCCTCGCGCAGGATGTAGCCGATCGCGCGCACGCGGCGGAACGCGAAGAGGGCGTTGATCAGCAGTGCGAGCACCACGGCGCCGAGGCCGACGAGCGGGAGCACGCGCTGATCGCCCGCGTTCACGAACACGATCACGCCCACCACGGCGCCCACGATGAGCACGAGCACGAGGTTGACGATCAGATCAGCCCAGGCGTAGGAGGGCGAGACGCGCTGCCACTCCTGCTCGCCGTTCGGCCACGGCTCGGTGACCGGCGCGGCTTGCGCGGCTGGCGCGGCGGCTGGCGCGGCGGGCGCACCTGGCGCCGGTGCGGCGGCTGACGGGGTGGCGGGAAGCGGCGGCGTGGTGCTGGGCAGTTCCTGCGGCAATGGTTCTTGGCTCACGCCTCCAGCCTAGGCCAGCGCGGGGCGCATCCACCGCGCCACGTGCCCGAACGTCAGGGTTTGCGGTAGGCGGTCTGGCCCGCCGGATCGGGATCCGGATCAGCCTCTTCCGGCGCAGCCCCGTCCCCGGGCGGGACCCTGCAGAGGTGCTCGGTGATGGCCGCGCAGACGACGAGCACGGCGCCGCCGGCGAACACGAGCACCATGGGGAGCCAGCTCTCGCTCGGGGCCGGCACACTGCGGCCGAGCAGGGAGAGCGCGAGCCCCCCGCCGAATCCGCCGAGGAGCGCGCCGACGAGCTGGCCGGCGCGCGCGGTCGCGAGGAGCCGCACCGCGTGGAACGGGTTCACGTCGCCGGCGCGTTTCAGCACGGTGCGGCGCAGCCGGATCCCGAGCGTCAGCAGCACCCCGGCAATGAGCGCGAGCATGAGGGCGAGCGAGAGCGGCGGGACGAACGGCGGAGCCCCGCGCCCCGACAGCGCGAACTGCAGCACGAGCCCGACGGCGATCCCCATCGCCCCGGCTGCGGCGACGGCCAGCGGGCCGGTGCGCTCCTCACCGCGCATGATCGCTCCCGGTCTCGGGGGGATGCGGGGCGGGTGCCTGCGGTGCGGGATCGGGCAGTGCTGGATCACGCAGTGCGGGATCGGGCAGTGCCCCGTCGACCGGCTGTGCCCCGTCGAGCGGCCGCGTCGTGTCGCCCAGGCGCGCGAGCAGCTCGGCCACGCGGCCGTGCCCCATGAGCACCGCGTCCGGATCCATCGCGAGCCAGGGCGAGAGCACGAAGTCGCGCTCGTGCGCGCGCGGGTGCGGCACCGTGAGGCGCTCATCCTGCACCACGCGACCGCCGAACAGGATGATGTCGATGTCGAGCGTGCGCGCCCCCCACCGCACGTCGCGGGTGCGGCCGTGCGCGGTCTCGACGCGCTGCGTCAGGTCGAGCAGCTCGTGCGGGGTCAGTGTGGTCCGCGCGGTGGCGACGCCGTTGAGGTAGCGCGGCGCATCAGGATCGGGGCCGTCCGGCGTCAGCGCGATCGTCTCGCGGAGCGGTGACGCCAGGAATTCGCTGATGCCTGGCGCACCCGCGATCTCCCGCTGCGCGGCGCGAATCGTCTCGCCGCGGTCGCCCAGGTTCGCCCCGAACGCGAGCAGCACGTCAACCACCTGCGCGATCATCGCTCACCCTCCCCCGCGGCGCGGCGCACCACCGACACTGAAACATCCGCGAAGCTCGCGTCGATCGGCGCGTCAGGCTTGTGCACGGTGATGCGTGCCTCGCGCACGCCCGCGAAGCCGAGTGCCACGGCGGCGACGCGCTCGGCGATCGTTTCGATGAGGTCGACCGGGTCGCGCTCCACTGCCGCGACGATCGCTTCCGCGAGCTCGCCGTAGTGCACGGTCGCGGCGAGCTCATCACCGGCCGCCGCCGCGCGCAGATCGACGGCCACCTCGGCGTCGATGACGAACTTCTGCCCGGCCTCACGCTCGAAGTCGAACACGCCGTGGTGCGCGAACACCTCAAGCCCGGTCAGGGTGATGCGATCCTGCGGGATCCGGGCGACGGGGGGCGCTGCGGCCGGGGCCGCCATGGCTGATTCCTGCTCGACTGTCTCCCGTTCAGCCGCCTTCTGCTCGGCTGTCTCCCACGCCGCCGCAACGGCGAGCGCCTGCGCGGTGCCGGCGACGTCGTGCACGCGCACTCCCCACGCACCGGCGCGAACCGCGAGCGCGCTCACGACGGCCGTCGCGAGATCGCGCTCGTCGCCGCCCGGCGCCGTCGCGCGGGCCGCAGCCGGGATCCCGGCCAGCACCTCGGTGAGCATACGCTTCCGCGATGCGCCGACGAGCACCGGAAAACCGCTGCCGCGCAGCGTGTCGAGCCCGGCGAGGAGGCGCCAGCCGTCGGCCCCGGTCTTGTCGAAGCCGAGACCCGGATCGAGGACCACGTGCTCGCGTGCCACCCCAGCCGTGACCGCCGCGCCGGCGAGCTCCTGGAGCGCCGCTCGCACCTCGGCGAGCACGTCTCGGTAGCCGGAGCGCTCGTGCGCCGGGTCGGGGATGCCCCGCCAGTGGCCGATGATGTAGCGCGTGCCGTGTTCGCGACTCGCGATCGCCGCGACGGCGTGCATGCCGGGATCGTGCAGCCCACCCGACACGTCGTTGATGAAGCTCGCTCCCACCGCGACCGCGGCAGCGGCGGTATCGGCGTGGATCGTGTCGACCGACACCGCGATGCCGTCGGCGACGAGCCGCTCGATCACGGGGAGGACACGGCGCTGCTCCTCGGCGGGCTCGACCGGGGTGGCCCCTGGCCGCGTCGATTCGCCGCCGACGTCGATGATCGTGGCGCCCTGCGCCGCGAGCGCGCGCGCCTGGGCGAGCGCCGCGTCGAGGGTCACGTAGCTGCCGCCGTCGCTGAAGGAGTCGGGGGTGACATTGAGCACCCCCATCACCTCGGCGCGGGGCGCCCCGCTCATCGCTCGGCCTCGGCCAGGTTCGCGGTGCGAGCGCTGGGCCCAGCGCCGCCCAGTAGCGCGAACACGGCAGCCTGCTCGGCCGCGTCGGCGAGCACGCCGCGCGAGGCGACCGTGAGGGTCACCGCGTCGGCCTGTCGCACGCCGCGATCCGAGACGCAGCCGTGGCTCGCCTCAAGCACCACGAGCACACCGGCCGGGGCGAGCCCATCCTGCAGCGTCTGCGCGATCTGCTCGCCCAGCCGCTCCTGCACCTGCGGGCGCGCGGCAAGCGTCTCAATGACGCGCGGGATCGCACTGAGCCCGACCACCCGGCTGCCCGGCCGGTACGCGACGTGCGCGCGGCCGCGGAACGGGAGGAGGTGGTGCTCGCACATCGATCGCAACGCGATGTCGCGCACGAGCACCAGCTCGCCGGTGTCGTCACCCACCGGAACCGCGTCGCTGAGGAACCCGGCGGGATCCGTGCCGACGCCGGCGAAGAACTCCGCGTAGGCGTCGGCGACCCGAAACGGCGTGCTTGCCAGCTCGGGGCTATCCGGATCCGATCCGATTGCGCTCAGCAGCTCGCGCACCGCCGCGGCGATGCGCTCGCGATCCACGGTTTCGTTCATCGGCGCTACCGTGCGTCGTTCGGGTCGCTCGCGGGCGGCGTCCCCAGGTTGCGCGGCGGCTCCGCGGGACTCGCGGGCGCGGCGGGCGCGGCCGGCTCAGCAGGCTCAACCGGCGCTGCGGGCTCAACCGGCGCGACCGGCTCCGCGGCCTCAGCCGGCTCCGCCGTCTGGGCCTCGCCCTGCGTCGCCTTCGCGCCGGCCTCGTCGAGCCCACCGTCGGTGCGCACCACCGCCGGGACCTCGATCGGCGGGCGATCCGACACCGGTCGATCCGTGTGCGAGAGCCAGATCGCGCGCTCAGGCAGCTTCTGCACGTCGCGGAAGATCTCGGCGATCTGGTTGTGGTCGAGCGTCTCCTTCTCGAGCAGCTCGGCCGCGAGGCGATCCAGCACGTCGCGGTTCTGCACGAGCGCCTCGTACGCCTCGTTGTGCGCCTGCTCGAGCAGCGCGCGCACCTCGGTGTCCACCGAGACGGCGACGCCCTCCGAGTAGTCGCGGCTCTGCCCGAACTCGCCGAGGAACGCTCCGGGCTGCGCCTGGCCGAGCTTCACGGGGCCGATCGAGGCCGACATGCCGTACTCGGTCACCATCTTGCGCGCGGTGCCCGTCGCCTTCTCGATGTCGTTGCCAGCGCCCGTGGTCGGGTCGTGGAACACGAGCTCCTCGGCCACGCGGCCGCCGAGCGCGTACGCGAGCTGATCCTGCAGCTCGTTGCGCGTCACGGAGTACTTGTCCTCGAGCGGGATCACCATCGTGTAGCCGAGGGCGCGGCCGCGCGGCAGGATCGTGATCTTCGTTACCGGATCAGTGTGGTTCAGCGCCGCGGCGACGAGCGCGTGACCGCCCTCGTGGTAGGCCGTGATCAGCTTCTCCTGATCCTTCATCACGCGCGTGCGGCGCTGCGGGCCGGCGATCACGCGGTCGATGGCCTCGTCGAGCGCGCGGTTGTCGATCAGCTGCGCGTTCGATCGCGCGGTGAGCAGGGCTGCCTCGTTGAGCACGTTCGCGAGATCCGCGCCGGAGAAGCCTGGCGTCTTCCGCGCGACGACCTCGAGGTCGACGTTCTTCGAGAGCGGCTTCCCCTTCGAGTGCACCTGCAGGATCTTGAGGCGGCCGGGCATGTCCGGGGCGTCGACGCCGATCTGACGGTCGAAGCGGCCGGGGCGCAGCAGCGCGGGATCGAGCATGTCGGGGCGGTTCGTCGCCGCGATCATGATCACGTTGGTCTTCGGGTCAAAGCCGTCCATCTCGACGAGCAGCTGGTTGAGCGTCTGCTCGCGCTCGTCGTGGCCGCCGCCCATGCCCTGGCCGCGGCGCTGGCCGACCGCGTCGATCTCGTCGATGAAGATGATGGCCGGGGCGTTCGCCTTGGCCTCCTTGAAGAGGTCGCGCACGCGGCTCGCGCCGACGCCGACGAACATCTCAACAAAGTCGGAACCGGAGATCGTGTAGAACGGCACGCCGGCCTCCCCCGCGACGGCACGCGCGAGGAGCGTCTTACCCGTGCCGGGCGGGCCGTACAGCAGCACGCCCTTCGGGATCCGCGCGCCGACCGCCTGGAAGCGGGTGGCGTCCTGCAGGAAGTCCTTGATCTCGTGGAGCTCCTCGACGGCCTCGTCGGCGCCGGCGACGTCCGCGAAGGTGACCTGCGGGGTCTCCTTCGAGACGAGCTTCGCCTTCGACTTGCCGAACTGCATCACCCCGCGGCCGCCGCCCTGCATGGACGACAGCATCCACCACAGCAGCGCGCCGATGAGCAGGAGCGGCAGCAGGAAGCCGAGCAGCGACCACAGCGGGTTCGGCTGCGGCACCTTGTCGGTGAAGCCGTCCTTCAGCTTCGCCTCGGTGACCGCCTCGACCACCGCGTCACCGCGCTGCGACACGTAGTAGAAGTAGACCTGATCCGTGCCGAGCTTCGTGTCGGCCTTCGTGAGCGTGAGGTTGACGCGCTGATCGCCGTCAATGATCTCGGCCTGCTTGGCCTTGCCCTCAGCGATGAACTCAAGGCCCTGCTTCGTCGGGACCTCGCGCGTGCTGCCACCTGAGAGCAGCGACCAACCGATCAGCACGATCAGCGGAGCAAGGATCAGGTAGAGGAGCGGGCCGCGGAACAGCTTCTTGCTCTTCGTCGAGCTCTTCGGAGAATTCTCTGCCAAGTCAAGGCCTTTCGAGGGTGCCGTGCCGGAGTATTCCAGCCCTTGCAAGCGTAGCCAATTCCACTGGCCGCCTACTGTGGGAATCCACTTGTCCGCTCAGGGCGCACCCCGGGTGCACTCAGGTGCGGCACGCGCGCCGCGGCACCCGGGGTGGATCCTGGCAGCGCGTCGCTACTCCTCGCCGCCGTAGACGTGGGGTGCGAGCACCGCGACGTCGCGCAGGTTGCGGTAGTTCTCCGCGTAGTCGAGGCCGTAGCCGACGACGAACTCGACCGGAATGTCGAAGCCGACGTACGCGACGTCCACCTCGACCTTGAGCGCCTCGGGCTTGCGGAGCATCGTGCAGATGCGCACCGACTTCGCCCCGCGGCTCTCGAGGTTGTCCTTCAGCCACGCGAGCGTCAGCCCCGAGTCGATGATGTCCTCGACGATCAGCACGTCACGGCCGGTGATGTCGGCGTCGAGGTCCTTCAGGATCTTCACCACGCCGCTCGACTTCGTGCCTGCGCCGTACGAGGACACCGCCATCCAATCCATCTGCGCGTGGAAGCGCAGCTCGCGGGCGAGATCCGCCATGACCATGACGGCGCCCTTCAGCACGCCAACAAGCAGCGGGGGCTCCTCGGTGTAGTCCGCTTCGATCTCGCGGGCAAGCTCGCCGAGCCGCGTGAGCAGCTCGGCCTCGGTGTGCAGTACAACGGAGAGGTCGTCTCCCAGGTGTGTGGAATCCATGCGGCTATGTTAGTGCCAGCCGCTGGGGGCCGTCGCACCGGTGCGCGTGTTGCGGCGCGGCTCAGTCGCGGGGCGCGCGCGGCGAACCGATCTGCCTCGACAGGCGCAGCAGGCCGGCGGCGCGGGCCGCCCGGATCCCCGGCACGAAGACGGGCCCCTGCCCGCGCCACTCGGTGGCGAGCGCGGCGATGCTGAGCGTGTGTTCCCGACTGAGGTGGGCGCCGAACTCGGCTCCCGCGAGCCGGATGACGCGGTGCCGGATCGCGGCTGGCAGCACGGCGAGCCCTGCGGCGGGGAGGAGGATCGTCTGCTCGTCGGTCTCCCGCAGTCCGGCGAGCGCGTCGGCAGCGAGGGCGTCCAGCGCGTCGGCGTCTTCCCGTGCCAGGTCGGCGGTGCGGGCGAGCGCCGCGGGCGCTGCCGCGCCCAGCGCGTCGACGATCACGGGCAGGATCTGCTCGCGCACCCGCACGCGGGTGAACGCCGGATCACGGTTGTGCGGATCGGCCCAGGGTTCGATCTCGAGGCGTGCGCAAGCTGCCAGCGTCACCTCGCGCGTGATCTCGGGGTCCGCGGCGAGAAACGGCCGGATCAGCTCGCACCGCTCGGCGAGCGACCGCCGCTCCGGAATGCCGGCGAGGGTGCGGGTGCCCGAGCCGCGCGCGATCCCGAGGAGCACCTGCTCGGCCTGGTCGCTGCGGGTGTGCCCGGTGAGGACCGCCCGCGCGCCGGTCGCCGCGGCTGCGTCGCGGAACGCATCGTACCTCGCGGCGCGTGCTGCGGCCTCCGGCCCGCCGGCCGCCGAGCCGGGAATCTCGACGCGGCGCACGAGCACGGGATCGAGGCCGAGCGCCAGCGCCTGCCGTTCGGCGCGGGCGGTCACCTCGGCCGAGCCGTCCTGCAGGCCGTGGTCGACGAGGATCGCGCCTGCGGATACGCCGAGCTTCGCGGCTTCCGTCGCGGTGGCTGCCGCCAGGGCGAGCGAGTCGGCGCCGCCGGAGAGCGCGACGAGCACGAGCGGTTCCGGGCCCGTGCGGGCGACAAGCTCGCGCAGCGCGCGCCGCGCTGCGCGCCGGGTGTCGAGCAGCGGCCGATCGGACATGCTCTCAGGCTACCGCGGCGCGCTTGCCCCCTGCCCTTTGCCCGCCCCAAACCCCAAACCCCACTCCCCCAAACCAGCCGGAGAAATCGCGAATCTCGGGCGCATTCTGCCGCTGGGCTCCGAGAACCCAGATTTCTCCGGCTGGTATGGGTGGGGCGGGGTATTCGGTAGGGCGTCCGCTTCATGCACGCGCTCCCGCGCCTCGTGCTGCCCCCTACCCCGGATTCACCCACCTCCCCGGCGCCCCACTCCCCCAAACCCGCAGGAGGAATCGCGAATCTCGGGGGCGTTCTGCCGCTGGGCTCCGAAAACTCAGATTTCTCCGGCTGGTTTGGGTGGGGGGGGCGGGGCGGGCGGGGTCTTCGGTTCGGGCCTCGGGAGCGGGTACGCAGCGCGGTTCGGGTACCCTGGTCCCGGCACTATTCACCGGGGCCGGCAGCTTGCCCACCCACCACACGATTGAAGGAGCGCGCATGACCGCCGCATTCGACGCAGTCATCGAGATCCCCAAGGGGAGCCGCAACAAGTACGAGGTCGACCACGAGACCGGCCGGGTGTACCTCGACCGCGTGCTCTACACCGGCTTCGTCTACCCGACCGACTACGGCTTCTTCGAGGAGACGCTCGGCGAGGACGGCGACCCGCTCGACGTGCTCGTGCTGCTCGACTACCCGGTGTTCCCCGGCGTTGGCATCAAGGTGCGCCCGGTCGGCGTCCTCAAGATGAGCGACGAGGCGGGCGGCGACGACAAGGTCATCGCGGTGCAGGCGAAGGATCCCCGCTGGGCGCACATCCAGGACGTCGCAGACATCCCGGAATACACCCGCAAGGAGATCGAGCACTTCTTCGAGCACTACAAGGACCTCGAGCCAGGCAAGTGGGTCAAGGTTGACGCGTGGGGCTCCGCGGCCGACGCCGAGCAGCTGATCGTTGAGGCGCAGGAGCGCCTCGCGGCTGAGGGCCACTAAGCCTCCACCGCCCGGCCACGGGCACACGAACGGCCCGGGATCCAGCTGGATCCCGGGCCGTTCGTGTGTGCGCCGCGCCTAGAAGTTGATGTAGAACGACGGGTTCACGAAGCCGTACCAGCCATTGTCCTGGTTGAGGCGCATCTCGAAGTGGAGGTGGCAGCCGGTGCTCGCCCCGCCCGTGGTGCCGACGTAGCCGATGACCTGGCCGGCGGACACCTGCTGCCCAGCCCCAACGGCCGCCCACGACTGCATGTGCGCGTAGCGCGTCTGCCAGCCGGTCGGGTGGTTAACCGTCACCATGTTGCCGCCACCGTATGGATCCCAGTAGGCCATGCCGACCGTGCCGCTCGCCGCGGCGACGATGGGCGTGCCGCAGCCCGTCGCGAGGTCAATACCCGTGTGGTTCGGGCGCCCGGGGGGCGCGAAGTAGTCGGAGATGTAGTAGCCGCTCGTGGGGAGCACCCAGCCGTTCGAGGAACCGCCGCCGCCGGGGTTGCCGCCGCCAGTGCCTCCACCGGGGTTGCCACCGCCCGGGTTCCCACCGCCGGTGTTCCCACCGCCACCGGGGTTCCCGCCACCGGTGCCGCCAGTGTTGCCACCGTTCTGCGCCTGCTCCGCCTGCTGGCGTGCGAGCTCCTCCTGCTGCTTGCGGTACTCCTCGGCGATGCGGGCGAGGCGCTCGGCTTCCTTGCGGCGCTGCTCCTCCTCGATACGGAGGCGCTCCTCGTAGCCGTCGACGGTCTTCGTCGTGGTGTCCTTCAGCGCGGCCAGCTGGGTCTGGAGCACGCGCTGGTTGTCCTCCTGCGCGGCGACCTTCTCGCCCTGCGTTGCGGCGGCGTCCGCGGCCTCCGCCTCGAGCGTTGCCGCGCGCTCGCGCAGCTCCTCACGCTCCTGCTCGGCGGCCTTGGCCTGCTTGCCGAGCGTGTCGGCGGTGTTGGCGGCCTGCTGGGCCTCCTCGGACAGCTGCGTGTTGCGCTCCGTGGCCTTCGACATCGAGGCCATGCGCTCGAGCAGCGCGTCGGCGGTGCTCTCGTCGGCGTCGAGAAAGAGCTCCATGCTGCGGTCGACGCCGCCGGAGCGGTACATCTGGGCGACCAGCACGCCGGCGCGGGCCGCGGCCTCCTCGGCTTCCTTCTGGCTCTGCTCGGCCTGGGCGCGCAGCTGCTGCGCGCGATCGGCGGCCTCGCGCGCGTTCGCGTCGGCGACGTTGAGCTCCTGGAGCTTCGTTGCGTGCAGGTTGCGCAGCCGGTCGAGCTCCTTCTCGCCTTCCTTGATCAGCCCCTCGATCTCGGTGACCTTCTTGGCCGCCGCGGCCTCGTTGTTCTTCGCCGCCTGGACGTCGTCCCAGGTGGGGAGGTCGAGCGCCTGCGCGGGAGCCGGTGCGCTGGTGAGCGATCCGCCAACGAGCAGACCACCCGCGAACGCGCCGGCGCACAGCACCCCGATCGCGCGCTTTGGCCAGCTGGTCTTTCGCTTCTGCATATCGCCTCGCATCCGTTCCCGGCAGAATAATCCGCTTTTACGCTAGCACCCGCCCCCTCATCGTGAGTAGGCCTCGGCTGAACACTGCGCGTCAGACCCCCGAACTGAGCCGGGATTGCGGGCATTTCAGTGCGACACGCGGCGCTCCGGGTGTGGCACCCCTGCCCGGGTGCGTGCGCGGCCCGCGTGCAACTCGCCTGGCGCCTACGCCTCGTCGAGCAGGTCGGCGGCGAAGAGCGGCCGCGCCGCGTCGGCGGCCGGCGGGTGGAACATGCCGGCCGCGGCGTCCCGGACCAGCCTGCTCGCCTCGTGCCCCGCCGCGAAGCCGGAGCCCCCGGCGCACAGGAGCGCCACTTCCGCGGTGCGCCGGGCCGCGGCCGTCGCGTGCAGCCGCGTCCCGACGAGGCGCGGCGACCAGCCGGCCCCGTGATCCACGAGTTCGTCGAAGTCGCGGGCGGTCGCGTCGAGCAGGCCGGGCACCGCGAGGTAGTCGAGGTGCGCGTCGGCGATCCGCACGCGCGACTCCGGCACGTCCGCCAGCGTTCCCCCGGCCCGCGCGGAGCGGCGCGCACGCAGCCCGGCCGCGGCAACGTCGAGCGCCCGCCGCGCCACCCCCGTGTAGACGGACGCGATGAGCAGCTGGAAGTTCGCGGCGATCGCGAAGGTGAGCAGATCGGGATCGGGGCCGACCGGCAGGCGGCGCACCACCCGCTCGGCGGCGAGCGCGACGTCGTCGAGCCGTGTCGCGCGGCTCTGCGAGGCGCGCATGCCGAGCACATCCCACTGATCCGACACGGTGATCCCCGGGGTGTCCCGGGTGACCAGGCCGTAGACGAGCGTGCGCCGATTGGGGTCGCTCTCGTCGACCCCGTGCGTGAGCAGCCTGGTCCAGACGGGCGAGAGGGAGGTGAAGATCTTCGTGCCCGTGAGGCGGTAGCTGCCGTCGGCCTGCGGCACGGCCGCGGTGGTCGAGTCGCTCAGCACGAAGTCGTTGCCCGGCTCGCTGATGCCAAACGCGAAGATCTCGCCGGCCATCGCCTCGGCGAACACGGCGTTGAGCGAGTCGTCACCGCGCTCGCGGAGCGCGCGTGCGACGCCCGTGCACATGAGGTGCATGTTCACGGCGAGCGCGGTGGCCGGGGCGGCCCCGGCGAGCCGCTGCTGCAGGCGCGACACCTCGTGCAGCGTGAGCCCTGGCCCGCCGAACTCGGCGGGAACGAAGAGGGTGAGGTAGCCGTGCGCGCGGAGTTCGGCGAGGTCTTCCGTGAAGAAGCCGTTCGTGCGATCGGTCTCCGCGGCGCGGCCGCGGATCCGCTCGATCAGTTCGGCCGGCAGGAATCGCTCCGCCAGTTCCGCGTGCCGTGTCTCCCGATCAGCCAATTCGCCCGCTCCTTCACTTCTGCGGCGCAGGCGCGCCGCACGCTCCACGATACGCGCGCTCCCGGTGGCGGTGAAACGCGTACCGCGCGGGATCGCTGCCTCCGGTTCCGCGGTCGGATCGGCCGGCGCCCGCCGAGACGCCCTTCTCCGTCAAGGTGCTGCGGGTGGAGAATGCGTTGGGCGACGACCACTTCCCCAGCTCACGAGCCGTTCACCGCGGCACTGACCCGCGCGGGCGCGAGCGTGCCGATCACGCTCCCCCCCTCGGCGACGGCGAGGTCGCTCACCGTCGCGTCGAACGCCGCCGCCAGCTCCGCCGCGTCCACGATGAGGGCGTGCGTCCGCGTGCCCGAGCCCAGCGCGATGCGGCCGGAGCGCAGCCGCTCGTCCATGAACACCGGCCACTGCTGCGTCGCGCCGAGCGGCGTGATCGTGCCGCGCTCGTACCCGGTTGCGGCGAGCGCGCCGTCGGCGTCGGGCAGCGAGAGCTTGTTCACGCCGAGCAGCGCGCGGAGCTTCGGCCACGAGAACTGGGCCGCGAGCGGCGCGATCACGAACACGAACTCCTCGCGCCGCTGCACCACGATCGTCTTCGCGATCGGCACGCCGCCGAGCATGCCGTCGGCCGGCGGCCCGTCCCCGCCGCGGGCGACGAACTCGACGGTGAGGCCGCGCGCGGCTGCGTCCTTCGCTGCGCGTGAAACGGCTGGGTTCTCGGTCATGCGGTGCTCCCTCGGTGTGCGGCGTCTCCTCCGCACAACGCCGCGGGGCGGCCGGGGATTCCCCGGCCGCCCCGCGCACGTCGCGCAGCGCTGGATCAGTCGGCCGCTGGCGCGACCACCTCGTTCGAGCGCGTGTGCAGGTCGACACCCTTCGTCTCCTTCACGAGCGAGACCGCGATGAAGGAGATGATCGTCACGCCGAGGATGTACGCACCGATCGTCCACGACGCTCCCGTCGCCCCGAACACGAGGTCCGCGATCATGGGGGCGAACGCACCGCCGAAGATCGCGCCGATCGCGTAGCCGATGGAGACGCCGGAGTAGCGAACATCGGCGGGGAACATCTCGGCGTAGAGCGACGCCTGCGGCCCGTACGACAGCCCGAGGCCGATCGTCATGAGGAACAGTGCGACGAAGTACATCCACAGGTTGCCCGTGTCGATGAGGAACCACATCGGGATCGCCCAGATGCCGAGCAGCGCGTAGCCGATCTGGAAGGTGCGCACGCGACCGATGCGATCCGACAGGATCCCGCCGTAGAGCGTGAAGAAGAGCCACCCGAACGACGCGAGGGTCGTCGCGAGGAGCACGGGCGGGCGCTCAAGACCCAGGCCGCCGTCTGCCACCGGACGAGTCGCGTAGGTCGAGAAGAATGCGATGAGCAGGTAGCCGGCCGCGTTGTTCGCGATGAAGATGAGTGCGGCGAGGAGCACCTCGCGTGCGTGCTTCGAGAACAGGGTCTTGAGCGGCGTGGCCGACTCCCCCTTGCGCTGCTGCAGCTGCTTGAACACCGGCGACTCCTCCACCGTCTTGCGGATGAAGTAGCCAACGATGATGAGCACGATGGAGAAGAGGAACGGGATGCGCCAGCCCCACGTGAGGAACTGCTCCTCGGTGAGCGTGGTCGTGATGACCCACATGGTCGCGGTCGCCAGGATCATGCCGAGCGGCACGCCGATCTGCGGGTAGGCGCCGAAGAAGCCGCGCTTGCCCTTGGGGGCGTGCTCAACGGACATGAGTGCTGCCCCGCCCCACTCGCCGCCGGCCGAGAAGCCCTGCAGCACGCGGAGCAGGATGAGCAGCACGGGGGCCGCGATCCCGATCTGGGCGTAGGTGGGGAGCACGCCGATGAGTGCGGTGGCGACGCCCATCATGATGAGCGTGAGCACGAGCATGCGCTTGCGCCCGAGTCGGTCGCCGAGGTGGCCGGCCACGATCGCGCCGAGTGGCCGGAACAGGAATGAGATGCCGAGCGAGGCCCAGGAGACGATCTGGCCGACCGTCTCGCCCGCCGGCGCGAAGTAGAGGGTGGCGAAGACCGCACCCGCGGCCTGAGCGTAGATGAAGAAGTCGTACCACTCGATCGTGGTACCGACGACGGTGCCCGCGAGCACCTTCCGCTCTTCGGCGCGGCGAGCTTCGGCCCGCACGGCGTCACTTCCGGCTACTGCAGTGTCTGTCATTGAGAACTCCGTTGTTCGTCCGCTGCTGCTGGATATCCTAACCGAACGGTCGGATAGCAATCGAGTGTACACACACGTCGAAGCGACCGCGACCCGGGCGGGCCGCGGTCGTCACCGACGCCGCGCTCAGTGCTCCGAAGTGTTCGGGAAGTCCTCGAAAATCAGGAGCGTGCGCGAGGTGCGCACCGAGGGAATCGACTGCACCTCCTCGAGCACCACCCGCCGCAGGTCGCGATTGTCGCGGGCGCGCACGAGGAGCAGCACGTCGAACTCGCCGCCGACGAGCGCGATGTGCTCGATCTCGGGGATTTGTTTCAGCCGCTCGCGCACCTCCTGCCAAGCAGGCTGTTCAACGGAGAGCGTGACGTAGGCGGACGAGTGGAGCCCCGAGCGCACCGGGTCAGTGCGAATCGTGAATCCGGTAATCACGCCGGCCTCACGGAGCCGGCCGAGGCGGGCGTGCGCGCCCGCTCGGGAGATGTGCACCGCCTCAGCAATCGCGGTCATGGAGGCCCGCGCATCGGTGCGCAGCACCTCGATGATCGCCCGATCCGTGTCGTCCAGTTCCACCGCAGACCCTCTCCGCACCACGCCGCGTTGCGGAGTGCATTCGTACGCAATCGTCGCACCTTTTGCGCACTTCGTCCACGCAGAACCCGAAATTGGCAGACGATCATTACGCTGAGGCCCACAGAACACGAAATCTTGTCAGCTCAAGGAGGAGCCGTGTCCAGTTCAGCGCAATCGCTGCTGCCCCGAGAGACCCCGGTCCAGCTCATCGATCCCTCCGGCACCCGGGTTGCCGATGCCGAGTTCGCCGCCCCAGCACCCGACGCGCTCGTCGCCGCGTACGGCGACCTCGTCGCCGGCCGCCGCATCAACGATCAGTGCAACGCGCTCGTGCGCCAGGGCCGCCTCGCGGTCTACCCGTCGTCCACCGGCCAGGAGGCCTGCCAGATCGCCGCGGCCCGCGTGCTGCGCGACACCGACTGGCTGTTCCCCACCTACCGCGACTCGGTGGCGGTGATCGCGCGCGGCGTCGCCCCCGAGCAGGCCATGGTGCTGCTGCGCGGCGACTGGCACTCGGGCTACGACCCGCACGAGCGCCGCGTCGCCCCGCAGGCGACGCCGCTCGCCACGCAGCTCCTGCACGCGGTGGGCTTCGCGCACGCCGCGAAGCTGCGCGGCGAGGACACCGTGGTGCTCGCGATGTGCGGCGACGGCGCGACGAGCGAGGGCGACTTCCACGAGGCGCTGAACTTCGCGGCGGTGTTCGGGCTCGCCGTCGTCTTCTTCGTGCAGAACAACGAGTTCGCGATCTCGGTGCCGCTGTCGCGCCAGACCGCTGCCCCCTCCCTCGCGCACAAGGCCGTCGGCTACGGCATGCCGGGCGAGCGCGTCGACGGCAACGACGTCGCCGCGCTGCTCGCGGTGCTCGGCGCGGCCGTCGAGCGGGCGCGCAGCGGCGCGGGCCCGAGTCTCGTCGAGGCGCACACCTACCGCATGCTCGCGCACACGAACGCCGACGACGACACCCGCTACCGCGAGCACGAGGACGTGCAGGCGTGGCTCGCGCGGGATCCGCTCACGCGTGTGCGCGAGCACCTCCGCGGCCTCGGGGCGCTCGACAACGAGACCGAGACGCGCTTCGCCGCGGCGGCCGATCAGACCGCCGCCGAGCTGCGGGAGGTGATGCACGCGGAGCCCGAGGTCGATCCCGCGCAGCTGTTCGCGCACGTGTTCGCCGAGCGGCCCGCAATGCTCACCGCGCAGTGGCACCTGCTGCAGGACGAGATCGCACGAACGGAGGCCCCAGCATGAGCACCGCAACACTGACGGATCGCCCGACTCCCCCGCGCGCCGAGCGCGCGCCGGCCGTCGAGACCATGACGATGGCGGCAGCGCTCAACCGCGCGCTCGCCGACGCGCTCGCGGCCGACGACCGCGTGCTCATCTTCGGCGAGGACGTCGGCGCGCTCGGCGGCGTCTTCCGCATCACCGACGGGCTCACCGCACGCTTCGGTGAGCACCGCTGCTTCGACACCCCGCTCGCCGAGTCGGGGATCATGGGCACCGCGGTCGGGATGGCGATGAACGGCATGATCCCGGTCGTTGAGATGCAGTTCGATGCGTTCGCACTGCCCGCGTTTGAGCAGGTGGTGAGCCACGTCGCGAAGCTCGGCAACCGCACGCGCGGCGCCACGCGCATGCCGATCGTGATCCGGATCCCGTTCGGCGGCGGCATCGGCGGCGTCGAGCACCACTGCGACTCGTCCGAGGCGTACTACGCGCACACCCCCGGCCTGACCGTCGTCTCGCCGTCCACCCCGCAGGAGGCGTACTCGCTGCTGCGCGCCGCGATCGCCTCCCCTGATCCCGTCGTGTTCATGGAGCCGAAGAAGCTCTACTGGTCGAAGGGACCGGTCGACACGTCCGTCACCGCGGAGCTGCGGGAGGCGCGCGTAGTGCGCGAGGGCACCGACGTCACGCTCATCAGCTACGGCCCGTCCGTGCCCGTCGCCCTCGCGGCCGCCGAGGTGGCTGCCGTCGACGGCCGCAGCGTGCAGGTGGTCGACGTGCGCACGCTCACCCCGTTCGACGACGCGACGGTGATGGCCGCGGTGCGCGGCACCGGCCGCGCCGTCGTGATCGCCGAGGCCCCGGGCTTCGCGAGCGTCGCGTCAGAGATCCAGGCGCGCGTGTTCGAGCAGTGCTTCGAGTATCTCGAGGCGCCCGTGCGCCGCGTCGCCGGCTTCGACGTGCCGTTCCCCTCCCCCAAGTTCGAGCACTGGAACCTGCCCGATGTCGACCGCGTGCTCGACGCGATCGACTCGCTGCACTTCCAGGAGGACGAACGATGAGCGTGCAGACCTTCCTCCTCCCGGATCTCGGCGAGGGGCTCACCGAGGCGGTGCTCGTGCGGTGGACCGTCGCGGTGGGCGACTCGATCGGGATCGATGAGGTGATCGCCGAGGTGGAAACCGCGAAGAGCATCGTCGACCTCCCCTCCCCGTACGCCGGCACCGTGCTCGCGCGGCACGGCGACGAGGGCGGCANGTGCTCGCGCGGCACGGCGACGAGGGCGGCACGATCCTCACGGGCGCGCCGGTGATCGAGATCGAGGACGGCGCGGCGGCCCCGGCTGGCGGAGCTGGCGGAGCTGGCGGAGCTGCGAGCGAGGGGCCCGCCGAGCACGAGGCGTACCGGGCCGAGGAGCAGGCGGGCTCCGGCAACGTGCTGATCGGCTACGGCACCGGGGCCGGGCCGGCGAAGGGGCGGCGGCGCCGGCGCGGGGCGAGCGAACGAGCGGCCGAGCGGGCCGTTGCGCCGCCGGCCGGGCGGCCCGAGGCGCAGGCTGCCGAGCCGGCTCCCCACGCGGCAGTCAGGCCGGTTGCCGTGCGTTCCCCCATCGTGCGGCGGCTCGCGCGCGAGCTCGGGATCGATC
>NZ_RPDI01000060.1 GCF_003917135.1 Leucobacter chromiireducens
GGGCCGCTGCTCACCTGGCTGCTCTTCACGATGCGCAGCCCGGAGTCGATCACCGGCGACGTGCTGAGCTATCAGCTGCTCGTCGTGATCGTCGCGCTGGTCGGTGGGCTGTGGCCGGCGCTCTTCGCCGCGGTGCTCTCGGGCATCACCCTTGATTTCCTGTTCATCGCGCCGCTGTTCACGGTCACGATCACCGACCCGCTGCACGTGGTCGCGCTGCTGCTCTACACGACCATCGCCGCGCTCGTCAGCGTGGTGGTGGATCGCGCGGCGCGCGCCGCGCGAGTGGCCCGCCGTGCCGCCGCCGAGTCCGAGCTGCTGCAGACGGTCGCCGGCAGTGTGCTGCGCGGCGATAGCGCGGTCGAGGCGCTCGTCGATCGCGCGCGCGAGGCGTTCGCGCTGCGCGGGGCGCGCCTCGTCGAGGGCGGGGAGACGGTGGCGGCATCCGGGGTGCAGGACGGTGAGGTGACGAGCCGGCTTCCGGTGGGCGAGCGCGGCGAGCTGCTGCTCTTCGGCGGCGATCTGCCGGCCTCCGAGCAGCGCCTGCTCGCGGTCATCACGGCGCAGTTGGCCGCCGCGCTCGAGCATCAGCGGCTCGCCGAGACGGCGAGCGAGATCGCGCCGATCGCCGCGTCGGACCGGGTGCGCGGCGCGCTGCTCTCCGCGCTCAGCCACGACCTGCGGCGCCCGCTCGCCGCGGCGACGACGGCGGTGGGTGGCCTGCGGACCGCGGGATCCGCGCTCACGGCGGAGGATCGCGGCGCGCTGCTCGACACCGCCGACGAGAGCCTCACGGCGCTCACCGCGCTCGTCACCGATCTGCTCGACGTGAGCCGGCTGCAGGCCGACGCGCTCACCATCCACACGGCGCCGCTCGATCCCGCCGACGTCGTCGGTCCCGCGCTCGACGAGCTGGGGCTCGGCCCCGCGGCGGTGGAGCTCGCGCTCGAGCACGGTGAGCGGCAGGCGAGCACGGATCCCGTGCTGCTCCAGCGCGTGCTCGTGAACCTGCTCGCGAACGCGACGCGGTTCGCGCCGCGCGGCAGCCTCGTGCGCATCGCGACGAGTACCTTCGCCGACCGCGTCGAGGTGCGCGTCATCGACCACGGGCCGGGGATCCCCGCCGCGCGCCGCGACGAGGTGTTCGTGCCGTTCCAGCGGCTCGGCGACACCGACAACGGCACCGGCCTAGGCCTCGGCCTTGCGCTCTCGAAGGGGTTCGTCGAGGCGATGGGTGGCACACTGGAGCCCGAGGACACCCCGGGCGGGGGCCTCACGATGGTCGTCTCGCTCGCGGCGGCCCCCGAACCGGAGGGACGCGCGTGAAGATCCTGATCGCCGACGACGATCCGCAGCTGCTTCGCGCGCTTCGCATCACGCTGACCGCGCAGGGCTACGCGGTGCTCACCGCGGTCGACGGCGCCTCCGCGATCAGCACCGCGATCGCCGAGCACCCCGAACTGCTCATCCTCGACCTCGGCATGCCGAACCTCGACGGGGTCGAGGTGATCCACGCCGTGCGCGGTTGGTCGCAGGCCCCCATCCTCGTCGTGTCGGGCCGCGCCGGCACCGCGGACAAGGTCGACGCGCTCGACGCTGGCGCCGACGACTACCTCACGAAGCCGTTCTCCGTGGAGGAGCTGCTCGCGCGCGTGCGCGCGCTGACGCGCCGCCTGCCGCAGCAGCAGGAGGGCGCGGCCCCGCCCTCGCTCGTCGTGTCGCTCGGCGACATCACGATCGACCTCGCCGCGCGCAGCGTGATCGACGCGGCGGGGGGCGGGCGGCGCCAGATCCGGCTCACGCCAACGGAGTGGCAGGTACTCGAGCTGCTGCTGCGCAACCCGGGCAAGCTCGTCACCAGGCAGACGCTCCTCACCCACATCTGGGGGAGCGAGCACGTCACCGACACCGGCTATCTGCGGCTCTACATCTCGCAGCTGCGGAAGAAGCTGGAGCGCGATGCGAGCGCGCCGCGATTCCTCATCACGGAGCCGGGGATGGGGTACCGGCTGGAGCTCGACGAGGGCTGACGCGCGTGCGTCACCAGAACGTTATCCGCGATCCCGGGCACCTGCCCGCCGAGAATTCGCGCGATTCCGGCCATTCTTCCGCAGGATCAAGCCTCCGTATGGAGCCGGGTAGAGACTCTGTAGTTGAGTGGTGCGGTGTGCGCAGTACACTCAGAGCGACATCACGCAACGAAGCGACGTCCACTCAGAAGTGAGTGTGCGCGAGGCTTCCCCATTGGAGAACTCAATGAAGATTCGATACGCGCTCCCCGCGCTCGCCGCCGCCGCCCTCCTCACCCTCACCGGGTGCACCAACTCCGACGGGGCGACGGAGAAGCCCTCGGACGAGGCCGCAGCCGGC
Source organism: Leucobacter chromiireducens (assembly GCF_003917135.1). Classification (GTDB taxonomy): domain Bacteria; phylum Actinomycetota; class Actinomycetes; order Actinomycetales; family Microbacteriaceae; genus Leucobacter; species Leucobacter chromiireducens_A. The sequence continues at coordinate 2,371 of NZ_RPDI01000060.1, forward strand.
GCGATCGCCGTCGACGAGGCTGCCGCTGGCCTCCTCCCCGCCGAGATCGCTGACTCCGGCGTGCTCCGCATCGGCACCGACGCTGAGTACCCGCCGAACGAGTACAAGGACGCCGACGGCAAGCCCGTCGGCTGGGGCGTTGAGCTCGCCGAGGCCGTCTCCGCGAAGCTCGGCCTCACGCCCGAGTGGGAGATCCTCGGCTTCGACAGCATCATCCCGCGCATCCAGGAGGCCGCGCTCGAGATGGGCTCCTCCTCGTTCACCGACACCGTCGAACGCCAGCAGTCGGTCGACTTCGTCAACTTCCTGAACGCCGGCACCACCTGGGCGGCGCCGGTCGGCTCCGACGTCGACCCCGACAACGCCTGCGGCCTGACGGTCGCCGTGCAGGCGACCACGGTGCAGCACACCGACGAGCTGCCCGCGAAGTCGAAGGCGTGCACCGACGCCGGCAAGGAACCGATCGAGATCCTGCCGTTCGACGGGCAGCCCGAGGTCACCACGGCGGTTGTGCAGGGCCAGGCTGACGCCTTCTCCGCCGACCTCCCCGTGACGGGCGACGCGGTGAGCAAGCTCGAGGGGCAGCTCGAAGAGGTCGGCGAGGTCTTCGACGCCGCGCCGTACGGCTTCGCGACCCAGAAGGACAGCGACACCACGAAGGCGGTCCAGGCGGCGCTGCAGTCGCTCATGGACGACGGCACGTACCTCGAGATCCTCACGAAGGCCGGTATCGAGTCGGGTGCGCTGACTGAGGCCACCATCAACGCCGGCGAGAACTAGCCGGGAACGCGATACCGCAATGTCCGATACGCCCTCGCGGGCTGCGGGGCCGAGCGCCCCGCAGCCCGAGGTCACGCACCAGTCCGCTGCCATCGAAGCGATCCGCCTGCGCCACCCGTGGCGCTCCGTGTTCGCCACGGTGCTCATCATCATCGCCGCGCTGTTCATCTACGACGCGGCGTTCAACCGGCCGGTGTACAACTGGCCCGAGGTCGGCAAGTACCTCTTCGACACGCGGGTCGTCTCCGCGATCGGCTACACGCTGCAGCTCACCATCTACTCCATGATCATCGCCGTGCTCCTCGGCGTCGCGCTCGCGGTGATGCGGCTCTCCCCGAACCCCGTGGTGCGGGCGGTTGCCTGGGTGTACCTGTGGGTATTTCGCGGCACCCCGGTGTACGTCCAGCTCGTGTTCTGGGGCATGGTCCCCGTCGTGTACAAGACCATCGACCTCGGGATCCCGTTCACCGACGCGATGATGTCGATCACCACGAAGGACCTGCTCTCGTACTTCACGCTCGCCGTGATCGGGCTCGCGCTCAACGAGGCGGCGTACATGGCCGAGATCGTGCGCGCGGGGCTCCTGTCGGTGGACAAGGGCCAGGACGAGGCGGCCGTCGCGCTCGGCCTCGGCTGGTGGCACACGATGACGCGAGTCGTCCTGCCGCAGGCGATGCGGGTCATCATCCCGCCGACCGGCAACGAACTCATCTCCATGCTCAAGACCACCTCGCTCGTCACCGCGGTGCCGTTCACGCTTGAGATCTTCACGCGCACGCGCGACATTGCGGCCGTCACGTACCAGCCGGTCCCGATGCTCATCGTCGCGTCGTTCTGGTACCTCGTGATCACCTCGATCCTGATGGTGGGCCAGTACTACCTCGAGAAGCACTTCGCGAAGGGCGCAGGCCAGCGCGCGGACGTGATGAAGCCCACCGTGGAGACCGCGGCGATCGGCGTCGTCGGCGTGGACGGCTCGACGCCGATCGTTGAGGAATCAGGCGGCCGCAGGCGCATCGTGCCGCCGGTCCAGGGACCAGGGGGAGGCCTCCAGTGAACCAGCACGCAACCGACACCCCCATGGTGCGCGCCGAGGGCGTTTCCAAGGCCTACGGCTCGAACCTCGTCCTGAAGTCCATCTCGCTCGAGGTGCAGCGCGGCGAGGTGCTCTGCCTGGTCGGCCCGTCCGGCTCGGGGAAGTCCACCTTCCTGCGCTGCATCAACCACCTGGAGACCATCAACTCCGGGCGGCTCTCGGTCGACGGTGAGCTCGTCGGCTACCGCCAGCAGGGCGAGAAGCTGTACGAGATGCACCCGCGCGAGGCGGCGAAGCAGCGGCGCGACATCGGCATGGTGTTCCAGCGCTTCAACCTGTTCCCGCACATGACCGCGCTCGAGAACGTGATGCTCGCGCCGACCCTCCTCAAGAAGAAGGACCGGGCA
>NZ_RPDI01000061.1 GCF_003917135.1 Leucobacter chromiireducens
CGCGCTATGAGCGAGCCCACCACAGCCCAGCCCGACGCCCCGGCCCCGGCCCCGGCCCCGATCCAGCTCGGCTTCGCCCGCGGCATCGCGCCGAGCAAGTGGGCCGAGCGCTGGCACACGGTCACCGGCTCCCAGCTCGACCTCGTCCCCGTTGACATCGCGTACGGCCGCACGGCGGCATCGGCGGCGTGCGACGTGATGCTCGAGCGCGCCCTCCCAGGCCATCGCCCGGCGGGCAGCGCGGAGCCCGACCGCACCCGGCACGCGCTGCGGCTCTACGAGGAGACGATCACGCTCGTGGTCGACGCCGATCACGCGCTCGCGAAGCGCGAGTCGATCGCGCTTCCCGCGCTCGCCCAGGTGCACCTCCTCGACCACCCCGAGCACCCGGCCGAGTGGCCGGCCGCGGTCGCGTGGGAGGACCCGGCGTGGATGCCGCGCGACGTGCAGGCCGCCCTCGAACTCGTCGCCACCGGTGCCGGCGCGATCCTGCTGCCCACGCTGCTCGCGCGCCACCTCGTCGACAAGAAGCAGCACCGCATGATCCCGATCACCGGGGCGGACACCCTGCCGCGCACCGCCGTCTGGGCCACCTGGGAGCTCACCCGCGACGCCGCGGACGTGCAGCAGCTCGTTGGCGTGATCCGCGGCCGCACGGCCCGCAGCTCGCGGTCGGCTGCCGAACCCGAGCAGCCGGCGCAGGCGCCGAAGCCGGCGAAGAAGAAGCCGCAGCAGCAGCCGCAGAAAAAGAAGGCCGGCCCGAAGCCGGGCTCGCGCGGGGCCCAGCTCGCGGCGACGAAGAAGAAGCCGCCGCGGCCGGGCCGCAAGCGCTAGAGCTGCGACGCCGGCACGTCGAACGTGCCGCAGGCCGTTGGCCCCTGCTGGTAGCCCACCTGGAACCAGCGCTGGCGCTGCTCCGAGGTGCCGTGGGTGAAGCGCTCGGGGTTCACGCCCATGCCGGCCGACTCCATGATGTGGTCGTCGCCGACCGCGGCGGCGGCGCTCATCGCGTCGGCGATCTCCTGCTGGGTGACCGGCTTCAGGAAGGGCACGCCCTGATCGTCGGTGACGGTTGAGGCGTTCTGCACCCAGGCGCCGGCGAAGCAGTCGGCCTGCAGCTCGAGCCGCACCGATCCCGATGCTGCGCCCGACTCGCGGCCGGCGCTCTGCAGCGATCCGATCAGGTTCGAGATGTGGTGGCCCCACTCGTGCGCGAGCACGTACATCTGCGAGAGCGAGCCGTCCGAGGCGCCGTAGTCGCGGTTCAGCGTGTTGAAGAACGCGACATCGATGTAGATGGTCTCGTCCGACGGGCAGTAGAACGGGCCGGTGGCCGCAGATGCCGCGCCGCACGGCGACTGAGTCTGGCCGCTGAAGAGCACCACCGGGCCTGGGGCGCGGTAGTTGCCCACCTGCGTCGCCCAGTAGCGATCGAGCGAGTCGCTCGCGGCCGCCATACGACACTCGACGTCGCGGTTCGCGTCAGCGCCGGCAGCGCAGCCCTCAAGGGAGCCCGACTCGGGCTCCGAGATCACGGTGCCCGAGCCGAGCGCGCTGTTGAGCGCCGGCGCGAACATGTTGAGGTTCACCCCGAACAGCTGCGAGCCAAGCGCGAGCAGCAGGGCGATGCCGATGCCGCCGCCCGCGATCATGCCGCCCTTGCGCGCGCCGCCGCCGCGCTTGGTCACCTTGCTGGTGTCGATCCGCACGTTGTCGTTGAACGTCATGATCGTCTCACTCTCCGTTGCTCTCGGGAGCCTGGGGAACTCCCGGCCCTGCGAAGCGGTCGGTTGCGCGCACGAGTGCGTCGATGATCCCCGGCTCGCTCGCTGCGTGCCCCGCGTCAGCGACCATCTCGAAGTCGGCCTCGGGCCAGGCCCGATGCAGATCCCAAGCGGTGCGCGCGGGGGTGCACACGTCGTACCGCCCCTGCACGATGATACCGGGGATCCCGCGCAGCTTTTCGGCGGCGTCGCGGATCAGCTGCCCCTCCTCGAGCCAGCCGCCGTGCGAGAAGAAGTGATTCTCGATGCGCGCGAACGCGACGGCCGCAGCGGTGTCCGCGCGGGCGGCGGCGATGGCCGCGGCGTCGGGAATGAGGCGGATCGTGGTGTGCTCCCACACGGTCCAGGCCACGCCGGCCGGCGTGTGCACCGCGGGATCGGGATCGGTGAGCCGGCGACGGTACGCCGCGATGAGCTCGTGGCGCTCCCCCTCGGCGATGGGCGCGAGGTAGTCCTCCCAGGCGTCCGGGAAGAGGTGCGAGGCCCCGTCCTGGTAGAACCAGGCGAGCTCCTGCTCGCGCAGCGTGAAGATGCCGCGCAGCACCAGTTCGGTGACGCGCTCCGGATGGGTCTGTGCATACGCGAGGGCGAGCGTCGAGCCCCAGGAGCCGCCGAACACCTGCCAGCGGTCGATCCCGAGATGCTCGCGCAGCCGCTCGATGTCGGCGACGAGGTGCCAGGTGGTGTTCGCGCTGAGGTCGGCGTCCGGCGCGCTCGCGTGCGGCAGGCTCCGCCCGCAGCCGCGCTGGTCGAGGAGCACGATGCGGTAGCGATCCGGATCGAAATAGCGCCGGTGGTCCGGGGAGCAGCCCCCGCCCGGCCCGCCGTGCAGGAAGACGACGGGCTTCCCGTCGGGGTTGCCGCAGCTCTCCCAGTACATCTCGGCGCCGTCGCCGACGGGCAGCATGCCGTGCGCCGTCGGTTCGATCGGCGGATAGAGCGAGCGCAGTGCCATACCGCTCACTCTAATACCTCACCGGGGCCGCACAGCAGATGCTGCGCGGCCCCGGTGGCGGCGTGGTGGGTGCGCGGGGCACAGGGCACAAGGTGCCGGGCGCCGGGCGCCGGGCGCCCTGCGCCTAGGCCTGCTTCGCGCGCTTGCGCAGCTCCTTCTCGTGGATCGGCCAGGTGCCGGCCGCGCGCTGCGCCTCGACGTAGGCGTGCGCCTCCTCCTGGCGCTCGGCCTCGATCCCCGTCGCGATCTCCGCGCGCAGCAGCTCGGGCGAGAGCCCAAACGCGTCGACGAGGTCGAGCGCGTGCGGGCGGAGGCGGGCGATCAGGCGATCAATGTAGGCAGTGACCGCCTCGGCGCGCTGCCCCGAGATGCGACCCTGCACGAGATACCACGCGGCGTGCTCCTCGATGAGACCGAAGCCGAAGAGGTCGCGCAGCCAGGTGAGCACCTGCTTTGAGCCCGGATCCGAGATCCGCTCGACCTCCTCGGTGAACGCCTCCCACTGCAGCAGCTCAGCGTGCGCGCGCGCCGCCTCGATGAGCTTGTGCTGCTGCGCGTTGAACGCCTCCTCGTTCGCGATCGCCTTGCCCTGCGCGTCGCCCTTCGGCACGTGCTTCGTTGCCTCGCGGAGCGCCATCGCGATCTCCGACACCATCGTCTCCACGCGGTCGGTGAGCAGCGCGCGCTGCGCCTCCGGCGAGCGGAGGCTCTCGACGGAGCGCGCCACCCGGCCGAGATCCGCGATGCTCTGCCCCATCTGGCGCAGGCCGAAACGGCTCACCCGATCCCCCAGCTGGCTGGCCGCCGCCTTCGCGAGCGCTGCCCGGTCGCCGCCGGCGAACTGCTTCGCGTAGTCGGTGAGGAGGCGCTTGCCGACGAGCTGCAGCAGCACGTTGTTGTCGCCCTCGAACGTGACGTAGATGTCGAGGTCGGCGCGGAGCCCGACCAGGCGATTCTTCGCCATGAAGCCGGCACCGCCCGTCGCCTCGCGCGCCTCCTGCAGCGTGTCGAGCGCCGCCCAGGTGGAAAGCGGCTTCAGGCCGGCCGCGAGCGTTTCGAGGTCCTCGCGGTTCGCGTCGGTGTCCTTCGCACCGGAGAACACCTCGTCGAACACGGTGAGCAGGCGCTCGCTCGCGAAGGCCATCGCGTACGTCTGCGCGAGGCGCGGGATCAGACGGCGCTGGTGCAGCCCGTAGTCCATCAGTACAGTCTCACGGCCGGAGGCGCCGGGGAACTGGCGCCGCTCACTGCCGTAGCGGATCGCGATCGTCAGCGCCGCCATCATCGCTTTCACAGCAGATCCGTCGAGGGACACGCGGCCCTGCACGAGCGTGCCGATCATCGTGAAGAAGCGACGGCCGGGACTCTCGATCGACGAGGAATACGTACCGTCTGCCGCGACATCGCCGTAGCGGTTGAGCAGGTTCTCGCGCGGGATCCGCACGTGCGTGAAGTGCAGTCGACCGTTGTCGATGCCGTTCAGGCCACCCTTCACGCCATCGTCCTCGCTGCCAACGCCCGGCAGCATCTCGCCGTCCGGGGTGCGAATCGGCACGAAGAAGGCATGCACGCCGTGGTTGACGTCCTTCGTGATGAGCTGCGCGAACACGACGGCCGCCTGGCCGTGGAGCGCGGCGTTGCCGAGGTAGTCCTTCCATGCGCCGGTGAACGGCGTGTGGATCTCGAACTCC
>NZ_RPDI01000062.1 GCF_003917135.1 Leucobacter chromiireducens
GCGGCGTCGGTCGGCGGATTCGGGCTCACCGGGCTCGCCGAGCGGGCGCGGGCCATCGGCGGCACGGTGCGGTTCGGGGCGGCGGCGGCGGGCGGAGCCGCGCTGGAGGTGCGGCTCGCGCCGCGCACCACGACGGGAGGGCGCCCATGAGCCGCGTGCTGGTGGTCGACGATCACCCGATTGTGCGCGCGGGGATCGTCGGCCTGCTCGAAACGGAGCACGGCGTCTCCGCGGTGGCCGAGGCCGACTCCGGAGAGGTCGCGCTCGAGATGCTCGGCGAGGTGCGCCCCGACGTCGTCCTGATGGATCTGCGCATGCCGGGCATGGGCGGCGTCGAGGCCACGCGGCGCATCGCGCGCGGCGAGTACGCGGCCGCCGCCGAGTTCCCGACGCCTGGCGTGCTCGTGTTCACCACCTACGAGGAGGATGAGCAGATCCTCTCGGCCATCGAGGCCGGGGCGAACGGGTACCTCGTGAAGGCGGCGCCAGCGGCCGAGCTGCTCGCCGCGGTCGCGGCGGTCGCCGCAGGGCAGACCGTGCTCGCCCCCTCCATCGCGGCCCAGCTCGTTGCGCGCATGCGCAGGCCCGTCGAGCGGCCGAGGCTCACCCCGCGCGAGACCGAGATCCTCGGGCTCGTCGCGCAGGGGCTCAGCAACCCGGCCATCGCCGCGCGGCTCGTCATCGGCGAGTCCACCGTCAAGACCCACCTCCTCCACATCTTCGAGAAGCTTGAGGTGTCCGACCGCACCCGCGCGGTCACCCGCGCGATCGAGCACGGAATCCTGGTTTCCCCAGGTTCCTAACACGTTGTCCACAAGGCTGTCCCCAGGCTGTGGAGAATTACACACGTGTAGTTTTTCGCGCGCGGCGAGCGGGTCGCCGTGCGCGACACCCGCAGAATCACGCGGAATCTGAGCGCTCACCCGGCCGATTGGAGTGCGCGCCCGGGCGCGCCTCCGGGGTCCGCTGGCCGCGCGCAGCGGCAGGCCGGGCGCGTCGATCCCCACTATTCACACCCGGTGGACGAATCTATCCACAAGCTGGGGAAAGGTCTGTGGATGGAAACTACACGGGTGTAGTTCACGCGCTGGCGGCGATCCCGCGCTGTCCCTGCGCCGTCCCCGCCGCTCCCGCTGGGCGGCGGAATCGATACGCCAGCAATACGCTCCGGCTCGTAGCATGGAGCCATGCGCGTGTTACTCGTTGAGGACGAGCCAGCCCTGGCCGAAGCGATCCGCGATGGCCTGCGCCTCGAGGCGATCGCCGCCGACATCGCCGGCGACGGCGACACCGCCCTCGAACTGCTCAGCGTCAACGAGTACGACCTCGCCGTGCTCGATCGCGACATCCCCGGCCCCTCCGGCGACGAGGTCGCGGCGCGAATCGTGGAGTCGGGCTCCGGGATCCCGATCCTCATGCTCACCGCGGCGGACCGCCTCGACGACAAAGCGTCCGGCTTCGAGCTGGGCGCCGACGACTATCTGACGAAGCCCTTCGCGCTGCAGGAACTCGTGCTCCGCCTCCGCGCCCTCGACCGCCGCCGCGCGCACCACCGCCCGCCCGTGCGCGAGCTCGCCGGGCTGCGCGTCGACCCGTTCCGGCGCGAGGTGTTCCGCGACGGCAAGTACATCGCTCTCACCCGCAAGCAGTTCGCCGTGCTCGAGGTGCTCGTTGCTGCGGAGGGCGGCGTCGTGAGCGCCGAGCAGCTGCTCGAGCGCGCGTGGGACGAGAACGCAGACCCGTTCACCAACGCCGTGCGCATCACCGTCTCCGCGCTGCGCAAGCGCCTTGGCGAGCCGGGCATCATCGGCACCGTGCCAGGCGTCGGCTACCGCATCGACCCGGGCGAGGCGGAGTCGACGTGACCCGGCAGCCGGGGTTGAGCGCCCGTCTGAAACTCACCCTCAGCTACGTCGCGTTTCTCATGCTGTCAGGCGTGGCACTGCTGGCGGTCGTGTGGCTGTTCCTCCTCCGCTACGTGCCGCAGGACGCCGCGTGGAGCCCCGACGTGTTTATGCCAGGCCGCGGCGACCTGATCCGCGCCTTTCTCCCGGCCGCCGTGTGGGCGCTCGGCCTCCTCCTGCTCGTTGCGGTCGTCGGCGGCTGGTTCCTCGCCGGCCGCATGCTCGCGCCGCTCGCGGAAATCACCGCCGTCGCGCGCGCCGCGGGAGCTGGGGACCTCAGCGCGCGCGTGCAGCTCGCCGGATCGGACGACGAGTTTCGCGAACTCGCCGACAGCTTCGACACCATGCTCAGCCAGTTGGAGTCGCACGTGGGGGAGCAGCAGCGATTCGCCGCGAACGCGTCGCACGAACTCCGCACGCCGCTCGCGATCACGCGCACCACGCTGGAGGTGGCGCGTCGCGATCCTGATCTGGATCCCGCGGCCCTGATCGACCGGCTCTCCGCGGTCAACGAGCGCGCGATCCAGCTCACGGAGGCGCTGCTCCTGCTGAGTCGCAGCGGCCAGCGCTCGTTCACGCGCGAGCGCGTCGACCTCTCGCTGCTGGTGGAGGAGACGATCGAGACGCTGCTGCCCCTCGCCGAGCGGCACGGGGTCACCCTTGAGGTGGTCGGCCCGGCGGTGCACGCGAGCGGCTCGCCCGCGCTGCTGCTGCAGCTCGTCACCAACCTCGTGCACAACGGGATCGTCTACAACCTGCCGGCCGACGGCGTCGTGCAGATCGAGACGCGGCCGGGCCACGACGTGGTGGAGCTCAGCGTGTCGAGCACGGGGGCGGTGCTTGATCCCGAGCTCGTGCGCACGCTTACCGAGCCGTTCCAGCGCGGCGCGGCTCGCACCCGCCGCGACTCGCCCGGCGTGGGGCTCGGCCTCGCCATCGTGGAGAGCATCGTGCGGGTGCACGGTGGCGCGCTCGGCCTCGCGCCGCTCCCCGAGGGCGGCTTGCGCGCCACGGCCTGGCTCCCGGCGGCCTGACGCGCCCGGCGCCGTCCCTCGCCCGCGCCGTCCCCCGCCCGCGCCGTCCCTCGCTCGCGCCCGCGCGATCGGGGTCACTCGGGCAGGGTGTTGCGGTCCAGCCGCGCCCGACACCCTGCCCAAGTGACCCCGATCCGGTGGGGGCGGTGGGAGTGGTGGGGGCGGGGGTCAGTGGGCGAACGCCGGGTGGGACGTCGGATGCGGCAGCGGGCCCGTCAGCGAATCGAGGTAGGCGGTCTCCTCGCGGATCGCGTCGAGCAACGCGTCGGCGAGATCCATCGTGAGGCNCCGGGTGGGACGTCGGATGCGGCAGCGGGCCCGTCAGCGAATCGAGGTAGGCGGTCTCCTCGCGGATCGCGTCGAGCAACGCGTCGGCGAGATCCATCGTGAGGCCGTTCCGCACGACGATGCGCTGCACCGTCTGATCGGCGAGGTTGTCGGGCATCGGGTAGGCCGGCACGAGCCAGCCGCGCATGCGCAGCCGATCCGAGAGGTCGAAGAGCGTCCAGTTCTGCGTGTGTCCCGCGCGCAGCCGCCAGGCGAACACGGGGATCGTGCGGCCGTCGCTCACGAGCTCGAACGCTGCCATCGCTGCGATCCCGCTCGAGAGGTGAACCGCGATCCGCTGCG
>NZ_RPDI01000063.1 GCF_003917135.1 Leucobacter chromiireducens
GGCGCACCGCCGGGCGGCGCAGCTTCGCCGCGCGCTGCGCGGTGGCCTGGCGGCGGCGCATCTGCTGGGCGCGGATCTCCGCGCGCACCGACGCGGCGCGGGCCTCCGCGAGCTCCGCTTCGCGCTCGGCTTCCTGCTGCCGCTGCGCGGTGCGGAGGAGCTTTTCGTGCGCCAGCGCCTCGCGGGCGGTCGCTTCGAGGCGCACCTCCTGGGGCACCTCGCTCGTCTCTGCGAGGATGCGGAGGGTGCGCTGGAGCCGGAGCGCGTTGCGCTCAGCGGCGCGGAACTCGCGGCGGCGCGTCCACGCCGGCACGAGCACGGCAGCCCACAGCAGGGCAGCAATCAGGAAGATCACGCCACCACCGAGTACGCCGCCTGTCATGTGCATTACTGTACGGTGCCGCCAGGGGTCGTGCGCCCCGGCGCGCCGCGGCGCGGTGCTTTCGCGCGGCTAGCGCGTCACCCCCGGCACCCCCGGCACCTCCGGCAGCCGGCCGAGGATCGGGCCGTCGTCGCGCGTCGCGACGTAGCACTCGTGATCCCGCCACGCACCGTCGATGTGGATGTAGTCCTGCCNGTGATCCCGCCACGCACCGTCGATGTGGATGTAGTCCTGCCGTCGCCCCTCGAAGCGGAGCCCGAGCTTCTGCACCACGCGCAGCGAGGCCGCGTTCTCCGGCCTGATGCAGATCTCCACGCGGTGCAGGCCGAGCTGCCCGAAGATGTAGTCCATCGCGAGGGCGACGGCGGTCGGCGCGATCCCGCGCCCGGCGACGTGCTGCGACACCCAGTACCCGATCTGCGAGGACTGCAGCGCACCGCCGCTCAGCTCGGCGATGCTGAGCTGCCCGACGATCTCGCCGTCGCAGAGCACCACGAACGGCACGCCGCTCCCCGCGCGTAGCTGCCGCCGCTGCAGGCGGATCGTTGGGCGCATCGGCACCGAGCCCGGCACCACGCTGCGGCCGCTCGGGTGGGTCGCCTCCCACGGCTGCAGCCACTCGCGGTTGTCGCGCAGCAGGCGCTGCAGCGGGGCGGCGTCGCCGCCGCGCACCACGCGCAGTGCCACGCGCCCGGCGCTCAACAGGCCCGGGTCGGCGATGGCGTGGCCGAGCGGCACGACCGGCTGCTAGCTCTCGCGGCGGGTGCGCAGCTGCTCAGCGAAGTCGATCACCCAGTCGCTGATCTCGTCTCCGAGCTCATCGTGATCGACGCCGAGCAGCACGTTCGCCTTGATCCAGTCGGCGCGGTCGCCGGTGTCGTAGCGGCGGCCGCGGAAGATCACGCCATAGACCGGCGCCTCTCCCTTGCCCTCGGCGAGCTGGTTGAGCGCGTCCGTGAGCTGGATCTCGCCGCCGCGCCCAGGGGGCAGCTCGTCGAGGATGTCGAAGATCTCGGGCCGCAGCACGTAGCGCCCGATCACGGCGAGGTTCGAGGGCGCGTCTGCGGCGGCAGGCTTCTCCACGAGGCCGGTGACGCGCACCACGTCGGCGTCGTCGGTGGCCTCGACCGCGGCGCAGCCGTAGAGGTGGATCGACTCCTGCGGCACCTCCATGAGCGCGATGACCGTCGCACCGCGCGCGTCGTGCTCGGCGATCATGCGGTCGAGCAGCGGGTCGCGTGCGTCGATGAGGTCGTCACCGAGCAGCACCGCGAACGACTCGTCGCCGACGTGCCCGCGCGCGCGGCCGACCGCGTGGCCGAGACCGAGCGGCTGCCCCTGGCGCAGGAAGTACACCTCGGCGAGCTCGCTCGACTCGTGCACCTTGCCGAGCTTGCCCTCGTCGCCCTTGCGCTCCAGCGAGTACTCGAGCTCGGGCACACTATCGAAGTGGTTGACCAGGTTGTCCTTGTTGCGGCCCGTGATGATGAGCACGTCGCCGAGCCCGGCGGACGCCGCCTCCTCGACGACGTACTGGATCGCCGGCTTGTCGACGATTGGGAGCATCTCCTTGGGCATCGCCTTCGTCGCCGGGAGGAAGCGGGTGCCGAGGCCCGCTGCGGGGACGACGGCCTTCGTAACGGCGCGCTGCGTTTCAGTCATACAGGCCAGCCTAATGTCGGCAGCGGCACACTCAAAGCTAGACCGCCCGCGATTCAGGAGGGAGAGTAGGGTGCTGCTATGCCCCCTACGCCCAGCAGCTCCACGCCGCGGGCCCGTGACGCCGCGAAACGCCGCGTGCGGTCGGCAGTGCGCGCGCACCGGGCTGAGCGATCCCAAACTGATCGGGATCTTGGAGCCAACGCGCTCTCGGCGCACCTGATCCGGCTGGTGGAGGCCGCGGACGCGCTGCGGGTCACGTGTTACCTGGCGGCCGCCGAGGAGCCGGGCACCGAGCCGTTTCTGCGCTGGGCGGCGGAGCACCGCGTCGAGGTGCTGCTGCCGGTCTCGCTGCCTGGCCACACCCTGGCTTGGGCGCTCGCCGGGCAGGGTGAGCCGGTGCCCGGGCGGCACGGCATCCGGGAACCGGTCGGCCCGCGGCTGCCCGCGACCGCAGCGGGCACGGCCGACCTCATGTTGATCCCCGCGTGCTCGGTGGACCGCGCGGGCACGCGGCTCGGCTGGGGGCTCGGCTATTACGACCGCTGTCTCGCTGCGCTGGATCGAGTCCCACCCGTGTACGCGGTGGTGTTCGACGAGGATCTCGTGGCTGCGCTGCCGCGCGACGCGCACGATGTCCCGGTCACCGGGGTGGTCACGCCCGCCGGCGTGCGCCGCTTCGCAGCCGGAACGGGGTAAACTCACTCACTGTGCCTACCTACGCTTACCGGTGTGCCGACTGCGGCCACGCATTCGACATCTACCAGTCGTTCTCGGATGATGCGCTCACCGAGTGCCCCGAGTGCGGCGGCGCGCTGCGCAAGGTCTTCGGCTCCTCGCTCGGCGTGACCTTCAACGGCTCGGGCTTCTACCGCACGGACTCGCGTGCGGGTTCCTCGGGCTCGAGCTCCTCGGGCTCGAGCTCCTAGCCCCTAGGCCCCTACTGAAACGTGGCAAACCGCCCCTTCACACGCGTGAAGGGGCGGTTTGCCACTTCTCGATCGGGATCAGCCCCAGTGGGGCGGGCGGTCACGCTTCAGGCGCGCCTCATTGGCCTGCTCGGCTGACCCCGACTCCCCCTGCGCGCCGTCCCAGCCCTCGGCCCGATCCTCACCGGCACGCGCGGTGAGTGCGTGCTCGGACGGCCGGGGGTCCACGCCGGCCGGGGCCGGCCGCTGCACGCGACGCGAGCGGCGCGGCGGGCG
>NZ_RPDI01000064.1 GCF_003917135.1 Leucobacter chromiireducens
GTCTGCGGCGAGCTCGCGCGAGGCGAGGCGCTCCTGCTTCCACTTGCCGAGCAGGGCGTCGCTGACGACGCTCGTGTTGATGCGGTGTTCCTGTGGGGTGGTGTCGCTCATCGGGGCTCCTTTGGCGTGCGCGCGTGACCGCATGCGCGGTCGTCGGTTGACCTGCAGCCAGGCTAGGCTCCCCGCTCCGGGGGAACAACTGCGCGTTCACTCCCCCACAATCGGGGCGGATGAAGCACCGATCACCATTGTCGATACCCTCCAGTCGGCAGGCCCCGAAACTGGAGACCCCGACCAACCCCCCGGCTCCCCTTCCCCGCCCCCACTCATTTAGTAAGGGTTTGATCCGCTTAGGGCCGGGCCAACCGGATCGACCCCGCACTAAGTTGGGGGTGCGGGGTGGGTGCGGGGCCGGACCGCCACCGGCTCGGCACGCCCGGAAACCGTCTCCGCACTTGGGGAGAGTTTTGTTCGCTTTAGGCCGGGCCAACCGGATCAACCTCGCACAAAGTTGGGGCTGCGGGGCCGGACCGTCGCCCGTGCGGAGCCCTCGGCCGCCGTCCCCGAACTCCGGGAGAGCTTGATCCGCTTGGGCCCTCGCTCAGCGGATCGGAGTCTCACTAAGTTCGGGGGGCGTGAGGCGCACGAGGGGCGCGCGGCGCGCCGGGTTCCCGGGGCGCAACCGCACCCGCCGGGACGAAGTCCTCAAACACCTCCGGCACGATCCCTGCGTTTTCGAGCAGCTCACGCGTGCGCTTCTGCCTGGTGCGCGCAATCACCGTCACCACGACACCGTCCCGGCCGGCCCGGCCGGTGCGCCCCGCCCGGTGCAGGTACGTCTTGTAGTCGTCCGGCGGATCCGCCTGCAGCACGAGGTCGACGTCGTCCACGTGGATCCCCCGCGCCGCCACATCCGTCGCGACGAGCACCGACGCCTTCCCGGTCGCAAACTTCTCGAGGTTGCGCTCGCGCCGCGACTGACTCAGGTCGCCGTGCAGCGCTGCGACCCGCAGCCCGGCATCACCGAGCAGTTCGGCCACCCGCTCCGCGTACGCGCGGGTGCGGCAGAACACGAGCACTCGGCCGGGCGCGCTGGCGAGCTGCACCAGCGCCTGGTCCTTGTGCTCCCACAGCACGATCTGCACCCGGTGCCGCACCGTCCCGTCAGCACCCGCCTCGGCCTCGTGCACCGCAGGGTCCCGCAGGAACTCCTCGACCAGCTCGGTGACCCCGCTGTCGAGCGTCGCGGAGAACAGCAACCGCTGCCCGCCGCGCACCGTCTGCCGCAGCACGTTCTGCACCGGCTCGAGGAAGCCGAGGTCGCACATGTGGTCGGCCTCGTCGAGCACGGTGATGAGCACCTCGCGCAGGTCGAGTTTGCGGCGGTTCACCAGATCCTGCACGCGCCCCGGCGTGCCGATCACGATGTCGATGCCGCGCTGCAGGGCGTGCACCTGCGGGTCGAGCGGCACCCCGCCGACGAGCTGCGCGGTGTAGAACCCAACGGACCGGGCGATCGGCTGGATCGTGCGGTCGATCTGCAGCGCGAGCTCGCGGGTGGGCGCGAGAATGAGCGCCTTCGGGTTGCGGGTCGGCCGCTGCGGGGCTCGCTCGCCACGCTTCGGCTGCGGCTTCGATTTCGCCTTCGCCGACGGCGCGGCCCCCAGCGCGCCCTGCGCTTTCAGGAGCAGGAGCCGTTCGACCAGGCCCGATCCGAACGCGATGGTCTTCCCGGAGCCCGTGCGCGCGCGGCCGAGCACGTCGCGCCCTCGCACGATGTCCGGGATCGTCGCGACCTGGATGGGGAACGGCTGCGTCGCCCCCAGCTCCCCGAGCACGCGCACGATGTTGCCGCCGAGCCCGAGGTCGCCGAAGCTCACCCCTGCGGCGTCCGCTGCGGTGGTGAGCTTCGCGTCGAGGCGGGCGAGCGGCTGCTCGCGCGGCCCGCGATCCTGGCGGGGGGTCGACGCCGCGCGCGCGGACTTCGCACCGGCGTCACGCTGCGCGGGATCCCTGCGATCCGATCGGGATCCCTGCTGCGCGGGATCGCGGCGTGCGCCGCCGTCCCGGCCAGCGGCAGGGTGTTCGGCGTCGTCGCGCGCGGGGCGCCGCGGGGATCCAGCGCTCGGATCCTGCGCGCGGCCACCGTGGAACTTCCGCCCCTTGGGCTTCCGCCCCGGCTCGTAGTTCGCCGGGGCTTTGAAGCCGCGCCGTCCCTTGCTGGCCATCTACTTCTCGTCGCTCTCGGCCTCGTCGGCGGCCGCGCCAGCGGCGTCCGCGGCGTCCCCGGCGTCCGCGGCGTCCGCCGCGTCCTCGCCGTCGACGTCCTGGGTGGCCTGCCACAGCAGTTGCTCCCAGTTCAGCTCCCCCGTGACGGGCGGGGCCGCCGCGTCCACCGCGTCCGCGTGGAACGCGTGCTCGGGAACGGCGGGAGCCACCGGCGCGGTGTCCTCGGACACGGGATCCTGATCGGCGGTGTCCTCTGCGCTCGGCTCCTCGTGTGCCGGCTCCTGGGCCGGCACAAGCGGGTTCTCCCCGCCGGTGAAGCCCAGGCCGGCAATGCTCTGCGCCAGCTGCTGGGTGTCCGGGCCCATGCTGCGCGGCGCGGCAACGGGCGCCGGGGTCGGCTCGGGCAGGACCACCGGGGCGTCGGCCGGCTCCGCGGCGTGCGCACCAGGGGTGTCTGGGGCGGGCGCGGGATCCACGAACGGCACCGCGTCGACGAGCGGCTCGGCGTCGACGAGGGCGGCGGCGTCGGTCGCCGACACCGGCGCGGGCAGATCCTCCGGCGCGAACTCGGGGAGCGATTCGGGATCGGCCGCCGGGATCGGGGTGGGCTCCGGCTCGGTGGTCGCCTCGGGCGTTGCCGTGGCCTCGGCGTGCGCGGCCTCCGGCTCCCCCTCGGCATGCGCGGGATCCGGCTCAGCATCGGCGTGCGCACCACCGTCGACGGCGGGCACCGCGTGTGCGGGTGCCGCGGCGCTCAGCGATCCGGCGCTGACGGCACCTGCCGCTCGGGCACCGGCACCCGCGGCCTCGGCCTCGGCCCCGAACGGGCCAGCCCCCACCGGCGCAGCGAGCCCGGTCGCCCCGAGCCC
>NZ_RPDI01000065.1 GCF_003917135.1 Leucobacter chromiireducens
CCTCACGATCACCACCCAACGCAGCCGGCGTTTCGGGCGTGTTGCCTACGCCGAGGACGGAACCGGTGAGTGCACTGATCGGCGTCGACCAGGAACCTTGCCCAGCCGCGTTGTTCCCGGCAATCCTGAACCAGTAGCGCGTACTCGCGTTGAGCCCCGCCACCACCTGGGTTGGCTCATCCGATGGAGTGCGCGTAACCGAAGCCCAAGAGCTCTCCTCAAAACCGGGGTCGGCGGGGTTCTGGTCTGTGAGTTGCACAGCGTAGTCGCTCGGCTTCCCGGTGATGTCGCTCGGGTACCTTGACACCCGCACTCCGCCGCCGCTCTGACCATTGCCCTGATACAACTGCGCGCCGTCGGCGGTCATCGCGACTGCGCTCGATGCCGGTGTCAGAGCCGTGTTCGGTTGCTCCCTCCAGTTCTTGCCGCCGTCGCCTGAGGTCCACACCGAACCCGTGGTGTGGACGCCGCCGATCGCCAGCTGGGAACCATTGGCCGAGGAGGCGAGGCTCAGCCACGAATCGCCCGCAGCCGAGGCGAGTCCCGCCGCATTGACGAGCGTCGCCGTGGTACCGAGCGCCGCAAAGGTCTCGGACTTTGACACGTATACCTTCGACACCGCCGACGCGCCGGACCCGGTCACTCTCGAAGACAGCAGCGTCTTCCCGTCGCCAGAGAGCTCGACAGCGGCGATGTCCGCGCCGCCCATGTTTGCGCGCAACGCCCAGTTCGTTCCGGTGTCTTGCGAGACGTACACGCCCGCGGTACCGGTGCGAGGTGCGGGGAGCCCGATCACAATGCGCAGCCCGTCATCGGACACCGCGATACCGGCATAGTGCCGAGCCGTGGTGTTCGGCTGCCCGCCCGAAGTAGCCCACGTGGTGCCGCCGTTCTTCGACACGTAGATGGCACCGTAGTTCGAAGCGTCGATCGTGGACCGTGCCGCGAGCAGCACCTGCCCGTTCGCGGAAGAAGACACCTGCCAGTGCCCCTCAATGGTTGTCGCGGGCAGCGGAACGACCGATGCCGATGGCTGAGCCACCCAGTCCACGGTCGCGGCGTCGCTCACACCGTGAGCTACATATAGGGGACCTGTGGCGCCGTTTGAGGATGGCTTGCCCGTGATCAGGGTTTCGCCGTCACCGGAGACGTCGACCGCCCACGACCCGCCACTCTCTGCGGCGCCGAGCGCTGTCTGTTCGATGAAGCTCTCACCAGAGTCGGTCGAGACATATACGGCTCCGCCCGGCCTGCCGAGGGCCACCACACTGCCATCATGGGAGACGGCAACTGCCCAGGACGCTGCACTCGCAGCATTTGCGCCAGGGATGTCGGCCAGTCCGTTCCAGGCACGGCTCGTCGCCCCGGCTGCCCAGTCCAGGGTCACCAGCGTGCCAGAAGCAGTACCCTTCACCTTCGTCGGTGTGCCAGGAACGACGGCCTCCACGGCGGACAGCGCACCCGCGATCGGCGCCTGCTCCGCCGCTGACGGCGATTCTTTTGCATCAGGCTCAGGCCCATTTTCCGCTGGGGTATCTGGTTCGGAGGGCGCTCTGACGTCCCCTTCATGCTCGCCGGTTTCAGTCGGGACTTCGGGCTGGGAGGGTGTCTCCCCGGATTGGGTTTGGTTCTCCGCGGGAGCCTCACCTTCCGAGGGATACTCGATCGTCTCATCTTGCGCAAAAGCCACCGACGGTACTGTTACGGACGGAGCAAGAATGCCGAGCAAGGCAAACGCAGCAATTGCGCTCTTCACGCGAAGACTCAACCCGGGTACCTCAGTTCATCAGACCACCAAATTTGCGACTCTGCTGCCTCCAGCTAGCACGACCTCGGCTACCGCAAAATCGCACGCCCATGATGTACGACCGCAGCAGCCTAAGCATCACGAAACGCGAGTTCGGCAACCTCTACCGAAGAAGTCCAGGTGCTGCTGCATTCAGCTAGACGTAGGATTGACGCTACTCGCAGATGCCCGCCCCCCCCCGGCACATCTGCATCAAACCAGCCGGCGTGCACCCAGATAGCAGTATCGTCGTCGCGAGAGTAGGTGAATGCTGACGACTGGATAAGTACATTGGCCATCACAAGGGGGCTGCCTTGCGAATGAGAAGATCCCAGCGTCGGGGATGAAGGTGTCTCGGCGGGCAGACTCGTGGTCCACGAGACAGGACTCTTGTCTTGCCCCCTGGCGACGGGACGACAGTTCATCATTCGAACATCAGGCTTGCTGGAAGCATCCGGGTCTAAGGGCGCGACTCTTCCATGGAGCATAGGGGCGGCACATTGTTCGAACCCAGGTCGAGTCCAAACAGATAGAGTCGCCCGAATCCTCGGCAGCCCCCATCTTTCAGCAAACGCCATGCCACCCCGCAGCAGCACGTAGCCCCTTCTCCAGCACGAACCTCCACCCCCGAATTCAACTTCCCCAAGGAAAGAACGACCGCTTCCACCAGACCCTGTTCTACTGGCTCGACGAACGACCTCTCGCCACCACGATCGCCAATTTGCAGGAACAAGTCGACCAGTTCGATGCCATCTATAACATCGAACGCCCCCAAGGCCCCGGACGGGTTTCCCCGCAACCCACATGGGATGCGCCCGAGGCCACGGCTCAAAGCGCTCTTAAAGCACTGCATTGGGGAGCGCCACATGCATCGCCTTCA
Organism: Leucobacter chromiireducens; assembly: GCF_003917135.1. Lineage (GTDB taxonomy): Bacteria > Actinomycetota > Actinomycetes > Actinomycetales > Microbacteriaceae > Leucobacter > Leucobacter chromiireducens_A. Next base: position 2,667 of record NZ_RPDI01000065.1, read on the forward strand.
CTAGGCCAGAACAATACTCCCCGAGTTGAGGAATAAGCGTATAGGCGTGATCCCTCAACTCCTGGTTGGTAGCAGGTGTTCCCCGGCCCCAGGAGAAGCGGTCTGCGAGGGGGCCGCAGACTCACACCTCCCGTTAGCCCCTCCGGACTGCAGCAGCGGTTCTCGTCCCCGTCGTTCTTGGATTCAGAAGGAGGGGTGATTCCCCTCCTGATTGGTTAGCGTCAGCGCTATGACGAGCAGCTAAGTAGCAACGGTTCTGGTGGTCACGGCGATCCTTCTCCTGCCAACTACGGTCTGGTTG
>NZ_RPDI01000066.1 GCF_003917135.1 Leucobacter chromiireducens
CCCCAGATGCCTCGGATGCTGTGGATGCCGCGGATGCTGCGAAGCCCGCTAGCACTTCGGGCGACCCCAACACGATACCTTTCTGACCCGACTCGGTGACGCAGCAGCGCCCCCGCACCACACGCACGGTGTCGCGCGGGGGCGACCCCCACGAGCAGGCTCAGCTCAGCTCAGCTCAGCCGAGCTTAGCCCAACCCATCACCGGTGGAGGCACGCACCCGCGCAGTGCGTGCCCGGGCAAGGAGCACCGCGCCAGCCGCGGCGCCCAGCGCCCCGATCCCAGCCGTACCCCACAGCTCCGCGTCGCTGCCACCCGTCTGCGCGAGCGCAGCGGTCCCGGCATCAGGACGCGAAGTGCCGGCACCGCCCGTCGTCTCAGACACGCTGCCCGGCTCGGGCTCGGGCTCGGGCTCGGGCTCGGGCTCGGGCTCGGGCTTAGGTTCCGGCTCAGGCTCCGGTTCCGGCTTAGGCTCAGGCTCCGGCTCCGGCGTGACCGGCGGCGCCGGCGCGACAAGCTCGAGCAGACGCACAGCGGGGTCAACCTCGCTGAAGAGGGCCGGCGCGCCCGCTGCGAACACCACTCGGTCCCCCTCGGGATCCGCGGTAAGGTCGGCGAACGCCCGCCCCAGCCGCGCATCCGCGTGCGCGCCCACGATCAGGGACGCACCCTCGGGCGTCGCGCGCTGTTGGACTGCACCAGCCGGCTCAGCACCGGCAGAACCAGCAGCAGAATCAGCTGCAGCGGGCTCAACGCCCGCTGCGTCCGTGTCGTGCGGTGCGAGCAGCGACTCCGTGTCGAACACGCCCGAGGCCGAGGCCCCAGCCCGACCGTCGATGAGTGCGCGCGAATCCAGGGCAAGCACGTAGCCGGATCCCGCGCGATCCGGATCCGGGGTGCCGTCCATGCCGCCCACCAGCAGCATCGCCCACCCCGACATCGGCACCGCACCGACCGCGTGCCCGAAGTGATCGCCCGAGGCGATGCCGTTCAGCCACCAGCCGCGCTGCACCTCGGTGCCCGCGGCGCGCACAGCCGGGCCGCTCGTCACGAGCGGATCCGTCACCACGTTCACACCGTCCGGTCCGCCCGTCACCACGACGGCGCTTCCGGGCTTGGGATCATCCGACTCCCCACCGATCAGCAGATCGTCGAAGCCGTCGCCCGTGACGTCGCCGAGCCCCACGGTCGACGTGCCGAGCAGGTCGTACCCGCGCGGCGGCCCATCAATCCGGAAGCCAGGCACGGGATCCGCGCCCACCCGCACGTCAGCGCTCACGTCGGTGAGCACCCAGATCGCCCCCGTCGCAAAGCTCGCCGCCCCGGGTGCCCGCCACGATGCGGCCCCCACCGCGAGGTCCTCGCGACCGTCGCCGTTCATGTCACCGGCGCGGCTCACCGACACCAGGTCGATGCCCGATCCCGCGATCCGCGGGCCGACCGTCTCGGCGAGTGCTGTCTCCGCGCCGAGCGTTTCGGCGTGCAGGATCGTCACCGCCCCGCTCGTGTCCGTCGCCGCGACCTCATCGCGGCCATCACCGTCGACGTCGCCCACCCCGTTCGCGCGGGTGATGCCCCCGAGCACCACGTGCCCGCGGTCGCCGAGTTCGTCCAGGCGTACCTCACCGAAGTCCTGCGAGCCATACACAATGAACGCGCCAGCGGCCTGAGCCACCGCGACAAGATCGTCGATCCCGTCCCCGTTCACGTCGCCCGCGCACCGCACATCAAGCCCGCCCATCATGTTGCGGGCGGTATCGATGATCCGGATCGGCGCAGCGTCATCGATCGCCCCGGACGGCGCAGCCGCGTTCGCACCGAGGAGTACATATGCGCCCGTCGCGCCGGGCGTTAAATCAAACGTGGCGTACGTTCCCACTGCGAGGTCCGGGACACCATCGCCGTTCACATCGCACCGCGCCTGCGACGCGGTCGACCCGAACGCGGATCCGACCGGCCCGGAGATCGACCGGTCCCCCACGACGGAGCCCGAAGCTGTGGCGTGTGGAGCCAACGTCCGCATGGCCGCGGGCGACGGGGCAGCCGGCAGCGCGGCAGCCGGCGACGCGATGAGCGCCGCGCCGGGGATCGCGAGAGTGAGCGCGACGTACGCCACAACGGGACGGACGCGTCGGCGGCGCGACCAGGGTTGGGAATTCACATGGGTCCTTTCACACGAACGGGATCGCCGCAGCGGCAGCGGCAGCGGCAGCGGCGGCGGCAGCGGCGGCGGCGGCGGCCATTCAGCATACCCTTACCTTGATCTGATGAATTGAATCGTGCCACCCGGGCGCGTTGCGCGCGGGTGAAACACGAGGGTCCCCGACCGGCCCCACACGCACCGGTCCGCCCGCATTTCCGCACAGCCCCAGCGCGGTAGGCCGTTCAGGATTTGCACGCCGGGCGCGATANCCCCAGCGCGGTAGGCCGTTCAGGATTTGCACGCCGGGCGCGATACCCGCGTGAGAAACTGGGCCCGGTCACGTTCCGCATGTGCGGAGCGCTCTGGCCGCGGCCACGCTCCGCGCTATACAATTTCACATGGCAGTATGTTCTCGGTGGCGCGCCGTCGCCCCACCACCCCCACTCGCGAAAAGGAACCTCATGACCGAGACCCTCTCCCCTGAGCTTGAGGCCGT
>NZ_RPDI01000067.1 GCF_003917135.1 Leucobacter chromiireducens
CAGGGGCCTTTCGTCATTCTCGGGCCACGCATTAGTCTTGGCGCTCGGCCGGCGTGGGTTCTGTGGAGTCTTCATGCCGGCTCCGTGTCCGTGTCACGCGTCGCCAGATCACGACCGTCAACACCAGCAGGACGAGCGGGCTGAGGACGCCCAGGAGGTTCCACACCAGGAGCCCACTCACGCGGCCTCACCCCCGGACGCAGGGATCGCGCGGCGGGCATCGCGCGTCAGCTGCTCAGCCGGATTCCGCACCACAACGGTGAGGATCGCGCCCAGCACGGTCGCTGGCACCGCGAGCAGCGTGAACAGCAGAGGGAAGTAGACCACCTCAAACCAGGGATTCCCCAGAGCTGAACCCGCGGCGAGCTTGGTGATGACGCTGGCGATCGCTACGATCAGTGCGAGCGCGAGGAAGCAGAGCAGCGTCAGAAGCGTGGCGATGGTCGCCGTGCGGGCGAGTCTCTGCTCGGGGGATCGCCTCGAGAGCAGCAGCCACGGGAGAAATGCCGCACCGCCGAGGATTACCCCCATCACCACGACGGTCCACACACCGTTCTCGATCGAGTCGACACCGACGACCCACAGCAGGAGCGCGAGCAGGACGAGGATGTGCGCGACCCCGGTGAATGCGGCCGCGGTGAGTGCGCGCCCGAGCGCGAGCCCCCGCGGAGGGCGATCCGGATCNCTAGGCGACGCCGCGGCGGGATGCCAGCGCACCGCTCATCCTTGAGCAAATCCGAACGCCCGCTCGAAACGTCGCAGAGAGTCCCCGGCCGCCAGTCAGTATCGGCTGATCCGGGAGACACTGGAGCCGGGTTTTGGCCAGAATCAGGGCATTCGTCCACGGCTGCCGCCGCGCGCGCTGCGGCGGCTACGAACTTCGATAGAGTCGCAGAGGGGTGCGACCGCACCCCACATCATCGTTTCTGATCAGGCACTTCGCCGCGGCCGGGGTGGGGACTTACGCGCTGTAGTAGCTCACCGTCCGGCGCAGTGCATCGGCGTGCTGGTAGATCTGGTCCAGCGTCTCGATGGCATGCCGTGTCTCGTTCTTTTCCTCGTCAAAGATCCCGATGTACTTCTGTGAGGTATTGAACCAGAGTCGAGCGAGCGGCTTGCGGTTGTTGTCGTCCAGGAGGATGCCGAAGTAGGTCTTGTTGTCGCGTTGCGCGATTCTGCTCGGGGCTACCTCGCTACAGATGATCGCGCGGACGATTTGGAACCCTTCGAGCTCTTCCAGCGTGGTGGAGATCCCGTCACGATCGTCTGCGGCGGCTTCGACGGAGGCTTCCGCAACCTGAGCGCTCGCCTCCGAGGACGACACTGAGGTGTCGTCGGGCTGCACCGCCTGGCCGCCGAGGGCGGCCTTGAGTCGGTCGTTGACACGATCATTGAGGAATTGCTTCATCGCCTTCTCGACGAGCTCTGTGAACTGGCCGCGTACCTTCTGAGTGAAGGCGCCCTCATACACGCGCGACGTCAGGAACTTGACCCACTCTGTGTCCGGCTCTGCAAACTGTGCCGTGAGAACGCGCTTGAACTCACCGACGTACTTCAGTTCTTCTGCGGCGTTGATGATCGAGTCGAGGTCGAAAGCATCTTTTGCGAGCTTGTTTAGCTCGGGGATAAGCGACGTATCCAGGTCAGAAATCTGGATAACAAGGAACGGCTTCTCGTCCATCTTGTTCGGCGCGTCGAGGTCCGTGTAGAACTGGTACTCGTCCCCGTTGGTGAGAATGGCAATCCTCGCGTTCGTCACCGCGAAGTAACGGAAGAGCTGCGAAGCGTGCTTGATATTGAGCGGGGCACCCACGTGCTTGCACTCGATGAGTATCTGCACCTCACCATCTTTGATGATCGCGTAGTCGACCTTTTCTCCACGCTTCGTGCCGACATCCGCGGTGAACTCGGAGTGGTGCCCCGTAAAGTGGTGTA
>NZ_RPDI01000068.1 GCF_003917135.1 Leucobacter chromiireducens
CCGTGCAGCCGATCCAGGAGATCGCGGCCGCGGCCCGCGCCCGCGGCGTGCTCGTGCACACGGACGCGGTGCAGGCGGCGGCGACCCTGCCGGTCTCGTTCAGCGATCGCGGGATCGTGGACGCCGAGTCGCTGGGCCGTGCCGCGCCCTGGCCTGGCGACGCCGTCGACGCGCTGACGATCGCCTCGCACAAGTTCGGCGGGCCGCAGGGCGTCGGCGCGCTCCTCGTGCGGACGCGCCTGCCGCTTGAGCCGCTGCTGCACGGCGGCGGGCAGGAGCGCGGGCTCCGCTCCGGCACCGAGAACGTCGCGGGGATCGCCGGCTTCGGAGCTGCCGTCGCCGCCGTGCACGCGCAGATCGGGCAGCGCGCGCTCGCGCTCATGCGGTGCCGCGACGCGCTGATCGACGCGGTGCTCGCCGGCGTGCCCGGTGCGTGCCTCACCGGCGACCCCGACGAGCGGCTGCCCGGCCACGCCTCCTTCACGGTCGCTGGGGTGAGCGGGGAATCCCTGCTCGTCGCGCTCGACGCCGCGGGGCTCGCCGTGTCCTCCGGCTCGGCGTGCGCGGCCGGCCGCTCCGATCCCTCACCCGCGCTCCTCGCAATGGGGATCGACCCGGACACCGCTCAGTCCGCGTTGCGCTTCACCCTGCCAGGCGAGATCTCCGACGCGGTCATCGCGCGGCTGGTCTCGGTGATGAGCGCTGAGGTGGCGCGTGCAGGAGCGCTGCGGCGCGCACGAGGTGGCTCGGCACCGCGGTGAGCTCGCGGAGCATCGGGACCAGCGGATTCGCTGGTTCGGCGCGGTACGCCGCGTCGAGCTGCCGCTCGGCGACGCTCTGCAGGCCCGTGAGCCACCACGTCCATGCGCTCAGCGCGTAGAGCGAGGCACGGAGCGGTGGTGGGCACACGGCGAGCGACTCCGACAGCCGCTCGCGCACGAGCGGCAACCGCTCCGCGTCCGTGAACGCCGGGGACGCGTGCGCGAGGAGCCGATGCACCGACCACCCGCCGCGCGGGCCCCGGTCGATGGGGAGCGCCGCGAACTCGTGCGCCGCCCGGCTGCCCGGCGCCACCGCAGCCGCCAGACGGTGGCGCCCGAAGAGGCTGAGCGCGGTGACGCACCACACCCGGTGGTCGCGGAGCTCCGTGATGAGGCGCGCGATGTGCGCCGCGCTGAGCGGCGCCGCCGAGCGGAGGCCGCGCGCGTGAGCGTCGGCGCGCGCGAGCCACTCGGGATCGCCGAGCGGTGGCTGCCGCAGTGGGGACGCGTGCTCCGGCGGGCTGTCAAGCGCCCGCGCGACCGCCCGCGCCCGTGCGGGCTCTGGTGCGGGGATCGCGCCCAGGTGCCGCTGCTCGGGGAGGGCACCCGTGTGCACCGCGGCGGAGAGCGCGATCGGTGCGAGGGAGAGCTCGCTGAGCGGTCGCCCGCCGCGCGGTGCTCGGTCATCGAGGGAGCTCGCCCAACCGTCTGGCGCGCGGCAGCACAGCTCACGCACCCCGTAGCCAGCGCGGGGCAGCCCGACGCGGAGCGCCTCGGCGAGCCGCCGCCAGGGCGGCCCGGCGCCGGCGAACGGCACATCCGTGACGATGGCGAGTCCCACCGCGACCGGGAGATCAACGGGTGGCGCTGCCGCCAGTGAGTCGAGCGCGGCGCACACGGTGCTGAGTGCGTCGGCTGCCTGCTCGGCGCCGTCCTCCTGCGGCAGATCGATGCGGAGGAGCTCGCGCGAGCGCGTGCCGACGAAGCGCACCACGGCGAGGCTGTTGCGCGGCTCGAAGCCGAGCAAGTGGGGGAGGAGCGCGAGAAAGTCCGCCGGCGTGCGGCAGGTGGACACGTGCGGCGGCTGCGCG
>NZ_RPDI01000069.1 GCF_003917135.1 Leucobacter chromiireducens
GCGATCTCCTGGATCGGCTGCACGGTGCCGATCTCACCGTTCGCGAGTCCGATCGAGAGCAGCGTCGTGTCGTCCCGCAGCGCAGCGTCGACCGCCGCGGGGTGCACGCGACCCCGCGCATCGACCGGCACCACGGTGAGTTCAAAACCGAACACCCGCTCGAGGAAGCGCGCGGACTCCAGCACCGAGGAGTGCTCGATCGCTGAGACGACGAGGTGCTTGCCGCGGGGCCGTGCGAGGGCGAGCCCCGTCACCGCGAGCGCGTTCGCCTCGGTGCCTCCCGAGGTGAAGAGCACCTCGGCCGGGCGCGCGCCGAGGGCGACGGCGATCTGCGCACGGGCGCGCTCCACAGCCGCGCGCGCACGCGCACCGGCGGCGTGCACGCTCGACGCGTTCGCCTGCCCGGCGTCCCACGCGGCGAGCATCGCGGCGCGCGCCTCGGGGCGCAGCGGGGCGGTCGCGGCGGCGTCGAGGTAGCCGGAACTCGTGTCGCTCACGCGCGGCTCACGCGGCGTCAAGGCCGAGGTCGAGGGCGCGGGCGCCGTGCGTCAGCTGCCCCACCGAGATCACGTCGACGCCGGTCTCCGCGATGCCGGCCACCGTGTCGAGCCGCACGCCGCCGCTCGCCTCGACGATCGCCCGCCCGGCGATCAGCTCGACCCCGGCGCGCAGCTCGTCGTTCGTGAAGTTGTCGAGCAGCACCCCGGTGGGGCGCGCCGCGAGCACCGGCTCGATCTGGTCGAGCCGGTCGACCTCGACAATGATCGAGGTCGTGTGCCCAACGCGGTCGCGCAGGCCGGCAAGCGCTGCGGTGGTGCTCGCCGCGTCGACCGCGCCGAGCGCCGCAAGATGGTTGTCCTTCACCATGATCGCGTCCGACAGGCTGAACCGGTGATTCGCACCGCCGCCCATCCGGACCGCGTGCTTCTCCAACGCGCGGAGGCCGGGGGTGGTCTTCCTCGTGTCGGCGATCCGCGCGCGCGTGTGCGCCACCGCGGCGACGAACTGCGCGGTCAGCGTGGCGATGCCGCTCATGCGCTGGCTGAAGTTGAGAGCGACGCGCTCCCCCGTGAGCACGGCGCGGGCCGGACCCGAGATGCGCGCGAGCACGTCGCCCGCGACGAACGGCGTGCCATCGGCGACGCGCCCCNGAGATGCGCGCGAGCACGTCGCCCGCGACGAACGGCGTGCCATCGGCGACGCGCCCCGCGAGCTCGACGCGCGCATCGGTCTGCCGAAACGCCGCGTCAACCAGCGCGCCGCCGGCGAACACGCCAGCCTCGCGCGCCACGAGCCGCGTGTCGATCGTCGCATCCTCCGGGATCGTCAGCTCGACGGTGAGATCGCCCCACGGGGCATCCTCCGAGAGCGCGCGCGACACGACGTCAGAGATCAGGTGAGTGGTCAGCATGCGGCGAGGCTCCTCGCGGTTGGGTCCGAGTGGGACGGGAGAATCTGAGTGAACACGAACGCGGAGCGCCGGCCAGGCGCCGCGGTGACGGCGGGCGGCGCGTCAACCGCAGGGAAGTCCGCGCGCTGGTGCGCGCCGCGCGACTCGCGCCGCTCGATCGCGGCGTGCGCGATCATGGACGCGAGCTCGGCCGCGCCGCCATTCGGGCCGCCCATCGCGCCGTCGCACGCGGCGAGCACCGCGCCGAGACCAGCCGCGTCGCGCTCGATCCCGAGCCCGGCCGCGATCGCCTCGCGCAGCGCGTCACGCTCGCCCACCGCGCCAGCTTCGGACCGTACCCCAGGAACCGCGCCGTCCCCGCGCACCGCCGAGCC
>NZ_RPDI01000007.1 GCF_003917135.1 Leucobacter chromiireducens
TACACCACTTTACGGGGCACCACTCTGAGCGCGGGAGATGCTCGCAGGGAAGGTCTGGGCTCTGGTTGTTCATGCTTACTCCTGACAGGAGTAAGCATGCTCCGTTGCTCCCGCGGGAACAACGGCTCCTGGTCCCCATATGGAATAGCCGGCACGTGGCTTCCTCAGCGGATCGCGGAGTGGGCCTTCCCGCTTATTCCCGACAGGAATAAGCGGGTGGAGATGCGCATGCCCCGTTATTCCTGCCAGGAATAACGGGGCATCGGGGCTGCAACTGCGCAGGCTTCTGCATCTAGAAGCATGAACGAAAACTATGAGTCAATCCAGTTTCCACCGTCGTGCGTTGTTTGTGGCTCCACCATTTGCGCTCTTCGGTCTGAGCAAGCCGAAATGCTTGATCCTGGAACCTTCGTGTTCTGGTGTCTTGAAACTGGTGGGTATCCCGCATCTATCCCGCACATTCCCGGAAGACTAAAACAAGCTCCGGTCATTGGAAAGCAAATCTGATCTGCATAAAGCGAAGAACCTGGCATCCCGCACAATCTCTCGATATGGTGTACTTCTAAATCGAAAGGTCACCGGATCGATGCCGGTCGGAGCCACGAAGGAGTATTACGCCTTCACCGAACCCCCATGAGGCTTCTACTCGTGGGGGTTCTTTTGTATCCCTCGCTGAACGAGCCCAGAGCGGCAGGGGCAACGGCCCACTTCTGCCGAAATGGCGTAGGGCGCCCTCGTCGTGTTCGGCAGTGTCGGGAGCGAGCTGCCGGGATGCCACTCCATGAGGAGCGGACTTGCGCAACGTCTCTCCTCAAGTCCGGTGAGTGTTGCACTGCGGATCCTCATCTCTTCGAAAGTGCAACTTCCGGGGGGCTGGTCCCCGTCCAGGGAAAAGCCCCGCCGATGTAGTGGGGAGCAACGGGCATTTGTTCTCTAGCCGCTCGGCGGTGAGTCTCCGCTGCGCTCTCCAGCGAGGGACTTGTCGGTATCAGAGGCCCTCCGCTGTAAGCTCCTCCACTTTGCTATGGTTCGTGAGTGAGTTTCGATGACGACGTCCGCCTGCTGAAGCTCTTCGCGATGCCGAAGCCAGTGAGGATCACCGCCCGAGCGTCAAGTATCACCAATTCGTTCGTGAACGGTGTGATTCCCGTGATCGCGCCGACGGCGTCGGAGATCCGAGATGCGCTTGAGGTCTTGGGCATGGTGGCCGAGGTGTCGTGCTCGTATTGCGGCGGCACGAGCACTGAGTGGGATCATCTCCGGCCCCTCGTGGTCAACCAACGTCCGACCGGGTTCATCTCAGAGATTCAGAATCTGGTGCCGGCCTGTGGCAAATGCAATCAGAGCAAGGGGAATAAACCCTGGAAGGCCTGGATGCTGAGTGCCGCGCCGCTCTCCCCGAAGACCCGTGGTATCGCAGACCTCGCGCAGCGGGCGCTTCGGCTTGAGGACTACGAGCGCTGGCGGGAACCCACCTGCGTGGATTTCGAGTCGCTCGTGACTCCCCAGCTCTGGCAGCTGCATTGGCAGCACCACGCGACGGTGCTCGGTGCGATGCAGGAGGCTGAATCGGTTGCGGCGCGCATTCGTGCGGAGATCACGGCAGCGGCGCGGTGATTCCACGCAGTATCAGCGCTCGAGCGAACTTGCCGGCAGTGTGAGCGCCAGGTAGAGGACCGTACAGACCGCTGCGAACACGCCGCCGGTGCCAATGCCGCGCCGCGGTCGTCACGCCAGCGCTCCCACTGCGTCACTCGTGCGTCAATGGCGGTGAGCGCTCGCGCAAGACGATCCCAAGCTGCTGGATCACGGGTGACCAGATCGCGCCGCGCCTGCTGTCGTAGGGCGGTCGGCTTTCAACGAAAATCAACGTTCCAGTAGGCGGGCCACCAAGCATGACGAAGAAATCTCGCCAACGCGTAGCCCTTTGGAAAGGCAACTCCGACTGTGGGACAAGTCACTATGTGTCTGCCATTCAACTGGCTGGTGCGGGAGCAGCAAACTACTCGGAACTTCCGGGAAAGCACCCGTTCGAGGCTCGTGCCTCGACATCTTGTGGCGGAATTGGGCGACATTGTGGTTGCGAACGGGTGTCTTCTGTCGTCATTGTCCAGTCAGTGAGCTCTCGTCCCTATTCAGAACTTCAGACTCTCTGTGCCGAACACCGGGGCCACCTCGGTTCGGAGCGTTCGTGAGGGAATCGCGAGCCCTCTAACCTGGACGAAGCCCTCTTTGTTTGTTTGGAGGAAGAGGCTCTCGGAGAGGAAACCCACTGGTGCAGAGTAGCGATCTCGACCTTGATTCCCCAGTGTTCGCTGAGCATCCTCAAGGTTGGCGAAGTCCAAATCAAGTGTTTGACGGGTTCCTCCTTTGTTGGGCGCTTGAGATGCAAGTGCGACGGCAGATCGCCCCTGAGAATCCTCTTCAGGATCTTGCAGAGAGACTGCCATCACGCTTCATGCACGATTCTCTCGGGGGGCTTGTCGGGGGCTTTCACGCGGCTGATGCAAGATGGTTCAGCGGGCAGGCAGTACCACGTCTCGTTGCTTTCGCGGCTGCGGCTCGAGTGTACGAGCGATTTGAGCCCCACTGGTCGCCACTTCTCCACGATTGGGGGCGATACAGCTCAGCCCTAGCGGAAGCGACTGGCGGGGCAGACCGGCTATCTGTGTTCCAAGAGCTTCACGGGAATGTTGCGCGTGGCTTGCTCGCTGCTCGAGTGGAACGCGCCTACTCGGGCTCTCTAGAGCTGTCTAGCGCTGAGGAATGGTTTGCCAAAGGAGATGAAGAGCTTCTTCGTGCTACTGCAAGTGGTTCTGCACCATCGTTCCTAATTGGGGGAACACCCGTCCCTGTGCCGATTACGGCCGATGAGCTGAAATCGTCAGTTTGGAGTTGTGCGAGGGTACTGGTGAGGGCCGGAGACGTTGGGGAGATTCTCGAGCGATACTCGTCGCAACGAGGCCAAGTGGAGGACATTCTGGACCGAGGCTGCCAGCGTGCAGAAGGAATTGTTGAGCTAGGCCTCAATCCTCGCTTCCAGAACCTTTGGCCAGGCTGGTCGTAGTCCCTTCTTGGAGGACGCTCAGTATCTGGGTGGCGAGGCCCCTGCTGTCCGCTGTGAGTGTGAGGAGAGACTCAGTGTCGCCGGTCCCGGCACTCTGGGCTCGCGCCCGTCTCACTCACCATGGCGTTCAAGAAGTGCCCGACTGAAGTGCCGGACATTATCTGGATAGCGACAAGGAACGGTCCTGCTCTGGGCGCGACAGCGCTGCTGGTAGGAGGTCCGCGCGGTTGGTTGCTCGGTCGAGACCAGAGGCATCGGCGACGCATAGGTGATCTACAATGTTCAGCATGACTCAGCACGAGACGCCGCAGCTCCCGTCCCCGAAGATCCTGCTCCCGCTGGGCATCGTCCTCATCGTCCTCGCGGTACTCGGGTTCATGTTTCTTGAGCTGCACGTCGTATCGGGCGCGTTCGCGGTACTCATCGGGCTCGCCGGTCTCGGCATGACGGTGCAGAGCATCATCCGGCTCCGGAAGGGCGAGCGCTGATCCCGGCGCGGCTGAGCGCTGCACACTACCCGCACCTCCCCGACGAAAGGCAGCCACCATGGATGAACGCATTGCGCAGTTTCTCGCCGGGCTCGAGCAGGACGGCGACGAGCGGTTCCGCATCGTGACGGAGGTGCGCGAGATCTTTCGCACGCGCTTCGCAGACGCCGAGGAGACCTTCAAGTACGGCGGTCTGCACTACCTGATCGATGGCGCGGCCTTCGCGGGGATCTTCGCGTACACGCGGCACGTGAGCGTGGAGATCAACGGCGCAGCGCACCTCGACGACCCGCACGGACATCTCGCCGGCGTCGGCGGGAAGTCCGGCCGCAAGCACGTGCGGCTCGACCGGGCGAGCGACGTCGCCGACAAGCGGGTGGGCGAGTACCTCGCGCGCGCGTGGGAGCTGTTCTGACGGAGCCAGTGCAGCCCTGGTCGGGCACGTTGACGCTCTTCCCTGGCGCGGTGCTGTTTCAGGGGCTGGGCGGCGATGCGGCGTGGCACGCGCACCATGCCGTGCAGCTGATGAGTGCCGAGCGCGAACCGCTGATCCTCGCGACGCGGCCACCAGCGGGCGAGCCGGGCGGCGGCGTGCCGCACCGCCGGGAGACGCGCGCAGCCCTGATCCTGAGCGGGATCCCGCATGAGGTCAGGTGCGCGCCGCAGCCGCTCCTCCTGCTGCTCGTTGAACCGTTCGGGCCACGTGGCCGCGCCCTGCGCGACGCCGCGAGCGCCACCCCAGCTCACCTGCACGCTGCGGAGCACGCGCTCGCGGGAGCGTCCAGCGCCGGGGCGGAGCCAGCCGAGCTCGCTGAGGCCATGCTCGCCGCGGTGGTGCCCGGCCTGGTGCAGGCGCCGACGCCGTCGTCCGAGGTGCGCGCTGCGCTCCGCCACATCGAGCGTGCCGCGCCACACGGCGAGGTTCGCCTCGCGCGCGCCGCCGCTGACGCGAGCCTCTCGCCGTCGCGGCTCACCCACCGTTTTTCGGCGGAGACCGGCATCCCGTTTCGTCGCTACGTGCTGTGGGTGCGGATCCGCCTCGCGGTCGAGACCATCGCGGGCGGGGCGCGCGGGATTTCCGAGGCCGCGGCGGCCGGCGGATTCAGCGACGGCGCACACCTCAGCCGCGTGTTCAAGCGGAACTTTGGGCTGCCGCCCTCGGCGCTGCTCGGCATGCGGGTCTCGGAGGGGAGCTGGGCGGAACGGGCGCCACGCGACGCGGCAGCCGGGAGTACCGGCACCGGCACCGGCGCCGACACCGGCGCCACAGAATAGCCGCAACGTTCAAGACCGCGACGCGTGCGCCCCCATAGCGTTGCCGTCATGGACACACACCTGAACGCAACCCCGGTGCTCGACTTCGATCACCCGTCGATCCAGTCCCTGCTCGCTGCGCGAGGGTGGGCAGCGCTGGATCGCGATGCGCGGATCGCCGCCGCCTACGACTTCGTGCGCGAACTCCCGTTCGGCTACAACCTGTCGGACGATCGCGCGGCGTCGGAGGTGCTGAGCGACGGCTACGGGCAGTGCAACACGAAGACGACGCTGCTGATGGCGCTGCTTCGCGCGCTCGGGATCCCCACCAGGTTTCACGGCGCCACGATCCACAAGCGGCTTCAGCGCGGCATCGTGCGCGGTGTGGCATACCGGCTCGCACCGGAGAGCATCCTGCACTCCTGGGCGGAGGTCGAAGTTGACGGAGCCTGGGTGGGCCTTGAGGGAGTGATCCTCGACGCGCCGTACCTCGCCGGGCTGCGGCGCCGGGTTCGCGTGTCTGGCGCGTTCCTCGGTTACGGGGTCGGTACGGAGAACCTCGCTGATCCGCCGATCGCGTGGTGCGGAGCGGACACGGCGATTCAGCAGACCGGCGTCAACCGGGACTTCGGGGTGTTCGACGATCCAGATGCGTTCTACGCGAGATACGGGGCAAACCTGACGGGCCTGCGCGGCGTGATCTATCGCTCGGTGGTGCGGCCGCGGATGAACCGGCGGGTGGCCTCAATCCGCGCGGCTGGTTGATCCCGCGCCGCTGTCTGATCCCGCGCTGCTGTCTGATCCCGCGCTGCCGGGTGACGCCGCGCCGCAGGCCGCGCAGACCCCGAGGTAGGTCACCTCGACGCCGATGATGGTCATGCCGTCGGCGCCATCGCGCGCGGCGGCGGGGGCGGGGAGCTTCGCCGCTGGCACGTCGACCACGCTGCCGCAGTGCACGCACTGGACGTGGTGATGCGCGGCGTCGTCAGCGATCTCGTAGAGCGCCGCACTCGAGGCCGGCGGGCTGATGCGCTGCAGGATCCCCACCGCGGCGAGATCCTGCACGATGTTGTGCACCGACTGCTGCGTGAGGGAGGGAAGTTCGGGCGTCACGCCGCGGTGGATCGCCGCGGCGGAGCTGTGCGGGTGGTCCGCGAGGTATGCGAGGGCCGCCTCGCGGCCGGCGGTGACGCGGAGCCCGTGCGCGCGGAGGAGCTCGGCGTGCGTGCCGGCAGCGCGAACGGGGCCGCGGCGATCAGCCGCGGCCCCGTCTCGACGCGCAGGGGACAGTGTTACGCCTCCTGGGTGATGCGATCGTCCGCGTTCAGCGCGCGGAACACGAGGCCAGCGAGCAGGCCGCCGACGAGCGGAGCGAGGAGGTAGAGCCAGAAGTTCGACCACGCGAAGGTGCCGTTGATCGCGAGCCCGAGCGCCACGGCCGGGTTGAAGCCGCCGCCGCTGATCGGGCCGACTGCGAGTGCGCCGACGAGCACGGTCGCACCGATCGCGAGGCCGTAGAAGGAGTTGTTCGGGTGGTCCTTCGAGGTGGCGACGTTGAGCACCACGGTGACGAGGGTGAAGGTGACGACGAGCTCGGCGACGAACGCCGGGAGGAGGTCGATCTGCACGGCCTCGGTGGCCGGCGGCACGACGAGTGCTGCGACGGCGACGGCGACGGCGGCACCGACCGCCTGGCCGACGACGTAGAACACGAAGTCGCGTGCGCTGAGCGCGCCGCGCACGAGCGCGCCGAGCGACACTGCGGGGTTGAAGTGGCCGCCGGAGATGTGGCCGAACGCGTAGACGAGCACCATGAGCGCGAGACCCACGGCGAACGGGGTGAGATCGCCAGCGTTCGCGATGGCGGTGATGATGGCGAACACGAACAGGAACGTGCCGAGCGTTTCGGCGGCAACGTTGCGAGCAACAGTAAGCACGGGATCAGGCTTTCTCTCGGGCGTGAGCCGCTCCAGCGTGCGCGCAGCGACCCATTCTGATAAATACCTGGGAACAGTAGCCAATTCGAGCCAGTGTGCCGAGCGGGAAATTCTCAGCTCCGGATCCCGCAATCCAAAAAACTGCGCGTGAGCTGGGAAAAGTTTCCTGGGAACTGCGAAATTAGTGCGTGTGCAGTGTCTCGCTGAACTCGATGAGCAGTGACGCGACGGGCTGTGGGCTCTTGATGATGGCCTCGTGACCGCGCCCGTCGATCTCCGCCATGCGCGCGTGCGGGATCGCGTCGGCGACCTCGCGCACCCAGCCGCGCGGGCACACGCGATCAGTCTCGCCGCGCAGCACGAGCGCCGGCGTGGTGAGCCGCGGGCAGACGCGCTCGAGCCGGTGCCGCAGCATCACACGCAGCTTCGCAATGAACCAGCGTGGACTCGTGTGCAGATACTCCCAGAGCCCGGTGAGGATCACCTTCGGGCTCTCCCCGGCCAGATCCTGCAGCATGCGCGCCGCCTGCCGCAGCGCCGTTCGCTCGTGCCGGTTCACGGTGGGGGGCGATCAGCGCGAGGCCGGCGACGAGCTCCGGGTGGTGGAGCGCCACCTCCGCGACCACCTGCGTGCCCATGGAGTGGCCGACGAGGATCACCGGGCCGGAGGTTTCCGCGCGAATGAAGCGGGCAAGGAGCTCGCCGGTCTCCTCGATCGTGGTCTCGCTGCCCGGCTCGGGGGAGTCGCCGAAGCCGGGGAGGTCGAGGGCGAGCACGCGGCCGCGCGCGGCGAGCTCGGCCCCGACACCCGCGAACGTCGCGCGTCCCATGCCGATGCCGTGGACGAGGACGAAGGTGAGGCCGGCCGGCCCCGGGGTGTCGCTGACGGCGATCTCGATGTCGCCCAGCCGTGTGCGCCGATCGCTCCCGCTCATGCAGACACCCTAGCGAATGCGGTGGCCGCAGCGGTTGGCACCGTTCCAGCCGTCCTTGTTAGTGTGGCTGGATGAGCGACGCGAGCCCGGAACAGAGCCCGGAGACCGGGCCGATCGAGACGGGTGCGCCGCGCGGGCGTCCCGCGCGGACCTACACGACGGGAACGGTGACTCGCGTGCTGCGCTGGGTTGCGGTGGGGGTGATGGTGCTCACGATCGCGGCGGCGCTGCTGAGCTACCCGAGCCTCCCCGAGGAGGTACCCGTGCACTTCGGGCTGAGCGGGGAGCCCGATGCGTGGGGGCCGAAATCGAGCATCTTCCTCCTGGTGGGCATTGGGGCAGCGGTGGTGTTCGGAGTCGCGTGGCTCTCCGCGCACCCGGCCTGGTTCAACTACCCGTCGACCGTCACCAGGGAGAACGCGCAGGAGCACTATCGCAACGGCGAGCAGATGATGGTGTGGCTGCTCCTGTGCCTCGCGGTGCTGTTCAGCGGCATCCTGTTCAGCTCACTCGCGCCGATCACGGTTGGCTGGCTGATCGCGGCGGCCGGCGGTGGGATCTTCGTGTCGCTCGGGGTGGGCGTCGCGAGGATGTTCCGGATCCCGGAGGCGGTGCGCGCATGACCACGCTCGTGTGGCTCCGTGATGACCTCCGGACCGCCGATCACCCAGCACTCGCCGCAGCGGCCGACGACCCCGGCGGGGTGGTGGTCGCGTACGTGCTCGACGAGGAGTCGCCCGGGGTGCGGCCGCTCGGTGGCGCGGCACGGTGGTGGCTGCACCACTCGCTCCTGGCGCTCGGGGAGCGCCTGGCCGAACTCGGGGTGCCGCTCGTGCTGCGGCGGGGGGCTGCGGCGCGCGTGATTCCCGAGCTGCTCGCCGAGAGCGGCGCGAGCCGGGTGCTCTGGAACCGGCGCTACGGCGCCGAGCGCGCGGGGGACGCCGCGCTCAAGGCGACGCTCCGTGAGCGCGGGATCGCGACGCACTCGTTCCCCGGCGGGGTACTGTTCGAGCCGGGCTCCGTGGTCACGGGGCAGGGCACGGCCTACCGCGTGTACTCGGCGTTCTGGCGCGCGTGCCTGGCCGGCCCGCCGCCAGCGGCCCCCCTTCCTGCCCCGGCAGCGCTCACCGCGGCCGAGACGCAGCCGCGCAGTGACGAGCTCACCGACTGGGCGCTGCTGCCCACCAGGCCGGACTGGGCCGGCGGCCTTGCGGCGCGGTGGGTGCCCGGCGAGGCCGCAGCGGAGGCCGGGCTCGAACGCTTCCTCACCGAGCGCGCCGAACGCTACGCCGCCGAACGCGACTTTCCGGACACCGAGTCCGGCTCGGAACTGTCGCCCCACCTGCGCTGGGGTGAGGTGAGCCCGCGCACCGTCTGGCACCGCGCGCTGTCGGCCGGGGTGGACGCCGGGATGTTCCTCTCGGAGCTGGGCTGGCGCGAGTTCGCGTGGCACACCGCGTTCCACGCGCAGGACCTCCACCGTTGCGGCCTGAACGCGCAGTTCGACGCCTTCCCCTGGCGCACGGAGCCCGGATTCGAGCTCGCCGCCTGGCAGCGCGGCGAGACCGGATTTCCGCTCGTCGACGCCGGCATGCGCGAGCTGTGGGCGACGGGGTTCATGCACAACCGGGTGCGCATGGTGGCGGCGTCCTTCCTGACGAAGAATCTGCTCATCGACTGGCGGGTGGGCGAGGCCTGGTTCTGGGACACGCTGGTGGACGCCGACGCGGCGAGCAACCCGTTCAACTGGCAGTGGGTGGCCGGCTGCGGCGCGGACGCCGCGCCCTACTTTCGCATCTTCAACCCGCTCACGCAGCAGCAGCGCTTCGACCCCGCGGGTGGCTACGTCGCACGGTGGGCCCCGGAGAGCCTGCTTACGCCAGAGATTGTGGATCTACGCGCGAGCCGCGCCCGGGCGCTCGCGGCCTACGATCAGGTGCGCGGCGGCGGTCAGGCTGCCGCGGGACCGAGCGCCAGCTGAACCGCGTGCTCCGCGGTCTCCGAGGTGAAGGTGAATCCTGAGTCGAGGAGCGCTGCGGGGACAACGTTCGCGTCGGAGAGGAGCAGTGAGTCCGCGGCAGCGCGACCGAGCCCGAGGCGCAGCGCCCACCGCGGCGCCGGCACGAGGAACGGCCGGTGGAGTTCTGCGGCGAGCGCCCGACCGATCTCGTTCGCGCTCGCGGGCTTCGGCCCGGACAGGTTGACCGGGCCCGTCAGCCGATGATCGATGATGTGGCGGATCGCGCGCACCTCGTCGCGCAGCGAGATCCACGGCCAGATCTGTTCGCCGCCGCCGAGCGGGCCGCCGAGCCCGAAGCGGGTGAGCAGGATCATCGGCTTCAGGACGCTCTCGGGGTGCAGCACCGGGGCGGTGCGGATGAGCGCGAGCGGCGCCGCGTCGCCAGCCTCCCGCGCCGCGCGCTCCCACTCGGCGGAGAGCTCCGCGAGAAACGTGGTGCCGACCGCGCTGGTTTCCGTGAGGCGCTCGCCCGGCCGGTCCCCGTAGAAACCGACGGCCGAGGCGGAGACGATGTGTGGGGCGTCAGCCCCCAGCTGTCGCGCCGCCGCGGCGATCGTGCGCGTCGGGTCGAGGCGTGACGCGCGCAGTTCGCGCTGATAGCGCGGGGTCCACGGGAGGCGCCCGATGCTCGCCCCGCACAGGTTGACGATCGCGGTCGCGCCGCGAAGCAGCTCTGGATCAAGCGGCGCAGCCCCCGGCCGCCACTCCGTCTCGTCTGCGGCGCGCGGCGCGCGCCGCACCAGGCGCTCGACGGCCACGCCGTCGGCACGCAGCGCGGCGCTCAATGCCCCGCCGATCAGCCCCGATGCTCCGGCAATGATCACCCGATCCCGCTGCATAGCCCCTCCTCCGTGCCCATCGCCGCGGCGCGGTGACCGCCCCGCGGTGGGCTTCAGCGTACTCGCTCAGCTAGAACCGGTCATCCAGGATCGCCGGGAGCACCAGTTCGCGCACGAACGTGGCACTCGACAGGCCGAGCACCGTGCGCACCACGTCGACCACGTCGTGGACCGGGATGAGGGTGCCCGCCCCGCGCTGCGCTGCGGTCTCGCGCGGCACCGACAGTTCGTCCTCGGTGTTGAGGTAGCCGAGCTGCAGCGTGGTCACGGCGAGCCGGTCCTGGCGGTAGTGCTCGCGCAGCGCGTCAGCGATCCCGTTCAGCGCCGTCTTCGACGCGCCAAATGCGAGCTCTGGCCGCCCGCTCCGCGGCAGCGCGGAGGTCGAGCCGGTGAGAATTACGCGCGGCCGGGCGCTGCCGAGGAGCCGCGGCAGCAGACGCTGAAGCAGGAGGAGGGGACCAGCGATGTTCGCTGCGAGGAGGCCGAGGGTGGTCTCGTCGCGCTCCTCGGTGAAGCGGTACTCGTCGCTGAACGCCGCGGGTTCCCACACGCCGAGGTTGTAGAGCACGGCGTCGAGCGTCGCTGGCGCGGCCGCGGCGACGGCGTCGGCCGCCGCTCCGGGATCGCTGAAGTCGGCCGCGATCCAGCGCTCCGGGTGCGACGCGGCCTGCGGCACGGCGCGTGCGACGCCCCACACCTCGTGCCCGTCGGCGGTGAGGGCGGTCATGAGTGCTCGGCCGAGACCGCGGCTCGCGCCGACGAGGAGAATACGCATGGATCGCAGTATGGCACAGCCGTCCTCGCGCGCGGCGTGGTGCCGGTGCGGCTCAGTGCGTCGGTGTGCGATCGGTCGCGGCGATCTGCGCGCGAAGCTCGGTGACGAGCGCCGTGAAGTGCGCGTTGCACGCGTCGATCTCGCGGTTCAGGGCGGTGCGCCCGCGTGCGCTGGGCGCGCGCTCGAGCTCCAGCGCCTGATCGCGCACGCGGTCGAGCTGCAGCGCGATGCTCGCAACGCTCCGCAGCGCGTCGGCCGTGTCGGCGCTCGCCGCGAGGAACTCCACCCACCGGCCGAGCGCGCGCGAGAGCAACTGTCGCTCGGCGACCACCCGCTCGCGGAGCGCCGCAAGCTCGGCTGGCCAGGCGGGCTCGGGCAGATCGGGATCGAGGCCCGAGAGGCTGCGCGGCACGACGGTGCCGCGCGCGATCTCGCTCTGCTCGTCGTCGGCGAGGTCGTGGAGGAACTCGGTGAGGGCCAGCCGCGTGACCGGCGCCCAGCGGCGGGCGGTGGAGCGCGCCACCACGCGGTCGACGACGAGCACGGTGAGCAGGAACGTGACGAGGCCGGCGGCGAGCCCGGACAGGACGACGAGGTCCTGCCAGATGCCGGTGGCGACGTCGAGCCAGATCACCACGACGATGACGGCGAGGCCGCCGAGCACCCCGGCGATGCGGATGGCGCGCCTGCGCGGGAAATCCTGGCTCATAGTGCCTCCTGGCGGGGATCGGGGTGCCTCCACCCTAGTCCGCTCCGGTCGGCGGAGCGGACTAGACCGGAGCATCGGCGGAAGGCAGAATGGCTGGTAAGGCGGCAAAAACGAGCAAGCGGGAATACCCCCAGGGGGTATTTCGTTGCACTGGGAGCCGGGCAGCCACGCTCGGTCCGATGAGGAAAGGGATGACGATGACCGACACCCACACGCCGCACCCGGATGCGCACGCCGGCCATGATGCGCACGCTGATCACGCGGGGGATACCGCGCACGCCGATCACGACGCGCACGCCGATCACGACGCGCACGATGCGCACGCCGGCCACGGATCGCACGGCGGCCATGGTGACCACGTCGCCCAGTTCCGGCGCCTGTTCTGGATCATGCTCGCGCTCGCGATCCCGACGGCCGCGCTCTCCGGCATGTTCGCGATGATTCTTGGCTACGAGCTGCCCGCCTGGCCGTGGCTGACCTGGGTGCCACCGATCCTCGGCACCGTCATGTACGTGTGGGGTGGCCGGCCGTTCCTGAGCGGCGCGGTCGACGAGATCCGTGCGCGGAAGCCCGGCATGATGCTCCTGATCGGCCTCGCGATCACCGTGGCGTTCCTCGCATCGTGGGGCGCCAGCCTCGGCCTCCTCGATCACCAGCTCGACTTCTGGTGGGAGCTCGCCCTGCTGATCGTCATCATGCTGCTCGGGCACTGGGTGGAGATGCGCTCGCTCGCGCAAACCACCTCGGCGCTCGACTCGCTCGCCGCCCTGCTCCCGGACACCGCGGAGCGCGTGGAAGACGGCGAGATCGTCGTCGTCGCCCCCAGTGAACTGCGCGTTGGCGACCTGGTCGTGGTGCGGCCGGGCGCGAGCGTGCCGGCCGACGGCCGGGTCGTTGCGGGGCGCGCGGCCATGGACGAGTCGATGGTGACGGGCGAATCGCGCACGGTCACCCGCGAGCCGGGGGACCGCGTCACCGCGGGCACGGTCGCCACGGACTCCGGACTGCGCGTCGAGGTCACCGCGACGGGCGACGATACGGCGCTCGCCGGGATCCAGCGCCTCGTCACGGAGGCGCAGAACTCGTCCTCGCGCGCGCAGCGCCTCGCCGACACGGCGGCGGGGTGGCTGTTCTGGTTCGCCCTCGGGGCCGCGGTGCTCACGGCGATCGCTTGGACCCTCTTCGGCCAGCCGGACGAGGCCGTCGTGCGCACCATCACCGTGCTCGTGATCGCGTGCCCGCACGCGCTTGGCCTCGCGATCCCGCTCGTCGTGTCGATCGCGACGGAGCGCGCGGCGCGCGGCGGGGTGCTCGTGAAGGATCGACTCGCCCTCGAGAGCATGCGCGTCGTCGACGCCGTGCTGTTCGACAAGACCGGAACGCTCACGAAGGGTGAGCCGACGGTGTCCGAGGTGGCCATCGCCGAGGCGAGCGGCGGACTCGACGCGGACGGCGTGCTCGCGCTCGCCGCAGCGGCCGAGGCGGAGAGCGAGCACCCGCTCGCGAAGGCGATCGTGCGAGCTGCGCGGGATCGGGGCCTTGCGGTTCCGGCGTCCTCGGGCTTCGCGTCGTCGCCCGCGGTCGGGGTGACCGCGACCGTGGACGGCGCGCGCATTCGCGTGGGCGGGCCCTACCTGCTCGCCGAGGAGGGGGTCGAGGAGTTGTCGGCCGTCGTGCCGTGGCGCGAGCGGGGCGCGATCATCCTGCACGTGCTGCGGGACGGCGTGGTGGTCGGCGCGCTCGCGCTGAGCGATGAGATCCGCCCGGAGTCGCGTGAAGCGGTTGACGCGCTCCACGCGCTCGGGGTCAGTGTCGTGATGATTACGGGCGACGCCCCGGCGGTGGCGCACACCGTGGCGGCCGAGCTCGGTATCGATCGCGTGTTCGCTGGCGTGCGGCCGGAGGACAAGGCGGCGAAGGTGCAGGAGCTGCAGGCCGAGGGGCGGCGCGTGGCGATGGTGGGCGACGGCGTGAACGATGCGCCGGCGCTCGCGCAGGCCGACGTTGGGCTCGCGATCGGCGCGGGAACGGACGTGGCGATCGCCTCGGCCGGCGTGATCCTCGCGAGCGACGATCCGCGTTCGGTGCTGTCGGTGATCCGGCTGTCGCAGGCTGCCTACCGCAAGATGCGGCAGAACCTGTGGTGGGCGGCTGGCTACAACCTGGTGTCGGTGCCGCTCGCAGCCGGCGTGCTGGCTCCCATCGGGTTCGTGCTGCCGATGTCGGTTGGCGCAATCCTGATGTCGCTGTCGACCATCGTGGTGGCGCTCAACGCGCAGCTGCTGCGCCGGCTCGACCTGCGCCCGGATGTGGTGACGCGCGAGATTCTCGACTCGGCGCCCCCGGCCACGGCCCAGGCTCCGGTCCCGGCCTAGGCTCCGGCTGGCCCCGCCCCCGCCCCCCCAAATCGCAGCGACTCTGATTCGGATCTGGGCCCCCGATCCGGATCAACCCCGCACTAAATGGGAGATTGGACCGGAGTGAGCAAGGGCTGCGGGCGGGGGCGGTGGGCCCGGGTGCGGGCGGGGGCCGGGGCGGCAGGCCCCGGGCTAGCCCGGGGTGAGGACTCCGTCGATGAACGCGGCCGCGCGGGACGCGAGCTCCGCGCGGTGCGCGGCGACGAGCTCCTCCGCCGGCGGATCGAGCGGCGTGAGCGGTCGGAGCGCGTTGACGCGCGCGTTGCAGTCGAGATCGACGCAGAGGTACGTGCCGATGGTCGACATGCGGCGCTCGGCGAGCCCGGTCGGCGCGACGAAGAGCGACACCTGCTCGAAGCGGCGCGGGATCCGGCAGAGCTCGCACATCACCGCGCGGCCAGCCGCGGTGCGGGTGCGCGTGGTGGTGAGCATGATCCCGCGCAGCGGGCCGCCGTGCGCGGTGAACAGGTAGCCGCGCTGCAGGGCGCTCGGGTCGCGCCAGCCGAGGAAGTCGCGCTCGCTCCAGGCCGGCCGCGGCGGGCGGGCCGACATGCGCACGGTGCGCCGGGTCGGCTGGTCGATGTTGCCGAGCGCGGCGCGAAGCTCGCTCAGGGTGTGCGGGGGCACTGGCTCTCCTTCGGTTAAATCTGTACGACTGTACAGATTAGTGGACTAGGCTGGATTCGTCCACCGGGGAAGCGAGGATCCATGGCCTACCTGCCACGCGAGGAGCGCCGCGCTGCGATGATCGACGCCGCGCTCGCGGTGATCCGCGCCGACGGTTTCGCCGCGGTGTCGGCCCGCTCGGTCGCGCAGGCGGTGGGCGGCTCGCCGGGGCTCGTGCACCAGCACTTCGCCTCGGTCACCGAGCTCACCGGGCTCGCCTGGCGGCACTACGTCGCGGGGAACCTCGCGGAGTTCTCCGCTGCGGTCGGGGGAGCGGGGGCCGCGGCCGTTCCCGAGTTCTTCGCGAACCACCTGGACGAGGACCGCGCGGCGGAGCTCGGGCTCTGGGCCGACGCGCTGGCGCACGCGCTGCGGGTGCCGGAGTTCGGCGAGGTCTTCGCCGGCACCCTCGCGGAGCTCGTCGACGCGCTGCGCGGGGCCGATCCCGATCTGACGGAGCCCGAGGCGGATCGGGTGGTGCTCCTTGGCATCGCGCTCGCCGGCATGCGCCGGGTGGCACCGGAGCGCTACGGCGTCGCGCGCGTCGTCGAGATCGTCGGCGCGGAGCGGGGCGTGACCCAGTAGCGCGCGTCGCGTGCAGGCGTCCTTCAGCTTTCGCTGACACGATACCGGGTATGGGTATCTCAGCCGCGCGTGTGCGCCCCGTCCTCGTTGCCACGGCGATCGCCGCGACCGTGCTGCTCGCCGGCTGTTCGGCCGCGCCGGGGGCCGGCCAGTCGGCCGCCGCGAGCGAGAGCACGGGCGCTGCCGCGGGCGCCGCCGCCGTGCTGGCCGAGCTCGGCATCGACGCGAGCGACCCGGTTGCGCTCGTCGACGGACTCGAATCGCTGCCGGTCGCTGACCGGCCGGAGGGGTTTGTCGCGCAGGTCATGCCGACGGAAGTGAAGGTGCAGCCCGAGCAGGCCGGTGAACTCATCGTCCCGGTCGCGGACGACCAGTTCTATCTCTCGGTCGCGCCCTACCGCACGCAGACGCACCCCTGCACGTTCCACGTGCCGACGTCCTGCCTCGGCGAGCTGCAGAACACCGAGATCCAGCTCCGGATCACCGACGCGGCGAGCGGGAACGTGATCGTCGACGAGGCGCGCACCACGGCGGACAACGGCTTCACCGGCGTGTGGCTGCCGCGCGACGGCGAGTTCACCGTCGAGATCACCGCGGACGGCGAGACCGCAACGGAGACCGTGCGCACGGGGGCGGAAGACCCCACCTGCATCACCACGCTGCAGCTCAGCTAGGGGCGTGCGACACGCTGCTCCCCGGCCGCGCGCTGCGCCAGCAGGATCTCGCGGAATCGCTCGGCGGCAGGCGACGGGTTGAACGCGTTCCAGATGAGCACCTCGTGCCGCCGCGGCGTCGGCGAGACCGAGAACGCGGCGATCCGGTGCGACTCGCGCTGCGCGACCACCGCGGGGAGCAGCCCGACGGCGAGCCCAGCTTCGATGAGGCGCAGTGACGAGTCGAGCGCGCTGCTTTCGAACTGGACGTCGCGTTCAAGCCCCGCACTCGCGAACGCCCGGTCGCTCTGCGCCCGGGCCGGTGAGCCTGCTGGGAAGTCGACGAAGGGCTCCGCGGTGAGCTGTGCGAGTGGCACGCGCCTGCGTCCGGCGAGCCGGTGTGCGCGGCTCACGACGCCCATGAGCAGCTCCGCGCCGAGGAGCGCAGCCCCAACGTCCTCCGGCAGCGTCGGTTCAGGCAGGCCGAGCACGGCGACGTCGATGCGACCGGCCCGCACGCGCTCGATGAGCCGGTCGCTGTGGTGTGTTCGCAGGGTGATCCGCACCGCGGGGTAGCGCGCGCGGAACTCGGCGAGTGCGGCGGGCACGTCGACCGTGCCGGTGGTGGGAATCGTGCCGATGGTCAGCGTGCCGCGAATCTCACCGGTCGCCGCGGCCCCGGCGCTCGCGGCGCTCGCGGCGGCGTCGAGCGCCGCGAGCGCGTGCGGGAGGAACGCCTCGCCCGCCGGGGTGAGCGCCACCCTGCGGCTCGTGCGCGCGAAGAGCGCGTAGCCGAGCTCGCGCTCGAGCACGGCGACCTGGTGGCTGAGCGCCGACTGCACGACGTGGCACTGCTCCGCGGCGCGCGTGAAGTGCTTCGTCTCGGCGACCGCCACCACGTACCTGAGCTGTTGGAGTTCCACCGATCAATCGTGAATCACGATTGATTGCATGTCAACTATGCGTTGGACTCATGAGTCTTCCACCCCGAGGATGGGAACGCCGGGGAGGTGCTCCGGCGGAAACGGAGACCCATGCGTATCGGACTGCTGAGCGGCAGCATCGCGAGCGACTCGATCAACACGGCGCTGCTCGGGGCGCTCGCCCACCTCATCGACGGGCGCGCGGAGCTCGTCCCGGTCGAAATCACCGAGCTGCCCGTGTACGGGCGGGACGCCGACGCCGACCACCCCGCGGCAGCGCGGGCGTTCAAGGAGCTCGTGCGCGGGCTCGATGGGCTCGTGATCGCGACGCCGGAGTACAACCGTGCGATCCCCGCCGCGCTGAAGAACGCGCTCGAGTGGGGCTCGCGCCCGTGGGGCGAGAACATCTTCGCCGGCCTGCCGGTCGGCATCGTCGGCGCATCGCCTGGCACGATCGGCACGGCGCTCGCGCAGCAGCAGCTGCGCGCCGGGCTCGCGTTCCTCGACGCCCCGACGCTCGCGCAGCCCGAGGTGTACCTGCGGTGGCACGACGGCATGCTCGACGACGCGGGGCGCATCGCCGACGCGGGAACGCGCGCGTTCCTCGAGGGGTGGTCGAACCGCTTCCTCGCGCACGTCGCGCTGCACGCGCGGGCGGCGGTGCGCTCGTGAGCGCCGCGCCGGCGCAGTCGCCCGCTCGGCCGAGCCCCGCGACGCGTGCCGGGGCCGGGCGCGGGATCGGGGCCGCGACCGCGCTCACCGCGCTCGCCCCCATGATCTGGGGCACCACGTACTTCGTGACCACGGAGTTCCTGCCGGCCGGGCACCCGCTCTTCGCCTCGCTCGTGCGCGCGCTTCCCGCGGGGCTCGTGGTGCTCGCCTGCACCCGCGTGCTGCCGCGCGGCCGGTGGTGGGGGCGCACGCTCGTGCTCGGTGCGCTCTTCATCGGGGTGTTCTTCCCGCTCCTCTTCGTCGCGGCCGAGCGGCTGCCCGGCGGCGTCGCCGCGACGGTCGGCGCGCTGCAGCCCATCATTGTCGCGGTGCTCGCGCGCGTGCTGCTCGGCGACGCGGTGTCGCCAGCGCGGCTCGCCTTCGGCGCGCTCGGCGTCGGCGGCGTCGCGCTCATCACCCTCACGCCGCAGGCGCGACTCGATCCGATCGGGATCCTGGCCGCGCTCGGCACCGCCGTCTCGCTCGCGCTCGGCCTGATCCTCGCGAAGCGGTGGGGGAGGCCGGCCGGGGTGGGCCCCGTGGCATTCACGGGGTGGCAGCTCACCGCTGGCGGACTCATGCTGCTCGTGCCGGCGCTCGCGTTCGAGGGGATCCCCGCGGGGATCGACGGGCCGGCGCTCGGCGGGTACCTGTGGCTGGCGCTCTTCGGCGGGCTGATCTCTTACACGCTGTGGTTCGGCGGGCTCGCGCGGATCCCGATCGCCGCGGCGTCGTTTCTCGGTCTGCTCTCGCCCGTGGTCGCGATCAGCATCGACGTGCTCGTGCTGCACGCCGAGTTTTCCGCATGGCAGGTGCTCGGTCTCGCGCTCACGCTGCTCGCGCTGGTGGGCGGACAGCTCGCCGGGAAACGGGAATTGCAACTGAAAGAGTCGTGATTCCCCACTTCTGCAACGAAATCAGTTGTGATACCTTTATCTCGCTGCCGTATCCGCGCAAAGTATGAGTGTCCACTCCGGGCGCTCCGCGGGCGGCGGATCCAACTGGAGTGATACCGTGACCGCCACCGGCCACACCTCAAGCGCGTTCGCGCCCACCCTGTCCACCGTCGCAGACACCCTCGTCGAGGCCGTCGATACCGCGACGCTCCGCATCGCTGGCGCGGCACCGGCCGAGCGCCAGCTCCGCTTCTTCCAGGCGCGCCCGGTGCTGCGCCGCGTCGCCTTCGTCGCGGGCTACGAGGGGCTCAGCGTGCTCTTCACCGTCGTGGTGCTGAGCTCGCTGCTCGGCCACGGAGGCGGGCAGTCGACCCTCACCGCCGTGCTGCTGTCCACCACGGCGACCATCTGGAACTACGTCTGGAACACGATCTTCGAGGCGATCGAGCGCCGCACGGGCGCGACGGGCCGCGGCGTCGGCTCCCGCGCGCTCCACGCCATCGGCTACGAGGGCGGCGTGCTCGTCTTCACGATCCCCCTCGTCATGTTCATGCTCGGGCTGGGGCTCATCGAGGCGATCCTGCTCGAGGGCGGCCTGCTGATCTTCTTCCTCGTGTTCACCGTCGTCTATACCTGGGCGTTCGACCGCGTGTTCGGCCTGCCGGCGTCGGCCCTCACGGGGGCCGAGGCGCACTAAGGCCGCGCGGCAGACGCCAGGGGGCGCTGCTCGGGGTGATCCCGATCAGCGCCCCCGGCGTCTGCGCTGCGCGCCTAGCCCATGATCTTCGCGAAGGTATCGCGAATGCCCTGCTCGTTCCACGACCACACGTCGTCGCCGCGCAGCACGGCGTCGGCCCCGCCGTCGCAGTAGATCGTCTGCCCGCAGCAGTGCGTGTTCTGCTCCGAGGTGAGCCAGATCAGCAGGTTCGCGATGCTCTCCGGCGGCTGGTGCGAATTCAGCGGCATCGGCACCGAGCGATCGACGAGCGCACGGCCCTCCTCGCTCGCGAGCAGCTCCTGCGTCATCGGCGTGACCACGGTGCCTGGGCCGACCGCGTTCACGGGGATCCCCGCGCCGGCCCAGCGCGCCGTCGGCGCCTCGCGGCGCACCCAGCGAGAGATCGCCTGCTTCGAGGACGAGTAGATGAGGTTGCCGGTCTGCGGGTCGCTCGCCAGCTGCTCGGCGATCGCGCGCGCCGCCGCCTCGTCGTCGCTGAGGAGCGCCTCAACGAGCGGGGGCGCGACGGGCTGCAGCGACGCCATCGAGGAGATGAGCGCAACGCGCGGCGCCGCCGAACGCGTGAGCGCCGGCTGCATCGCCTCGAGGAACTCGGTCATGCCGAAGTAGTTCACCGAGGCCGTGATCACCTTCGGGATCGCGAGGCCGGCGCAGGCGATGACCGCGTCGACGGTGCCGCCGGCGAGCTTCGTGGCCGCCTCGGCTGCGGCGAGCCGACCCTCGTGAGTCGAGAGATCGCCGGACACCTCGACGCCCTGCAGATCGACGCCGATCACGGTGTTGCCTGCGTCGCGCAGCAGCTGCGTGGTGGTCTTGCCGATCCCGGAGGCTGCGCCGGTGACAACATAGGTGCGGGACATACGTGTTCCTTTCACTGAGGGGGTGTGGTGAGCAGCCCCGCGGCGAAGCGGGGAAGCAATGCGGTGAGTGCCTGGCGGTCGCGCGGATCCCACTCGAGCGTCGCCGCCGTGATCATCGCGACGCCCGCGCGGAAGAGCTCCGCGAAAATCTCCTGCCCCTGCGCCGAGAGCGAGATCCGCACCGAGCGCCGATCGCGGGGTGTGGCGGAGCGGGCGAGGAGTCCCTGCGCCTCCATGCGGGTGATGAGCTTCGAGGTCGACGGGCGGCTGAGGCGAAGGTCGCTCGCGAGCGCGCTCGGGGTCGTGTCGCCCGCCGCGATGCCGAGCAGGTACAGCGCGCGCACCGCGACGGGGTCGAGGGAGATGCCGGCGGCCGCGGTGACCCCGCGCTGCATCTCCGGCGACGACCAGTGCGAGATGAGCCGCGTCAGTGCGAGCAGCACCGCCCCGGTGTCACCGGTGCTGGGAATCGGGGTGGCGTGCTCGAGCGGGATCGAGGCCGTGCCAAGAGCGCCCTGATCGGGGAGATTGCGCGGTGAATCGTGCACCATGCCTCGCACTCTACGCCCAATAGTTGCCCGAGGCAACTATATTGTGCTCGCGATGTTCAGGAACCGCGCCTAGGGTGGCCCCATGGCACGCATCATCTTGTTTGGCGGCCACGGCCGCGTCGCACTTCTCACCGAACCGATCCTGGCCGCGCGCGGTGATCAGGTCACCGCGGTCATCCGCTCGTCGGAGCAGACAGCTGCGGTCGCCGCCGCCGGCGCAACGCCGCACGTCGCCGACGTCGAGACGCTCGACGAGCACGCGCTCGCCGAGCTCATCATCGGGCACGACGCCGTGGTGTGGTCGGCCGGCGCGGGCGGCGGCAATCCGGCGCGCACGCGCGCGGTGGATCAGGACGCCGCGATCCGCACGATGACCGCGTCGGCGCTCGCCGGGGTGCCGCGCTTCATCATGGTGTCGTACTTCGGCGCCGCGCCGGATCACGGGGTCCCGGCCGACCACTCGTTCTTCCCGTACGCCGAGGCGAAGGCCGCCGCCGACGAGCACCTGCGCAGCACCGCCCTCGACTGGACGGTGCTCGGGCCGAGCACGCTCACCGAGGAGGAGGGGAGTGGCCGCATCGACGCGCGTGCGGCGGAGTCCGGCTCGGTGTCGCGGGCGAACGTCGCCGCGGTGATCGCCGCGGTGCTCGCCGACCCTGGCACGGCGCGCCGCACGATTCGCTTCAACGACGGCGAGACGCCGATCATGCACGCCCTCGCTGCGCGCTGAGCCAGCCGCCCGCCGTCCCCACCCCCGCCCCGCCCCCGCCCCGCCCGCCGGCCACCACGCCGCCCGCCCACCCCCTCGCTCACCGGATCGGGGTCACTCAGGCAGGGTGTCGCGCTCGTGGGGCCGCCGACACCCTGCCCAAGTGACCCCGATCCGGAAGGGGAGGTGGGGGTGGGATGGGGAGGTGGGGACGGTGGGGTGGGGTGGGCGGCGGCTACGGCGCCTCAGGCCACTCGATCGTTCCCTCGAACTCGGGGTGGCGGCGCAGCCACGCCGCAACGAACGGGCAGCGCGGGATGATGACGAGGCCCTCGGTGCGCGTCTGCTCCAGCGCGGCGGACACGAGCGTGCCGCCCAGCCCGCGGCCACCAAACGCCGGATCGATCTCGGTGTGCACGAAGTCGCGGCGTGTGCCGCCCGCTCGGCTGCGGTACTCGGTGAAGCCGGCGAGCGCGCCATCGACGGTGATGGCAAACCGCTGCTTCGCGGCCTCGTGGAGCACCTGAATCTGCTCGCTCATCTGTGATCTCCTTCGGTTGTGCGTGGGGAAGTGGTGCGTAGTGCGCCGGCCGCGCTACGGCTGCCTGCGCGGCACGAGCCTCGTGATCGGCAGCGGCGGCGCGGGCAGCGGCGGGGCCGGCTCATCGTCCGGGAGCGCGAAGCGGTGCGGGTCGACGGGCGCCACATGGCTGAGCTCCGCGCCCGGGTGGCTCGCCGACGGGGCGGTCACCGCCGGATCGGGGACCCCCGCGGCAGCGATCCTGCCCTGCCAGTCGGCGCGCGCACGCGCGATGTCCTCGTGGCTGCGGCCCATGAAGTTCCACCACATGATCAGCTCCTCGCCCAGCGGCTCGCCGCCGATGAGGAGGACGCGCGCCCCGTCGGGCCCGGTGGTGAGGCAGATCGTGTCGACGCCGAGCGGTGCGAAGCCGAGCTCGGCCGGGGCGATCGCGAGCTGCTGCGCGTGCTCCCCGCTGCCGCGGGTGAGCGAGACCGCGCCGGCGTCCACGAGCACGGCGTGTTCGAACGCTGGGCTCACCCGGAGCGGCAGTACCGCGCCGGGCTCGAGCCGCAGCTCGGCGCCGACGAGCGGGGAGAACGTTGGCACCGGGGACGCCTCGCCGAGCAGCTCGCCGAGGAACACCTGCGCTGCCCAGCCGAGGCCGCGCTTGACCGGCGGCTCGTAGTGCGCGAACCCCGGATCGGTGTCGGCCGCGTCCCGCGGGAGCGCCACCCACAGCTGTGCGCCGTGCAGCACGGTCGTGGCCGCCGTGGAACGCTCCGAGTGGCTGATCCCGCGGCCGGCCGTCATGAGGTTCAGCTCGCCGGGGCGCACGAACGCGTGGTGCCCGGCGCTGTCGCGGTGCTCGATCTCGCCGGAGAACAGCCAGCTGACCGTCTGCAGCCCCGTGTGCGGATGCGCGGCGACGTCCATGCCGCCGGAGTGGGCGACGTCATCGGGCCCGTAGTGGTCGAGGAAGCACCACGCACCAACGAACGACCGCGCACGCTGGGGCAGGGTGCGCCGCACCGACATCGCGCGCACACCGCCGAGCGGTACGTCCCGGGGCTCGATGATCATCGGCTGCTGCGCCGCGCTGGCGCGCTCACGATCAGCGCACAGCGTTTCCTCTGGCGCAGCCTCTGGGTTGCTCATCGGGACTCCCTCCGGACGCCGCGGCCCTGATCCGGGCCACCGAACACCCCCAGTGTGCCACGGGGCGGCGCGGCGAAGCTGGGCTAGGCGCGTGTCTCACCAGTGGCGGATGAGGGGTCGCCAGGGGCACCCTGGGCGTGGGGATCGGTGTGGGGCCCGGTCGGCGCGTCGGTCTGCGCATACGCGCCGGCGCGCGCCTGTCCGGTGAGCTGCTGGATGGCCCGCATGATGCGCTCGGTCGCCTCGCGGCGCGCCTGGCCGGCGGGGAGCCCGGCCAGATCAGCGAGCGGGATCGGCGCGCCGTAGCGCACCGCCACCCGCGGCGGGCGCGAGCCGTCGTGGCCGCGGAGTTTCCGGTTCGTACCGACGAGCCCGACGGGCACCACGGTCGCGCCCGTCTCGAGCGCGAGCCACGCGGCGCCGCCCCGGCCGCGGTAGAGCCGCCCATCGCGCGAGCGGCTCCCCTCGGGGAACACGACGAACACCTTGCCGGCCGCGAGCACCTCGCGGCCGGCGGCGAGGGCCTGCTGCGCCGC
The DNA here is from genome assembly GCF_003917135.1 of Leucobacter chromiireducens. Classification (GTDB taxonomy): domain Bacteria; phylum Actinomycetota; class Actinomycetes; order Actinomycetales; family Microbacteriaceae; genus Leucobacter; species Leucobacter chromiireducens_A. The sequence goes on from NZ_RPDI01000007.1 coordinate 23,949, forward strand.
GCCGCTCGCCTCGCGGTGCACGGGGATCGCACCGATCCCGCGGAAGAACCAGCCGCCCAACCGGCCGCTGAAGAGCGACGCTTTCGCGAGGAACTGCACCTGTCGCCGCGACGTCGTGGGGATCAGCACCGTGTCGAGGCCAGCGAGGTGATTGCTCGCGAGCAGCACCGGGCCCGACTTCGGGAGGTGCGTGCGGCCCGTGACGCGCGGGCGGTAGCGCAGCCAGAGCAGGGGCCGCAGGAGCGCCCGCCCGATGAAGAACACCGGCCCGGGCCTGGCCGGGCGGCCCGCCTCCCGCGCCGCGCCGCCGCCGCCGGTCACGAGGCCCGCGTCTCCGCCGAGTCGGCCGCGAGCAGCGCAGGGAACACCAGCTCCGTGTTGAGCGGGGCGAGGTCATCGCGCGCGAGCGCCGGGTCCACCCACTCCAGCTGCGCGATCTCCGCCTGCGGCGCCGCCGCCGAAGCGCCCGGCACGAGCGGGTGCGCGAACACAGTGGCCTCGACGAGGTGCCCCGGCTCGTTCGCGGCCGCCGTGCGGAAGACGCCGAGCGGGCGCAGCGCCTCGCGATCCAGCTCGAGCCCGAGCTCCTCCCAGCACTCGCGCACGGCGGTGTCGCGGGGATCCTCCCCTGGCTCGTGCTTGCCTCCGGGCAGCATGAGCGCGTTCGTGCCGCGCTTGCGCACGTTGAGCACGCGCCCGAGCTCGTCGCGGAGCACGACGGCGCTCACCCGGATCGTCGGCGGTGTCGCGGCCGCCTGGCCCGCGCCAGGCACTCGCTCGTGCTCGGAGGCGGCCGGCTGCGATGATTCGGGTGCGAAGCTCATTCGTCGATGATAGCCGCGCGGCTAGCTCGGGTAGTCGGGCGCAGCTGGCAGCTCGAAGAACTCCTCGAGGGTGGTGATCCCGGTGCGCGCGAGCTCTGCGGCGAGGTCCTCGCCAACGTAGCGGAAGTGCCACGGCTCCGGCATGAACCCGGTGACCTCCTGCTTGCCCGCCGGGTAGCGCACGATGAAACCGTGCTCGCCGGCGTGGGCGGCGAGCCACTGCCCGGCGGGAGTGTCGCCGAAGCAGGCATCGAGGTAGCACGCGCCGTGATCGTCGAGGTCGACGACGAGCCCCGTCTGATGCTCCGAGTGGCCGGGGCGCGCGGAATAGCTGTCGGCGGCGGCCGCCCCGTCGCGGGCGACGTAGCTGTCGTACAGCGCCACCTGCGTCGCGTAGTCGCGGTACGCGCTGATCACGCGCACCTCGTGACCCGCGGCGGCCGCAGCGGCGAGCAGTTGCTCCACCGCGCGCGCCGCCGGCTCGCGAAGCGGCTGCGTGAACTCGTTCTCGATGCCCTCCGGCAGCACGAGGTCGCCCGGCGCGAAGTCGACGGGTGAGAGCGGCCGCGCCTTGTTGCTCACCACCCAGATCGACGCCGGATCATCCACCGAGTGCGCCGTCCGGTCGAACTCGGGCTCGGCTGGGGCCTCGGGTGCTGGCTCGGACGGGCGTGCCGACTGCGGGGCCGTGCTCGTCGCGTCCGGTGCCGGTGCGCGGCCGGTGTCCGGCTCGGGCGCGCAGCCGGCCAGCCCCGCACCGAGCACGCAGGCGATCCCGAGCGCGACTGCCGCGCTGGCGCGCCGGTGACTGGGGGATGCTGAGGCGGGGAGACGCATGGCCACAGCCTAGCCGGGGCCACCGCGCGGTTAGGCTGAACCCATGACGGACGGCAGAGACGACCCCGCTGGCACCACTCCCACAGGCGCGCGCCGCCGCATGTCCCGCGGCATGAAGCTGTCGATCTGGATCGCGGCTGCCGCACTCGCGCTCGCCGCAGTCGCGGCTGGTGCGCTCGCCATCCTCCCGAAGCGCGCGGACACCGCGGGCGCGACGCCCACCGCGACGCAGCCCCCGACGCGGACCCCGAGCCCCACGCCCGAGCCGGATCCCGAACCGGAGACCCCGGCACCCGTGCACATGATCGCGATGGGCGACATGCTGCCGCACGACGCCGTGAACGCCGCGGCGGAGAAGGCCGGCGGCGGCTACGACTACGCCCAGTTCTTCACGGGCATCCGCGCACAGCTCGACGCGGCCGACATCACCTTCTGCAACCAGGAGGTGCCGAGCGCCGGGGTCGAGTTCGGGGTGAGCGGCTATCCGACGTTCAACGCGCCGACCGAGTTCGCCCGAGACCTCCGCGAGGGGGCCGGCTGCGACCTCGTGAACACCGCGACCAACCACACGGCGGACAAGGGAACCGCGGGCATCGCGGCCACCCGCGCCGCGTGGGACGCCCTCGCGCCTGCCGGGGTGTCCGGGGCGAACCGCAGCGCCGCCGAGCAGCGCGAGGTTCCCGTATTCGAGGCCGACGGGGTGCGCGTCGCGCTCGTCTCCTTCGCCGAGTACTCGAACGCGCCCATCGATGGGGTCTCACTGAACATGATGTCGGACACCGAGCTCGTCACCGAACTGCTCGGCACCGCGCGCGCCTCCGCAGACGTGGTCGTCGTGTCGGCGCACTGGGGCACGGAGGACTCGCACGAGGTCAACGACGCGCAGCGCGCCTTCGCGCAGCGCGTCGCCGACCTCGGCGCCGACGTGGTGATCGGCACCGGGCCGCACGTGCTGCAGCCCGTCACCTGGCTGGATCGCGCAGGCGGCGGGCGCACGCTCGTCTGGTACTCGCTCGGCAATATGCTCAACACGCAGCTCGAGCTGGATCAGCGCACCGGCGTGATCGCGGGCTTCGACCTCGTGCGCGACGCCCCTGACGGCCCCGTCCGCGTCGAATCGCCCACCGCGATCCTCACGTACATGCACTACGACTGGACCGCGGAGCAGGAGGCCGCGGGCGATCTGCTCGCGCGCAACTCGCTCAGCATCACCCCGCTCGCCGGCGCCGACGCGCTGCTCGAGCGCACACGCTTCGGCACGACGGCCGCCGCCCAGCAGGCCGCCTCGGCCGCGATCCTCGGCCCCGACGTCGAGGTGCTGGCGCAGTAGCGCGGGCTCGCGGCCGGCCGCCGTGCGTTAGCTGGTGAGCCCCCGGTAGTGCGCGGCGTCGAGCCGGTCGGCGATCACGGGGAACTCCGCGCGCACGGCGGCGGGGCGACCCGCCTCGACGGTGACGATGCGCACCTCCTCCTCGGCGCCGAGCTCCGCGATCACCCGGCCAGCCGGATCCACGATGCGGCTGAACCCGCCGAGCTCCACCTCGCCCTGCGCGCCGCACGCGTTCACCGCGACGACCCACATCTGGTGCTCGATCGCGCGCGCCTGCGTGAGCACGCGCCAGTGCTCGCGCCGCGCGGCGGGCCACGCGGCCGGCACGATGACGGTCTCGGCGCCCCGCTCGCTGAGCTCCTGCCAGAGGCCGGGGAAGCGCAGGTCGTAGCAGGTGATGCTGGCGGTCGCGCCGAGCGTCGCCGGCACCACGCTGAGCGACGTGCCCGGCGTGAGCAGCTCGGCCTCGAGCGACTCGTAGCCGAACACGTGGATCTTCCGGTAGGTCTGCGCGATCTCGCCTGCGGCGTCGACGAGCACCGCGGTATTGTGCAGCGCGCCGGCCGCGTCACGCTCGATGATGCTGCCGAGGTGGATCGCCGCGCCGAGCTCGCGCGCGAGCTCCCGCACCATGGTCACGGTGGGGCCGGTGAGCGACTCGGCGAGCTCGGCGTAGCGCTCGAACGAGAAGTAGCCGGCGCTCCAGAGCTCGGGGAGCACGTACAGCTCGGCGCCTGGGTGCGCGCGGAGCAGGGCGGCGACGCGCTCGATGCGCTCCGCGCGCGACTCTTCGCGCGGGCTTGCGAGCTGCACGAGCGCGATGCGGTGCTGCCGGGCCGTGTCGCCCGGCGCTGCCGTCGCCGCTGCATGGGGGGCTGGGTGCTGCGCTGCGGAGGTCATATCCCCACCCTAGTCAGCGCGAATGCGTGCCCCGCGGGCGGCACCCTGGCATAATCGCAGCAGTGCGGTGTGGTGCCGCCGGGGATGAAGCGGGTGTGGCATGCGCGGAACAAAGTTTCAACGCGGCGTCGGCGTCGTGGTGGTGCTCATTGTGGTGGCCGCGGCAGCGATCCTGATCTGGGGTGTGTCGGCCACCGAGCCGCCGCCGCTCTGGGCGCCCGCGCACGCCACCCTTGCCGGGGTGTGGACGGTGCTCTACAACTCGCAGCTCCCGTCGACCAACGTGCTGCTTATCGCGATCGCGATCGCGCTGCTCGTCGGCGCGGGCATCGCGCTGGCCGAGCGGTTCGTGACGAACCGGTACCGGCGCAGCCCGGCGACCGTGCAGCGCCGCGCGCTCACGCCGCGGCGGGTGATGGCCGAGACCCGCGGCGTGTACCACGGCCCGATCACGGTGACCGTGCTGATCCCGGCGCACAACGAGGAAGCCTCCCTCCCCGCGGCGCTCGCCTCGCTCGCCGCGCAAACCCGCCGCCCCGACCGCATCATCGTGGTCGCGGACAACTGCACCGACCGCACGGTCGAGGTCGCGCGCCGCGCGGGCGTCGAAGTGTTCGAGACCGTCGACAACCGGCACAAGAAGGCCGGCGGCCTGAACCAGGCGCTGCGCGGCCTGCTGCCGACGCTCGGCCCGAACGACACCGTCATGGTGATGGACGCCGACACGGGCCTGGGGGAGCGATTCCTCGAGGTTGCTGAGCAGCGGTGCGCGGCAGACCGCGCCCTGATGGCCGTCGGCGGACTGTTCAACGGCGAAGAGGGGCACGGCCTGATCGGGCAGTTCCAGCGGGACGAGTACACGCGCTACGCGCGGCAGATCCGGCGCAGGCAGGGCCGGCCGTTCGTGCTCACCGGCACCGCGACGGTCTTCCGCGCGACCGCGCTGCGCGCTGTCGCCGAGGCGCGCGGGAGCGAGCTGCCCGGCATCGCCGGCGACGTGTACGATACGATCGCGCTCACCGAGGACAACGAGCTGACCATCGCGCTGAAGTCGCTCGGCGCGCTCATCACCTCGCCGAGCGAGTGCACCGTGACGACCGAGCTGATGCCCAGCTGGCGGATGCTCTGGGCGCAGCGGCTGCGCTGGCAGCGCGGCGCGCTCGAGAACCTCGGCGCGTACGGGCTTACGCCGGTCACGTTCCGGTACTGGGCGCAGCAGCTCGGGATCGGCTACAGCACGATCGCGCTGACGAGCTACCTCGCCCTGATGATCATCATGCTGCTGTCGATGGATACCTGGGTCTGGTTCCCGTTCTGGCTCGGCGTTGGGGCGCTCTTCGTGGTCGAGCGCGTGGTGACCGTGTGGGAGGGCGGGTGGCGTGCGCGGCTCCTCGCGCTCACCGTGTTCCCGGAGCTCGCCTATTCGCTGTTCCTGAACATCGTTTTCCTGCAGGGCATCATCGACATCAGTCTCGGCAAATCTGGCGCGTGGAAGCACCTGCCAAGTACGGAGCCGGCGAGCGGAGGGGCGGCATGATCGCGATGCTGATGAACGAGCTGAGCTGGCGGAGCGGGATCCTGTTCGATCAGGGGATCCTCAGCACCCACTGGTTCACCGTGTTCGCGACGTTCGTGGCGATCAACACGCTCGGCTACGTGGCAATCACGGTCGTGAAGGTGCTGCCGCTGCCGCGTTTTCGGCGCACCGACGGGCGCAACCGGCGCGCGGAGACCCGGGGGATTCTCCCTGAGGATCCCGCGACGTCGCTCGACGTGCCGGAGGAATCCCGGTGAGTGGGGCACAATGGCCTCATGAGCATCGACACCGCTGAACTGCCGGAGCCCGAGGGGCCTGAGGATCGCCCGGCGCCCGCAGGGAATCCCGGCTGGCTCAGCGCTGAGGAGCTGGACTTCGTGCGCGGTCGGCTGCCGATCGTGTACGTCGAAGCGATCCCGGTGCGGCTCGACGGTCTCGGCAAGGTGGCGGAGGTGGGGCTCCTGCTGCGGAGCACCCCGGACGGGGTGATGACGCGGGCGTTCGTGTCGGGGCGCGTGCGGTTCGGCGAGCCGCTCCGTGAGGCGCTGTTCCGTCATCTGGAGGATGATCTCGGGCCGATGGCGTTCCCGCAGATGCCGACCTCGCTCGTGCCCGTGCAGGTCGCCGAGTACTTCCCGATGCCGGGCATTTCCGCATTCGTCGACGAGCGGCAGCACGCGGTGTCCCTCGTCTATGTGGTGCCCGTGACGGGCACCTGCAACCCCCGGCAGGACGCCCTCGAGGTGACCTGGATGGCGCCGGAGGAGGCGCTGTCGGCGGACACGCTCGCTGAGCTGGGCGGCGGCCGGGGTGCGCTGCTGCGCCAGGCGCTCGTGAGCGTGGGCTGCTAGCCAGCTCGCCGGTTATCTGCCCCTCCCGTTGTCTGCCGCACCCGTTGTCTGCCCCACCCGTTGTCTGCGAGCCCTGCTCAGCCCAGTTCCCGCTCATTCACACGGAGAAATCTGGTATTTCGGAGGGATTCGCGTGCAAGCCTCCGAGTTTCGCGATTTCTCCGCCTGGAATGGTGCCCGGGGCGCGCAGCGCGGGGCGCGCGGGGCCCGGGCAGCAGGGGGCGCGGGGCTAGGCGCGGCGGCGCCACGTGATGAGGTGGGCGGGGGAGAAACCCCTGCTGCACTTTCCGCACGAGGTCTGCCTGGTCGGCCTCCGGAACCGGAAGTGCTCGTGCCCGCCAGGGCACTGCCCAACCCACGGCGCGTGCTCATGCGCGATCTCGCCGTCGTGCGTGCGGCCTCCCATGTAGCCGAGCTCGGCGGCGATGCGCCGCCAGCTCGCGCCGTGCCCCGCCTTCGGGCCCGCGATCGCGTGCGCCACCTCATGGAGCAGGACCTGATGGATCTCGTCGTCCTCGAATTTCGCCGCGAGGTAGCGCGACACGGTGATCCGGTGCTCGGTGAAGTTGCACTGCCCAGCACGCCGCTTCGCGTGATCGAAGCCGAACGACCACACGGCAGGATCCAGGTGCGCGCGAATGAGCGCCTCCGCCCAGACGCGCACGCGCGCGAGATCAGCCACGCTCGAACAGCTCTCTGGCCGGCAGCGGAGAAGCGACGGCCGTCGCGTCGGTCACGGCGCGCGCGCCCCGGCTGAACTCACGAAACTCCGTGCCGACGAGCATGCGGGCCGGGTGCGGCCCGCCAGCGAGGAGGCGCGGCAGCCAGTCCAGTGACTCGAGATCCGTATTCGAGGCGACGAACACGACGTTGCCGAAGCGACGCCCCTTGAGCACCTGCGGCTCCGCGATCGCCGCGACCGAGGCGAACAGCTGCGCGAGCGTCGCCGCCTGCCCGCGCACGAACGGCAGCCCAGCGCCGTCCGCCGCGTTCACCACCACGAGCCCGCCCGGCGCGAGGAGCGGGCGAATCAGCTCGTAGAACTCAACGCTCGACACGTGCGCCGGGGTCTGCGCGCCAGCGAAAATGTCGACGACCACGAGGTCCATGGCGCCCTGCATCCCAGCGGGGAGCTTGCCGAGCACCGCGCGCGCGTCGCCGCGTCGCACCCGGATGCTCGCACGCTTCGGCAGCGGCGCCGCCTCGCGCACGAGATCGACGAGCTCGCCCTCGAGCTCCACCACCTGCTGCCTGCTGCCCGGACGGGTGGCCTCGACGTAGCGCGGCAGCGTGAACGCCCCGCCGCCGAGGTGCAGCGCCGACACCGGCGCGCCCGGCGTGCGGAAGAGGTCGATCACGTGGCCGATCCGGCGGATGTACTCGAAGAACAGCTCGCTCGGGTCGGCGAGGTTGACGTGGGACTGCGGCGTGCCGTCGACGACGAGCTGCACCGCGCCGGGGACCCAGCGGTCTTCCTCGACCTCGGCGCTCAGGCCAGACGAGAGGGTGATGGGATCGGGGAGCTTCATGGGTGAGATGTCCGCTCGGGGTTACGCGCGGCCCAGCCCCAACTCCTCGATCTTGCGCTGCAGATCGGCGTTGGACGGCTCGACCTGGTGGCTCGCGTCTGGGTAGAGGATGACGGGGATGTTGGTGCGGCCGCTGATGTCCTTCGCCACGTCTGCCGCGGCGGGATCCTGCACCAGATCGACGTAGCGGTACTGCACGCCGGCGCGGTCGAAGACCAGCTTGGCGCGGCGGCAATCGCCGCACCAGTCGGCCCCGAACATGACGGTCTCGGTGGGGGCTGTGGTGGCCTCGGTGGCCTCGTTCTGCTCGCTCATGCCGTCATCCTACGCGCGTGGCGCGGGCGCGGAGCGGCATTCCGCGGAGGGCGGAGTGCACTGTGGAGAACTCGCAAAAATCACGCGGCTCAGCGAGATGTGCGCGAGGGTCGACCCGGGCCGGCAGCGACGCCCCGGAACCACAGCCAGCGCGCGAGGAGCGCGACGCACGCGCCGAGCAGGCCGCCGGCGAGGACGTCGGTGAGCCAGTGCGCGTGCAGCGCGGTGCGGCTCCACATCATGAGCAGCGGCCACGCGCAGGCCAGCACGATCGTCAGCTGCCGCAGCCGGCGCGAGACCCCGGGCGTCGCGAGCACCACGAACGCAAGCGACACCGCGAGCGCCGCGGCGCCGAGCGAGTGGCCGGACGGGAACGAGCTGCCGTGCACGGGGTAGAGCTGATCCCAGGGGCGCGGCCGCAGCGCGAACGACTTGAGCGCCTCGGACAGGAGCACCCCGCCGAGCATCGCCGTGGCCAGTGCGCCTGCGTCGCGGCCCCGGCGCAGCGCGAGCAGGAGCGCGACCGCAATCGCGGCGCAGGCCGCGCCGCCGAGGCCGCCGCCGATCTCCGCGAAGAAGACCGCGACGGCGTACGGCAGTGAGCCACGGCTCACCCCGGCGACGCCGTGCCACCAGACGTCGATCCCGAACGGGCCGCCGGTGGTGAATCTGAAGAAGCAGCTCGCCCCGATCACGAGCGCAACACCCACCCACGCCCACGGTGCACTGGCGCGCAGCCGCGCGTCGGTCGCGGTGGCGCGCTGGCGGCGCTGGCCCGAATCGGGGGAGCGGTGATCCATGTCGATACCCTAGAGGATCCGTGCTGGACAGCCGGTGAATACCCTGTTATCGTTGATAGTTGCACTTCGGACACTAGTGTGCCTGCATATGGCGGTGGGCCCCGGGAGCTGGCGCGTCAGCGCAGATGAGCCCCGATTTGTGTTTCGTTACAGGCAATTCTCGCAAGACCAGGTCAACCGGCCCGACGGGGCCCACGGAGGTAGTTTCCTTGGCTGCTGCGCGCAACGCATCGTCATCCACCCAACCGAAGAACGGACGCGCACACCAGCGCCTCTCCTTCGCCAAGATTTCCGACACGCTGTCGGTGCCCAACCTGCTGGCACTGCAGCTCGAGAGCTTCGACTGGCTCGTCGGCAACGATGTCTGGAAGGAGCGCGTCGCCAAAGCCCAGGCCGAGGGACGCGACGACATCGCACTGAAGAGCGGTCTGGAGGAGATCTTCGACGAGATCTCCCCGATCGAGGACAACGCTGGCACCATGCAGCTGTCCTTCGAGAACCCGATTCTCGACGAGCAGAAGTTCACCATCGAGGAGTGCAAGGAGCGCGGCAAGACGTACGCGGCTCCGCTGTACGTCGAGGCGGCGTTCTACAACACCGAGACCCAGGTGCTGAAGAGCCAGACGGTCTACATGGGCGATTTCCCCATCATGACCGACAAGGGCACGTTCATCATCAACGGCACCGAGCGCGTCATCGTGTCGCAGCTGGTCCGCAGCCCCGGCGTGTACTTCGATCGCACGCAGGAGAAGACCTCCGATAAGGACGTTTTCACCGCTCGCGTGATCCCGAGCCGTGGAGCATGGCTCGAGTTCGAGGTGGACAAGCGCGACCAGGTCGGCGTGCGCATCGACCGCAAGCGGAAGCAGTCGGTCACCGTGTTCCTCAAGGCGCTCGGCATGACGAGCGAGGAGATCCTCGAGGAGTTCGCCGGCTACGAGTCCATCGCGCTCACGCTCGAGAAGGACGGCATCCTCACGCAGGAGGAGGCCCTCAAGGACATCTACCGCAAGCAGCGTCCGGGCGAGCAGGTCGCGATCGAGGCGGCGCGCGCGCTGCTCGACAACAGCTACTTCAACGAGAAGCGCTACGACCTCGCCAAGGTGGGTCGCTACAAGATCAACCGCAAGCTCGGGATCGATGCGCCGATCACCGACTCGGTGCTCTCGCTCGAGGACATCGTCTCGACGATCAAGTACCTCGTCGGCCTGCACGCAGGCACCGAGACGCTCCCCGGCGTCCGCGACGGTGAGGCCATCGACGTGCGCCTCGACACCGACGACATCGACCACTTCGGCAACCGTCGCATCCGCGCCGTTGGCGAGCTGATCCAGAACCAGGTGCGCACCGGTCTCTCCCGCATGGAGCGCGTCGTCCGCGAGCGCATGACCACGCAGGACATCGAGGCGATCACGCCGAACACCCTGATCAACACGCGTCCCGTGCTGGCCGCGATCAAGGAGTTCTTCGGCACCTCGCAGCTGTCGCAGTTCATGGACCAGAACAACCCGCTCGCCGGCCTGACGAACAAGCGTCGTCTTTCGGCGCTCGGCCCCGGCGGTCTCTCGCGTGACCGCGCAGGCGTCGAGGTGCGAGACGTTCACCCCTCGCACTACGGCCGCATGTGCCCCATCGAGACCCCGGAAGGCCCGAACATTGGTCTGATCGGCGCGCTCGCAACGTTCGCGCGCATCAACGCGTTCGGCTTCATCGAGACGCCGTACCGCCGCGTGCTCGACGGCAAGGTCACCGACCAGGTGGACTACCTCACCGCGCACGAGGAGGACGAGTACCTCATCGCGCAGGCCGGCGCCCCGCTCACGAAGGACGGCAAGTTCTCGGAGAAGCAGGTGCTCGCGCGCCCCCGCGGCTCCGAGGTGGTGCTCGTCGACGCCGAGCGCGTTGACTACATGGACGTCTCGCCCCGCCAGATGGTGTCGGTCGCGACCTCGCTGATCCCGTTCCTCGAGCACGACGACGCGAACCGCGCGCTCATGGGCGCGAACATGCAGCGCCAGGCTGTGCCGCTCGTCCGCTCCGAGTCGCCGGTCGTCGGTACCGGTATGGAGGGCTACGCGGCCATCGACGCGGGTGACGTGGTCACCGCCGCGAAGGCCGGCGTTGTCGCAGACGTCTCGGCTGACGTCGTCACCATCCAGGAGGATGAGGGCGGCACGAAGAGCTACTTCATGCGCAAGTTCGATCGCTCCAACCAGGGCACGAACTACAACCACCGCGTCATCGTGAAGGCCGGCGAGCGGATCGAGGCCGGCGAGGTCATCGCCGACGGTCCCGCAACGGAGAACGGCGAGCTCGCGCTCGGCAAGAACCTCCTCGTCGCGTTCATGTCCTGGGAGGGTCACAACTTCGAGGACGCGATCATCCTGAGCCAGAACCTGGTGAAGGACGACACGCTCTCGTCGATCCACATCGAGGAGTACGACGTCGATGCGCGCGACACCAAGCTCGGCAAGGAGGAGATCACGCGTGATCTCCCGAACGCCAGCATGGAGGCGCTGAAGGATCTCGACGAGCGCGGCATCATCCGCATCGGCGCAGAGGTCGCGCCGGGCGACATCCTCGTCGGCAAGGTCACGCCGAAGGGCGAGACCGAGCTCTCGGCCGAGGAGCGTCTGCTCCGCGCGATCTTCAACGAGAAGAGCCGCGAGGTGCGCGACACGTCGCTGAAGGTGCCGCACGGCGTCTCCGGCACGGTCACCTCCGTGAAGGTGTTCGACGCGGAGAACGACAACGACGACGAGCTCGGCTCGGGCGTCAACCAGCGCGTGGTCGTCTACATCGCCCAGAAGCGAAAGATCACCGAGGGTGACAAGCTCGCCGGCCGTCACGGCAACAAGGGCGTCATCTCGAAGATCCTCCCCGTCGAGGACATGCCGTTCCTCGCGGACGGCACGCCCGTCGACGTGATCCTGAACCCGCTCGGTATCCCCGGTCGAATGAACTTCGGTCAGGTGCTCGAGATCCACCTCGGCTGGATCGCGAAGCAGGGCTGGAAGGTCGACGGCTCGCCCGAGTGGGCTGCGAAGCTGTCGCAGGCCGCGCTCGAGGCTGCGCCGAACACGAAGGTCGCCACCCCCGTGTTCGACGGTGCGTCCGAGGCGGAGATCGCAGGTCTCCTCGACTCGACCCTGGAGACCCGCGACGGCGAGCGTCTCATCGACTCGAGCGGCAAGACGCGCCTCTTCGACGGTCGCTCCGGTGAGCCGTACCCGTACCCGATCTCGGTCGGCTACATGTACATCCTGAAGCTGCACCACCTGGTCGACGACAAGATCCACGCGCGCTCGACCGGCCCGTACTCGATGATCACCCAGCAGCCGCTCGGCGGTAAGGCCCAGTTCGGTGGCCAGCGCTTCGGTGAGATGGAGGTGTGGGCGCTCGAGGCGTACGGCGCAGCGTACGCGCTGCAGGAGCTCCTCACGGTCAAGTCCGACGATATCCTCGGCCGCGTCAAGGTCTACGAGGCGATCGTGCGCGGCGAGAACATCCCGGAGCCCGGCGTGCCCGAGTCGTTCCGCGTGCTCATGAAGGAAATGCAGTCGCTCTGCCTGAACGTCGAGGTGCTCGGGGCTGACGGCCAGGCCGTCAACCTGCGCGACAACGACGACGAGGCGCACCGCACCGCGGAAGAGCTCGGCATCAACCTTTCGTCCCGCTTCGAGACCTCGTCTGTCGACGAGATCTAAGCCGGATCAGACCTTTAGCTACCAAGGAGAACATTTTGCTCGAGGGTACGAGTTTTAACGAGCTGCAGATCCGCCTCGCTACAGCTGAGGACATCCGCAGCTGGTCGTTCGGTGAAGTGAAGAAGCCGGAGACCATCAACTACCGCACGCTGAAGCCGGAGAAGGACGGCCTGTTCGGCGAGCAGATCTTCGGTCCCAGCCGGGACTGGGAGTGCGCGTGTGGCAAGTACAAGCGTGTCCGCTACAAGGGCATCGTCTGTGAGCGCTGTGGCGTCGAGGTCACGAAGTCGTCGGTGCGCCGTGAGCGCATGGGCCACATCGAGCTCGCCGCTCCCGTCACGCACATCTGGTACTTCAAGGGTGTGCCGTCGCGTCTCGGCTACCTCCTCGACATGGCGCCGAAGGACCTCGAGAAGGTCATCTACTTCGCCGCGTACATGATCATCGACATCGATGAAGAGGGCCGCCACGAGGATCTCGCCGAGCTTGAGGCCGAGCTGCGGCTCGAGCTGAAGGCGCTCGAGGACCAGCGCGACATCCAGATCGCGCAGCGACAGCAGCAGGCCGAGTCGGATCTCGCCGCGCTCGAGGCGGAGGGGGCGAAGGCGGATCAGCGCCGTCGCGCTGAGGCCTCGGCCGAGAAGGAAATGACCGCGATCCGCAAGGGCTTCGACGACGACATCGCTCGTCTGCAGCGCGTGTGGGAGGACTTCCGCAACCTCAAGGTGGGCGACCTCAAGCCCGAGGACGCGGTCTTCGCCGACCTCATGGACCGCTACGGCGACTACTTCGAGGCCTACATGGGCGCCGAGGCGATCAAGAAGCGCCTCGAGGCGTTCGACCTTGACGCCGAGGCCGAGACGCTGCACCTGCAGATCGCCGAGGGCAAGGGCCAGAAGAAGATCCGCGCGATCAAGCGCCTGAAGGTCGTCAGCGCCTTCCTGCAGACGGGTGCGAGCCCGGCCGCGATGGTGCTCGACGTCGTCCCGGTGATCCCGCCGGAGCTGCGCCCCATGGTGCAGCTCGACGGTGGCCGCTTCGCGACCTCGGATCTCAACGATCTGTACCGACGCGTGATCAACCGCAACAACCGTCTGCGCCGCCTGCTCGATCTCGGGGCTCCCGAGATCATCGTGAACAACGAGAAGCGCATGCTCCAGGAAGCCGTTGACGCGCTGTTCGACAACGGCCGCCGCGGCCGCCCCGTCACGGGCACCGGCAACCGTGCGCTGAAGTCGCTCTCCGACATGCTGAAGGGCAAGCAGGGCCGGTTCCGTCAGAACCTGCTCGGCAAGCGCGTCGACTACTCGGGCCGTTCGGTCATCGTGGTCGGCCCGCAGCTGAAGCTGCACCAGTGCGGTCTGCCCAAGCAGATGGCGCTCGAGCTCTTCAAGCCGTTCGTGATCAAGCGCCTCATGGATCTGTCGCACGCGCAGAACGTGAAGGCCGCGAAGCGCATGGTGGAGCGCGCGCGCTCCGAGGTGTGGGACGTGCTCGAGGAGATCATCCGCGAGCGCCCCGTGCTGCTCAACCGCGCACCGACCCTGCACCGCCTCGGCATCCAGGCGTTCGAGCCGCAGCTCGTCGAGGGCAAGGCGATCCAGCTGCACCCCCTCGTGTGTGCCGCGTTCAACGCCGACTTCGACGGCGACCAGATGGCCGTTCACCTGCCGCTCTCGGTCGAGGCGCAGGCTGAGGCACGCGTGCTCATGCTCGCGTCGAACAACATCCTGAAGCCGTCGGACGGCCGTCCGGTGACCCTGCCCTCGCAGGACATGATCATCGGTCTGCACCACCTGACGACGATCAAGGAGGACGTGGTCGGCACCGGCCGCGCGTTCGGCTCGATCGCCGAGGCCATCCTCGCGATGGACGAGGGCACCCTCGACCTCGGTGCGAAGGCGAAGATCCGTCTCACCGGGTACACCGATGCGCAGGGCGTCACGCACGACAAGCCCGTGCTCGTCGAGACCTCGCTCGGCCGCGCCATCTTCAACGAGGCGCTGCCTGCCGACTACGTGTACTTCGAGGCAGTTGCGGACAAGGGCTCGCTCTCGACCCTCGTCAACGACCTGGCTGAGCGCTACCCGAAGGTGGAGGTCGCTGCGACCCTCGACCGGATCAAGGACGCCGGCTTCTACTGGGCCTCGCGCTCGGGTGTCACCGTTGCCCTCTCGGACATCGTGACGCCGTCGAACAAGGCGGAGATCATCGCGGAGCACGAGAAGCGCGCCGCGAAGGTCCAGCGCGACTACGATCGCGGCATGATCCAGGACAGCGAGCGCCACAAGGCACTCACCGAGATCTGGACGGAGGCGACCGACGAGGTGGCCGCCGCCATGCGCGACGCGTTCCCCGCGGACAACACCATCTTCCGTATGGTGTCCTCGGGTGCTCGTGGTAACTGGCTTCAGATCCGCAACATCGCCGGTATGCGTGGCCTCGTGTCGAACCCGAAGGGCGAGATCATCCCCCGCCCGATCATCAACTCGTACCGCGAGGGCCTGTCGGTGGCGGAGTACTTCATCGCGACCCACGGTGCGCGTAAGGGTCTCGCGGATACCGCTCTGCGTACCGCCGACTCGGGTTACCTGACCCGTCGTCTGGTGGACGTGTCGCAGGACGTCATCATCCGCGAGGAGGACTGCAGCACCCGCCGTGGCCTCGACCTCCCGATCGCCGCAGCGGACGCCAACGGCGTCCTGGTGCGCGACGAGGACGTGGAGAACTCGGTCTACGCTCGCACCCTCGCCGCCGACGCGGTCGACCCGTCGGGCGCCGTGGTCGCCGCGGCCGGTTCGGATGTCGGCGACGTGCTCATCGACCAGCTCGTCGCTGCCGGTGTCACCGAGATCAAGGTGCGTTCCGTGCTCACCTGTGAGTCCGCGGTTGGCGTCTGCGCCACCTGCTACGGCCGCTCGCTCGCGACCGGTCAGCGCGTGGACATCGGCGAGGCCGTCGGCATCATCGCGGCGCAGTCGATTGGTGAGCCGGGTACCCAGCTGACGATGCGTACCTTCCACACGGGTGGTTCGGCATCGGCCGACGACATCACGCAGGGTCTGCCCCGCGTGCAGGAGCTCTTCGAGGCACGTACCCCGAAGGGTGCGTCCCCGATCGCTGAGGCCGCAGGCCGCGTGACGATCGAGGACACCGAGAAGAGCCGTCGCATCCTCCTCACGCCGGACGACGGCACCGAGGAGAAGGCGTACCCCGTGCTGAAGCGTGCGACCCTCCTCGTTGAGGACGGCGATCACGTCGAGCTCGGCCAGCCGTTCCTCGCTGGCACGCTGGATCCGAAGGACATTCTGCAGGTCGGCTCGACCGAGAACGGCAAGCACATTCCCGGTGAGCGTGCCGTGCAGAAGTACCTCGTTGAGGGCGTGCAGGGCGTGTACCGCTCGCAGGGTGTGCCGATCCACGACAAGCACATCGAGGTCATCGTTCGACAGATGCTCCGCAAGGTGACCGTCGTCGATCACGGCGAGACCGAGCTGCTGCCCGGCGAGCTCGTCGACCGTTCGCGCTACCAGCGGATCAACCGCGAGGCGCTGCTCGAGTCGAAGCGCGTCGCGACGGCCCGTCCCGAGGTCATGGGGATCACGAAGGCCTCGCTCGCGACCGAGTCGTGGCTGTCGGCTGCCTCCTTCCAGGAGACCACCCGCGTGCTCACGCAGGCGGCGATGGAGGGATCGAAGGATCCGCTGATCGGTCTCAAGGAGAACGTCATCATCGGTAAGCTCATCCCGGCCGGTACCGGTCTGAGCACCTACCGCGACGTCACCGTCGAGGCGACCGAGGAGGCGAAGGCGGAGCGGTACCCGAACCGCCTGTTCGCGACCGAGGGCACCTTCGACGAGAACGACCTCTCGTTCGTGGACTTCGACAGCTTCACCGCTGACGAGTTCAACCCCGGCAACTACAGCTAGGGTTCCAGCCGGCTGAGCCGGCACACGCGCGCGGGCGCTCGCACTTCGGTGCGGGCGCCCGCGCTGCGTTTTCGCGGCGCAGCGATCCCGATCGAGACGTCTCAATTTCGTTGGATTCGGGCGCGTACGCGGGTGAAAGGGCCGGGGAGCTTGTACTGTGGCGGCACAGACACCGAGCGTGCGGATCACACGCTCGGCGCAGCAACGAGAGGTGAACCCATGAGCGAGGACCGCGAGACGCCCGGCGCGAGGGCAGCGGAGACCCCCGAGGCAACCGGCGTCCCCGGTGCGCCCGTCGAGGAGGTTCAGGCCAGCGAGACCGAGGTGCTGCGCGCCGTGCAGCGCTCGCGCGACACCGCATCCGACGATGCTGCGGCTGCAGCAGGCGATGCGGCTGGCGCGGCCGACGCCGCACCAGCCGCGGATGCGGCGGGCGAGGCGGCATCGGACGCGCCCGTCGGACAGGCGGACCTCGACGAGGCCGAGCGCGCGCGCCGCGCAGCGATCAGCGAGGTGGACACCCAGCTCGACATGTCCCCTGCGCCCACCACGAGCGCCCCGGCCACCGTGCCCGACTACGAGGAGCTGCCGAGCGCTGCGCCGGGCGCCGAGCCCTTCGGCGCCGCGCTTCCGCCCGCGCGCGACGGCGAGATCCGCGTGAGCGCCGATCACCCCATGGCTGCGCTGTACACGCAGACGCCGATGCCGCCCGAGCTGCGCGGCAACCGCGGCGCTGGTGTGCTCATCTCGCTGCTCTCGACCGTGGTGTTCGCCGCGCTCTACTTCGGCGTCATTGCCGCCTGGGTGTCGCAGTACTTCCCGCCGTCGACCTTCGTGAGCGAGGGGCTGCTGCCGTGGCTGACCTCGCTCAGCTTCATCATCCCCGTCGTCACGTTCTTCGTTGCCTCGGTGCTGCTCGTGCTGATCGTCGGCCGCGCCGGCTGGTGGGCATACGTGCTCGGCGGCTTCCTGGTCGCCGCGCTGGTGTGGGGGAGCGCGACGCTCGCCCTCGGCCAGTTCGGCACGCCGTACGCCTCCGCACAGGAGCTGCTCCCCGGCTTCTCGATCGGGATCGATTCCGCGATGGCCCTCGTGCACCGCTTCGGCCTCACGGTTCCCGCGCTCGCGGCTGCCGCGGTGGCCCGCGAGGTGACCGTGTGGTTCGGCGCGTGGATCGGCGCGCGCGGCAGGCGCATGAAGCTCCGCAACGCTGAGGCGCTCGCCGAGTACGAGGCGGCGCTCGCAGAGGTCCAGGCGAAGCAGCCGTGAGCACAGGGCCCCGCCGTGGGGTCACCCGCGGGTACGTGGGGGCCCTGATCCTCGCCGCCGTGATCGTCGCGGTTGCGCTGCTCGTTGCCGTGTGGGGCGGGCTGACGCTCGCGCTCGAGCGCATGCCGGTCGCCACCCCAGCGGTGCCCGTGTGGGCCGCGCCGCTCGTGCTGCTCCTCGCGCTCGGCCTGCTCGCCGCGGCGATGTGGGCTCAGGCGCTCACCCTGCTCCGCGGGCGGCGCACACCAGCATGGGGCCAGCTGATCGCGGTCGCCGCCGGCGCCTACCTGCTCTGGGGGCTCGCCGGCAGCCTCGCCGGGATGCACCTCGACGACACCTGGCTCAGCCCGTTCGCGATCACGCTCGCCGCGATCTGGCTGCTCGCGCAGCTGCTGTTCTGGGCGGTGCTTGCGCGCCGCGTGTACACCGACCGACCGCCGCCGCGCTGGCCGTGGGAGCGCACGGAAGACGAGGAGTGAGCGTGGCGGCAACGATCGCGGATCGCGTCTCCGGCGCCGTGGACGCCTGGCTCCGCTGGGTGCCGCGCTGGAGCCCGGGATCGCACCGCGGCCGCGCGCGGCTGTGCGCGCGGTGCACGGGCTCGCCGGTGCTCACGGCCGCGGGGCTGTCCGGCGACGTGCCGCACCAGGTGACGCACGCGCTCGTGTCGCGGCTGCAGCGCATCATCGACCGCCAGGTGGACGAGTTCACGGCGGCGGAACTCCCCGCACTGCACGCCGAGCTCACGCACGATGAACTCTGGCGTGCCGGCGGCTACGACCCGGCCGCGAATCTTGCCCCGGAGTACGAGGGCCTCGATCCGGATCCGGAACCCGGCGACGACGCGCAGCCGTTCCTGTTCACCCTGTCCGGGCTCGCCGAGGAGTCCCAGCCCGCGCCTCCGCTCCCGCGGCCCCCGCTCAGCCAGGCCGAGAAGCGGCAGATCCGCGACGAGATCGCGCGGGCGGACGCGTACGCGGAGGAGTGCGGGCGCGAGGTCTGCTTCGCGCTGCTCGACCACCGTGAGCGCATCACCTCTGCGGTGGCGCGCTTCGTCGAGCCGCAGATCCGCGCGATGCTCGACGAGCTCAGCCAGGGGCTCGAACCGCCGCAGTAGTCGTGCGGAAGCCCGAGCCAGCGGAGGCTGGCCCGCTGCGGCCTACGCGGCTGTGAGCTGGCGCCGCTTCGGGACGATCGTCACCGCGACTGCGGCGAGGACCGCCACGAGCGCGAAGGTGATGAAGTTCCACTCGACACCCACCTGCAGCGCTGCGATCCAGCCGCCGAGCAGCGGCCCGGTGATGGCGCCGATCCGCGCGAAGCTGAGCGCCCAGCCTGTCGCGGTCGCGCGGATTGCCGGCGGGTAGTAGTCCGTGATGTAGCCGGTAAGCACGAGCGAGGTGGAGATCGAGCCAACCCCCGAGATGCCGACGAAGATGAGGTTCGTCAGCATCGAGTTGGGGAACATCATGAGCAGGCACGCGACCGCGCCGAGCAGGTAGAACACCACGAGCACCGGGCGCGCACCGAAGCGGTCGGCGAGCCAGCCGAGCGCCAGGCCGCCGACGGCCGAGGAGAGACTGAACACCAGGAGGAATGCCAGGGCGGGGCCCAGGTCGTAGCCGCTCTCGCGCATGATCGACGGCAACCACGAGTTCAGGCCGTAGACGAGCAGCAGCCCGGCGAAGAGCGCAACCCAGAGCGCGATCGTGGCCCGCAGCGAGGACCGGGAGAACAGGCCGCGTAGGATCTGCCACCACTGTGGCCGCGGGCGAGCGGTCTCCGCTGCGGCGGCCCCGCCGCCGGGGGTGTCAGGGGCCGCCCCCTGCTGCGGAATGTACGGCCGGATCCGGAGCCGCTCGGCGAGCTGCGCCGCCTGCGCGTGGCTGCCGCGATTCTCGAGCGACTCGAGCGACTCGGGAAGCAGCACGGCGATGACGGGCAGGAGCAGCACGGGTAACGCGCCGATCGCCACCACCCACCGCCAGCCGAGCGGCTCGAGCAGCAGCATGGCGACGATGGCGGACACGACGATCCCGAGCGAGTAGCCGGAGTACATGATGCCGTAGTTCAGCGCCCGCTTGCGGGGCGCAGAGTATTCGATGGTGAGGGCGGCGGCGACCGGGACGATCCCGCCCATGCCGAGCCCACCGAGGAAACGGAACAGCCCGAACACCTCTGGCGTCGGGGCGAGCGCCGCGCCCAGCTGCATCGACGTGAAGATGAACATCGAGATGAGGAGCATGCGCTTGCGACCGAGCCGGTCGCTCAGCGTGCCGATCGCGAGCGCGCCGATGAGCATGCCGACGAGCGCCCACGATGCGAGGCCGCCGAGCTCGACCGGGCCGAGCGACCAGGCCCGGTACTCCGCGAGCGAGGGGAGCACGGCGCCGATCACGCCGACGTCGTAGCCCTCGGAGAGAATCGCGAGCCAACAGCAGAGCAGCACGAGGCCGGTCACGGAACGGGGGACCGGCCAGTCGGCGGCCCGCGGTGCGGTATGGGTTTGGGACATCGTTGTCTCCTTCGGTTCGAGCGGAGCCTCGCGGGGCGAGGAGTCGCTAATCTCCGTGCGTGCGGGCGGATGGTGCGGCGAGCCCCGAGTCGCGCTGCGCGCTGGCGGCGCGCTCGCGGAGCACAAAGTGCTGGACCTTGCCGCTGGGGTTGCGCGGGAGCGCGTCGAGGTAGTCGATCCGGCGTGGGCACTTGTAGATGGCCAGCTGGTCCTTCACGTGGGCGAGGATCGAGTTCGTGAGATCCGACCCGGCGGTGGTTCCTGCGCGCGGCACGACGTACGCGCTGACGATCACTCCCTTGTCCGGGTCCGGGCGACCGATCACCGCGCACTCGAGGACGCCGGGGTGGGTGCTGATCACCTCCTCAACCTCCGGCGCCCCGACGTTGTACCCGGCGGTGACGATGATCGAGTCGGACCGTGCCTGGAACGTGAAGTAGCCGTCGGCGTCGCGCACGTAGGTGTCGCCGGTGACATTCCAGCCGTTTCGCACGTAGTCCGCCTGCCGTTCGTCGTCGAGGTAGCGGCACCCCGTCGGCCCGATCACCGCGAGGTGTCCCGCTTCGCCAGGCCCGAGCTCCGCGCCGGTGTCGTCCAGGATGGTGGCGCGGTAGCCGGGGACCGCGCGGCCGGTCGCCCCCGGCCGGATCTCGTCGCCCGCGGCCGAGACGAACACGTGGAGCATCTCGGTCGAACCGATCCCGTTGACCAGGCGAAGCCCGCTCGCCTCCTCGACGGCGGCGAAGACCTCGGGCGGCAGGTGCTCGCCGGCGGAGACGCCGATGCGGAGGTGCGAGAGCTCGGCGGCGTAGCCCTCTTTCAGGATCGTGCGGTACCCGGTCGGCGCGGTGTAGAGCACCGTGATCCCGAGCTGGTCGATGACTTCGGCGAGCTGGAGCGGCCCTGGCTTCTCGAGCAGCACCATGGCCCCGCCGCTGCGCAGCGGGAACACGACGAGCCCGCCCAGCCCGAACGTGAATGCGAGCGGGGCGGTGCTGGCGCTCACGTCGTCGGGGGTGAGGCGGAGCGTGTGCGTGGCGAACGTGTCGGCGTTCGCGAGAATGTCGCGGTGGAAGTGCATCGTGACCTTCGGTGAGCCGGTCGTTCCCGAGGTCGCGCCGAAGAGCGCGACATCGTCGGCGGCCGTCTGCACCGCGGTGAAGTGCGCGGGGTGCGCGTCGCAGCGCGCCGCGAAGTCGTCGGCAGCCTCGCCGGTGAGCACGACGCGGTGCGCTGGCACGTGCGCGTGCAGGGTCGTCGCTATCTCGTCGAGGGTCTCGGCGTCCACGAACGCCCCGGCCGGGCGCACCTTGGCCAGCACGTTCCCCACCTCGTGCGACTTCCAGGCGGTCATGGTGGTCACGACGATGCCGCCGGCCTTCAGCGTGCCGAGCCAACAGGCCACGGCCCACGGGCTGTTCGCCATGCGGAGGAACACGCGATTGCCCGGCACCAGGCCCAGTTCGGTGGTGAGGAGGTGCGCCACCTGATTGGCGCGGCGCTGCAGCTCGCCGTAGCTCCACGAGGTACCGTCGGCGAGCAGGATGGCCGACCGCTCCGCGCCGTACCGCGCGGTGGTGACGTCGATCAGCTCCGCTGCGGCGTTGAGCCGATCCGGATACTGGAGCTCTGGCAGGGTGAACTCGAGCCGCGGCCAGGCTTCCTGCGGGGGAAGCATGTCGCGCGCGAAGGTGTCGGTGTATGCACTCGGAGAAAGCTTCATTGCTTTGCTCCCTTCCTGAAAACGGCGGGGCGGGGAGGGGGTGGCTCAGCGGGGCCGCGGATGATGACCGGCGGCGACACCCAGTGAGGTGTCACAACCCTGACGGTCGTCATGGAACTGCAATGTAGCACCGGCGCGGTTGCGCGTCACTGGCGAGCCGAGCGCCGCCCATCAGATTGGGTAGTTTTGTCTCGAACTGCGTGCTTCGCCTGCGAGTTTCTTGAGTGCGAAGCAGTCGATTGAGTGCGAAACCTCCGCGCTACCGCAGAGTGAGCCGAGTGTCTGCGTACTCGGCCGCGGCGACCGAAAAGCGATCGTGGATCGCGTGGAAGAGCGCCTCGGCGGCGATTCCCGGCCACTGCGCGGGGAGCGCGGCCAGGGGCAGCCCGGGATCAAGATAGGGGAACCGGCGCCACGCGGTGATCGCGGACACGTATGTCGAGAACGCGGAGGCGCCGCTCGCCGGCTGCCGGAGCGCGCCGCCATGGGTGGCAAGGAACTCCTGGTAGCGGGCGGCGATCGCCGGGAGGTCCCACCACTGGGCGAGCTGCTGCGTTGCGCGCTCATTGTTCACGTGCGTGCCGAGGAAGAGGTCGACGTAGCCGGCGAGCCCGCGCTCGGCGAGCGCAGCGCGCGCCTCGTCGAGAACGTGACCGGGCGCGATCCAGAGCCCGCCGTTCACCTGGCCAAAGCCCAGCTGGGTGAGGAGCGAACGCAGTCGGTGGCGCACCGGGCGCTCCCGTTCGGGGACGGTGAACGACGCGAGTAGCCAGGGGGAGGTCGGCTGGGCGCGCTGCTGCGCGAAGATCCGGCGGTCGCCCGCGGCATAGACGGACTCGAGTGCGTCGGAGAGCCGGTATGCGGCGATGCCGCCCGTCCGCGTGCTGATGAGCATGCCACGGCCCTTGAGCCTCGACACCGTCGACCGAACGGCGCCGGGTTCCACCCCGAGGTCGGCCATGAGGGAGATGAGATCCGCCACCGCGACGGGCCGCGTGCGTGCGTAGATGCCGAAGACGGTGATGATGAGGTGCTGGGGCCTGGCGCTCGTGTCTGCGGCGGTGGCGTCGCTCATGCTGTCGCAGTGTAGTGGCTCGCCTCGTCCCTTGCGCGGCACGACGCGAGCGCGTAAAGTTGCTTCTTGGTGTGCTCCAGCGTACTGAGCCGTGCCTGCACGGAGCCGGAAGGGGGAGCGCGCCACGGGACCACCGCCCCTCGGGGCGGTACCCCCACGGCATAGCTGCACTCAGGGAGGGACCTCGCGTTCGCGCGGGCGATCGACCAGCAGCTCCGTGCCCGCGCAAGCGGGCGCACATGCTCAAACCATTGCAGCATTCCTGTCACCGTGCAGGAGTACATAGGAGAATCAGTGCCAACTATTCAGCAGTTGGTTCGCAAGGGCCGGTCGCCGAAGGTCTCCAAGACCAAGGCTCCCGCTCTGAAGGCGAACCCACAGCAGGCCGGGGTATGCACCCGTGTCTACACCACCACCCCGAAGAAGCCGAACTCGGCGATGCGTAAGGTCGCTCGTGTGAAGCTCCGTAACGGGACCGAGGTCACCGCCTACATTCCTGGCGAGGGTCACAACCTGCAGGAGCACTCGCTGGTGCTCGTGCGCGGTGGTCGTGTCAAGGACCTCCCCGGTGTCCGCTACAAGATCGTGCGCGGCGCGCTCGACA
The DNA here is from genome assembly GCF_003917135.1 of Leucobacter chromiireducens. Taxonomy (GTDB): domain Bacteria; phylum Actinomycetota; class Actinomycetes; order Actinomycetales; family Microbacteriaceae; genus Leucobacter; species Leucobacter chromiireducens_A. The sequence continues at coordinate 47,694 of NZ_RPDI01000007.1, forward strand.
CGCAGGCGGTCAAGGACCGTCAGCAGGCTCGTAGCCGCTACGGTGCAAAGAAGGTGAAGTAATGCCCCGTAAAGGTCCTGCTCCCAAGCGCCCCGTCGTCGCCGATCCCGTATACGGCGCCCCCATCGTGAGCCAGCTCGTCAACAAGATTCTTCTTGATGGCAAGAAGGGTCTTGCCGAGCGCATCGTCTACGGTGCACTCGAGAACGTTGCCGAGAAGTCCGGTCAGGACGCAGTGACGGTCCTCAAGAAGGCGCTCGACAACGTGCGCCCCACGCTTGAGGTTCGTTCGCGTCGCGTCGGCGGCAGCACCTACCAGGTGCCCGTCGAGGTGAAGCCGCACCGCGCGAACACGCTCGCGCTGCGCTGGCTGACCAGCTACGCAAAGGCTCGTCGCGAGAACACGATGACCGACCGTCTCACCAACGAGATCCTCGACGCATCCAACGGCCTCGGTGCCGCGGTGAAGCGTCGCGAAGACACGCACAAGATGGCCGAGTCGAACCGCGCGTTCGCTCACTACCGCTGGTAATCACACCCCGGTAGACCCAGGGGGTGGGTGGCATCGCCGCGCGCGATGCTGCCCACCCGCTGCGGGGCACACCCCCGCAATCCAAACTTTCACCCCCACCCGGAGGAGACCCCGTGGCACAAGACGTGCTCACCGACCTGAGCAAGGTCCGCAACATCGGCATCATGGCTCACATTGATGCCGGCAAGACCACCACCACCGAGCGCATCCTGTTCTACACGGGTGTCAACCACAAGCTGGGCGAGACCCACGACGGTGCCTCGACGACTGACTGGATGGAGCAGGAGAAGGAGCGCGGCATCACGATCACGTCTGCCGCCGTGACCTGCTTCTGGAACAAGAACCAGATCAACATCATCGACACCCCGGGCCACGTCGACTTCACCGTCGAGGTGGAGCGCTCGCTCCGCGTGCTCGACGGCGCCGTCGCAGTGTTCGACGGCAAGGAGGGCGTTGAGCCCCAGTCCGAGACCGTGTGGCGTCAGGCCGACAAGTACGGCGTCCCCCGCATCTGCTTCGTCAACAAGATGGACAAGATGGGCGCGGACTTCTACTTCACCGTCGACACCATCATCAACCGCCTGGGTGCGAAGCCGCTCGTGATGCAGCTGCCCATCGGCTCGGAGTCGGACTTCATCGGTGTCGTCGACCTGCTGTCGATGAAGGCGTTCGTCTGGGAGGGTGACTCGAAGGGTGACGTCACCCTCGGTGCGAACTACGAGACGCAGGAGATCCCCGCTGACCTTCAGGCGCGCGCAGAAGAGTACCGTGCGAAGCTCGTCGAGACGGTCGCTGAGACCGACGACGCGCTGCTCGAGAAGTTCTTCGGTGGCGAGGAGCTCACGATCGACGAGATCAAGGGCGGCATCCGCAAGCTCGTCGTGAACAACGAGATCTACCCCGTCTACTGCGGCTCGGCCTTCAAGAACCGCGGCATCCAGCCGATGCTCGACGCGGTCGTTGACTTCCTGCCGAACCCGCTCGACGTCGGCGCGATCGAGGCGCACGATCCCCGCGACGAGTCCGTCGTGATCGAGCGTCTGCCGAAGGCTGACCAGCCGTTCTCGGCGCTCGCGTTCAAGATCGCCGTGCACCCGTTCTTCGGTCGTCTCACCTACGTGCGCGTCTACTCGGGTCAGCTCGACTCGGGTGCCCAGGTCATCAACTCGACCAAGGGCAAGAAGGAGCGCATCGGCAAGATCTTCCAGATGCACGCCAACAAGGAGATGCCGGTCGACAACCTCACCGCTGGCAACATCTACGCGGTGATCGGTCTCAAGGACACCACCACTGGTGACACGCTCTGCGATCCGGACAACCAGGTCGTGCTCGAGTCGATGACCTTCCCGGAGCCCGTGATCGAGGTCGCCATTGAGCCCAAGACCAAGGGTGACCAGGAGAAGCTCGGCGTCGCCATCCAGAAGCTCGCCGAAGAGGATCCCACGTTCCGCGTGAGCCTCAACGCCGAGACCGGCCAGACGGTCATCGCCGGCATGGGCGAGCTGCACCTCGACATCCTCGTGGACCGCATGAAGCGCGAGTTCAAGGTCGAGGCGAACGTCGGTAAGCCTCAGGTGGCGTACCGCGAGACGATTCGCCGCGAGGTGCCGAAGTACGACTACACCCACAAGAAGCAGACCGGTGGTTCCGGTCAGTTCGCAAAGGTGCAGATCGCGCTTGCTCCGCTCGAGGTTGAGGGCGACAAGATCTACGAGTTCGAGGACAAGGTCACCGGTGGCCGCGTCCCGCGCGAGTACATCCCGTCCGTCAACGCGGGTATCCAGGACGCGATGGAGTACGGCATCCTCGCCGGCTTCCCCGTCGTCGGTGTTCGTGCGCAGCTGCTCGACGGCCAGTACCACGACGTCGACTCCTCCGAGATGGCGTTCAAGATCGCCGGCTCGATGGCGTTCAAGGAAGCGGCACGTCTTGCACAGCCCGTCATCCTCGAGCCCATGATGGCCGTCGAGGTCCGTACTCCCGAGGAGTACATGGGCGACGTCATCGGCGATCTGAACTCGCGTCGCGGGCAGATCCAGTCGATGGAGGACGCATCGGGTGTCAAGGTTGTGCGCGCACTCGTGCCGCTCTCCGAGATGTTCGGGTACATCGGTGATCTCCGGTCGAAGACCAGCGGTCGTGCGGTGTTCTCGATGACCTTCGACTCCTACGCGGAGGTTCCGAAGGCTGTGGCTGATGAGATCGTTCAGAAGGCTAAGGGCGAGTAACTCCGTCCGTCGGCCGGCGGCAGCTCACCCGGTTGCCGCCGGCCACCCCGCTCGGGTCGCGATCACCGTCCTGAGCTTGTAACATAGGTACACACCCCGTACTCGTGCTCTCCGAAACCGTCGGAGGGTGGCGGTACTCGATGTCCTGAGGAGGACCATAGTGGCGAAGGCCAAGTTCGAGCGGACCAAGCCGCACGTAAACATCGGAACGATCGGTCACGTCGACCACGGTAAGACCACCCTTACCGCGGCGATCTCGAAGACGCTCGCCGACAAGTTCCCGTCTGACGTGAACGTGCAGCGCGACTTTGACACGATCGATTCGGCTCCTGAGGAGCGCCAGCGCGGCATCACCATCAACATCTCGCACGTTGAGTACGAGACCGACAAGCGCCACTACGCGCACGTTGATGCTCCCGGTCACGCTGACTACATCAAGAACATGATCACCGGTGCTGCCCAGATGGACGGCGCTATCCTCGTGGTCGCTGCAACCGACGGCCTCATGGCTCAGTCGAAGGAGCACATCCTGCTCGCCAAGCAGGTTGGCGTTCCCTACCTCCTCGTTGCGCTGAACAAGTGCGACCAGGTCGACGACGAGGAGATCCTCGAGCTCGTCGAGATGGAGGTCCGTGAGGAGCTCACCAAGAACGGCTTCGACGGCGACAACGCTCCCGTGGTCCGCGTGTCGGGCTACCAGGCGCTGCAGGGCGAAGAGAAGTGGGTCAACTCCATCCTCGAGCTCATGGAGGCCGTGGACAACAGCATCCCGGACCCCGTGCGTGACAAGGACAAGGCGTTCCTCATGCCCGTCGAGGATGTCTTCACGATCACCGGCCGTGGCACGGTCGTCACGGGCCGCGCCGAGCGTGGCACGCTGAAGATCAACTCTGAGGTCGAGATCGTGGGTCTGCGCCCGACGCAGAAGACCACCGTCACCGGCATCGAGATGTTCCACAAGCAGCTCGACGAGGCGTGGGCTGGCGAGAACTGTGGCCTCCTCCTCCGCGGCACCAAGCGCGAGGAAGTTGAGCGCGGTCAGGTGATTGTCGAGCCCGGCTCGATCACCCCGCACACCAACTTCGAGGGCACTGCCTACATCCTGAAGAAGGAAGAGGGCGGCCGCCACAACCCGTTCGAGACGAACTACCGCCCGCAGTTCTACTTCCGTACGACTGACGTGACCGGTGTCATCACCCTCCCCGAGGACAAGCCGATGGTTATGCCCGGCGACACCACGGACATGTCGGTCGAGCTGATCCAGCCGATCGCTATGGAAGAGGGCCTCGGCTTCGCGATCCGTGAGGGTGGCCGCACCGTCGGCGCCGGCACGGTGACCAAGGTTGTCTCCTAAGTTCTCACGAACTCAGGCGCTCTGCGTCAGGTAGAGCGGCGGTTTCGGCCGTAAAGCCCCCCGGGATTTCTCCCGGGGGGCTTTCCCGTTCCCTCATCTCTTTTCGTTCCTGGGTGGGGGAGTCGGCCCCCGCGCACCCCGCGCGGTATTCTCGTGTGTGACCCGGAGCACGGGTCACGCTCGACGAAGGAATGGAGCCCGGGTGCCGCAAACCCTCAGCGAACGGATCGCGCACTTCGCGCGTCAGTACGGCCTGCTGTTCGCGCTCGACGCGCTCTCCTGGGCCGGCGCGGTGCTCGCCGCGCTGGTGCTGCGCTTCGACTTCAACCTGAGCCGGATCCACTGGGGGTGGACCGCCGTCGTGATCGGCGCAGCGATCCTCCTCCAGCTCGTGGGCGGCTGGCTCTTCTGGATCTACCGCAACCGCTACGAGGTCGGCAGCTTCGACGAGGTGCGGGCGCTCGTGCTCAACGTCACCGCCGTGATGGTGTGCGCCTGGCTTGTCGCGTACTTTGTTGGCTACGGCAACGGGATCCCGCGCAGCACGTTGATCATTGCGGCCCCGATCGCGTTCAGCCTGATGGGGGTCTCGCGGTACATCCTCCGGCTGTACGCCGAGCGGCAGATGAAGCCGGGCGAGGAGGCCGAGCGCACGCTGCTCTACGGCTCCGGGTATCTCGGCGTGCAGACCGCGAAGCGGCTGCTCACTGACGCGGCTGGCGCCGCCCTTCCCGTCGGCTTCATCGACGACGACCCGATGAAGCGCAATCACGAGGTGCGCGGCGTGCGCGTGCTCGGCAGCTTCGAAGACCTCCCGCGCGTGGCACGCAAGACCCGCGCGACGCGCATCATCGTCTGCATCGGCGACGCCGACGCCGCGCTGATGCGCCGCGTGGACAGCGCGGCCGACCGCCTCGGCATGACCGCAATGGTGCTGCCGCCGCTCGACCAGATCCTGCGCAACGCCTCGGCGATCTCCGACGTGCGCGCGCTCACCATCGAGGACATCATCGGACGCCACCCCGTGCGCCTCGAGACTGAGTCGATCGCTTCCTACCTGCAGGACAAGCGGGTGCTTGTCACGGGCGCCGGTGGCTCGATCGGCGCGGAGCTGTGCCGCCAGCTGGCACGCTTCGCCCCCGACGAGCTCATCATGCTCGACCGCGACGAGACTGCGCTGCAGGAAACGCAGCTCTCGATCAGCGGGCACGGCCTGCTCGACACGAACGACGTGGTGCTCGCCGACATTCGTGATGCGGCGACGCTCGAGCGGCTGTTCGTCGAGCGCCGGCCCGAGGTCGTGTTCCACGCCGCAGCGCTGAAGCACCTGCCCATGCTCGAGCAGTACCCCGACGAGGCGTGGAAGACGAACGTGCTCGGCACCCTCAACGTGCTCCGCGCCGCGCAGGCCGCCGGCGTCAGCACTTTCGTCAACATCTCGACGGACAAGGCAGCCAACCCGACGAGCGTGCTCGGGCACTCGAAGCGCGTCGCCGAGAAGCTCACCGCCTGGATGGCCGAGCAGACCGGGCAGCGCTACCTCTCAGTGCGCTTCGGCAACGTGCTCGGCAGCCGCGGTTCGATGCTGCCGACCTTCCGCTCCCTCATCGAGGCCGGCGGTCCGCTCACCGTCACTCACCCCGAGGTGACCCGCTTCTTCATGACCATCCCGGAGGCGTGCCAGCTCGTGGTCCAGGCCGGCGGCCTCGGGCGCCCGGGCGAGGTGCTGATCCTCGACATGGGCGAGCCCGTGAAGATCATCGACGTTGCCCGCCGCATGATCGCCCAGTCGGGGAAGAACATCGAGATCGTCTACACCGGGCTGCGCCACGGCGAGAAGCTCCACGAGGAGCTCGTCGGGGAGGGCGAGGGCAACGAGCGCCCGTTCCACCCGAAGATCTCGCACGCGCACGTCGACACGATCTCCCCGGATGTGCTGGATCACGACGGCTGGATCGCGCGCCTCAATCTCACCGATGCCGCAGAGGAGCGCGTGCAGTGACCCCCCTCGCCGTTGCCCTCCTCGCCGGCGGGCTGACGCTCGCGCTCAGCCTCGCGCTGCCCACCGTCGTGAAGCCGCTGCTCGTGCGGCTCGGGATCATGGACGTGCCGAACGAGCGGTCGTCCCACGAGCGGCCCGTGCTGCGCGGCCTCGGGCTCGCCATTCTCATCGCGATGCTGGTGGGAGGCATCGTCGCCGTGCTGCTGTTCGCGGTGCCTGGCTGGTCGGGGCACGCGGTCTGGGATGTGCTCGTCGTCGTCGTGGGCGGATCCCTCCTTGCTGGCCTGCTCGGGCTCGCCGAGGATCTGCGCGGGATCAGTGTGCCGGTGCGCAGCGCCGCGCTGCTGCTCATCGCGGCGGGCTCCGCGACGGGCGTGCTGTTCGCGGTCGGCCGGTTCGGTGACGCGGGGAACGGAGCCGGTCACGGGCCGGGGCTCGCCGGGGGAGCGGCGCGCCCGCTCATCGGTCCGCTCGCCGAGTACGGGCCGCTGAACTCCGTGACGGTGAGCGCGCCGCAGCTGCCGATCTGGGGTGCCGTGCTCGTCGTCGTGTACGCGGTGCTGTTCATCTCGAGCTACATCAACGTCGCGAACTTCATGGACGGGCTCAACGGGATCAGCGGCTTCCACGGCGTGATCGCCGGCCTCACGTTCGCGGCGATCGGCGTGTTCCAGGACATGCCGTGGCTGCTCGCGGCCGGGCTGATCCTCGCCGCCGGCTTTGCGGGCTTCCTGCCGTGGAACCTGACGAAGCCGGGCGCGTTCATGGGGGATGTTGGCAGCTACCTGCTTGGCGGCGCGACCGCGGTGACGAGCTTCGCGGCGCTTATCGCCGGTGCGCCGCTCCTCGCGACGATCGGCCCGATGGTCATCTACTTCGGCGACGTCGGGGTGACGCTCGTGAAGCGGGTGCGTGCTGGCAAGCGCTGGGACGAGCCGCACAAGGAGCACACGTACCAGCGGATCCAGCAGCGCGGCTACTCGCACGTCCAGGCGTCCGGCATGACGGCGGCGTGCACGCTCGCGGCGTCGCTGCTCGGCCTTGCCTCGTGCTTCGCGCCGCTGTGGGGCACGCTGCTGCTGCTCGTGGGCGGCGTCGCGGTGCTGCTCGTCTACTTGGCGCTCCCGCGCGTGCTCCCGGCGCGCGCGGCGTAGCTGGGGGCTGGGGGCTGTGCTGCCCGCCGGGCCGGCCACCCGTTACGCCCCCTCCGCGCCCGCCCACGCCTCCGCTGACATTGAGTTGGGGTTTGCTCCGCTCAGCGTCAACCGTTCCGGCTCTCTCCCCAACAAAGATCTCGGGAGAGGTTGGGTGGGGTGTGCGGGCTCGGGATCGGGATCGGTGTGAGTTTGTGCCGGTATGCGCGCGCATAGCGGGCTGGAGTCACACTAAATTCGGGGGAGGGCGGGCGCGGGATCGGGGAGCGGGTACGCGCGGGATCGGGAGCAGGGCGCGCAGCCGGGATTTCCGCGCGAACACGCGCGACACGCCCGGGTTGCACGAAGCATATTCCGTGTGTCAGAATAGACAGGTTCAGTACTCCGCGCTTCGGTGCGGATCACTGCCAGGCAGTGCATAATCACCCGGTCCGCCGGGGTTAGGCCGCGGGTAGCGAACACAACCACACGCCAAACGGCGGCCAGACTTTGTCCGGCCGTCTTTGTGTGTGCGGGCCACGTGCGAGAGCGCGTGGTTTTGACAGGTGAACAGAGACCCAGCACATGCGCCTCGGAAGGGGTGCCGCTGCCAGGGCGCTGGTACGCAAGACGTCCAATGCCGCTCGCCCCTCGGGGTGCGCAGTACGACGCAAGTAGAAAGTAGAGATGTCATGGCGGGACAGAAGATCCGCATCCGACTGAAGTCGTATGACCACGAGGTCATCGACAACTCCGCGCGCAAGATTGTCGACACGGTGACCCGCGCAGGTGCCACTGTGATCGGCCCCGTGCCGCTCCCGACGGAGAAGAACGTGATCGCTGTGATCCGTTCGCCCCACAAGTACAAGGACAGCCGCGAGCACTTCGAGAAGCGCACGCACAAGCGTCTGATCGACATCGTCGATCCCACCCCCAAGGCCGTCGATTCGCTCATGCGTCTCGATCTCCCGGCCGACGTCAACATCGAGATCAAGCTCTAAGGGGGGATCGAATCATGGCAGTAGAACGCAATGTGAAGGGTCTCCTGGGCACCAAGCTCGGTATGACGCAGGTCTGGGACGAGAACGGCAAGATCGTTCCGGTCACCGTGATTGAGGTTGCTCCCAACGTCATCACGCAGATTCGCACCCCCGAGGTCGACGGCTACAACGCCGTGCAGATCGCCGCGGGCGCAATCGACCCCCGCAAGGTCAACAAGCCGACCGCTGGTCACTTCGAGAAGGCCGGCGTCACGCCGCGCCGTCACGTGACCGAGGTTCGCACGGCCGACGCAGCGGAGTACACGCTGGGCCAGGAGCTCACCGTCGATGGCACCTTCGAGGCCGGTCAGAAGATCGACGTCGTTGGCACCTCGAAGGGCAAGGGCTTCGCCGGCACCATGAAGCGTCACAACTTCAAGGGTGTTTCCGCATCGCACGGTGCGCACCGCAACCACCGTAAGCCCGGCTCGATCGGTGGCGCAGCTACCCCGGGTCGCGTCTTCAAGGGTCAGAAGATGGCCGGTCGCATGGGTGGCGATCGCGTCACCGTGCAGAACCTCACCGTGCAGGCGATCGACGCTGAGAAGGGTCTCATCCTGGTCAAGGGTGCAGTTCCCGGCGCTCGCGGTCGTCTCGTTTTCGTTCGCAACGCAGTGAAGGGGGCGTAGTTCATGGCTACCGCTACCAAGCTCGAGGTGCTCGACGCGAAGGGCAAGAAGGCCGGGTCGGTTGACCTGCCCGAGGCTCTCTTCGGCGCCGAGACCAACGTCCCGCTGATCCACCAGGTGGTCACCGCTCAGCTCGCAGCTGCGCGTCAGGGTACGCACAAGACCAAGAACCGTGGCGAGCGCTCCGGTTCGGGTGTCAAGCCGTTCAAGCAGAAGGGTACCGGCCGCGCCCGTCAGGGTTCGGTTCGTATGCCTCAGCACCGCGGCGGCGGCATCGTTCACGGGCCCGTGCCCCGCGATTACTCGCAGCGCACCCCCAAGAAGATGATTGCTGCGGCGCTCCGCGGCGTGCTCTCGGACCGCGCTCGCGCGAACCGCCTGCACGTTGTCGACGGCTTCGGCATCGGTGACAAGCCCAGCACCAAGACCGCACGCGAGTTCCTCGCTCAGGTCGCGCCGGGCAAGCGCGTGCTCGTGGTCGTTGACCGCGCGGACGAGCTCACCACGCTGAGCGTGCGCAACCTGCCGTTCGTTCACGTGCTGTTCCAGGACCAGCTCAACGCTTACGACGTCGTCGTCAGCGATGACCTCGTCTTCACCAAGGCTGCCTTCGACCAGTTCGTCGCCGGCCGTGCCGCTCAGGAGGACACGAAGTGAGCCTGAACAAGTCTGCACACGACGTCATCATTCGCCCGATCGTTTCGGAGAAGAGCTACGGCCTCATCGACACGAACGGCCAGTACACCTTCGAGGTACAGCCGACGGCGAACAAGACCGAGATCAAGCTCGCGATCGAGCAGGTCTTCAACGTTAAGGTCGAGAAGGTCCGCACGCTGAACCGCAAGGGCAAGACCCGCCGCACCCGCTTCGGCGCTGGCAAGCGCAAGGACACCAAGCGCGCCATCGTCACGCTGAAGTCGGGCTCCATCGACATCTTCACGGCTGCGCTGTAGAAGGGGCGAGAAGGAACACACTATGGCTATTCGCAAGTACAAGCCGACGACCCCGGGTCGTCGCGGTTCGAGCGTTGCTGATTTCGCTGAGATCACCCGCTCCACGCCCGAGAAGTCGCTGCTTCGCCCGCTCCCCAAGACGGGCGGCCGCAACAACCAGGGCCGCATCACCACCCGCCACATCGGCGGTGGCCACAAGCGCCAGTACCGCGTCATCGACTTCCGTCGCAATGACAAGGACGGCGTCAACGCCAAGGTTGCGCACATCGAGTACGACCCCAACCGCACGGCGCGCATCGCGCTGCTGCACTTTGAGGACGGCACGAAGCGCTACATCATCGCGCCGAACAAGCTGAAGCAGGGCGATATCGTCGAGTCGGGTCCGGCCGCCGATATCAAGCCGGGCAACAACCTTCCGCTGAAGAACATCCCGACCGGTACCGTGATTCACGCGATCGAGCTGAAGCCAGGCGGGGGTGCCAAGATGGCGCGCTCGGCAGGCGCGTCGGTTCGCCTCGTCGCGAAGGACGGCCCGTACGCTCAGCTGCGTCTCCCCTCGGGCGAGATCCGCAACGTCGACGCGCGCTGCCGCGCGACCGTCGGCGAGGTCGGCAACGCCGAGCAGTCGAACATCAACTGGGGTAAGGCCGGCCGTATGCGCTGGAAGGGCGTCCGCCCGACCGTGCGTGGCGTCGTCATGAACCCGGTCGATCACCCGCACGGTGGTGGCGAAGGCCGCACCTCGGGTGGCCGTCACCCGGTCAGCCCCTGGGGCCAGAAGGAAGGCCGCACGCGCCGTCCGAACAAGGAAAGCGACAAGCTCATCGTGCGTCGCCGCAATGTTGGCAAGAAGCGCTAGTCGGCAGGTAGGAGAATAGAAGATGCCTCGTAGTCTCAAGAAGGGCCCCTTCGTCGATAACCACCTGCTGAACAAGGTGGTTGTCCAGAACGAAGCTGGCACCAAGAACGTGATCAAGACCTGGTCGCGCCGCTCGATGATCATCCCCGCAATGCTGGGACACACCATCGCGGTGCACGACGGTCGGAAGCACATCCCCGTGTTCGTCACGGAAACCATGGTCGGTCACAAGCTGGGCGAGTTCGCGCCCACTCGCACCTTCCGCGGTCACGTGAAGGACGACAAGAAGGGCCGTCGCCGCTAAGCGGTGACGTGAAGGAGGAGAGAGAAATGGTGGAATCGACCGCACGCGTGCGTCAGATCCGCATCACCCCCCAGAAGGCCCGTCGCGTTGTTGACCTGGTTCGCGGGAAGAATGCACAGGAGGCGCTTGCCATCCTGAAGTTCGCCCCCCAGGCTGCCGCCGAGCCCGTGTTCAAGCTGGTTGCCTCGGCGATCGCGAACGCACGTGTGAAGGCCGACGCGGAGAACCTGCGTCTCAACGAGGACGAGCTGGTCATCGCTCGCGCCTATGTCGACGAGGGCACGACGCTCAAGCGTTTCCGCCCCCGTGCGCAGGGCCGTGCGTTCCGGATCAACAAGCGGACCAGCCACATCACCGTCGTTCTGCAGACGGCTGATGAGCTCGCGACCGCGAAGAAGGGAGCCAAGTAAATGGGCCAGAAGATTCATCCCTACGGCTTCCGCCTCGGGATCACCACTGACCACGTCTCGCGTTGGTTCTCGGACTCGACCAAGCAGGGCCAGCGCTACGCTGACTACCTGGCCGAGGACATCAAGATCCGCCAGCACCTGACGAAGCAGCTGGACCGCGCAGGCGTGTCCCGCGTGGAGATCGAGCGCACCCGCGATCGTGTCCGCGTGGACATCCACTCGGCGCGTCCCGGCATCGTGATCGGCCGCCGTGGCGCCGAGGCTGAGCGCATCCGCGCCGACCTCGAGAAGCTCACGGGCAAGCAGATCCAGCTGAACATCCTTGAGGTGAAGAACCCCGAGGCTGACGCTCAGCTCGTCGCTCAGGGCATCGCCGAGCAGCTCGCTGCGCGCGTGGCGTTCCGCCGCGCGATGCGCAAGGGCCTGCAGGGTGCTCAGCGCGCCGGTGCCAAGGGCATCCGTATCCAGGTCTCCGGCCGTCTGGGCGGCGCCGAGATGAGCCGTTCGGAGTTCTACCGTGAGGGTCGCGTGCCGCTGCACACGCTCCGCGCGAACATCGACTACGGCTTCTACGAGGCGAAGACCACCTTCGGCCGCATCGGCGTGAAGGTCTGGATCTACAAGGGTGACCTCACCAACAAGGAACTCGCTCGCGAGCAGGCGGCCCAGAAGCCGTCGCGCGACCGCGGCGACCGCCGCCGTGCGCCCCGTGGCGCGCAGGCCGAGGCTGCACCCGCTGCAGCAGGAGCGGAGAAGTAAGCATGCTGATTCCTCGTCGAGTCAAGTACCGCAAGCAGCACCACCCCAGCCGCAGCGGCCAGTCCAAGGGCGGCAACACCGTCGCTTTTGGTGAGTTCGGGATCCAGGCACTGACCCCCGCGTACGTGACCAACCGTCAGATCGAGTCCGCTCGTATCGCCATGACGCGTCACATCAAGCGTGGTGGCAAGGTGTGGATCAACATCTACCCCGACCGTCCCCTGACCAAGAAGCCTGCGGAAACCCGCATGGGTTCCGGTAAGGGTTCGCCCGAGTGGTGGGTGGCCAACGTCAAGCCGGGCCGCGTCCTCTTCGAGGTCGCCGGCGTCGATGAGCAGCTCGCACGTGAGGCGCTGACCCGCGCCATCCACAAGCTGCCGCTCAAGGCCCGTATTATCAAGCGCGAGGAGGGCGACGCGTAATGGCGATCGGTACCAAGGAACTGGCCATCACGGAGCTCGACTCGTTCGAGAACGAGCGTCTGGCCGAGGAGCTCAAGAAGGCAAAGGGTGAGCTCTTCAACCTGCGATTCCAGTCGGCCACCGGCCAGCTGGAAAGCCACGGTCGTGTGCGCCAGGTGAAGCGCGATATCGCGCGCATCTACACGGTGCTCCGCGAGCGTGAGCTCGGCATTCGGGTGACCCCCGCCGCTGAGACTGCTCCCGCGAAGGCGAAGAAGAGCACCAAGAAGACCGAGCAGGCGGACGCCGCCGCTGAGACGAAGGAGGCCTAAGAATGGCTGAGGTCGAGAAGGAACAGCGCGGCTACCGTAAGGCTCGCCGTGGCTACGTCGTCAGCGACAAGATGGACAAGACCATCGTCGTCGAGGTCGAGGACCGCGTGAAGCACCCGCTCTACGGCAAGGTGATGCGTCGTTCGTCGAAGGTGAAGGCCCACGACGAGCAGAACACCGCCGGCATCGGCGATCTCGTGCTCATCCACGAGACCCGTCCGCTGAGCGCTTCGAAGCGCTGGCGTCTGGTCGAGATCCTCGAGAAGGCGAAGTAAGCCCTCGCGGCTTACTGATTGAAGGAGTAACAAGTGATTCAGCAGGAATCCCGACTCAAGGTTGCCGATAACACCGGCGCCAAGGAGTTGCTCACGATTCGCGTCCTCGGTGGCTCGCGACGTCGCTACGCCGGTCTCGGCGACACGATCGTTGCAACCGTGAAGGACGCAATCCCCGGCGGCAACGTGAAGAAGGGTGAGGTCGTCAAGGCCGTCATCGTTCGCACGCGCAAGTCGACCCGTCGCGTTGATGGCTCGTACATCAGCTTCGACGAGAACGCTGCCGTCATTCTCAAGGCCGACGGGGAGCCCCGCGGCACCCGTATCTTCGGGCCGGTCGGTCGTGAGCTGCGCGACAAGCGCTTCATGAAGATCGTCTCGCTCGCACCGGAGGTGATCTAGTCCTATGGGCCAGAAGATCAAGAAGGGTGACCTCGTCGAGGTCATCACGGGTCCGTCGCAGGATCGCGGCGGCTACAAGGGCAAGCAGGGCAAGGTCATCGAGGTGTTCACCGAGACCGACCGTGTGATCGTCGAGGGCGTGAACTTCGTGACGAAGCACGTCCGCGTCGGCCAGTCCGAGCGTGGCACCCGCGAGGGTGGGATCGAGACCGTTGAGGCCCCGATCCACATCTCGAACGTCGCAGTTGTCGATCCCGAGACGAAGAAGCCGACCCGCGTTGGCTTCCGCGTCGAGGAGATCGAGAAGGACGGCGTCAAGAAGACCGTCCGCGTGCGCTACGCCAAGTCGTCTGGGAAGGACCTCTAATGTCTGAGACCAAGATCCAGCCCCGCCTCAAGGCAAAGTACCGCGGCGAGATCGTCGAGCAGCTCCGCGAGGAGTTCAACTACGCGAACATCATGCAGGTTCCCGGCGTCGTCAAGGTCGTTGTGAACACCGGTGTTGGCGAGGCAGCTCGCGACAGCAAGGTGATCGAGGGCGCAATCGCCGACCTCGTGAAGATCACCGGCCAGAAGCCCATGGTCACGAAGGCTCGCAAGTCCATCGCGCAGTTCAAGCTGCGTGAGGGCCAGGCCATCGGCGCGCACGTCACCCTCCGCGGTGACCGCGCGTGGGAGTTCCTTGATCGCCTCATCAACCTCGCACTGCCGCGTATCCGCGATTTCCGCGGACTTTCGCCTAAGCAGTTCGACGGAAACGGCAACTACACTTTCGGTCTGACCGAGCAGAGTGTGTTCCACGAGATCGATCAGGATAAGATTGACCGCGTGCGTGGCTTCGACATCACTGTCGTGACCACCGCCCAGTCTGACGACGAGGGCCGTGCGCTGCTTCGCGCACTCGGCTTCCCGTTCAAGACCGACAACTAAATAGTCCAAGCGGTGCGGGTGCCCGGGGATTCCCCGGGCACCCCATCCGCATGTCACCCAGGTCACGCTCCGTGTAACGGTGCGTGATACCAGGCGAGAAAGAAGAGTCACTCATGACGATGACTGATCCGGTCGCAGATATGCTGACCCGGCTGCGCAATGCCAACTCTGCGCATCATGACGACGTTTCGCTCCCCGGCTCCAAGCTGAAGGTGCGAATCGCGGAGATCCTCAAGCGCGAGGGCTACATCAAGGACTGGAAGGTCGAGGACGCACGCGTCGGCACGACCCTCACCATGTCGCTGAAGTACGGCCCGAACCGCGAGCGCTCCATCGAGGGCATCAAGCGCGTGTCCAAGCCCGGCCTCCGGGTGTACGCACGCTCGACCGAGATCCCGAGCGTGCTCGGCGGCCTCGGCATTGCGATCCTGTCCACGTCCTCCGGTCTCCTGACCGACCGCGAGGCTGACCAGAAGGGCGTTGGCGGGGAAGTCCTCGCTTACGTGTGGTAAGCCGTCATGTCACGTATTGGAAAGCTTCCCATCACCGTTCCCGGTGGTGTAGACGTCAAGATCGATGGCCAGAAGGTCACGGTTAAGGGCACGAAGGGCGAGCTGTCGCTCGTCGTCGCAGAGCCCATCCGCGTTGCTGTCGAGGAGGGCCAGGTTGTGGTCACTCGTCCCGACGACGAGCGCGACTCCCGAGCGCTGCACGGCCTGACCCGCACGCTCATCAACAACAACATCATCGGTGTGACCGAGGGCTACTCCAAGCAGCTCGAGGTTGTCGGCACCGGCTACCGCGTGCAGCAGAAGGGTGCAGGCCTCGAGCTCGCGCTCGGCTTCTCGCACCCGGTGCTCGTCGACGCTCCCGAGGGCATCACGCTCGCTGTTGAGGGCAACACCAAGATCACCGTGAGCGGGATCTCCAAGCAGGCGGTCGGCGAGGCCGCTGCGAACATCCGCAAGCTGAAGAAGCCGGAGCCCTACAAGGGCAAGGGCATCCGCTACGCGGGCGAGAACGTTCGCCGCAAGGCTGGAAAGGCTGGTAAGTAACCATGGCCGCTAACATCACCCGTGCAAAGGGTCGTTCGGCTGCGCGCGTGCGCCGCCACACCCGCCTGCGCAAGAAGATCGTCGGCACGGAGCTCCGTCCCCGTCTCGTGGTGACCCGCTCGTCGCGTCACGTCTTCGTGCAGGTTGTTGACGACTCGAAGGGCATCACCCTCGCGTCGGCATCGACCATGGAAGCCGATCTCCGCGCTCACGAGGGCGACAAGACGGCGAAGGCCCGCAAGGTTGGCGAGCTCGTCGCCGAGCGCGCGAAGAACGCTGGCGTTGAGGCAGTCGTCTTCGACCGTGGCGGCAGCAAGTACGCCGGCCGTGTTGCAGCGATCGCCGACGGCGCTCGCGAAGGGGGGCTGACCCTGTGAGCAAGGAAACGAAGGAGCAGGAAGTGTCCGCAGAGACCCAGACCGCTGAGTCCTCGGCCACTGAGGCCCAGGGCACGGATCACCGCAACGAGCCCCGCGAGCAGCGTCGGGGGAGCCGCGACCGCGGCACCCGTGGCGAGCGCGGCGGCCGTGACCGCAACGAGAGCCAGTTCCTCGAGCGCGTCGTCACCATCAACCGCGTCTCCAAGGTCGTCAAGGGCGGCCGTCGCTTCAGCTTCACCGCGCTCGTCGTGGTGGGCGATGGCAACGGCACCGTTGGCGTCGGCTACGGCAAGGCGAAGGAGGTGCCCCTCGCCATCTCCAAGGGTGTCGAGGAGGCTAAGAAGAACTTCTTCCGCGTGCCCCGCGTTGGCAGCACCATCCCGCACCCCGTGCAGGGTGAGGCAGCAGCCGGTGTGGTGCTCCTCCGCCCCGCAGCGGCAGGTACCGGTGTGATCGCCGGTGGCCCCGTCCGCGCCGTCCTTGAGTGCGCCGGCATCCACGACGTGCTGAGCAAGTCGCTCGGTTCGTCGAACACCCTGAACATCGTGCACGCGACCGTTGAGGCGCTGCAGCTGCTCGAGGAGCCCCGCTCCGTCGCAGCTCGCCGTGGCCTTGACTTCGACCGCGTCGCCCCGGCTCGCATCGTGCGCGCCGAGGCGAAGGCTGCGGCCGACGCTGCCGCGAAGGCAAAGGCAGGTGCGTAATGGCGAAGAGCCTGAAGATTACGCAGACGAAGTCCGTTATCAGCGAGAAGCAGAACCAGCGTGAGACGCTGCGGAGCCTCGGCCTCAAGAAGATCGGCCAGTCGGTCGTTCGTGAGGACACGAAGGCCAACCGCGGGTACGTTCGCGCCGTTGCTCACCTGGTAGAGGTTGAGGAGATCGACGCATGAGCGAGAAGAACGAGGAGCGCGAGCAGGTGCTGAAGGCTCACCACCTTCGCCCGGCACCCGGCTCAAAGAAGGCCAAGACCCGCGTGGGTCGCGGTGAGGGTTCCAAGGGTAAGACCGCTGGTCGCGGCACCAAGGGCACCAAGGCGCGCTACCAGGTCAAGGCGGGCTTCGAGGGTGGGCAGATGCCGCTGCACATGCGCACCCCGAAGCTGCGCGGGTTCAAGAACCCGTTCCGCACCGAGTACCAGGTCGTCAACGTTGCCAAGCTCGCAGAGCTCTACCCCAAGGGTGGCGACGTCACGATCGAGGATCTCGTGGCCAAGGGTGCCGTCCGCAAGAACCAGCCCGTCAAGGTGCTGGGCGACGGCGACATCCAGGTCAAGCTCACCGTTTCGGTTGACAAGGTCTCCAGCTCGGCTGAGCAGAAGATCGTTGCGGCCGGCGGCGAGGTCAAGTAAGGATCCCGACGGGATTCTGACTGAGTCGAGCTGAGCTCGACACCGCGGGGGCGGTGGAGCGGCAGAAATGCCACTCCACCGCCCCTGTCTCTTTCTTCCCCGGGTGTCCACGAACGGCCGGGATATTGGTGAGGCAGCCCGCACAGCGTGTAGGCTGGAGCAATTGGTTCTCGTCGTCAGGCGACGGCCCCGTACGACGCCCCCAGGAGGCAGCTTTTGTTCAGCGCTATCGGACGGATCTTTCGGACACCCGATCTGCGGCGAAAGATCGTCTTTACGCTCGCGATTGTTTCGCTCTTCCGGCTCGGATCGTTCATCCCCGCCCCGTTCGTTGACTTCAACAACGTGCAGGCCTGTCTGGTAGCCAACCAGGCGCAGGGGACCTCCGGTCTCTACGACATGATCAACCTCTTCAGCGGTGGCGCTCTGCTCCAGCTGTCGATCTTCGCGCTCGGGATCATGCCGTACATCACGGCGTCGATCATTACGCAGCTGCTGCGCGTCGTCATCCCGCACTTCGAGTCGCTCCACAAGGAGGGCCAGGCGGGCCAGGCGAAGCTCACGCAGTACACCCGCTACCTCACGATCGCCCTCGCGATCCTGCAGTCGACCACGCTCATCACCGTGGCGCGCTCGGGCCAGCTGTTCGGCGCCTCGGCAAACCAGGCCTGCCAGAACCTCGTGTCGCAGGAGTGGTGGGCGATCCTCATCATGATCATGACCATGACCGCGGGCACTGGCCTCATCATGTGGTTCGGTGAGCTCATCACCGAGCGCGGCATCGGCAACGGCATGTCCCTCCTCATCTTCACGTCGATCTCGGCGACCTTCCCGAGCGGCATGTGGGTCATCAAGGAGTCGAAGGGCTGGGAGGTCTTCTTCCTGGTGCTCCTCGTCGGGCTCCTCGTTGTCGCGGCCGTCGTCTTCGTCGAGCAGTCGCAGCGCCGTATCCCGGTGCAGTACGCGAAGCGCGTGGTCGGCCGTCGCACCTACGGCGGCTCGAGCACGTACATCCCGATCAAGGTGAACATGGCGGGCGTGATCCCCGTCATCTTCGCCTCGGCGATCCTCTACCTCCCCGCCCTCATCACGCAGTTCAATCAGCCGCAGATCGGCGAGGATCCGAAGCCGTGGGTCGTCTGGGTGCAGAACAACCTCGTGATGGGCGATCAGCCGCTCTACATGCTGGTGTTCTTCCTGCTGACGATCGGTTTCACCTTCTTCTACGTGCAGATCACCTTCAACCCGGAGGAGGTCGCGGACAACATGAAGCAGTACGGCGGCTTCGTGCCGGGGATCCGCGCCGGCCGCCCGACGGCCGAGTACCTCAACTACGTGCTGACCCGTATCACGAGCGCTGGCTCGCTCTACCTCGGTCTCATCGCGCTCATCCCGCTGATTGCGCTGTCGTTCTTCGGCGCCAACCAGAACTTCCCGTTCGGCGGCTCGTCGATCCTCATCATCGTGGGCGTTGGCCTCGAGACGGTGAAGCAGATTGACGCACAGCTGCAGCAGCGCCACTACGAAGGGCTCCTCAAGTGACGGACACCACCACACGCCTCCTCATCATCGGCCCGCCCGGGGCAGGCAAGGG
The DNA here is from genome assembly GCF_003917135.1 of Leucobacter chromiireducens. Lineage (GTDB taxonomy): Bacteria > Actinomycetota > Actinomycetes > Actinomycetales > Microbacteriaceae > Leucobacter > Leucobacter chromiireducens_A. The sequence continues at coordinate 66,616 of NZ_RPDI01000007.1, forward strand.
CACCCAGGCCACGCAGATCGCCGAGCGCTTCGGCGTTCCGGCCATCTCGACCGGCGACATCTTCCGCGCCAACATCAAGGGCGGCACGGAGCTCGGCCAGCAGGTGCAGGCCATCATCGAGCGCGGCGAGCTCGTTCCCGACTCGCTGACCAACGAGATCGTGGCGGATCGGCTCGCTCAGGCTGACGCGGCCGCAGGCTTCCTGCTCGACGGCTACCCCCGCAACGTCGAGCAGGTGCACGCGCTCGACGGCATGCTCGAGGGCGACGCGCTCGACGCGGTCGTGCTGCTCGAGGTCGACACCGAGGCGGTCGTCGCCCGCCTGCTCAAGCGCGCGGAGCTCGAGGGCCGCGCCGACGACACGGAGGACGTGATCCGGCACCGCCAGGACGTGTACGCCGAGCAGACGGCGCCCCTCGTTGAGCTCTTCACCGAGCGCGGCATTCTCGTTGCGGTCGACGGTCTCGGCACCGTCGACGAGGTCGCAGCGCGCATCGCGGCGGGCCTCGACGCCCAGCTCGCAGCGAAGGCGGGTCGCTAGGTCGTGGCTCGTCGGGGACTGTTGCGCCGTTCGATCTATAAGTCGCCGGCACAGCTGCGGCTGATGGTGGAGCCGGGGCTCGCCGCCGCCGCGGCGATTGCCGCGATGCGCGAGGCCGTGCGGCCCGGCATCACCACGCTGGAGCTCGACGCGATCGCTGAGGACGCGATCCGCTCGCGCGGCGGGGCCCCGAACTTCATGCTGGAGCCTGGCTACCGGCACACGATCTGCGCGAACGTGAACGACCACGTCGTCCACGCGATCCCCGGCGATCGGCCGCTCGCCCCGGGCGACATCGCCTCGCTCGACGTCGGCGCCGTGATCGGAGGGTGGCACTCCGACACCGCGATCACGGTCACGCTCCCGGATCACGCGCGACCCGAGCTCACCGCCGCGAACGAGAAGCTGAGCGACGTCACCGAGCAGGCCATGTGGCGCGGGATCGCGCGTCTCGCGACCGCCAAGCACCTCAACGAGGTGGGGGAGGCGGTGTCCGCGTACGTGCGCGCGAACAGCGACTTCGGTGTACTCGAGGATTACATCGGGCACGGCATCGGACGCAGCATGCACGAGGACCCGCCCGTGTTCAATGTCCCGGTGCGCCAGCGCGGCCCCGAGGTAAAGCCGGGTCTCGTCGTTGCGATCGAGCCGATCATCTCGGCCGGCGGGATCGACACCGACATCGAGGACGACGACTGGACCGTCACGATCGCCGACGGCTCGATGAGCGCCCAGTGGGAGCACTCGGTCGCGGTGCACGCCGACGGCATCTGGGTGCTCACCGCGGAGGACGGCGGGGCCAGCGGCCTCGCGCCGCTCGGGATTGCGCCCGTCCCGATTCCCTAGCGCTGCTGCGCTGCCGCGCTGCCGCGCCGAGACCGCGCGCATCTTTCGAGATCGCGCAGATTCTCGAGACAATCCAGGCGATCTCGAAAGATGCGCTCGGCTGGGCGGGCGGGCGTGCTGAGGGGTGCGAGACGCCACCCGCCGGGCTTTACAAAGTCCCCGTCGGCGAGTACGCTTGACATTTGGTGCTTTGCGCCTGTTTTCGTGTTCTCGAAAGCGGGCGCTTGGCATTCGCAAGACCAGTACATCCTACGCAAGCGATAGTGAGGCTATGGCGAAAAAAGACGGCGTCATCGAGATCGAGGGACAGGTTGCCGAGGCTCTGCCCAACGCGATGTTCCGCGTTGAGCTGACCAACGGACACAAGGTTCTCGCCCACATCTCGGGCAAGATGCGCCAGCACTACATCCGCATTCTCCCCGGGGACCGCGTGATTGTGGAGCTGACGCCCTACGATCTGACCCGCGGCCGCATCGTCTACCGCTACAAGTAGGAGCTGCTGGAAAGTAACGGCAGCCGGCATCCCGGTTGCACGAGGACAGCGAACTCCGCGAAGGAAACATCATGAAGGTTAATCCCAGCGTCAAGCCGATCTGCGATCACTGCAAGGTCATCCGACGCCACGGCCGCGTCATGGTGATCTGCAAGAGCAACCCCCGCCACAAGCAGCGCCAGGGCTAACACCCTGCCGCTCGGCGGTCTCGCAGAGCACACAACTCAATATCTGATCCAGCGCATCGAAGAACCCGGGCACACTGTGCGCGGGGGACACCTCGGGGCGGAGGCCCGAACCCCCGATGCGCGACATACCTCCACTACCGCAAGGAGAGCCACACATGGCACGTCTCGCAGGAGTCGATATCCCACGCGACAAGCGCGTTGAGATTGCACTCACCTACATCTACGGCGTTGGGCGCACCACCGCGCTGAAGACGCTCGCCGATACCGGCATCGACGGCAACATCCGCGTCAAGGACCTCAGCGACGATCAGCTCGTCGCGCTCCGCGACTACATTGAGGGCAACTTCAAGGTTGAGGGTGACCTCCGCCGTGAGGTCGCCGCCGACATCCGCCGCAAGGTGGAGATCGGAAGCTACCAGGGCCTCCGTCACCGTAAGGGCCTGCCCGTGCATGGTCAGCGCACCAAGACGAACGCTCGTACCCGCAAGGGCCCGAAGCGCACCGTCGCCGGCAAGAAGAAGTAATCGCCGGTCCTCTCGACCATCACATAAAGCTTTTCAGGAGAATACTCAATGGCTGCACCAAAGACGGCGGCTCGCAAGCCGCGTCGCAAGGACAAGAAGAACGTGGTCGTGGGCCAGGCCCACATCAAGTCGACGTTCAACAACACCATCGTTTCGATCACTGACACCACCGGTGCTGTGATCAGCTGGGCCTCCTCGGGTGGCGTGGGCTTCAAGGGTTCGCGTAAGTCGACGCCCTTCGCTGCTCAGCTGGCTGCCGAGTCGGCCGCCCGCAAGGCGCAGGAGCACGGCATGAAGAAGGTTGACGTCTTCGTGAAGGGTCCGGGCTCGGGCCGCGAGACCGCGATCCGCTCGCTGCAGGCCGCAGGCCTCGAGGTGGGGTCGATCAACGACGTCACCCCGCAGACGCACAACGGCTGCCGCCCCCCGAAGCGCCGCCGCGTCTAAGGAGCTCGCGCTACTTCCCGGCGCGGTGGGTTCGCCCGCCGCGCCGGGAAGGCGCCGAGACCCCGTTTGAGGGTCTCGGGTGCACAGAGGACATCCCTCATTCCCGATACCGCATGAGTCATATAGCGGACTCCAGCGAAAGGACCACACACCTTGCTCATTGCACAGCGACCCACTCTGACCGAGGAGTCGATCTCCGAGTACCGTTCACGCTTCGCCATCGAACCGCTTGAGCCTGGCTTCGGCTACACGCTCGGCAACTCGCTGCGTCGCACGCTGCTGTCGTCGATCCCCGGCGCCGCAGTGACGAGCGTCCGCTTCGAGGGCGTCGCCCACGAGTTCACGACCATTGCGGGCGTGACCGAGGACGTCACCGAGATCATCCTCAACATCAAGGACCTTGTCGTCTCGAGCGAGCACGATGAGCCCATCACCGCCTACCTGCGCAAGACCGGCGCAGGCGAGGTGACCGCCGCCGACATCTCCGCACCCGCCGGTGTTGAGGTGCACAACCCTGAGCTCGTCATCGCGACGCTCAGCGATTCGGCGCAGTTCGAGCTCGAGCTGACGATCGAGCGTGGCCGCGGCTACGTCTCGGCCGCGCAGAACCGGAACGAAGACGCCGAGGTTGGCCGGATCCCCGTTGATTCGATCTACTCGCCGGTGCTGAAGGTCACCTACCGCGTGGAGGCCACGCGTGCCGGTGAGCGCACCGACTTCGACCGCCTCGTCGTCGACGTGGAGACGAAGCCCGCGATCAGCCCCCGCGACGCGATCGCGTCGGCCGGTTCGACCCTGGTCGAGCTCTTCGGGCTTGCGCGCGAGCTCAACACCGCAGCCGAGGGCGTCGAGATCGGCCCCGCGCCGGTTGAGGTGGTCACGGAGGGCGAGCTCTCGATCCCGATCGAGGACCTCGACCTGTCGGTGCGCAGCTACAACTGCCTGAAGCGTGAGGGCATCAACACGGTGAGCGAGCTCGTTGCGCTCTCCGAGGCTCAGCTGATGAACATCCGCAACTTCGGCCAGAAGTCCGTCTTCGAGGTGCGCGACAAGCTCACCGAGATGGGACTGTCGCTGAAGGACGCAGTGCCCGGCTTCGACGGTGCGCAGTTCTACAGCTACGAAGACGACAACAACTAATTCACGATCCGTCGCCAGCGACCCGATCGTAAACTTACTGGAGTAAACAATGCCGAAGCCCAACAAGGGCCCCCGCCTCGGAGGCGGCCCCGCTCACGAGCGCCTGATGCTCAACCAGATGGCTGCGCAGCTCTTCGAGCACAAGCGCATCCAGACCACGGAGACGAAGGCGAAGCGCCTGCAGCCCGTGGCCGAGCGCCTCGTCACGTTCGCCAAGCGCGGCGACCTGCACGCGCGCCGTCGCGTGATGCGTCAGATCCTCGACAAGTCGGTCGTGCACGAGCTCTTCACCGAGATCGCGCCGCTCGTCGAGAACCGCGAGGGTGGCTACACCCGCATCATCAAGACCGGCTACCGCAAGGGCGACAACGCTCCCATGGCGGTCATCGAGCTCGTGCTCGAGCCGGTGCAGCCCAAGGCGAAGGCCGCGAAGGCTGAGCCCAAGGCTGAGAAGGCGGCTCCGGTCGAGGATCCCGCTGAGGTCGTCGAGGACGCCGCTGAGGCGACCGAGGAGGCCGCTGAGGTCGAGGCTCCCGCCGAGGAGAAGGCTGAGTAACACTCACCTCACCCGCTGAAACGCCCCGCTGATCTGTGGATCGGCGGGGCGTTTCGCTGTCTCCGGGCCTGTGGCGCTCCCCGCTGCGCCCCCCCCCCGCCGCGCTCGCAGACGAGCGCTCAGAGGATCGGGGTCAATTGGGCAGGGTGTCGCCGACCCGGACGCCGCGACACCCTGCCCAAGTGACCCCGATTCGCGCGGGCCGGGGCAGGAGGGGGTGAGGGGGCATGAGGGGGCATGAGGGGGGCGGGAGGCTAGCGGCGGGGGAGCGCGAAGCCGCGCGCCTCGCCTGGCGCCTGCAACTCCTCGAGCGCGCGCTGCACCGAGGCCGCGTAGATCTCCCCACCGCTCGGGTTCGGGTGGATGTCGTCGCCGGCGAGCGCGTCCGGCACGCCGGTCACGGCGCCCGTCCAGTCGGCGACCACCACGCCGCGGCGGCCATCCGCGAAGCGCTCGAGCTCCTCGTTCACGCCCGGGATCCAGTCGCGATCGGCGTGCGCGTTGACGAGCACGATGGGGCGATCGCCTGCCGTGCGTGCGAGCGCGTCGAGCTCCTCGGGGGCGACCGGACCGTTCGTCCCGAGCCCGACCACGAGGATGGGGCGGAGCCTGCCGCTTGCCGCCCACTCGTCCGCGAGCTCGACCCCGACCCCCATGCCGCGCGACACGGCGGCGTCCACCTCGATGCCGGGCAGCGCGGTTTCGAGCTCGGGCAGGCTCGCGAGCATCACGGAGTCGCCGAGCGCGGTGATGCTGTCGCCGCGGGGGAGAAGCGGACCGGGCGGGAGCGCGGGCTCCTCGCCGGCCCCCGGCTTGGGATCGCTGCCGTCCGGCGCGCTGGGCGTGCCCGCCCCGGGCCTGGTGCTCCCGGGCTGCTCCGCCGCCGGTTTCTCCGCCGCGGCGTCGAGCGCGTCCTGCCCCCGCGCGATGGCTGCCGCCGCCGTGGTCTGCTCCGGCGCCTGCACGATCGCCACGGCCGTCGCGGGGATCGTCAGGAGGAGCACCGCGCCGAGCGCGATGGTGACGCCGCGCTGGCGCGGCGTGTACCCCGCCGGCCGGACGGCCAGGCGGAGCGAGCGGCGCAGCCCGAACCTGCGCACGGGCTGTTCGAGGAAGCGGTACGAGAGTGCGGCCGCGAAGAACGTCGCCGCGCCGGCGATGAGCGCGACCGACCAGGGGGTCGCCCCCGCGCCGAGCGCCGCCGAGACGATGAGCAGCAGCGGCCAGTGCCACAGGTAGATTCCGTAGGAGCGCTCGCCGACCCAGCGCAGCGGCGCGACGTCGAGCGCGCGGCCGATCCAGGCCCCGTCCCGCGTCACCGCCCACACGAGCGCGAGCGACGCGACGATGGCCAGCTGGAAGCCGCCCTCGAAGCTCTGCGCGCTGCCCTCCGGCAGGGTGATGGCGAGCCAGGCGAGCACACCGAGCGCGGTCGCGGCGAGCGCCCCGAGGAGGAGCTGCCTGAGGCGCGTGAGCCGCGCACGCGGCGCGGCGTCGCGGCGCGGGTGAACGAGCGTCGCGAGCGCGGCACCCCAGAATAGGCCGAAGGTGTGCGTGTCCGAGCCGAAGTAGATCCTGGTCGGATTGGCCCCCTGCTGGGACAGCGTGAACATGAGGGCGGCTGAGGCGATTCCGAGCGCCGTGAGGAGCACCGCGCGGCTGCTGCGGCCGCGCAGCCGCATGAGCGCGATGATGAGCAGCGGCAGCAGGATGTAGAACTGCTCCTCGATCGAGAGCGACCAGGTGTTGCGGAAGAGTTCCGGCGTATCGCGTGCGAAGTAGTCGGCGCCGTTCGCGATGAACACCCAGTTGCTGACGAAGAACGCGGTGCCCGCGATCTGGCGGCCGAGCCCGACGAGCAGATCGCCGCCGACGAGGAGGGCGAGCGAGGAGCAGACGAGCAGCACGAGACCGAGCGCCGGGAGGAGTCGCCGCGCGCGGCGGCGCCAGAACGCGCCGAGCCTGATCCCGCCGCGCAGCTCCACCTCGCGGAAGAGGAGCGAGGTGATGAGGAAGCCGCTGATCGCGAAGAAGATGTCGACGCCGAGGAAGCCGCCTGGCAGGGCGCGCGGGAAGAAGTGGTAGACGAGCACGAGCCCGACCGCGATGGCGCGCAGCCCATCGAGCCCGCCGAATCGGCCGGGCTGGGGGCGGGTGCGTGGCGAGGGAGAGGTCATCGAGGGAGGCTTTCGGGTGGCAGGCAAGGGCGAGCCCACCACGATCCAGTCTACGCGGCGCGCCTGAGCGGCGCGCCCACACGCTGGGCTGCGCGGCAACGCGCCGGTCTGGCAGGATCGTGGTGTGGAAAGTGAGCCGGAAACTCCGCTGGTGCGTGTGCGCCTCGACCTTGCGTACGACGGCACCGACTTCGCCGGTTGGGCGGCGCAGCCCGGTCTGCGCACCGTGCAGGGGGAACTGGAGGCGGCGCTCGCCGTGCTGCTTCGGCGTGACTCGGCTCGGCTCACCGTCGGCGGGCGGACGGACGCCGGCGTGCACGCGCGCGGCCAGGTGGCGCACCTTGACGTCACCGCGGCGGAGCTCGCGAAGTGGGATGGTCGCGGCGCCGAGACGCGCGATGAGGCGGAGCGCACGCGCCACCGCGCGCGCAAGCTGAACGGGGTGCTCAAACGCGGGGCCGCCGACATCGCGGTGCACGCGGTGCGCGAGGTTCCGACGGCGTTTGACGCGCGCTTCGGCGCCCTGCGCCGCCGCTACGAGTACCGGCTGCGCGACGACGCCGCGCGCCGGGACCCGCTCACCGCGCGCTTCACCGCCGATGTGGCGCAGACGCTCGACCTGGAACGGATGCAGCGCGCCGCCGACGAACTGCTCGGCCTGAACGACTTCACCACGTTTTGCAAAGCGCGCGAGGGGGCAACGGCGGTGCGTGAGCTGCTGTGCTTCGAGTGGCGCCGCACGGAGGACGGCGCGTACGCCGCGCGCATCGAGGCCGACGCGTTCTGCCACTCGATGGTGCGTGCGATGGTGGGCGCCGTGGTGGCGGTGGGCAGCGGGCGCATCACCGAGGGCGAGCTCGTCGAGCTGCGCGACGCGCGCGCCCGCAGCAGCCGGTTCACGGTGATGCCGGCGAACGGGCTCTCCCTCGAGGAGATCGCCTACCCAGCAGATGAGGATCTGGCCGCCCGCGCCGAGCAGACCCGAGCCCGCAGGGATCCCCTCGCGGAGGAGTAGCGCCGCCGCGTGTGCTAAAGTTGTTCTTTGGTGCGCAAGCACCCGATTTGTTGAGCCCTCCATCGTCTGAGCACCCTCCGGGGACCGGGCAGCGGAGTGGGATTCACGAAACACCTCCAATTCGACAGAAAGCAGCACGATAGTGACTCGCACGTATTCGCCGAAGGCCGCTGAGCAGAAGCACGACTGGCTCGTCATCGACGCCACCGATGTGGTGCTCGGCCGCCTGGCATCGCACGCGGCAGCCCTGCTCCGCGGCAAGCACAAGACCACGTTCGCTCCCCACATGGATATGGGCGACTACGTCATCGTCATCAACGCCGACAAGGTCGTCCTGACCGCGAACAAGGCCGCGAAGAAGAAGGCGTACCGCCACTCGGGCTACCCGGGCGGCCTCCGCTCGATGAGCTACACCGAGCTCCTGGAGAAGAACCCCGAGCGCGCCGTCGAGAAGGCGATCCGCGGCATGCTCCCGAAGAACTCCCTCGGCGCTGACCAGTTCCGCAAGCTGAAGGTCTACAAGGGTGCCGAGCACCCCCACGCTGCGCAGCAGCCCACCCCGTACACCTTCGGCCAGGTCGCGCAGTAACCGCGGCGCCAACGAGAATTCAGAAGAGAGACTTCACAGTGACTGAAGAGCAGACCGTGGCCCCCGAGAGCTACACCACCGAGACGCCGGCGTCGCAGGCCACCACGCAGGCCCCGCGCCCCGCGCTCACCGTCCCCGGCGCAGCTGTCGGCCGCCGCAAGCAGGCGATCGCCCGCGTTCGCCTCATCCCCGGCTCGGGCACCATGACCGTCAACGGTCGTGAGCTCGCCGAGTACTTCCCGAACAAGCTGCACCAGCAGCTCATCACGGATCCCTTCACCGTGCTCGAGCTCGGTGGCTCGTACGACGTGATCGCTCGCATCGTCGGCGGCGGCCCCTCGGGCCAGGCCGGTGCACTGCGCCTCGCGATCGCTCGCGCGCTCAACGAGATCGACGCTGAGCACAACCGCCCCACCCTGAAGAAGGCTGGCTTCCTGAGCCGCGACGCTCGCATCAAGGAGCGCAAGAAGGCTGGTCTCAAGAAGGCCCGCAAGGCGCCTCAGTACTCGAAGCGCTAAGTCGGGATCCTTTTCCGATGGGACGCCTTTTTGGCACCGACGGGGTTCGGGGTCTTGCCGGGGTCGATGTGACCGCCGAGCTGGCCCTGAACCTCGCGGACGCTGCGGCTCTCGTTCTCGGGCGTTCTGCCCGGAGCGAGAGCCGTCGTGCTATCGCGGTCGTTGCCCGCGATCCCCGGGTTTCGGGTGAGTTCATCTCTGCCGCGGTTGCGGCCGGGCTGGCCTCCGCGGGCGTCGACGTGCTCGACGCCGGCGTGATCCCGACCCCGGCAGCCGCGTACCTCGTTGCGGACACCGGCGCCGACTTCGGCGTGATGGTGTCGGCCTCGCACAACCCGGCCCCCGACAACGGGATCAAGTTCTTCGCCGCTGGCGGGCGCAAGCTCGCCGACGACATCGAGGACGAGATCGAAGCCGCGCTCGAGCGCCCGAGCATCGCGGTGACCGGCCGTGAAGTGGGGCGCATCCAGCGCTTCGCCGACGCGGAGGATCGCTACCTCGTGCACCTGCTCGGCACGCTCGAGGGCGTGACCCTCGACGGCCTGCACGTGGTCCTCGACTGCGCGCACGGCGCGGCGGCGGGGATCTCGCCCGACGTGTTCAGCGACGCCGGCGCGAAGGTCACAGTGATCGGCAACGATCCCGATGGCTTCAACATCAACGACGGCGTGGGCTCCACCCACCTTGAGCCGCTCATCGCCGCGGTGACGGAGCACGGTGCCGACCTCGGCATCGCGCACGACGGCGACGCGGATCGCTGCCTCGCGGTCGACGCCGACGGCAACGTCGTGGACGGCGACCGCATCATGGCGATTCTCGCGCTCTCGATGTCGGCGCGCGGCAAGCTCGAGCAGAACACCCTCGTCGCGACCGTGATGTCGAACCTCGGGCTGAAGCTCGCGATGGCGGACAACGGGATCGACGTGGTCGAGACCGGCGTCGGCGACCGCTACGTGCTCGAAGCGATCAACGCGAACGGCTACTCGCTCGGCGGTGAGCAGTCGGGGCACGTCATCATGAGCGATCACGCGACGACCGGCGATGGGATCCTCACGGGGCTCCACATCGCGGCCGAGCTGAAGCGCACCGGAAAGACGCTCGCCGAGCTCGCCACCTGCATGCGGGTCTACCCGCAGGTGCTCGTCAACGTGCGCGGCGTCGATCGTGCTGGCGTCGCGGGCGACACGGTGCTCCAGCAGGCGGTGCACCAGGCCGAGCTCGCGCTGGGCGGCCAGGGGCGCGTGCTCCTGCGCCCCTCCGGCACCGAGCCGGTGGTGCGCGTGATGGTCGAGGCGCAGCACGAGGATCAGGCGCAGAAGCTCGCCGACGACCTCGCCGCCATCGTGAAGGAGCGCCTCGAGGTCTAGTGCGTCGCGCACCCGAGCACTCAATCTGATCGGGATCGCCGCCGCTCATGCCCCCACCGTCTCCGCGAGGAGTACGGTGGGGGCATGAGTGCGTTTCGGCGGTTGTCGCGAGTGGTCAGCGGAGTTGGGCTTGGCGTGGTTGCCGCCCTGCACGCGGCATGGGCTTCCGGCTCGAGCTGGCCGGCGCGCAACCGGAAGGAGCTCACCGAGCTGGTGGTCGGCAACCGCCGCGCGATGCCGAGTCCGCGTGCGACCGCCACGGTCGCGGGGGTTGCCGGCGTGGCCGCGGTGGCGACGGCCGGCGCGTTCGGCGAGGGAAAAGCCGTGGTGCGGGGTCGGCGGCTCGTCGGCCTTGCGCTGCTCGGCCGCGCCGCGCTGGGCGGCGACGTCGCGCTCGCGCTGCTCGACCTGCCGCCGGCGGGGAAGAAGTTCCAGCGGCTCGACGCGCGCTGGTACCGGCCGCTCTGCGCGGTTCTCGGCCTCGCGGTGCTCTGCGGCGCGCGCCGCAGGCCCGATCCTCAGTCTGCGGGCTGAGCCGCCCCCCAGCTCCGAGCCGGGCTAGAGCTTCCGCAGCAGCACCTTCTGCACCCGGTGGTTCGCCTCCTTGCGGAGCATCAGCGTCGCGCGGGCGCGCGTCGGGCGGATGTTCTCGATGAGGTTGGGCTCGTTGATGTTGTTCCAGTACTCGTCGGCGAGCGCGGATGCCACCTCGTCGTCGATCCCGGCGAAGCGGCGGAAGTGCGAGTTCGGGTTGGAGAACGCGGCCTCGCGCAGCCGCAGGAAGCGGTTGCGATACCACTGGTGAATGTCCGCGGTGCGCGCGTCGACGTACACGGAGAAGTCGAACAGGTCGCTCACCGCGAGCGGGTGCTCCATCGACGCCGGCTGCAGCACGTTCAGACCCTCGACGATGAGGATGTCGGGCTGGCGCACCACCGTGCACTCGTCGGGCACGATGTCGTAGAGCAGGTGGCTGTAGTGCGGCACGCGCACCTCGGCAACGCCGGCCTTCACCTGCGAGACGAAGCGCAGCAGCGCCCGGCGATCGTAGGATTCCGGGAAGCCCTTCCGGTGCCCGATGCCGCGCCGCTCGAGCTCCGCGTTGGGGTAGAGGAAGCCGTCGGTGGTGACGAGCTCGACGTTCGGGGTCTCCGGCCAGCGCGCAAGCAGGTCGCGGAGGATGCGCGCCACCGTCGACTTGCCGACCGCGACGGATCCCGCGATCCCGATCACGAACGGGCTGGGGCGCTCGCCGTTGCGCTGCAGGAAGCCGCGGGTGCGCTGGTGCATTTCGCGCGCCGCGATCGCGTACTGGTTGATGAGCCGGCTGAGCGGCCGATACACCTCCGACACCTCGGCCATGTCGAGTGGCTCCCCGAGCCCGCGAAACGCCGCGATCTCTGCCTCGGTGAGCGGCATGGGGGTTTCGCCCGCGAGGCGGGCCCACTCGTCGCGCCCGATCTCGATGAACGGTGAGGTAAACTCCGGGCGCACGAGCGCCTGCGTCTCGGTGCTGGGCTCCTGCGGGTGCTTCGCATCCCCACCCGCGTCGGCGATGACGGGGACTGGACGTGTGCGCGGCAGCTGGGGTGGGGGGATCTCGGCCATTATCCACCCATCGTGCCACTAAACTGATGCCATGTGTGGAATCGTCGGATATGTCGGCCCGAATGATACGGTCGACGTTCTCATTACTGGACTGCGGCGCCTGGAGTACCGCGGCTATGACTCGGCTGGGATTGCCGTGGTGGACGAGGCCGGGGGGCTGACCGTTCGCAAGCGCTCGGGGAAGCTTGCGCGCCTCGAGGAGCTGCTCGCCGACAGCCCCGTCGCTGCCGCGAACACGGGCATCGGCCACACTCGCTGGGCCACGCACGGCGGCCCGACGGACGTGAACGCGCACCCGCATCTCGGGGACGAGGGCAAGCTCGCGGTGATCCACAACGGCATCGTCGAGAACTTCGCGGAGCTGCGCGCCGAGCTCGTCGACGCCGGCGTCGAGCTGCAGAGCGAGACCGACACCGAGGTCGTCGCCGGTCTGCTCGGCCGCGCGGTTGCCGAGCACGGCGACCTGGAGACCGCGTTCCGCGCGGTCGTGAAGCGCCTGCACGGCACGTTCACGCTCCTCGCCACCCACCGCGACGAGCCGGGCAAGATCGTCGCCGCGCGCCACCACTCGCCCCTCGTGGTCGGGCTCGGCGACGGCGAGAACTTCCTCGGCTCCGACGTCGCGGCGTTCGTGTCCTCGACCCGCCGCGCTGTGGCGGTCGATGAGGACAACATCGCCGTGATCACCCCCGAGGGCGTGCGCATCACGGACTTCGACGGTGCCGAGGTGGAGTTCGAAGAGTACGAGGTGCAGTGGGACGCCGAGGCCGCGGACAAGGGCGGCTGGTCCTCCTTCATGGCGAAGGAGATCACCGAGCAGCCCGAGGCGATCGCGAACACGATTCGCGGCCGCATCCTCGACGGCCAGGTCGAGGTGCCCGAGCTGAGCGCGCTCGGCGCCGAGCGCCTGCAGAACATCGACCGCATCGTCATCATCGCGTGCGGCACCGCGTCGTACGCGGGCATGATCGGCGCGTACGCGATCGAGCAGTGGGCGCGGATCCCCGTCGAGGTACAGCTCAGCCACGAGTTCCGCTACCGGGATCCGGTACTCACCGAGCGCACCATGGTGATCTCCGTGAGCCAGTCGGGCGAGACCATGGACACCCTCATGGCCGTGAAGTACGCGATCGAGCGCGGTGTCACGACTGTCTCGGTGTGCAACACGCAGTCGGCAACGATCCCGCGCGAGTCTGATGCGGCGGTCTACACGCACGCCGGGCCGGAGGTCGCTGTGGCGTCGACGAAGGCGTTTGTCGCGCAGATCACGGCGCTCTACCTGATCGGCCTGCACCTCGGGAAGGCACGCGGCACGCTCTCGGCGGAGACCGAGGCGGAGGCGGTTCGCCAGTTCGAGGCGCTGCCGGAGAAGATGGCCGAGGCCGTCGCAACGCACGAGCAGATCGCGCAGCTCGCGCACTGGATGGCCGACACGCGCTCGGTGCTGTTCCTCGGCCGCCACGTCGGCTACCCGGCGGCGCTCGAGGGCGCGCTCAAGCTCAAGGAGATCGCGTACATCCACGCCGAGGGCTTCGCCGCCGGCGAGCTGAAGCACGGCCCGATCGCCCTCATCGACCACGGCCAGCCCGTGTTCGTGCTCGTGCCGAGCCCGCGCACCTCCCCGCTCATGCACGCGAAGGTCGTGTCGAACATCCAGGAGATCCGCGCGCGCGGTGCCCGGGTGATCGCGATCGTGGAGACCGGCGACACCGCGGTGCTGCCGTACGCCGACGACGTGGTGCGGATCCCGCTGTCGGACTCGCTGTTCGACCCGATCCTGCAGGTCGTTCCGTTGCAGTGGTTCGCGCTCGAGCTGTGCACCGCAAAGGGGCTCGACGTCGATCAGCCGCGCAACCTCGCGAAGTCGGTCACGGTCGAGTGATCATCGGCATCGGGGTCGACACCGTCGACATCGCGCGCTTCGAGCAGCAGCTTGAGCGCACTCCGGCGCTGCGTGCACGCCTCTTCACCGAGGCCGAGCGCGAGCTGTCGACCCCGTCGCTCGCCGCGCGCTTTGCGGCGAAAGAGGCACTCATCAAGGCGCTCGGCGGCTCCGACGGCGTGAGCTGGCAGGACCTCGAGATTCGTCGCGGGCCCGAGCGCGCCCCGGCGTTCGCCGCGACGCCGGGGCTCGCCGCGGCGCTCAGCCGCCGCGGCGCCGACCGGAGCCACCTCTCGCTCACCCACGACGGGGGAGTGGCCACCGCGTTCGTCATCGTCGAGCGGGCGGGGGAGCCCGCGCGCCCCGAGGGGAAGGAGGGGACATGAGATCCGGATCGATGCGCGTCGCGGAAATCTCGCTCCCCGCGATCCGGCACAACGTTCGGCTGGTGCGTCAGCTCACCGGCGGGGCGGTCATCGTGGTGGTGAAGGCCGGGGGCTACGGCCACGGGGCCGCGATCACCGCGAACGCGGCGTTTGCGGCCGGCGCGACCATCGTCGCCACCGCCGACCTTGAGGAGGCGCTCGCGCTGCGCGACGCCGGTGTCACCGGTCCGCTCCTGTGCTGGCTGCACGGCGTGCGCGCCGACTTCGGCGACGCGGTGGACGCGAACATCGAGATCGGCGTGAGCACGCTGGAGCAGCTCGAGCGGCTCGGGGCGGCCGCCGCGGTGCGGGGCGCGCGGGCCGTCGCGCACCTGAAGGTGGACACGGGGCTCAGCCGCAACGGCTCCTGCCCCGACGACTGGCCCGAGATTTTCGCCCGCGCCGCCGAGCTCGAAGCGCAGGGGCTCGTGCGCGTTCGCGGCATCTTCAGCCATCTCGCGAACGCCGGCGCCGAGGCCGACCGCCAGCAGGCCGAACGCTTCGACGAGGCGATCGCGCAGCTGCGGCAGGCCGGGGTCGATCCCGAGCTGATGCACCTCGCCGCGAGCGCGGCGACGTTCACCTCCCCGCACCTGCACTACAACGCGGTGCGCGTCGGGGTCGCCGCCTACGGGCTCAGCCCGTTCGCCGACAAGACTTCGGCGCAGCTGGGGCTCGTGCCCGCGATGACACTCCGCTCGGAGATCGTCGCGCTGCGCGGCGTGCCGGCCGGCACCGGCGTCTCCTACGGCTTCAACCACGTCTGCGAGGCAGCGACCACGCTCGCGCTCGTGCCCATGGGCTACGCCGACGGCATGCCGCGCGCGCTGAACGGCTCCGGCGCGTGGGTGACGGTCGCCGGCGAGCCCCGCCCGATCGTCGGCCGCATCGGCATGGACCAGTTCATCATCGACGTCGGGCCGCTCGCCGGGCGCCTGAGCCTCGGCGATCCCGTGGTGCTCTTCGGCGATCCCGAGCGGGGCTTTCCCGCTGTGGAGATCTGGTCCGGCCTCATGCGCACCATCAACTACGAGATCATCGCGAGCATCGGGCCGCGCGTCATCCGTGTGCCGGTCGACGGCCCGGATCTCGGCGCCCCCGGCACCGAATCGACTCGCGCGCAGGATGCGGAGGGACGCGCATGACCGCAGCGGCGCCACGCGTCACCACACACCAGGTGCCGGATCCCGACGCGATGCACGAGCTCGGGCTGCGGCTCGGCCGCGTGCTCCGCGCGGGTGACCTGCTGATCCTCACCGGTCCGCTCGGTGCGGGAAAGACGACGCTCACGCGCGGGATCGGCGAGGGCCTCGGCGTGCGCGGCCCCGTGCAGAGCCCAACCTTCGTGCTGGCACGCACGCACCCCTCGCTCGGGGATGGCGCGCCGCTCGTGCACGTCGACGCGTACCGCCTCGCCGACGCCGGGGAGCTCGACGACCTCGACCTCGACTTCGAGGGCTCCGTCGTCGTCGCCGAGTGGGGCGCGGGGCTCATCGACACCCGCGACTCCTGGGTCGAGGCGGTCATCGAGCGCCCGCGCGGCGTCGACGACGAGGAAGAAACGGACTGGTCGGAAGCGCCCGTCGAGGCGCGCACCGTGACCATCACCTGGACGGGCCCCCGCTGGGCCGAGGAGACACTGTGATCACCACCGACGTGCCCGAGCTCGGCGCACACGCGCTGCTCGCCATCGACACCGCGATCGGCACGACCGTCGCGCTCGGCGCGGATGGCCGGGTGTGGAGCGCGGAGCGCGCGAACGCGCGCGGCCACGCCGAGGCGATTGGCACGCTGCTCGAGGAAGTCATCGCCGCGAGCGGGGTCGCACCCTCGCGCGTCACCGGCGTGGTCGCCGGCATGGGGCCAGGTCCGTTCACCGGGCTGCGCGTCGGCATCGCCGCCGCACGGGCGTTCGCGCTCGGCCGTGGCGTTCCCCTCCTGCCCGTTGAGGGGCACGAGGCGGTCGCGCTCGCCGAGCTGGAGCGCGGCGCCACCGCCGGCGTGCGCGTCGTGCAGGACGCGCGCCGCCGCGAGCTCTTCGTCACCGAGTACTCCGGGCTCGACTGGGCCGGCGTGCCCGTGCGCGCGGCAGGGCCCGGCCTCTTCGCGCGCGACGACTACGCCGCCGCGCCCAACGAGGTGTGGCCGGAAACGATTCCGGGTGCCCAGCTGATCGGGATCGCTGCGCGCCGCCTTGCCGCCGGCCAGGGGTTCGCCGACACGCAGGCGCGGTACCTGCGCGCCCCGGACGTCGCGCAGCCCGGCGCGCCCAAACGGGTGAGCACGTGAGTGCCGCCCCCGAGCTGCGCGCCGCGACGGCCGCCGACCTCGACGCGATCCACGCGCTCGAGACGAGCGTCTTCACGAGCGATGCCTGGAGCCGGTCGATGCTCGCCGAAGAGCTCGCCGGTGAGCTGCGGTGCTACGTCGTGCTCGCCGAGCCGGACACCGCCGCGATCCTCGGCTACGCAGGCCTCCTCACGGTCGGCACCGAGGCGGACATCCAGACGATCGCGGTGGCGCCCGAGCTGCGCGGCACGGGGCAGGGGCGTCGCCTCATGACCCACCTGCTCGGGGTCGCGGCGGAAGCCGGGGCGCGCGAGGTATTCCTCGAGGTGCGCGCGGACAACCCGGTGGCGCGCGGGCTCTACGAGTCCCTCGGGTTTGCCGAGCTCGGCGTGCGGCCCCGCTACTACCAGCCGGACGGCGTCGACGCGATTGTCATGCGACACGAACTGCAGGAAGCTACGTTGAAGGAACACCGATGACCGCCAGTGCCCCCCTCGTGCTCGGGATCGAGACCAGCTGCGACGAAACCGGCGTCGGGATCGTCCGGGGTCGGACGCTGCTGGCCAACGAGATCGCGTCGTCGATGGACGAGCACGCCCGCTTCGGCGGCGTCGTCCCCGAGGTGGCGGCGCGCGCGCACCTCGAGGCGATGAACCCCACGATCGAGCGCGCACTCGCGACCGCGGGCGTGCAGCTTGATGAGCTCGACGCGATCGCGGTGACGAGCGGGCCCGGGCTCGCCGGCGCGCTGATGGTCGGCGTCGCGGCGGCGAAGGCGCTCGCGGTCTCGCTCGGCAAACCGCTCTACGCCGTGAACCACCTCGTCGGACACGTCGGCGCCGATCTGCTGCAGGGCGATGGGCTGCGCCCCGTCGTCGGACCGGTGGGGGAGTTCGAGCTGCCAACGGTCGCGCTGCTCGTGTCGGGCGGGCACACCTCCCTCCTGCTCGTGCGGGATCTCGTCGGCGACGTCGAGCTGCTCGGTGAGACCATCGACGACGCCGCAGGCGAGGCCTTTGACAAGGTGGCGCGCCTGCTCGGGCTACCCTACCCGGGTGGCCCGCACATCGACCGCGTCGCGGCCGACGGCGACCCGAACGCGATCCGCTTCCCCAGGGGGCTCTCGCTCCCGAAGGACATGGCGAAGCACCGCTACGACTTCTCGTTCTCGGGGCTGAAGACCTCCGTGGCGCGCTGGGTGGAGAAGCACGAGGCGACGGGCGCGCCGATCCCGGTCGGGGATGTCGCGGCGAGCTTCCGCGAGGCGGTCGCCGACGTGCTGCTCACCAAGGCCGTCGCCGCGTGCCAGGACCTCGGGGTGCCGCGCCTGCTCCTCGGGGGCGGCGTGGTCGCGAACGCGCGCATCCGCGAACTCGCCGCCGAGCGCACGGCGGCCGCCGGCATCGCGCTCCGCGTCCCGCCGCTCTCGCTGTGCACCGACAACGGCGCGATGATCGCCTCGCTCGGCGCGCAGCTGGTTGCCGCGGGGCATGCGCCGTCCTCGCTGGCCTTCGGCGCCGACTCGACCCTCCCCGTGCAGCAGATTCAGGTGCCGTAGGCCAGATCCGCGCAGAAAATTTCGGTATTCCGCCTGGAGGCGTGGTTTTTGCGAGCCCTGAGTCTAGGCTGAGAGTACGGAAACCGGCGGTACGCCGTCGCGCCACCCGACCGAAGGAGCAACATGTCTGAGAACCTGCCCGGCAACGACCCGACCCAGCCGCCCGTGCCGCCCCAGGCGCCCACGACTCCGCCGCAGGCACCGACCACGCCGCCGCAGGCACCGCCAGCGCCTCCGGTACCCCAGCCGGGTGCAGCGGCCGCGCAGGGCGTCCCCCCATACGGGCAGGCGCCGCAGGGGTACCCGCAGGGCGCGCCGCAGGGCGGGTACACGCCGCCGCAGCCCAAGGGTCTCGCGATCGCCGGCCTGGTGCTCGGCATCGTCGGCCTCGTGCTGTCCATTGTGCTGTTCTTCCTGCCCGGCTTCGGCCCGCTGCTCGGTGTGGTCGGCATCGTGCTCAGCATCGTTGCGCTCGTGAAGAAGCAGTCGAAGCCGATGGCCATCACGGGCCTCATCACGGGTGCCCTGGCGATCATCGTCGGCGTGATCGTGTGGATTGTCCTGCTCGCCGGCCTCTCGCAGATCGCCAACGATCCCGACTTCCAGCAGCAGCTCGAGCAGCAGCTGGAGCAGTTGGAGGAGCTGGAGCGGCAGAGCCAGACGCAGGAGTAGCTCACTGCACGCGCAACGGGTCCGGGGAGTTTCCCCGGGCCCGTTGCGCGTTTTGGGGTGTGCTGCCGGTTCCGCGCCTGCCACCCGGCCACCCGCTGAACCGACCGACCGCGCAGGAGAAATTTGAACTCTCGGACCGTATGCCCCAAAAACCTCCGAGAAATCAGATTTCTCCGTGCGTGGGGTGGGGAACGCGGGTCGGCGGGGCGGGGAGGTGAGCCAGCCAGGCTGCTCGCCCGACCGGCCGCAGCCCTACGGCTCGCAGCGCTCCGCGAGGATCGCGACGTGCGACCCCGCGGCGCGGGTGAGGATCAGCGTTCCGCGGTTCGGGCCGCGCAGCTTCAACCGGGTGCGCAGCGCCGCGGGATCCACGTCGGCACCGCGCTTCTTGATCTCCAGCGTGCCGATCCCGCGTTCGGCGAGTGCCTTCTTGAGGTCCTTCTCACGCACGGGCAGCTCCGCAATCACACGGAACGCTTGCGCGAAGGGCGTGGGCGCAAGCCGGTCGGACGTGAGATACGCGATCCCGGGGCTCAGCATGCCGGCGCCGAGCTGGCGCGCGAGCTTGCCGATCAGTCGGGCCCGGATCACTGCGCCGTCGGGCTCGTACAGGTATCTGCCGAGCGGCTGCACGTCGACGTCGACCGCGTCGGCCGGGGCGGCGAGCTCGTGCGCGCGGTCCCCGCGGATCACGAGCGCTGAGCGGAGCGCCTGCGGCCGGGCGAGCGGTCCGAACCAGAGCCCCGTCTCGACGAGCTGCCCGTCGATCGAGACCCACTGCGCCTCAGCGGTGTCCGGGATGAGCTCGCGATCGAGCCCGGGGCCGACCTTGATGCCGGTGGGGAGCCGCTCGGCGAGGGCGAACGCGAAGCTGAGGCTGGGGGAGTAGTCGTCGGGGGACGCGACGCGCCGCGTGTTCGAGTGCCCAGCGGTGCGGCGCGCCGGATCGAGGAACACCCCGTCGGCGTCTGCCGGGCCGAGCTGCTCGGCGTCGCCGACGCGCACCGTCGGGGCCGGTCGCCTGTGGTGCGCCGCGACGATCCCGAGGTTGTGCTCGGCGATGCGCGCGGTGAACGGGTCGAGCTCAACGGCGAGCGGCGTGATGCCGGCGCTGATCAGCGCCATCGACTCCGTGCCGATCCCGCAGCCGAGGTCGGCGACGCGCGTGCACCCGGCGTCGCGGAAGCGGGCAGCGTGCCGCACGGAGACCGCGCGACGGGACGCCTGTTCGAGGCCGGCCGGCGTGAACAGCAGTGAGCGCGCGAGCTCTCCCAGCTTGCCCTGCGCCTTCAGCCGCAGTTGCGCCTGCGTCAGCACGGCTGCGGTGTGCTCGGCGGCGAGCCCGTCGGCGCGGAGCTGGGTGTTCAGCCGGGTGACGTCCGCGCCACCCGCGAGTGCGCCAACGGCCCGCCCGAGCGCGTTCACGCCCTGGGTGGTGAAGAGGAAGTCCCAGCCGGGCGGCATCGTTGCGGCGGGAGAGGATGGCTGCTGACCAGGCACTGCCTACATGCTCGATCCGGCGGCGGCGACAACCCCCACCCAGACGATGAACAGGATGAGCAGCGCCCAGAGCGCCACCTGGATGTAGCCGAGGACGAGCGCCGTGATCGCGAGCCCGCGGCCGCCCTCGCCCGAGCGCCTGATCTGATTCATACTCAGGTGGCCGAGCACGACTGGCACGACAAAGGGTGCCACGAATGCCGAGATCAGCGCGAGGATCGCGAGCGTGTTCGTCGGCGGGGCCGCCGCGGCGACCGGGACATAGTACGGCACGGCGTACGGCTGCTCGGGTGCCGGGTACGCGGGCTGCTGCGGTGCGGTGTGCTGCGGTGCCGAGTACTGCGGCGGAGCGTACTGCGGTGCTGAGTACTGCGGCGGAGCGCCGTACTGCGGCCCAGGCTGCTGCGGTGGCGCGTACTGCTGCTGCTGCTGCGGATCGACCGGCTGCTGCTCGGGGCCCCCGGTGGGGACGTTCTGGCTCACGGCAGCTCCTTAGTACGAGTAGCTGGAGTACTCGCTCGCGATCCCACCGATCGCGAGCGCGATGAACCCGATGTACAGCACGATGAACACGATGAGGAACGCAAACGAGGCGTAGCCGAGCACCAGGCCGGTGATCGCGAGCCCGCGGCCGGCATCGCCGGTGCGCTTGATCTGGCTGAGGCTCATGTGACCGAAGACCACGCCGGCGATCGGGGAGATGAACGCGAGGATGATCGCGAGGAGCGCGTAGGTGTTGGTCTGAGCGAGCGTGGTGCCGCGCGGGGCAGCCGCTGGTGCCGGGGCCGCCGGGCGGTAGACGGGCGCTCCGTATGCTGCTGCCGGCTGGCCGGGCGCGGGCTGCTGGCCGGGTACCTGCGGCTGGCCGGGTGCGTGCTGCTGCGCGTACGCGGGAACGCCCTGCGGCAGCGGAACGGTCGGCTGCGCCGCGGTCGGCTGTGCTGCCGTTGGCTGAGGCGCGGTCGGCTGCGCCGCTGGGACGCCAGACGGTGCCGCTGGGTCCGGGGTGCCCGGCTCGGGGGTGGTGGGGGTAGACATGGGTTTCTCCTCGCGACGCAAATCAAGGTTCGGGATCCCTGCCGCGGTCCCCTCACCGTGCTCTGCGCCCAGTCTATCGGCGCGCGTCTGAGCCGCGCATGGGCCTCAGCCGTGAATCGGCCCACCGGATTCGCCGCCGCGAAGGCGCGGCGGCGCGCGCGTGCGTTCGCTCGGAGCGATCCGCGCAGTTGGCACTCCCCTTGCAGGAGTGCCAATCCGCGTCCTAGACTCGGAGGCAGACGCGCTCGCACCGGGCGGGCGCGAGAACTTTCGAACACTGGAAAGAGGTCAACTGTGTCGGTTGCCATCAAGCCGCTCGAGGATCGCATCGTTATCAAGCAGGTCGAAGCTGAGCAGACCACCGCCTCCGGTCTCGTGATCCCCGATAGCGCCAAGGAGAAGCCCCAGGAGGGCGAGGTCGTTGCCGTCGGTCCCGGCCGCGTGTCCGACAGCGGCACCCGGATCCCGCTCGATGTCGCGGTCGGCGACATTGTGATCTACTCGAAGTTCGGCGGCACCGAGGTCAAGGTCTCGGGCGACGATTACCTCGTGCTCTCGGCACGCGATATCCTCGCGGTTGTGACGCGCTAAGCGCTTTTTGCTCTGCGCCCCGGGGCCGACGCGTTTCGCGTCGGCCCCGGTGTTTTTTTGTTGATGCCCACCCGACAGGACCCCCTTGTGTCAGTAGTTTCCTCACGCGGCGACACTCAGCGCGGAGTGCTCGCAGCGATCGCCGCATACACGCTCTGGGGCTTCCTGCCGCTGTACTTCGTGCTGCTCATCGGCATCAACGCGTTCGAGATTGTGGCCTGGCGGATCCTCCTCACGCTGGTGTTCTGCGCCATCCTCATCACGGTGCTGCGCCAGTGGGGCGATGTGGCGCGTGTGCTGCGCGATGGTCGGCTGCTCTGGCGCCTGGCGCTCGCCGGCGCGGTCATCTACGTGAACTGGCAGACCTACGTGCTCGCCTCGACGTCGGGGCACGTGCTCGACGCTTCGCTCGGCTACTTCATCAACCCGGTGATCACGATCCTGCTCGCCGTCGTGCTGCTCGGGGAGCGGCTCGGCCGCGTGCAGTGGATCGCGCTCGGGGCGACGGTGGTCGCGTTCGTCATCATCGCGGTCGGCTACGGCACGTTCCCCTGGGTGGCCCTCCTCCTCGCGCTCTCCTTCGGCTACTACGGCTTCGTGAAGAAGGACGTTGGCGGCCGCGTCGCCGCCCTGCCCGGGCTCTTCGTCGAGACGCTCGTGCTCACCCCGATCGCGCTCGGCGTGCTCGCGGTGCTCGGCGCCACACGCGGGCTCGACGTCCTGAGCGCCCCGCCAACGGAGCTCTGGATCCTCTCCGCGGCAGGGATCGCCACCGCGGTGCCGCTGCTGCTGTTCGCCGCGAGCGCGCGGCGGATCTCGCTCACAGCGCTCGGCTTCGCGCAGTACCTCGCGCCCAGCATCATGTTCCTGGTGGGCTGGCTGATCCTCGGCGAGCACATTCCCGTGGCCCGCTGGATCGGTTTCGCGGTGGTGTGGGGTGCGCTCATCGTGCTGTCGGTGGAGACGCTCCGCGCTGGCGGGCGGAAACGCTAGCGCGCGGCCTCCGGCGCTCGCCGCCGCAGGCGCTGGCCCGTCCGCTAACGTTGGGGGCGAACGGGGCGGTGCTGGCCCCGCTGAGTGCCGAGGAGCCCACCCCATGACGCCGCTGCCAGATTCCTGGGACGAGACTGATCGCCAGATCGCGGCGGTGCTGCAGATCTCGGGCCGCGCGTCGTGGGGCGCGGTGGCCCGCTTGCTCGACCTCCCCGAGCGCACGGTCGCCAGGCGCGGCCAGCGGCTCATCGACCTCGGGGTGATCAAGGTCTCCACCTACCTCGACGCGACGACGGTGTATCAGGCGCGCTCGGTCGTGGTGCGCGTGCGCACCGCTGCCGGTGCCGCGCGCTCCGTCGCGGCGGAGATCGCGGGCCGCGCGGATGCCTCCTCGGTCTCGGTGCTCGAGGGCGGGCGGCAGGTGGTCGCGCTGCTCATCCTCGCCGACCACGACTACGTGGCCGATGTGCTGCTCGACGAGCTGCCCGGGATCCCGGGGGTGCTCGATTCCGAGGCGATGACGGTGCTGCGACCGTATCGCTCCGGCTACGACTGGATGATGACGAACACGATCTCGCCCGAGGTTCGCGCGCGGGCCGAGGCGGAGACGCTCGCCGCGCTGCACGAGGACGCTGAGCCGGTCGCTGACCTGACCGCGCAGGACGAGCGGCTGATCGCGCTGCTCGCCGAGGACGGCAGGATGCCAGCGACGCGGCTCGCCGAGTGCCTCGACGCCAAGACCGGTGTGGTGCGCCGCCGCGTGGAACAACTCATCGCGACCGGCACCCTGCGGGTCCGCGCCGAGGTGCTTCCCGGGGTCTTCGGGCTGCGGGTCGAGGCGATGGTGTGGCTCCGCGTCCCGCCCGGGCGGGTGGACGAGCTGGGCCGGCGCCTCGCGGCGACGGGGGAGGTGCGATTCTGCTCGGCGGTGTCGGGCGAGTACCAGCTGATGGTCGACGTGCTCGCGCGCGGCGAGGAGGCGCTGCTCGAATTCCTCGCCGGTGTGCTGCGGGAGGTCGAGGGGGCGCAGATCGGAGACCTCTCGCTCGTGCTCGCACCGGTACGGCGCGGTCCCCTCAGCCTCACGGCCTGAATAGTCTGCCAATCAATTTCCAACTGAACGAAGATTTCGACATTGTAAATTCATAATTTGCAATTCTCGGCCAATCGTGATGAGATTCTCTCAGTCAACGATTGGTCAACAATGCCCACTTCATCGCACGCCCAGCCGCGCCAGGATCACGGCGCGCTCGCCGCAGAGCGCGCCCCGATCATCGGGATCACGGTGTGGCGCCGCGCACTCCCCACGTACCTGGGGGAGCGCACGGACCTCTTCACGCTCGGCACCGAGTACGCGGCGCGCATCGCGGCAGCCGGTGGCGTTCCGCTGCTCCTCGCGCCGGTCGCCGACGCGCACGTGCCAGCGCTCCTGACGCGCATCGACGGGCTGCTGCTCTCCGGCGGTCAGGATCTCACCCGCGAGCTGCGCGGCCTCGCGCCGAGCGCGGCGGAGCCGGCCGACACGGATCCCGAGCGAGACGCGTTCGAGCGCGCGCTGCTGCTCGGCGCCCGCGCCGCCGAGCTTCCCGTGCTGGGGATCTGCCGCGGGCTCCAGCTGAGCAACGTCGTGCTGGGCGGCACGCTCATCGAGGACATCCCGCGCACCGCGGTGCACCCGGCGCAGGACAGCCCCGCGGCGTTCCTCGGCGACCGCCACGCGGTATCCATCGCCGCTGGCAGCGCCCTCGCCGCGGTGTACGGCACGGCGTCCCGCGAGGTGAACACGATCCACCACCAGGCCATTGACGCGGTCGCCGATGGGCTGACCGTCACCGCACACGCCGCAGACGGCATCGCCGAGGCCGCGGAGTCGACGTCGAGCGACTGGCCATTCCTCGGCGTGCAGTGGCACCCCGAGAAGCTGACCGCGCCGGACGAGGTCGCCGCAGAGGCCAAGCTCTTTGCCGCCTTCGTTGCGAGCGCCGCGGCGCGCGCCGCCCAGCCGGTGGCCGCAGCGTAGCCCCCACACGCTTCCCCTCCACCACCACGAGAAAGAACAGAATGACGAAGCAGATTTCCCTCACCTTCCCGAACGGCGCACAGGCGACCGCTGACCTGAACCTCGACAACGCGCCCGTGACCGCGCAGACGATCTGGGACGCGCTTGAGCAGCCGGTCGAGGTGCTCGCGGTGCACGCGGCGTTCGCCGGGCCCGAGATCATGACCGGGCTGCCCGAGTCGGCACAGAACTTCGACCCGGAGTCGATCCCGGTCGAGAACCAGACCTGCTTCCCCGCAGCTGGCGATCTGCTCTGGTACTATCAGGCACCCAACCAGATGAAGAACATGTCCGAGGATCTCTGGGAGATCGGCGTGTTCTACGGCGACGGCGGCCGCATCTTCGGCCCGCTCGGCTGGACGCCGTGCAACATCTTCGCCTCGATCACCGAGGGCCTCGATGAGTTCGCCGCAGCGTGCGCGAACACCCGCATCGACGGCGCCAAGACCATCACCATTGCCCGCGTGAACTAGCGCACCACCCACCCCTCAGTTCGAAAGTAGTCAGTCATGAAAAAAGCAGTGTCGCTTCTCGCGATGGCCGGTGCCGTCGCTCTGGCCCTGACGGGCTGCTCCTCCGGATCCACCCCGGAGAGCGGTTCGGCGGACCAGCCCTTCGCTGGCCAGACCATCGTCGT
Organism: Leucobacter chromiireducens; assembly: GCF_003917135.1. Lineage (GTDB taxonomy): Bacteria > Actinomycetota > Actinomycetes > Actinomycetales > Microbacteriaceae > Leucobacter > Leucobacter chromiireducens_A. Next base: position 92,269 of record NZ_RPDI01000007.1, read on the forward strand.
CAACTCCTTCGGCGGTGACTACGAGGCCACCCTCCAGGAAGCCGTGATCGCGCCGTTCGAGGCGGAGACCGGGGCCAAGGTCGAGGTCGTGACTGCGTACAGCGCCGACGCGCTCGCGCAGCTCACGGCCCAGAAGGGGAAGCCGCAGCTGGACGTCGTGACGTTCTCGGGCGGCCAGGAGGTCGTCGCTGCCGCTGACGGGCTGCTCGCTCCCATCGCGGAGTCGGACATCGAGGGGGCGTCGGATCTCGTTCCCACCGCGCTTGACGGTGTGAAGCGCGGTGCGGGCGAGGGCCCCGTGATCCAGATCGCCCCGATGGGGCTCATCTACCTGAAGGATCAGGTGAAGCAGGCACCCGAGTCGTGGGACGCCGTCCTCGACTCCGAGTTCGCCGGCCACGTCGCGCTCACCGACTTCTCGAACTCGTACGGCCTGCTCACCTTCCTCGCGCTGAACGCCGAGCTGGGCGGCAGCACCGATGACGTGCAGCCCGGCCTCGACGCCGTTGGCGAGCTGCTCGCGAACAACGACGCGGTGGTCACCGCGACGAGCCCGGAGATCCAGCAGGCGTTCACGCAGCGCGACATCTGGCTCGCGCCGTACGCGCAGGACTACGCGTACACGCTGACGAAGGCAGGCCTGAACGTCGGCTTCACCGTTCCCGAGAACAGCCCGGCGTCGTACATCACCGCAAATGTCGTCGCCGGCACCGGCAAGGAAGAGCTTGCGACCGCGTTCGTGAACTACCAGCTGCGCCCCGAGGTGCAGCTCGCCTGGGCCGAGGCGCTGCGCTACTCGCCCACGAACATGACGGTTGAGATTCCCTCGGACTACTCCGCCGAGGTCATCGCCGGGGAGGACCTCACCGGGCTCGTCCGATTCGACCCGACCGAGATCGACGCGAAGCGCGCCGACTGGGTCAAGGCCTGGAACGCGCTCGTCGCCTCATGACCCAGCCGGTTCATCTCGCATCGCGCTCCAGCCGCGGACGTCAGCGTCCGTGGCTGGAGCCGCTGCTCCTGCTCGCTCCCGCGATCGTGCTCATGCTCATCGGCTTCTTCCTGCCGGTGCTGCAAATGCTGCTCTCCTCCGTGACGAGCGTGCAGGGCGTCGCGGGATTCTCCCTCGGCAACTACGCCGAGGTCTTCCGGAGCGACTACTACCTGTCCGCGATGGGGCGCTCGCTCCGGCTCTCACTCATTCAGACGGCGATCACGCTCGTGCTCGCGCTGCCGCTGTCCTACCTCATGACGCGCGTTTCCGGCCGCGTCTCGAGCATCCTGATGGCCGTCATCATCCTCCCGCTCATGACGAGCGTTGTGGTGCGCACCTTCGGCTGGGTCGTGCTGCTCGCGCCGAACAGCTGGCTCGGCCAGCTCGCGAAGGGCGTCGATCCCGTCGCGTACGGTCAGGGGCTCCTCGGGACCGAGGCCGGCATCGTCATCTCGATGGTGCAGGTGCTCCTGCCCTTCGCGGTGCTCACGCTCTACGGGGTGATGCAGTCGATCGACCCGAAGCTCGAGGAGGCCGCACGCACGATGGGCGCCGGGTTCCTCCGCACCTTGCGCACGGTCGTCTTCCCGCTGTCGCTGCCCGGGCTCGTCGCCGGCGCAACCCTCGTGTTCGCGCTTTCCGTCAGCTCGTTCATCACCCCGCGCCTCGTCGGCGGATCGCGCCTGCCCGTCCTCGCCGGCACGATCTACAACGACGCGACGGTGAACCTCGACTGGCCCTTCGCCGCGGCACAGTCGACCCTGCTCTTCCTTGCGGTCGTGATGCTCATCTTCGCGACCTCACGCATCGGATCGAGGAAATAACTATGGTCAAGGCCGTCCCCGGCTGGATCCGCGCGGTCGCGGTCCTCCTCGCCATCGCCATCGGCGCGTACATGCTGCTGCCGATCATCGTCGTGGCCATCTCCTCGGTGAACTCGGAGCGCTTCCTGAGCTTCCCGCCCAAGGGCTTCAGCCTGCAGTGGTACGAGATGGTGCTGACCACCGACACCTACCTGCAGCCCTTCCTCACGAGCCTCTGGATCGGGCTCCTCGTCACCGCGATCGCCGCGATCGTCGGCACCGCGGCAGCGATCGCGCTCACCCGCTTCCAGATCCCCGGCTCGCAGGCGATCCTGAGTTTCCTGATGGCACCCATCATCGTGCCGAGCATCATCCTGGGCATCGCGCTGCTCGCGTTCCTCTCCGTGTACGCGGGTGGCGCGTCGCTCGGCGGGATCATCATCGGCCACATCGTGCTCGCGATCCCGTACGTGGTGCGCACTGTCTCCGGCGTGCTGCTCCAGCAGGATCGGTTCACGGAGGAGGCCGCGCGCACGATGGGCGCGAACTGGTGGCAGCGCTACGTGCTCGTGCTGCTGCCGATGTGCAAGTCGGGCATCTTCGCCGGCGCGTTCTTCGCGTTCAACATCTCCTTCGACGACGCCGTGGTGGCACTCTTCCTCCGCAGCCCCTCCGTCGAGACACTCCCGCTCGCGATCTACGGGCGCTTGGAGTTCAGCCCGGACCCCTCGGTCGCGGCGGTCTCCACCCTGATGGTGCTCGTCACCGTTCTCGTGCTCATCGGTTTCGAGCGCACCCTCGGACTTGGAAAGGTAATGGCCTAATGGCTGATCTCGTCATCTCCGGGCTGCGGAAAGAGTTCGGCTCCTCCGTCGCCCTGTCAGAAATTTCGCTGGACGTCGCGTCCGGCACGTTCATGTCGCTGCTCGGCCCGTCCGGCTGCGGCAAGTCCACGCTGCTGCGCTGCATCGCGGGGCTCGAGACCGTGACGCGCGGCACGATCCACATCGGCGCCGAGAACGTGACCGCGCTGCCGCCCGAGAAGCGCCGCCTCGGCATGATGTTCCAGTCGTACGCGCTCTTCCCGCACATGACGGTGCTCGAGAACGTGCGCTTCCCGCTGCGCATGGCGGGGGAGGGCACGAAGGCCGAGCAGCTCGAGCGCGCGGCGCACGCGCTCGAACGCGTGCAGATGGGCCACCTCGCCGGGCGCAAGCCGCGCCAGCTCTCTGGCGGCCAGCAGCAGCGCGTCGCCCTCGCGCGCGCGATCGTGTCGCAGCCACGCGTACTGCTGCTCGACGAGCCGCTCTCGAACCTCGACGCGCGGCTCCGTGAGGACATGCAGATCGAGCTGCTCGAGCTGCACCGCGAGCTCGGCCTCACGACGGTGTTCGTGACGCACGACCAGGACGAGGCGATGAGCCTCTCCGACCTCGTCGTGCTGATGAACGTCGGGCGGGTGCAGCAGCAGGGAAGCCCCGAGGAGATCTACGGCGCGCCGAGCACCGTGTTCGCCGCCGACTTCCTTGGCGCGGCCAACCTCCTGCGCGGCACGGTGACCGGCGCAGGCACCGTGCGACTCGCCGGCGGCCACGAGGTACCGGTGCCGCCGCACACGCTCGCCGTCGGCGCGGACGCCGTCGTCGGTCTCCGCCAGGAAGACCTCCGCCTCGCGGCCGGGCCGGACGATGACGCCGTGCTGCCCGTCGAGGTCGTCGCGCCGGTGTTCCGCGGCTCCGAGGTGCAGTACGTCGTCGACTACGGCGAGCAGCGCATTCGGCTCATCGCCGACAAGCGCGGGGCGGCGGTCCCCGCCGGCCCGGCTCGTCTGAGCTGGCGCGTCGCCGACTCGCTCGTGCTCGACCCGGCTGACGTGTAGCGGCGGGGCGCGCCCGCCACGACCGGGGCCGGGGAATACCACCTGGCCCCCGGTCGTTTACGATGGAACAAGCGACCCACCACCCACGGGCCTGCTGAGGACGTCCGCATCAATACCAGTAAAGAGGTTCCATGGAACAGCGCGATCCCTTCGCTTTCACCGGCCTGACCTACGATGACGTGCTGCTGCTTCCCGCGCACACCGATGTCATCCCCAGCGAGGCGGACACCTCGACCCAGCTCACGCGCCGCATCAAGCTGCAGATCCCGCTGATCTCTGCCGCCATGGACACCGTCACCGAGACCCGCATGGCGGTCGCGATGGCGCGCAACGGCGGGCTCGGGATCCTCCACCGCAACCTGTCGATTCAGGATCAGGCCGAGATGGTCGACCGCGTGAAGCGGAGCGAGGCCGGCATGATCACGAACCCGGTCACCACCACCGTCGACGCCACCGTCGCCGAGGTGGACGCCCTGTGCGGCGAGTACCGCGTCTCCGGCCTGCCGGTCGTCGATTCGAGCGGGGTGCTGCTCGGCATCATCACGAACCGCGACATGCGCTTCATCGACCCGAAGGACCGCGCGAACGTGCGCGTCGCCGACGCGATGACGAAGATGCCGCTCATCACCGGCCCCGTCGGGATCTCCCGCGAGGACGCAGCCGCCATCTTCCGGCAGCACAAGATCGAGAAGCTGCCGCTCGTCGACGAGGAGGGGCGCCTCACCGGCCTCATCACCGTCAAGGACTTCGACAAGGAAGAGCAGTACCCGCTCGCCACGAAGGACGACGCCGGTCGCCTCCGCGTTGGCGCGGCCGTCGGCTTCTTCGGCGACGCGTGGAAGCGCGCCGGCCAGCTGGTCGACGCCGGCGTTGACGTGCTCGTCGTCGACACGGCGAACGGCGACAGCCGCGGCGTGCTCGACATCATCGCGAAGATCAAGGGCGACCCGGCGTTTGCCGGCGTCGACGTGATCGGCGGCAACGTCGCGACGTACGCCGGCGCGAAGGCGCTCGTCGACGCGGGCGCGGACGCCGTGAAGGTGGGCGTTGGCCCCGGCTCGATCTGCACCACGCGCGTGATCGCCGGTGTCGGTGTGCCGCAGGTCACCGCGGTCTACGAGGCGGCGAAGGCGGCCACCCCGGCCGGCGTGCCGGTGATCGCTGACGGCGGGCTGCAGTACTCGGGCGACATCGCGAAGGCGCTCGTCGCTGGCGCCTCGTCCGTGATGATGGGCTCGCTGCTCGCCGGAACCGACGAGAGCCCGGGCGATCTCGTGTTCGTCGGCGGCAAGCAGTTCAAGAACTACCGCGGCATGGGCTCGCTCGGTGCGCTCCAGACGCGCGGCGAGCGCACCTCGTACTCGAAGGACCGCTACTTCCAGGCCGATGTGCCGAGCGATGAGAAGCTGATCCCCGAGGGCATCGAGGGCCAGGTGCCCTACCGCGGGCCGGTTGGCGCCGTCGCGCACCAGATGATCGGCGGCCTCCGCCAGTCGATGTTCTACGTTGGCGCGCGCTCGGTGCCCGAGCTGAAGGAGCGCGGCAACTTCGTGCGCATCACCGCGGCCGGGCTGAAGGAGTCGCACCCGCACGACGTGCAGATGGTGGTCGAGGCGCCGAACTACAAGCGCTAAGCCTCAGAACCGCCCGAACGCCCGGTGCCCTGCCACGCAGCGCACCGGGCGTTCCGCGTTCCTGCGGTACGCGCTGCGGAACTTCCGATGCCCGCGATACGCAACCGGGGGCGGTGCGTGGCGCTCGCGGCCCGGGTGCGGGAGACTGAGTGGCGCAGCGCGTCGACACCGCGGCGCGCGTTCCCGGGAGGAGCGAGATGAGCACGAACCCGTTCGCCGACCCGAATGCAGCGCCGGATCAGGCCGGGCTGCGGGACGCGCTCGGCGCAGCGTACCCCGTGTGGCTCAGGCTGGCAGAGGACGTTGCCGCGCTGGGGTTCGCGGCTGAGCTGTCCTGGGCGTACTACCGCGACGGTGGATGGCTGTGCCGGGTGCGCAGCGGGGCGAAGAACCTGGCGTGGTGCGCGATTTGGGACGGATACTTCACCGTGGGGTTCTTCTGCGCGGAGCGCCACCGGGCCGCACTGCAGGAGCTTCCGCTCACCACGGCAGCACTCGCGCTGGCGCGTGAGGCCCCAACGCAGGGAAGGATGCTCGCGCTGCGGCTCGAAATCCGGGAAGCCGCCGACCTCACCGATGTGGGGGAGCTCCTGCGATTTCGGAAGCGCGCACGGTAACGCCCCGGCGCCCGCGCGCGGAATCGGGTGCCCGGCATTCTTCAGCTTTGCGCCAGATAGACTAGGCGGGTGAGCAACGAGATCGAGATCGGCCGCGGCAAGCGCGCACGTCGCGTGTACACCTTCGACGAGATCGGGGTGGTGCCGACGCGGCGCACCCGCGACCCCGAGCTCGTCTCGACCTCCTGGTCGATCGACGCATTCCAGTTCGATATTCCGGTGCTCGGCGCCCCGATGGACTCGGTCATGTCGCCGGAGTCCGCGATCGCGCTCGGCAAGCTCGGCGGCCTCGGCGTGCTGAACCTCGAGGGCCTCTGGACGCGCCACGAGAACCCCGAGCCGCTGCTCGCGGAACTCGCCGGCATCACCGACAGCGTCGAGGCCGTGCACCGCATGCGCGAGCTGTACGCCGCCCCGATCCTGCCCGAGCTGATCCGGGATCGCCTCGGCCAGATCCGCGAGGCCGGCGTCACCGTTGCCGGCGCGCTGTCGCCGCACCGCACCGCCGAGTTCACCGACACGGTCGTGAAGGCCGGCGTCGATCTCTTCGTGATCCGCGGCAACACGGTCTCGGCCGAGCACGTCGCCCGCGAGGGCCGCGAGCCCCTCAACCTGAAGCAGTTCATCTACGAGCTCGACGTGCCCGTCATCGTCGGCGGCGCCGCGACCTACCAGACCGCGCTCCACCTCATGCGCACCGGCGCGGCCGGCGTGCTCGTCGGCTTCGGCGGCGGCGCGTCCTCCACGACCCGCGTGACGCTCGGCATCCGCGCACCCATGGCCTCCGCGATCGCCGACGTCGCCGGCGCGCGCATGGACTACCTCGACGAGTCGGGCGGCCGCTACGTGCACGTGATCGCCGACGGCGGCCTCGGCAGCTCGGGCGACATGATCAAGGCCGTCGCGTGCGGGGCCGACGCCGTGATGCTCGGCGGCGCGCTCGCAAAAGCGACCGACGCCCCCGGCCGCGGCTGGCACTGGGGCCAGGAGGCGCACCACGAGGACCTGCCGCGCGGCCGCCGCGTCGCCGTCGAGCAGGTGGCGCCGCTGAGCGAGATCCTGAACGGCCCGGCCAACGTCGCCGACGGCAGCGCGAACCTCGTCGGCGCGCTGCGCCGCGCGATGGCGACGACCGGCTACTCGGAGCTCAAGGAGTTCCAGCGCGTCGGTCTCGTGTACGCGGAGCGCTAATCCGAGGTGCGCGCCGTCGCCGCGGCGCGCACCCAGCCACCACAACTGAGAATCGAGAACACCTCCCGTGTCGACACCGTCGAAGCCCGAGTACCTGGGGGAACCCACCCTCGGACAGGTGATGCGCCGACCGCTGTGGATCCTCGCGCTGCTGTTCGCGCTCGCGGTGGCCGGGGGATTCGCGTGGCTCGGCCAGTGGCAGATGAGCATCGCGGTGCGCAGCGACGATCCCGAGCTGATCGACACCGAATCCCCGCGCGCGCTCGCCGACGTGAGTGACCTCGCCAAGGGCGTCACCGAGGACGCCGCCGGCGTCGTCGTCGACGTGTCCGGCGCGTTCGTGCCTGGCGACTCGCGCGTGGTCGCGCCGCGCCAGAACGACGGCGCCGACGGTGCGTGGGTGGTGGGGCACCTCGTCACGGAGGATCCCGAGCGCGCGCACCTCGCCGTCGCGATCGGGTGGGCGCCGAGCGCCGCCGCCGCCGAGGCCGCGATCCCGCAGCTCGAAGGGGCCGAGGGCTTCGCCGCCGAGCGCGAGCTGGAGGGCCGCTACATGCCGCCCGAGGGGCCGCAGGTGCCGAAGCCGAGCGACGACCCGCAGGCGATGCCCACGATGATCCCGGCGCACTTCGCCAACGTGTGGGCCGACGTCGACGCCCCCGTCTACTCCGGCTTCCTCGTGCTGCACGAGACCGGCGACGTCGGCGCGCTGCTCGCGAGCGCCGACCTCGAAGTCGTCGACTCGGTGCCCCCGCTTCCCGCCGAGAAGGTGAACTGGCTCAACGTGTTCTACGCGATCGAGTGGGTCGTGTTCGCCGGCTTCGCCGTGTTCTTCTGGTTCCGGCTCACGCGCGACGCGTGGGAGAAGGAACACGAACTCCAGGCCCTCGCCGCTGCGGGCGGCCACGATCCCGAGCCCGGCAGCGATCCCGATCGAGCGCTCGCAGATTCCCGCCCCGAATAGAATGGACACCATGAAACTCCAGCCGAAGCCCGCCGACTACCCGCGGATTCGCAAGGCACTGAGCTTCTACAAGGTCACCTCGGTGATCACGGGCGTCATGCTGCTGCTGCTCGTCGCGGTGATGGTGATGAAGTACGCGTTCCAGGTGCAGCTGTTCCTCTTCACCCCCGACGCGGTCGCCGAGTTCGTGCCGCTCGCGCCCGAGGGCGTCGACAGCGACTTCGTGCCGCAGGGCTTCGACCTGTTCAAGGCGATCCTCATCGCGCACGGCTGGTTCTACGTGGTGTACCTCGTCTCCGACTTCATGCTGTGGAGCCCGATGCGGTGGCACTTCGGCAAGTTCCTGCTCATCGCGCTCGGCGGCGTGATCCCGTTCATGTCGTTCTTCCTCGAGGCGCGCATCGTGCGCGAGGTGAACGGTTTCCTCAACCGCGTTGGAGCCGGCCGGGCTGCGGCCGACGCCGCAGACACCAGTGCGGGATCGGCCACGGCCTAGCCCGCGCACCGCGCAGCGGCGATGCCCGCACGGCCCCGATCCCGAGCTGGCCGCGCCGCCCCCGCTCAGGCGGTAGAATCTTCCCTTACCTCCCTCCTCACAGCTGAAAGGCCCAAGCACTCGAATATGGCGACTCAGGAAGAACAGACGGACACCGGGCACCGGCCCGTCCTCGTGGTCGATTTCGGCGCGCAGTACGCGCAGCTGATCGCCCGCCGCGTGCGCGAGGCCGGGGTGTACTCCGAGCTCGTTCCGCACACCGTGACCGCGGCCGAGGTCGCGGCCAAGCAGCCCCTCGGCATCGTGCTCTCCGGCGGTCCCTCCTCCGTCTACGAGGAGGGTGCGCCCGCCTTCGACGACGCGATCTTCGAGCTCGGGATCCCCGTGCTCGGGATCTGCTACGGCTTCCAGGTCATGGCGCGCGCCCTCGGCGGCACCGTCGGCAACACCGGCGACCGCGAGTACGGCGCAACCGAGGCCACCGTGGTGGGCGACGGCGGGGCGATCCTCGGCGGCCAGCCCGACACGCAGAACGTGTGGATGAGCCACGGCGACGCCGTGCAGAGCGCGCCGGCCGGCTTCGACGTGCTCGCGAAGACCGCGGTGACCCCGGTCGCCGCGTTCGGCTCGGCCGAGCGCAAGCTGTACGGCGTGCAGTGGCACCCCGAGGTGAAGCACTCGGACCACGGCCAGCGCATCCTCGAGAACTTCCTGCACCATGTCGCGGAGATCCCCGCCGACTGGAACGCCGGCAACGTGATCGCCGAGCAGGTGGCGCGCATCCGCGAGCAGGTCGGTAACGCGCGCGTCATCTCGGCACTGTCCGGCGGCGTGGACTCCGCGGTCTCCACCGCGCTCGTGCACAAGGCGATCGGTGACCAGCTCACCGCAGTGTTCGTCGACCACGGCCTGCTCCGCAAGGGCGAGCGTGAGCAGGTGGAGCGCGACTACGTCGCCTCGACCGGCGTGCGCCTCATCACGGTCGAGGCGGAGGACATCTTCCTCGGCCACCTCGCCGGCGTCACCGACCCCGAGGAGAAGCGCAAGATCATCGGCCGCGAGTTCATTCGCGCGTTCGAGAAGGTGCAGCTCGACCTGGTCGCCGAAGCCAAGGCCGAGGGCGAGCCGATCAAGTTCCTCGTGCAGGGTACGCTCTACCCCGACGTCGTCGAGTCGGGCGGGGGATCGGGCACCGCGAACATCAAGAGCCACCACAACGTCGGTGGCCTGCCCGAGGACCTCGATTTCGAGCTCATCGAGCCGCTGCGCGCCCTCTTCAAGGACGAGGTGCGCGCCATCGGCCGCGAGCTCGGGATCCCCGAGGCGATCGTCGGCCGCCAGCCGTTCCCCGGCCCCGGCCTCGGCATCCGTATTGTCGGCGAGGTCACCCGCGACCGGCTTGAGACGCTCCGCGAGGCCGACGCGATCGCGCGCGCCGAGCTGACCGCCGCCGGCCTCGACCAGGAGATCTGGCAGTGCCCCGTCGTGCTGCTCGCCGATGTGCGCTCCGTCGGCGTGCAGGGCGATGGCCGCACCTACGGGCACCCCATCGTGCTGCGTCCCGTGTCCTCCGAGGACGCGATGACGGCCGACTGGACGCGCGTGCCCTACGACGTGCTCGCCCGCATCTCGAACAAGATCACCAACCAGGTGCCCGAGGTCAACCGCGTGGTGCTCGACGTGACGTCGAAGCCGCCGGGGACCATCGAGTGGGAGTAGGCGTCTGGGCGGGCGCTGGCTGGGCCGGTGCTGCCGGCCGCCCCGCGTTCGCCTGATCCGGAAGCGCCGGGCTGCACCTCAGTGGGTGCGGCCCGGCGCTTCGGCGATTGGAGGGGCTGGGCCGGCCCCGCCCCCTCTGCCAGCCCGCTCTTCTGCTCACCCGCCCCGCGCTCGTTACCCACACTTTGTGAGAGTTTGCCCCGCTATCCCAGACCCAGCGCGGCGCAAACTCCAACAAAATCACGGGTAGGGCCGAACCGCCAGGAGCGCCAGCCCGTGCTGGGTGTGTCAGAATAGCTCCGTGCTTGGGGAGAGAATACGCAGTCGCCGGCAAGAGCTGGGCATGACCGCCCAGCAGCTTGCCAAGGCCTCTGAGCTTTCGCCAGCGCAGGTGAGCCAGATCGAGCACGGCAAGACCGATCCGAGCTTGAAGACGCTCCGCCGGATCGCGAGAGCCCTCGGAACTCCGCTGTTCGACCTGTTCGCCGAGCGGACCGACGCTACGGTACGCATCGTCCGGCACGATGATCGCATGATCATCAAGTCGCCGCATGGTGGACTGTCGTACTCTCGCGTATCGCCGGGCAGTGGCCAGCTCGAGGTCCTCGCCGGAGTGCTCGAGCCGGGGGCCGTGTCGAGCGACGAGCCGTGGTCGCATCCCCCGAGCGAAGAATGCGTGCTCGTGTCTGCTGGAGTGCTGACGGTCGAGGTGGATGGCGAGCTATTCGATCTTTCGGAGGGCGACAGCGCCACGTTTGCCTCGGTTTCCCCGCATCGGTTCCTGAACCGAACCGATCGGCCCGTGCACTTCACGATCTCCGTGACCCCGCCGAGCTACTGACACTGGGGGAGCCGGTGAGCTTCGATACGCCTCTCCCTGCGCGTGTCCGGGATTGGGTTCCCTGCGCGCATGAAATTCAATGGAATTGAAATCTGCTTTAGTTTGAGTAAACTGGCTCGCGTGCACTGATGCACACCCGTGCGGCAGCAGTCGCCGGGAGTCCACTTAGATCAAAGGTGACCTATGAGCCAGGACCGGGCGCACGCGCCCCTCGTATTCAGAATTGGGTTGTTCGGCGCGTTCATCGCACCGATCGTGTTCGTCGTATCGACGATCGTGTTCTTCGTCGTGTTCCGCGCATTCGACATGAACGCGCTCACCGCTGCGGCGCTCGCAGGGCTCTTCATCGCAGCGCCGTTCGCTCGCGGATACGAATCCTTCTGGGAGGCAGTGGTCCGCGGCGTGTCCTCCAAGACCTCCGTCACGCTGATCCTGTTGCTCTTCGCCATTGGCCTCACCTCCTCCCTGATCAAGTCGACCGGGATCTCGCAGGGCTTCATCTGGCTCTCGCTCTCGCTCGGCGTGCACGGGGGACTGTTCATCGCCATCGCGTTTGCTGCGGTGTGCGCGATCGCCATGGCCACGGCGTCCTCGCTCGGGACGATGTTCACAGCCTTCCCGATCTTCTACCCCGCCGGAGTGGTGCTCGGCGCCGATCCGGTGCTGCTTGCCGGCGCGATTCTCTCGGGCGCGCTCTTCGGGGACAACCTCGCCCCGATCTCGGACTCCACGGTGATCTCGTCGACGACGCAGCGCTACCGCACCAAGGAGGGCACCGCCGAGATCCCCGGCGTCGTCGGGAGCCGTCTCCGCTACTCACTGACCGCCGCGACCATCGCGTTCCTCCTCTTCCTGGGGATCGGCACGTTGGTGTCACCGGGAAGCGCAGCCGTGTCGAACGTTTCCGCGGGAGACTTCTCCGCGCAGGGGCTCTGGATGCTGATTGCGGTCGTCGTGCTCCTTGGCACTGCCATCGTCACTCGCAACATTTTCAAGGCGGTCACCGCAGGGTTGGCATCCGGGATCGTCGTCGGCCTGGTGAGCGGAGTGCTCGAACCGTCGGGAATCATCGGCGTCGAGGGCGACGCGATCACCGGCTTCCTGGTCGGCGGAGTCGCCAACATCCTGCCCATCATCGGCCTGAACGTGGGCATCTTCGCAATGCTGGGCGTGCTCGAGAGCGCCGGCGTGCTGGATCGTTTGGTCGACGCCGTGGTGTCGAGCGGTTGGGTCACGACGCCCCGTCGCGCTGAACTCGCGATCGGCGCCGGGATCCTCATGACCACCACGCTTTTCGCCGGCGTCAACGGCCCGTCGATGCTGGTGTTCGGCCCGATCGCAGACCGAATCGGCGCGCAGGTTGGGTTGCACCCGTACCGGCGAGCGAACGTCATGGACTGCTTCGCGCTTGGGCTCGGCAGTGTGGTTCCCGTGGTGAGTTCCTTCCTCTTTATCGCGAGCCTGCTGACCGTGGATCAGGGCGACGCACCCGCGCTTGACCCCATGTCGATCTTCACGGGTGCGTTCTACCCGCTCGTGCTCACCCTTGTCATCCTGTTCGCAGTGCTCACCGGCTGGGGACGCCGATACGAGGGGCGCGATGGCGCGGTCGAGAAGGATCCGGCGAACGCGGTGATTCTCGAAGGAACCGCCGATCCAGCGTCAGGAGTGGACGTCCCTGCGCCTCGCCCGGTTGCCGACCCCGTCTCGTTGTAGTCCCGACTCATCCATAGGAAAGAACTCAGATGCTTGTTTCACCCAGTGCTCCGCTCACCCCCGAACAGTTCCGGAAGGCGTTCCCCGTTCTCGACGACGCACCGCACTTCGCAAGTTGCAGCCAGGGCGCGCTCTCCGATCACCTCGCCCACACCATGCAGCGCATGACGGCGACCCTCATCGACGCGCAGGCCCCATGGGGTGCCTGGGTGGGCAAGGTTGAGGAGTATCGCGCACACGCCGGCCGATTCCTTGGCGTTGCGAGCGACAACGTCGCGGTGCTCTCTTGCGCATCGGAAGCCGCCTTCCAGGTCGTGTCCTCTCTCGACTGGTCGACGCCGCGGAACCGCCTGGTGACCTCCGACCTGGAGTTTCCCTCCGTCGGAAACGTCTGGCGGGCGCAGCACGCCGATATCGATGTGGTGAATGTCGCTGGCATTCAGGCGGCGCTCCACGCCGATTCATGGATCCCACTCATTGACGAGCGCACGAAGCTGGTGTCGATCCCGCTCGTGAGTTACATCAACGGCACACGGCCCGAGATTGAGCGGATCACCGAGCACGCGCACTCGGTTGGCGCGCTCGTGTTTGTCGATGCATACCAAGCAGCGGGCGTGCTCCCGTTCTCCGCCCAGACGCTCGACTGCGATTTCCTGGTGACGGGAAACCTGAAGTACATGCTGGGGCTTCCCGGGATCGCGATGCTCTACGTGCGCGACTGTGTGGGCGTCGAGCGGCCGGCCAGCCTCACCGGCTGGTTCGGGCGAGTCAATCCCTTCGCGTTTGACGCGGCAGGGGTCGACTACCCGGACAACGCACGTCGCTTCGAACTCGGGACCCACCCGATTCCCTCCGCGTACGCTGGCGTCGCAGGATTCGAGATGCTCGCGCAGATCGATGCGGGGGAGGCCTGGGCGCACGTCGTCGAGTTGCGCGACCGGCTCGCGGATGAGCTGACCTCCCTGGGGTACGAGATCGACTTCCCCGCAGATCACGCCCATCGTGGGCCGCAGGTTGCGCTCGTCATGGAGGAACCGGATGCCATCGCTGCGCGCCTCGCCGAGCGGCGGATCGGCACCTCGCCGCGCGGCAGCCGGCTTCGCCTCTCGCTCCACGCCTACTCGAATGGGCAGGACATCGATCGGCTCGTCGAGGGGCTCGCCGCGCTGGCGGCGTAGCTCCCGAGGAACAGGGCTGGGGTGTACCCACGGGTGCACCCCAGCATTATCGCGCGCGAGCGGAACTCCGGCTCACCCGGTCCGCTCCCTTCCCGGAGTGGCCTCGTTCCCGGCCCGACCTCTTTTCCAGTCCCGGTCCCAATCTTTGTTTGAGATTGATCCGGTATTCCCGCCCCGAAGCGGCGCAAGCCCCAATAAAGTTGGGGTGACTCTCCGCCAGGATCCCGGCGCCGCGGCGCAGCGGCGGGGCCTAGGCCCGCGCGCCCGCTTCGATCTGCGCGACCCTGCGGGCGATGAATCTGGCGAGTAGTTCGTCGTCAAGATCTTCGCCCTCACGAAGGTGGATTGAGCCCTTGGTGCTCTCCAACCCGGCGGCTGTCACGGCGTCAGCGAGATCGCCGAGGTTGCCGAACGGGTATACGCCGATGTGCTTCTTCGTTGCCATCGCAGAAAACAGGCCCTTTCCCCGGTAGATGAGGGCAGGCATCGCGTAGGAGCGGCCTTCGATCGCGTCAGGGACGAGCGTGCGCACACGTTCGTAGAGCGCTGACACGCGCCCGCGTGCGGGCTCAGGCAGGCCCTCGATGTACTCGGTGACGTCGGTGCTCATGGAAGTAGTGTGCCACCGCCGCGCCGAAAGCGCACTGCCCGGGTGCCCTGCCCCGGCACACCCGAGGTGCTGGCCACCAAACCAGCCGGAGAAATCTGGGACCTCGGAGCGGACTGCGCGAACTGCTCCGAGAAAACAGATTTCTCCGGCTGGGCTGGTCGTGCGGGGCGCGGGCGGGCGGAGCGAGGCCGGCGAACGCAGGCGCGCAGCGCGCGGCAGGCCACGGCGCCCGGGCACACACAGAGCGGGGGCCCGGCCGAAGCCGGACCCCCGCTCTGCACCGCGCCGAGCGGTTAGTCGCTGCCGCGGAAGATCGCGAGCAGGCGCAGGATCTCGACGTAGAGCCAGATCAGCGTGACCATGAGGCCGAAGGCCGCCGACCATGCCCACTTCTCGGGGACGCGGTTGCGCACGCCGTTCTGGATGAGCTCGAAGTCCATGACGAGCGAGTACGCGGCGAGGAACACGGCGAGGAGGCCGATCACCACACCGAGCGGCATACCGAAGACCTCGATGCTGCGCGCGCCGAACATGCCGGGCGTCACGCCGGTGAGCATGAGCACCAGGTTGATCACCGAGAACACGAGGTAGCCGACCATCGCGATGAGCACGATCTTCGTCATGCGGGGGCTGGTGCGCACCTTGCCGCTGCGGAAGAGCAGCAGCGTCACGCCGAACACCGAGAGCGTGCCGATCACCGCCTGCGACACGATGCCGGGCCACTGCGCCTCGAAGTAGCCGGAGATACCGCCGAGGAAGAGGCCCTGCGCCACCGCGTAGAGCACGATCAGCGGAACGCTCGGCTCCTTCTTGAACGAGTTCACGAGGCCGAGTACGAGGCCGGCGATCGCGCCGGGCAGGGCGAGCACGGGCACGAACCAGCCGACGGCGCCGAAGGCGAGCACGGTGAGGAAGAGCAGCACGGTCTTGGAGATCGTGTTCTCGTAGGTCATCGGCTGATCCGAGGGGGCGATGACGGGCGGCTGCTCACCGCCGAAGCCGGCCTCGACCGGGGTATCGATGCCTGGCCGCTGCGTCTGCGCAGCTGGCTGATCGTAGATGCGGCGCAGCTCATCAGCGCTGAGGGTCTTGCCGTTCAGTGCTGGGTTGTTGCTGAGAGCCGGGTTGCTCATGCGTCGGGATTCCTTTCCAGGCGTATGCGAGTGCCTCCAGCCTAGTGACCGTGGCTTTGGAACGGCTGGGATTTTTCACTGTTCGTGCAGGGCGTACCCGCCGCCGACGCCAGCACCGGTGCCCTACGCTTGAGGCATGTCATCGCGCGCGGTCGGCGGGCCGCTCATCATCGGCCACCGTGGTGCTCCCGGCTACCGTCCGGAGCACAGCGCCTCGGCGTACCGCCTCGCGTTTGAGCTGGGCGCCGACGCGGTGGAGCCCGACATCGTGGTGTCTCGCGATGGGGTGCTCGTCGTGCGGCACGAGAACGAGATCTCGGGCACGACCGACGTGGCCACCCGCCCGGAGTTCGCCTCGCGCCGCACCACGAAGGTGGTCGACGGGAAGAAGCACACCGGCTGGTTCGTCGAGGACTTCACGTGGGCGGAGCTCGCGACGCTCCGCTGCCGCGAGCGACTCGCGAAGGTGCGGCCGGACAACCGTGACTACGACGGGGCCGAGCCGATCCTGCGCCTGCGTGATGTGCTCGCTATTGTCGACGCGGAGAGCGCCGCGCGCGGCCGCCCGCTCGGCGCCGTGATCGAGATCAAGCACGCGCACTTCCTTGCCGGGATCGGGCACGATATCGGGGCGCTGCTGCTGCAGGAACTCGCGGAGACTGGCTGGGATGCGAAGCCGGAACGGCTCGTGATCGAGTCGTTCGAGCTCGGCGTCCTTGAGCAGCTCAGCCGCGCCAGGGTGGACGGCACGCTCGTGTTCCTCACGGAGCGATTCGGATCGCCGCCCGACGAGCCGCGTCCCGGCCGCGCCGCGCGGAGCTACGCCTGGTATCGGAGCGATCCCGGGCTGGATTTTCTCGCGCAGCGCGTCGACGGGATCAGCGTGGCGAAGAGCAACCTGATTCGGGTGAACGCGCTCGGGCGTGCGACCGGCCCGACGGACCTCGTGCAGCGCGCGCACGCGCGCGGGCTCCGCGTCTACACCTGGACGCTTCGGCCCGAGAACCGCTACCTCAACGTGAAGCACCAGAGCTCACTGCGCGGCGCGGAGTGGGGCGACTGGCAGAGCGAGTTTGCGCTGATCATCGCGTCAGGGGTCGATGGACTGTTCCTCGACCATCCGGACCTCGCGGTGGCGCTGCTCGAGGCGAACCAAGCAGATCGGGATCGCGGCTAGCGCGCGACGCCCGCGCACTCGCCGACGAGGTTCCGCTCCATGAGCGCGCGGAGGTCCGCGCCGCGCACGCCGCAGTCGAGCAGGTACCCGAGCTTCGCGAGCGCCGTCTCGAGGGTCAGATCGGTGCCGTCGATGACCCCGGAGCCCGCGAGCTCCTGCCCGACCGCGTAGCGTGAGAAGTCGACGCCGCCCGTCGCGCACTGCGAGATCGCGACGATCGGGATCTCCGCGCTGATCTCCCGCAGGGCCGCGGTCATGCCGGGGCGTGCCATGGGGCCGTTGCCGCTGCCGTAGCACTCCAGCACGAGCGCGTCGGGGCGGCCGCCGACCGCGGCGTGCACGTCGGCGACGGTGATGCCTGGCACGAAGCGGAGGGTGAGGACCCTGG
Organism: Leucobacter chromiireducens; assembly: GCF_003917135.1. Lineage (GTDB taxonomy): Bacteria > Actinomycetota > Actinomycetes > Actinomycetales > Microbacteriaceae > Leucobacter > Leucobacter chromiireducens_A. The sequence goes on from NZ_RPDI01000007.1 coordinate 109,609, forward strand.
CGAGGCCCGCGTGCTCCTGGGCGGTGAGCGAGGGCAGCCCGTGCGGCTGGCCCGCGAGCGGCGCCTCGGCGCGGAACGCGGTGAGCGCGCGGCTGTCGTGCTTCGTCGTGCGCACGGCAGGGAGGAGCGCGCCGCCGAACGCGACGGTGACGGGGGATCCCGGCGCGGCCTTCACCGCGGCCCTGATCGCGAGCGAGAGGTTCGCGCGGGCGTCGGTGCCCGGCGCGCCGTGCGCGAGCTGACTGCCGGTCACCACGACGGGGACGCCGAGGTCGCCGAGCTCGAAGGCGAGCCGCGCGGCCGTGTACGCGAGGGTGTCCGTGCCGTGCGTGATGACGACGCCGCGCGGCCGGTGGGTGCGCACGCGTGCGCGGATGGCGCGCGCGATCTTGGGGGCGGTTTCGGCGTCGGCGTTGGCGCTGTCGATCGGGGGGAGGAGGTGGTTGATCCGCGCGCTGATCCCGAGCGGTCCGCAGATCCCGGCGACGAGCTGCTCGAGCACCTCGGGGAAATCGGGATCGGGGGCGAGGCCGTGCTCGGTCTCGCGCATGCCAATCGTGCCGCCCGTCGCGAAGACGAGCACGGACGGAGCGCCGGAGGGGGAAACTGACATCCCTCTATTGTGGCCGATCCCGGGTGGCGGTGTCGGCGGTGGGGGTGGCGGCGCGAGTGTCAGGGGTGCCGCCTAGACTGGAGCACACCATGAGCGACTTCGAACTTCTGGATCCCGGTGCCCCAGCAGGCGGCGCGTTCTCCGCGGGCGCTGGCGGGGTCGACCCGCTGCTCGACGGGCTGAACCCTGCGCAGGAGCGCGCGGTGATCGCGCGCGGGCCAGCGCTCCTCATCGTTGCCGGCGCTGGCTCCGGCAAGACGCGGGTGCTCACCCACCGCATCGCGCACCTCATTCGTGAGCGGGAGGCCTGGCCGAGTCAGATCCTCGCGATCACGTTCACGAACAAGGCGGCAGCCGAGATGCGCGAGCGCATCGGCGGCCTGCTGGGCGACGCGGCCGAGGGGATGTGGATCTCCACCTTCCACTCGGCGTGCGTGCGCATCCTGCGGCGCGAGGCCGAGCGCTTCGGCTACGTCTCCGGGTTCACGATCTACGACTCGGCGGACTCGCGTGCGCTCCTGAAGCGCATCATCAAGGAGCTCGACGCCGACAGCTACGGTTTCACGCCGGCGAACTCCGGCTCGAAGATCTCGCGGCTGAAGAACGAGCTCACCGACGCGAGCGGCTACGCGGCGACGATGAACGAGAGCGATCCGCGCGATCGCCTGTTCGTCGAGATTTTCCGGATGTACGAGGCGGAGCTGCGCCGTGCGAACGCGTTCGACTTTGACGACCTCATCGGTCAGACCGTGCACCTGTTCCGCGCGCACCCCGACGTCGCCGCGGTGTACCAGCGCCGATTCCGGCACATCCTGGTTGACGAGTACCAGGACACCAATCACGCGCAGTACTCGCTGATCCGTGAGCTCACGCGCCCGATCCCGAGCGAGCAGGTGGAGCGGCTCGTGCCGCCGGTGCGCGAGCGGGAGCTGGACGCTGACGGCAGGATCGCGGGGGCGAGCCTCACCGTGGTCGGCGACTCCGATCAGTCGATCTACGCGTTCCGCGGCGCGGACATCCGAAACATCGTGGAGTTCGAGCGCGATTTCGCCGGCGCCGAGGTCGTGAAGCTGGAGCAGAACTACCGTTCGACGCAGAACATTCTGTCCGCGGCGAACGCCGTGATCGGCAACAACTTCGATCGCCAGGAGAAGAACCTCTGGACGTCCGAGGGCGACGGCGCGAAGATTGTCGGGTTCACCGGGTACTCGCAGCACGACGAGGCGCGCTTCGTTGCCGAGGAGATCGAGGATCTCCACCGCGACGGCTTCGCGTACAACGACATCGCGGTGTTCTACCGCACGAACTCGCAGACCCGTGCGCTCGAGGAACTCCTGATCCGCTCGGCGATCCCGTACCGGGTGCTCGGCGGAACGAAGTTCTATGAGCGCGCCGAGGTGAAGGACGCCATGGCGTACCTGACGAGCATCGCGAACCCGTACGATCCGATCGCCTGGTCGCGCCTGCTCGGGGCGCCGAAGCGCGGTATCGGGCCGATGGCCGAGGCGCACCTCGCCAACTTCCAGGAGGCGCAGGGAGTCTCGCTGCACGAGGCCATGCTTCGCGTCGACGAGGTCCCGCAGATCGGGCCGAAGCTGCGCGGCACGGTGCGGCAGCTCGCCGAACTGCTCACGCGCGCGTCGCGGATGGCCGCCGGAGGCGGGGCGACCGACGTTGCGGCGGCGCCGGACGCGGACGCGGAGGAGAAAGCTCCAGCTCCGGTGGGCGATCTGCTGAAGCTCATCCTCGACGAGACCGAGATGGTCGAAAAGCTCCGCGCGCGCCGCGACCCGCAGGACGACGCGCGTGCGGAGAACCTTGAGGAGCTGGTCGCGGTGGCGCGCGAGTTCGACGTCAAGCAGCCGGGCGCCGGCCTGCTGGCGTTTCTCACGGAGGTGAGTCTCGTCGCCGCCGCAGACGATCTCGACGACACGAGTGGCACGGTCTCGCTCATGACCATGCACACGGCGAAGGGGCTGGAGTACCGCGCGGTGTTCCTCACCGGCGTCGAGGAGGGGCTGATCCCGCACCAGATGTCCGTCGACGAGGTCGGCGGGGTGAACGAGGAGCGCCGCCTCATGTACGTCGGCATCACCCGCGCGCGCGAACGCCTCTTCCTCACTCTCGCGTCGACGCGCGCCACCTTCGGCGACGTTTCCGTCGCGATGCCGTCCCGCTTCCTGCAGGAGATTCCAGAGGGGCTCATCGACTGGCGGCAGTCGCCCGGCGAGGTGACGAGCCGAGGCGGCACCGCATCGCGTGCGCTGAACGCGCCGTCGCGGCCGGGCGCGAGCGGCTCGCGCTCGTGGTCGAGCCGAAATAGCGAGTCCGCGGTGTCGTTCGGGGCGGGTTCCGGCGGCCGCGGCGGGTCGGGGGCGGCTGCGGTGTCCGAGCCGGCGAGCGGCAACATGCAGTCGGCGCTTGAGCAGTGGCGTGAGCGGAAGCGCGCGGCGAAGGCCGCGCAGGCCGCGGGCGGCGGCTTCCCGAACACGATCGGCGCGAGCGCGCGCGACAACGGCGACCTGGAACTCGCGACCGGGGATCGGATCCGCCACGACGACTACGGTGAGGGCCGCGTGACCGGGGTGACCGGGGCTGGAACGAAGCGGATCGCGCACGTCGTGTTCGATTCCGTGGGGGAGCGCAAGCTGCTCGTGAAGCTCGCCCCCATCTCCAAGCTCGAGTAGCGGGGCGCCGGGGTAGCGGGGCGCGGGGGGATCGAGGCACTGGAGACGCGGGGCACTGAAGCAGCCGGGCACAGGAGCCGCAGCGCGTGAGAAACAGCGAACACAGAGAAAACTCTGGGGAAACCAAGGCAATGTGTGTACGCTACCTGTGGGGAAATGCGCGACTTGCGCAATTTGGCGTGCGCGAGGGGAGGAGGAATGGCCGATCTGCGACCATTTCTGAGGCGTCAGGACGCCCACTCCGCATACCTGATGTTCGCGGCGCTGATCCTGAGCCTGACGCTCGTCGTCGACCTCGTCTTCCACCCAACGATGGACAATCGCTGGTTCGTGTGGCTACTGCTCGTGCTTTGCCTGACCGGGGCACTCATCACGCTCGTGCGCGGGCGCCGCATGCCGCGCTGGGTGGGCACCGCAGCGGTGCTGCTCTTCCTCCTCGCGCAGGCCTACTTCCTGGGGCTCGCTGACGACTCGGCGTCGGTGATCGCCTCGGCGCAGCAGCTCCCGGTCGTCGCGTTCTACCTCGGCTGGTTCGTGCGCCCGCGCCTCGCGATGCTGCTCATCGCGCTCAGCGTGCTCGTGTTCAGCGTGGTGATGGCGGGAAACCCGCTCTTCGCGCCGGACGGGGCGATCGGCGTGCCCGTCGCGGTGCATGCGCTTCTCGTGATGCTCTTCTGCTACGCCTCCGGCACCTACCTCTGGCGCCGGCAGGTGCGCATCGCGTCGACCGACCCGCTGACCGGGGCGCGCAACCGCAGCGGTTTCGGTGAGCGTCTCGCGTACGAGCTGCGACGCCGATCCTTCTCGCGCGCGCCGCTCTCCCTCGTGGTGGTCGATTTCGATCACTTCAAGGAGCTGAATGACACGCGAGGGCACGCGGCAGGGGACCTTGTGCTCAGTCGAACCGTGACGGCCTGGAACGACGAGGTCCGCTCAGGTGACTCGGTGACCCGGCTCGGCGGCGACGAGTTCGCGCTCATCCTGCCCCGCGCGACCTCCCGCGAGGCGCAGGCGATCGTCGACCGGCTGCGCGCGGTGTCGGAGCACCCCTGGTCGTGGGGCATCGCGCAGGCGCTGCCCGGCGAGAGCGCAGACGAACTGCTGGCGCGGGCCGACGCGCAACTCTTCGCGTGGAAGCGTGTGCGTCGCGCGCGCGACGCGGCGTGGGCCGCCGAGGCGCGGCGTGCCGAACAGCAGAGTGCCGAACAGCAGAGTGCCGAACAGCAGAGTGCCGAGGCTCAGCCAGCCGCGCCGCAGCCGGAGGGCGGGGATCCCACATGAGCGACGCAGCGAAGTCCCCGACGTCGAGCGCCGGTGCGGCCGCCCGGGTCGAGCGCGTGCGCCTCGCCGCGCAGGCGCTCTGGGAGCGTTTCGTGCGCTGGCAGACCCCGTTCTCCATCGTGAGCGCGCTCGTCCCGCTGCTGCTCGCGCTGGTGTTCCTCTCCGACCTGATCTTCCCGCACCCCGGGTTGAACCGGAGCTCGGTGCTTACTTGGCTCGCGGTGTACCTCGTCGCCGGGATCGTGCCGCTCGCCTGTGGCCACCGCTACCCGCGGTGGGCGGGCATCTGCATGGTCGCGCTCATGGAAGTCTGGTCGACGCTCTTCCTGATCGCTATCGCTCATCCGCACACGGAACTCAACGCGCTGCTCGAGCTGCCCGTCATCGCGCTCTACGTCGGCTGGTTCTACTCGGGCGTGGTCGCGCGCTTCTTCATGGGCCTGAGCATCCTGCGCGTCGGCTCGTCGCTCGTCTGGAACGCTGACTTTGGGAACGGGCTCGGCTCGCCGACGATCATGGTTGCGTACTCCGTGTTCATCGCGCTGTTCTGCTTCGAGGGGGCGCGCGCGGTGCGGCGGCAGGGGCACGTGCAGGCGTTCACCGACCCGCTCACCGGTGCGCTGAATCGCCGCGGGCTGCTCCAGGCGGCGGCGGAGCTCCGCCAGCGCGCGAGGCAGGCCGGCGAGCCGACCGCTGTGGTGCTGATCGACTTTGACGACTTCCGCCTGGTCAACGAGGTTGGCGGGCATGTCGCGGGCGACGACGCCCTGCGCGAGAACGCGGAGCGCTGGATCCAGGCCGTTGGCATGCGCGGAATCTCGGGCCGCCGCGGCGGGATCGTCGCGCGGCTCGGGGGTGACGAGTTCGTGCTCGTGCTCCGCGCGAGCGCCGGTGACGCGACCGCGCTGCTTGAGAAGCTGCGGCAGAACGCGGGACATGGTTGGTCGCACGGCGTGGTGACGGCAGGCGCAACCGAGGACCTCGACGCGGCGATTGAGCGCGCCGACGCCGAGCTGTACCGGGCGAAGGTGGGCCGCAGGCGGGGCGAGCGCTAACTGGGTGGCGGCGGAGGGTTCTGGCCTGTCGCAGTGCTAGACTCGGGCCTGGTCGACTTATCTCGACATCGAGACATTTTCTGCCTCGCGTCCCTAGACACCAACCAAAGGACAGTACGTGGATCTGTACGAGTACCAGGCACGAGACATCTTCGAGGAATACGGAGTGCCGGTGCTTGCCGGCATCGTTGCCGACACCCCGGAAGAGGCGCGCGCCGCCGCTGAGAAGATTGGCGGCGTTGTTGTCGTCAAGGCTCAGGTGAAGGTGGGCGGCCGTGGGAAGGCCGGCGGCGTGAAGGTCGCCAAGAACGCCGATGAGGCGTACGCAGCTGCCGAGGCAATCCTCGGGCTGGACATCAAGGGCCACGTGGTCAAGCGCGTGATGGTCGCCGCTGGCGCCGACATTGCGCAGGAGTTCTACTTCTCCGTGCTGCTCGACCGCGCGAACCGCTCCTACCTCTCCCTCTGCTCCGTTGAGGGCGGCATGGAGATCGAGGTGCTCGCTGTGGAGAAGCCCGAGGCGCTCGCGCGCATCGAGGTCAACCCGCTGACGGGCATTGACGCGGCGAAGGCCGAGGAGATCGCGCGTGCCGCGAAGTTCCCCGAGGAGCTCGTCGCGAAGGTCGCGGCGGTCTTCGAGAAGCTATACCAGGTGTACGTCGGCGAGGACGCGACGCTCGTCGAGGTCAACCCGCTCGTGCTCACGGGCGCCGGTGACATCATCGCGCTCGACGGGAAGGTCTCGCTGGACGAGAACGCTGAGTTCCGTCAGCCGAAGCACGATGCGCTCGCCGACAAGGGCGCCGAGGATCCGCTCGAGGCGAAGGCCAAGGCGCAGGATCTCAACTACGTGAAGCTCGACGGCGAGGTCGGCGTGATCGGCAACGGCGCTGGGCTCGTGATGTCGACGCTCGACGTCGTCGCATACGCCGGCGAGAACCACGGCGGCGTGAAGCCCGCGAACTTCCTCGACATCGGTGGCGGCGCTTCCGCCGAGGTCATGGCGGCCGGCCTCGACGTGATCCTCGGGGATCCGCAGGTCAAGTCCGTGTTCGTGAACGTGTTCGGCGGCATCACGGCCTGCGACGCGGTGGCCAACGGCATCGTTGGTGCGCTCGCGAAGCTCGGCGACGCGGCGAACAAGCCGCTCGTGGTGCGCCTCGACGGCAACAACGTCGAGGAGGGGCGCCGGATCCTGAACGAGGCGGCGCACCCGCTCGTCACCCAGGCCGCGACGATGGACGAGGGCGCCGACAAGGCGGCCGAACTCGCCAACGCTCGATAACCCGACGCCGAGACTCACGGAAAGAAGCAACAGAATGTCGATCTTCCTGAACAAGGATTCCAAGGTCATCGTCCAGGGCATCACGGGCGGCGAGGGCACGAAGCACACGGCGCGCATGCTCGCGGCCGGCACTCAGGTCGTCGGTGGCGTGAACGCGCGCAAGGCCGGCACCACGGTGTCGCACGTCGACGCGGCTGGCGCAACGGTCGAGCTGCCCGTCTTCGCGACGGTCGCCGAGGCGATGGCCGCGACCGGCGCAGACGTGTCGGTCGCGTTCGTGCCCCCGGCCTTCACGAAGGACGCGGCGATCGAGGCGATTGACGCCGGCATTGGCCTGCTCGTCATCATCACCGAGGGCGTGCCCGTCAAGGACTCTGCCGAGCTCTGGGCGCACGCGAAGGCGACGGGCGGCAAGACCCGCATCATCGGTCCGAACTGCCCCGGCATCATCACGCCGGGCGAGGCGCTCGCTGGCATCACTCCCGCCACGATCACCGGCAAGGGCCCGATCGGCCTCGTGTCGAAGTCGGGCACGCTCACCTACCAGATGATGTACGAGCTGCGCGATCTCGGGTTCTCGACCGCGATCGGGATCGGCGGCGACCCCGTCATCGGCACGACGCACATCGATGCGCTCGAGGCGTTCGAGAACGATCCCGAGACGAAGGCCATCGTCATGATCGGTGAGATCGGTGGCGACGCTGAGGAGCGCGCGGCCGAGTTCATCAAGGCGAACGTGACGAAGCCGGTCGTCGGCTACGTCGCGGGCTTCACCGCGCCCGAGGGGAAGACGATGGGCCACGCCGGCGCGATCGTCTCCGGCTCGGCCGGCACCGCTCAGGCGAAGAAGGAGGCCCTCGAGGCCGCTGGCGTGAAGGTGGGCAAGACGCCCACCGAGACCGCCGAGCTGCTGCGCGAGGCGTTCGCCGCGCTGTAGCCCGGGGCCCCTGGCTCCCGAGCCCCCTGGCTCCCGAGCCCCCTGGCTCCTGGGGCTCCCGGCGCTCCCGGCGCTCCCGGGGCTCCCGGGGCTCCTCGAATCGGGGTCACTCAGGCAAGGTGTCGCGTCACCGCGGCACACAACACCCTGCCTGAGTGACCCCGATTCGTGTGTGCGGGCGGGTGTCACGCGACGCAATCCAGCCGCGGCCCTGCGAGGTGGTGCGCGATACTGAGTGAGGCTCCGAGACGCGGTGGCCACCGGACAACTGGACGTTCAAGGAGCGCACACGCCATGACTCAGCCGCAGGGAGCACACCTCGTTGGCAGCATCAACTTCGATGACGCCGAGACCACGATGCGCACGGCGGCCGCCGAGCTGGGTGGCCACCTGAAGCGGATCCCCGACGGCGAGGTGGGGGAGCGCTTCCACTGGATCGTGTTCCAGGCGGACCGGCTGGGCCAGACCCCGGGGATCGAGCGGGTGGGGGACACCCCGATCCTGCTCCGCACGCTCGACGCGCGCCCCGTGCAGCTCGCCGAGGGGGTGCGTGCCGCCGAACTGGAGCTCGCCCCGCTCGGCTACGCGGAGGCGGCGCTCGCCTCCTACGCCGTGTTCTCGCGGCTGCAGGCGGAGGGCGTGATCCCCGAATCGACCCGATTCCAGGTGTCGCTGCCGACCCCGCTCGGCGTGGTGGGCAGCTTCGTGCACCCCGCCAACCGCGCCGAGTTCGAGCCCGTCTACGAGGCGGCCCTCGCCGCGGAGCTCGCCGAGATCCTCGCCGCGATCCCGCACGAGCGCCTCGCGATCCAGTGGGACGCGGCGCTCGAATTCGCGATCCTGGAGGGCGTGAGCACCCGCGGCATTCCGCACGAGTGGTTCGGCGACGTGTGGCAGGAGACGTCCTCGCGCCTCGCCCGCCAGATCGACCGGGTCCCCGCCGACGTCGAGGTTGGCGTGCACCTCTGCTACGGCGACGTCGCCGAGCAGCACTTCGTCGAGCCGGGCGACGCAGCCAATCTCGTGCGCTTCGCGAACCTGGTGCGTGAGCAGACGGCGCGGGATCTCAGCTGGCTGCACCTTCCCGTGCCGATCGAGCGCGACGACGCCGCCTACTTCGCGCCGCTCGCTGAGCTCGCGCTCGCCGCCGAGACCGAGCTGTACCTCGGGCTCGTGCACCGCGAGGACGGTGCCGAGGGGGCGGAGCGCCGGATCGCTGCCGCGAGGGAGCACGTCGCCCGCGACTTCGGGGTCGCAACGGAGTGCGGTTTCGGTCGCGCGCCGGAAGGGACGACGGTGCCGCTCTTCGCGGCGCACCGCGCGGTCGCAGCGGCCTGGGCGTAGCGGGCGGCGGCCACGCTCGGCTGGGCCCCCACGAGCCCACCCCGCCTCATCCGAGGAACGGCAGCCCGAGGTTGAGGCTCTGCGCGGCCCCGCGCGCGATCAGGACCCCGAGAATGCACAGCACCCACGACGTGGTCTCCGAACCGGTGCGCTGAAACCACGCGGTGAGGCGCTCGAGCGGGCCAGCGACGAGCGGCGCCGCGATCACTCGCGCGGCGAGGAGCACGAGCGCTGGCAGGATCATCATCAGGCAGTACCCGGCGAGGTACCCGATGCGCACCGGCATGGTGAGCGGCGCGTCCGCGAGCATGGTCATCCCGACGAGGTACGGCAGCATGCCGGCGAGCTCGATGACGCCCGCGGCGATCGCGACCGCCATCACGGCGCCGCCGCCCGCGCGATCGTCGAGCACCCGCGCGCGCCAGCGCAGGATCCTGCCGCCCTCGGGCAGCGGGGTGCCGGCCTTCGCGAGCCGCGCGCGGCGGGAGTCGGCCGCCCACACGAGCAGGCCGGCGGCGAAAAGCCCGCCGCCGACGAACAGCACGAGCCACTGGCCCGGGCGGCTCGCGAGGAAGCCGCTCGCCGCGTCGATGATGTTCACGAGTCCGAGCATGAAGAGCACCCCGACCGCGAGGTAGAACGCGGTGATGGTGCCGAGGTAGGTGAGGATGCGGCTGGCGCGGAGGCGGCCGGGGGCGACCAGGAAGAAGAGCGGGATGAGGAGGGTGCCGACGCTGAGCCCGTCGACGAGGGCGAGCACGGCGAGGGCGCCGGGGAGGGGAACGGTGTCCAGAATGTCCATGTGTCGAGCGTGCTCCCCGCGACGCGTGCGCGCATCGGCGTGAGGGATGAGCGGCTCTCATCCTTTGGCCTGAGGCGCGCCGCCCAGCGAACTGCTTGGATGGAGGCATGACGGTGGAGGGCACGGGTGAGGGAACCGGCGAGGGCACAGCCGGCACGAGCGGAAGCGAGCAGCGGCCACCGTTCGCGCCCTGGCGAGTCGCGCTGGTCTACGTGGCGATCGCGGTCGCGCTCGCCGCGATCGGGCTGGGCGGGCTGTGGGCTGATCTCTCGGTGCTGCCGGAGCCGCCGTCCCGGTGGTGGACGCTCGCCACCGCGGTGCCCGCCGCCGGCGTGGTGCTGCTGAAGGGGCGCGCACCCTGGTGGGGGTGTGGCATCGCGATCCTGATCGCGGCGGTCGACCTGGCCACGGTCGGCGGTCTCGTGCCGATGCTCGTGGTGCTGGAACTGCTGCACACCGGGATCGTGTCGCTCGGCGCGCCGCAGCGGCGACGGGTGCTGCGCGGGATCGTCGCCGCGGCGGTCGCGGGCGCGGGCGCGGCGCTGATTCTCACCGGCGACCCGAGAGCCACGGTGCTCGTCGGCCTGCAGCTGGGCGCGCTCCTCGGGATGACGTACTGGTACGCGAACTCGGTGGCGCAGTCCGCGGAGCTCGTCGAGCTGTACCGGGAGCGCGCGGCGGATCTTGGGCGGCTCGCGGAGCTCGACAGGGATCGCGCGGTGCGCGCCGAGCGCGACCGTGTTGCGCGCGAGCTGCACGACGTGGTGGCCGGGCACATCGCGGCCGTGGCGATTCGCAGTGAGGCGGCGCTGAGCGCTGGCGGGGCTGCCGTGCCGGGGACCCCGGACGCCGATCGTGCCGCGCTCCGCGCCGTGCGCGACTCGAGCCTCGCCGCGCACGCGGCGCTCCGCGACCTGATCGGGGTGCTGCGCAGCGATGCCGACCGGGCCGCCGGCGCTGCTCAGCGCAACGATGCCGCCCGGGCCGTCCGGGGTGCGCTCGGGCGCGCGTCGCTGCCGGGGCTCTGTGCCGAGGCGGAGCGATCCGGCCTGCAAGTGACGATGAGCGATTCGGGCGCTGGCGCGTTGGCGCCAGCGGCCGAGCTCGTACTGGGGCAGGTGGTGCGCGAGACGCTCGCGAACGCCGCGCGGCACTCCGCCGGCGGCACGGTCGGCGTGCGCGTGGACGCCGCGACCGGCCCGGAGCGGCAGCCTGGCGTGCGGGTGGAGGTCGTGACCCGCGGCGGAGCCCCGCTCGCCCACCCTGAGCTGCGCGGCAGCCGCATGGGCCTCCGCATGCTCGACGAGCGTGTGCGCGCGTGCGGCGGCGAGTTTTCCGCCGGACCCGGCGCATCTGGCTGGGAAGTGATCGCCTGGCTGCCGACCGCCGGGCCCCCGAGCGCCCGGCCACCGCTGGCTGAGGAAGGGAACGCCGATGACGACAGGTGACGCCGCCGCCCCGCGCGTGCTCATCGCCGACGACCACGCGATGATCCGCGAGGGCCTGCGCATGATCCTCGAGCGGCAAGGCATCGACGTGGTGGGAGAGGCGGCCGACGGGGCCGTCGCGATCAGCAACGCGCGTGCGCTCCGCCCCGACGTCGTGCTCATGGACCTCCGGATGCCGGGCACCGACGGGATCACGGCGACCAGGGAGATCGTTGCGGACGGCACGGCTTCGGTGCTGGCGCTCACGAGCTTCGACGAGGACGAGCTGGTGTTCGACGCGATCCGCGCCGGAGCCGCCGGGTTCCTCCTGAAGACGGTCGAGGCCGTGCCGCTCGCCGAGTCGGTGCGCCGCATCGCCGCGGGGGAGGGGGTGCTGGATCCCCGCGTCACGCGCCGAGCACTCGCCGCACTTGCTGGCAGCGCGCCGGCCGCTGACGACCCCGGATCCGCGGGCACCGAGCGCCCCGGGAGCGCACTGCTCGACGCGTTGACGGAGCGGGAGCGCCAGGTGCTCGCCTGCGTCGCCGAGGGATGGTCGAACGCGCGCATCGGTGCCGCGCTCGGCATCTCGCTGCCGACGGTGAAGACGCACGTGTCGAGCATCCTCGTGAAGCTCGGCGCCGAGAGTCGCACGCACGCGGTCGCGCTACTGCGCTCGGTCGGGGGCGACGTGCCGCCTCGCGTAGAATAGGGGGGTTGCGCCGACGGGGAACCGCGTCGGCACCGCCGTGAAAGGACCGCCGTGACCAGTCGCCTCCTCCGTTCGATCGCCCTGTCCGCGACCGCAACCGCCGCCCTCGCTCTCGGGCTCGCCGGGTGCGCCGCCCAGCCGGCAGGCTCAGGCACGGCCGGCTCCGATGCCGCCGCCGGCGAGACGATTCGCATGGGCACGCAGCCGTGGCTCGGCTACGGCCAGTGGTACGTCGCTGAGGACCAGGGGTTCTTCGACGAGCGCGGGGTGGACGTCGCGCTCTCGAGCTTCAACGCCGACGCCGACGTGAATGCCGCGCTCGCGGCGCAGCGCCTCGACATGGCGAACGTCGGCGCGCAGGCCGCGCTCCAGTTCATCGAGCAGGGCCTCGACGTCTCGATCGTGCTGATGCTCGACTCGGCCACCGAGGCCGACGCGATCCTCGCGGGCGATGGGGTCGCCGAGGTCACCGACCTCGCGGGGAAGAAGGTGGCGTTCGAGCGCGGCGCGACGAGCGAGATCCTCCTCGCCGAGGCGCTCGACGAGGCCGGCCTCAGCTTTGACGATGTGACCGTTGTGGAGGCGTCGGCCGACAAGGTGGCGCCCATGCTGCTCGCGGGCCGCGTGGACGCCGGCGTCACCTACGAGCCGTACGTCAGCGAGGCGCTCGGCGCTGAGCAGGGGATCTCCGCGGTCGCGACGGCGGGTGAATTCCCCGGGCTCATTACCGACGTGCTCGTGGTGCGCAACGAGGTGCTCGACGCGCGCCCGGACGAGGTGCGCGAGGTGCTCGCGTCGTGGGACGACGCGGTGAGCTACACCGCGGAGCACACGGACGAGGCGCGCGCGATCATCGCGGCGGGCGTCGGCTCCGACGTGAGCGAGCTGGAGACCGCCTTCGACGGTGTGCACTACTACTCGCTCGCCGAGAACCGCGAGCTGCTCACGGGCAGCTACGTCGCCGAGACGCTTCCCGCGCTCGTGACCGTCGCCGAGCGCATCGGGCTGCTGGGGACACCCGTCGATGCGAAGAGCGCGATCCGCGCAGAGTTCCTCGGCGAGTAGCGCGTCGCGTGAGCACCGGATCCGGATCGATGCAGCGCCGCCAGCGGCGGAGGCTGCGCATCGGGGCGCGCCTCGCGCGGCCCGCGTACCTCGCGACCGCCGTGGCGACGTTCGTCGCGCTCATCGCCGTGTGGTGGCTGGTGAGCGCGCTCGGTCTCGTCGACCCGATGTTCCTGCCTGGGCCCGGCGCGGTGCTCGGCGCGCTCGCCGAGCAGGCGGCGAGCGGCGAGCTGTGGGCCGACATCGGGGTGAGCGCCTTCCGCATCCTCGTCGGGTTCACGCTCGCGACCGTGATGGCCGTGCCCATCGGCACCCTGATGGGGGTGAACGCCCGCGTCGAGGCGGCGCTCGAGCCGCTCATGGACTTCATCCGGTATATGCCGGTGGTGGCATTCGTTCCGCTCACGATCGTGTGGGCCGGCATTGACGAGGGCCAGAAGTTTCTCATCATCTGGATGGGCACCTTCTTCCAGCAGGTGCTGATGGTCGCCGACGCCGTGCGGCGCACCCCGAAGACCCTCGTCAGCTTGGGGGAGACACTGGGGCTCAGTTGGGCGCAGCTGCTTACCCGGATCGTGGTCCCGTCCGCGATGCCGCGCATCTGGGACGCGCTCCGCATCACGCTCGGCTGGGCGTGGACCTGGCTCGTGGTCGCCGAGCTCGTCGCCGCCTCGAGCGGCATGGGCTTCCGCATCACGGTCGCGCAGCGATTCTTCGAGACCGAGCTCATCATCGGCTACGTGTTCGTGCTCGGCGTGCTCGGCCTGATCCTCGACCAGCTGATGCGCGCCGCCGGGCGCCGCATGTTCGCCTACCAGGAGGGTCGCGCATGAGCGCCGCACCGCAGCAGCCGCGCATGAGCGCCGCACCGCAGGAGCCGCGCATCCGTGTGGCCGGCCTCACGAAGCACTTCGGCGCGGTCACCGCGCTCGACGGCGTCGACCTCACCGTCGCCGACAACGAGTTCGTGTCGATCGTCGGCGCGTCCGGCTGCGGCAAGTCGACGCTGCTCTCGCTCATCGCCGGGCTCGAGGACCCGAGCTCGGGCACGATCGAGGCCGCAGGCGTGCCGATCACCGGCCCGGGGCGCGATCGCGGGGTCGTGTTCCAGCAGGCCACGCTCATGCCGTGGCTCACGGTGCAGGAGAACGTGGAGTTCGCGCTGCGCGGTGAGCCGGGGCTCTCCCGCGCCGCCCGTTCGGCACGCGCGCGCGAGTTCCTCGGCCTCGTCGGCCTCGCGGGCTTCGAGGGGGCGCACCCGGCGCAGCTCTCCGGCGGGATGCAGCAGCGCGCGGCGCTCGCGCGCTCGCTGAGCTACGGGCCGGACATTCTGCTCATGGACGAGCCGTTCGGCGCGCTCGACGCGCTCACCCGCCGCACCATGCAGGAGCTGCTGCTCGAGGTCTGGGAACAGCACAAGCTCACGGTGCTGCTCGTCACGCACGACATCGACGAGGCGGTCGTGACGAGCGACCGCGTCGTGGTGATGAGCCCGCGGCCCGGCCGCGTGCAGCGCATCGTCGACGTGCCGATCCCGCGCCCGCGCACGCTGGCGTCCGAGCGGACGCCCGAGTTCCGGGCGCTGAGCGACGAGATCCTCGCGCTCATCCACGGCGCGGAGCCGGGGACGCGGAGCCGAGCAGAGTAAGCTTTCGCCAATGAGATCCATGGTGACAGCGGTGATCGCGGCGATCGAGGCGGCGGCTGCCGCGGCGCTCGGCCTGACCATCGCGGTGGTGCCAGCGCTCGTGCTGTGGGCCGTCACCTTCGAGCTCGCCGCCGAGCCGAGCGCCGTGTTCGCCGGCGGGGCGGCCGTGTGGGCGCTCGGGAACCTCGCGCCGCTGAGCGTCACGCTCACGCCGGAGCTGGCGCTCGGCTTTGGCCTGCCCGCTGAGGCGCTCACCGTGGTGGTGAGCCTCGCGCCGCTCGGGCTGACGCTCCTCACTGTGCTTCTCGCGGCGCGCGCCGGGTGGCGGCTCGGGGCGCGCGGCGGCGTCGGCGGTGCCGGGGTGCTCGGCGGCGCCCTGGGCTACTGTGCAGCCGCGTGCGTCGTCGCCGTGTTCATCGCGCAGCTGCTCGTGTGGCCGCCGGCGCTCGTCGGCCTCGTCGCCGGGCTCGTCTACGGCGTGCCGGCCGGCCTCGGCTACCTCGTGCGCGCCGCCCGCGACGAGCACCCCTGGTGGCGGAGCACGGTGCGCGCGCTGCAGCGCGGCCTCGAACAGCTCGGCGCCCCCGGCGTTGCGGCGCTCCCGGCGCGCGCGGCCGATGCACTGCGCCTCACGGTCGGCGCCCTCGCCGGGCTCGTCGGGCTGAGCGGCGTCGCGCTCGCCGGTGCCCTGTTCGCCGGGTACGGCGAGATCACGGCGCTCACGCAGCACCTGCAGCTGGACCCGCTCGGCTCGCTGCTGCTGTTCGGGGTGCAGCTCGCGCTGCTGCCCGTCGCACTGCTGTGGGGGCTCTCCTGGCTCACCGGTGCCGGCTTCGCGGTGGGCTCCGGCACGTCGGTCACCCCCTTCGAGACGCTGCTCGGGCCGCTGCCCGCGCTGCCGCTGTTCGGCGCGATCCCGCAGGGGTGGGGCGCGCTCGGCGCGCTCGCGCCCGCCCTCGTCGTGCTCGCGGGGATCGGGATCGCGGTGCTGCTCGGGCGGCGAGCGGAGGCGCGCCGCGCGTCGTGGCTGGTCGCGCTGTCGACGGCCGCCGTCGCCGCGGTGCTCGCGGGGCTCGTGGTTGCCGGGCTTGCGGCGCTCGCGACCGGCGCGATCGGCCCGGATCGGCTCGCTGAGGCCGGCCCGGCGCCCTGGCTCGCGGGCGGCCTCGCCGCGGCGGAGCTCGGCGCCGGTCTGCTACTCGGCACCGCGGCGGCCCGGATCGACGCGGCGCGCGTGCGCGAGCTGATCCCCGAGGGGCTCGCCGAGAGCATTCCCGTGGCCTGGGGCGCGGACCGCGCTGGCCGTGCGGGTGACACGGACCGCGCTGACCACACGGACCGCGCAGACCGCGCTGCGGCCGAGGGAGCTGGCTGGCTGGCGGGGGAGCGTGATGCAGAGTTCGGCGCACCCGACGATCAGGAGACCCGGCCGCTCGAGCCGCTCGAGCAGCTCGAGCCGCTCGCCGAGGTGACCGAGCTGCCGCTGCCGACGGACCGGGACGCGGACGGCGAGCTGCTGGATCCGGAGCTGCTGGATCCGGAGCTGCTGGATCCGGAGCTGCTGGATCCCGAGCTGCCGGAGCCGGAGCCGGAGCCGGTGGCGCCGGAGCCCACCGAGCCCGAGCCCGCCGAGCCGGCGCCGATCGGTGAGCTCTACGACCAGGAGTCGGTGCCCGATCGGGATTCCCCGGACCGTGATGCGCCCGCCGCCCCGGAAGCCTCCGAAGTCCCCTCAGACCCGGAAGCCCCCGACGCCGCCGCCGAGGAGGCCGCGCTCGCCGCCTACGCGTGGGACGAGAACGCGACCGGCGAGGTCGCCCCGCAGGAGACTGGGCGGCGCCCCGGCTGGCGTCTGCGGGGTCCCGGGCGCTAGGGTAGAGGCGCAATCCACGGGAGTCCCGACGCGCGGGGCTGAGAGGGAGCACGCGAGCTCCGACCGTTCAACCTGATCTGGTTCATACCAGCGGAGGAAGGAACTCTTCGATGACGCCTGCACACTCTCGGACCTCGACCCGGATCGGCGCGCGCGCCGGTCTCGTCGGTCTCACCGCCCTGCTCGGCCTGGGCCTGGCCGGCTGCGCCCCCGCAGCCACGGACGCTGACGCCGGTACCTCTGACGCCGGGGCCTCCGGCGGCGCCGAATCGCGGGCCGTCACGCTCGCGGTCCACTCCTCGTTCCCGAACGACGAGTTCGCAGCGGCGGCGAGCGAGGCGACCGGCTACGACGTCTCGGTGGTCTCCGCGGGTGATGGCGGTGAACTCACGAACAAGCTCGTGCTCACGAAGGGCGCGCCGATCGCCGACGCGTTCTTCGGGGTCGACACGATCTTCGCGTCGCGCCTCGTGACGAACGACGTGGTGGAGCCGTACCGGCCTGCCGGCGTCTCCGAGGCGTTCACGTCCCTCGCGATCGGCGCGGACGGGGGCGCGGTGACCGGCGACGCCGACTTCGCGCTGACCCCCATCGATCAGGGCGCGACGTGCGTCAACATCGATCCGGCCTGGTTTGCGGAGCGCGAGCTCGCGGAGCCGAAGAGTTACGAGGACCTCGCGAAGCCCGCGTACCGCGACCAGACCGTGCTCCTCGATCCGACGGCCTCGTCGACGGGCGCGTCGTTCCTCGTCGGCACGGTCGCGAAGTTCGGTGAGGACGGCTTCGCCGACTACTGGCAGCGCCTCGTCGATAACGGCGCCCGCGTTGAGCAGGGCTGGAGCGACGCATACAACGGCCAGTTCACGCAGGGCGGCGGCGAGGGCACGAAGCCGATCGTGGTGTCGTACGGCTCGTCGCCGGCGTTCACCATGACCGAGGACGGCTCGGCCACCACGACGAAGGCCCTGCTCGACACCTGCTCGAACCAGGTCGAGTACGCCGGCGTGCTCGCCGGGGCGGCGAACCCCGCGGGTGCGCGCGCGGTGCTCGACTACCTCGCCTCGGGCGAATTCCAGGCGACGATCCCGGACAGCATGTACATGTACCCGATCGACACCGAGGTGAGCCTGCCCGCGTCCTGGGCGGAGTTCGCCCCGATCCCGAGCGAGGAGCAGTTGCACGACCTGCCGAGCGCCGAGATCGAGCGTGGCCGCGAGGGCTGGCTGAAGACGCTGAGCGAGCAGATCGGGCTCTAGCGTGCGCGGGCCGGCACGCCGAGGCGGGGCGGAGCATCGGGTGAGCTGGCTCGGCGGCACTGCAGCCGGGGGTCGCCGCAGCATCGCAGCCGGGAGTCTCGGCAGCATCGCCGCCTGGGGTCTCGCCGTGGCGGTGCCGCTCGCCTTCCTCACGCTCTTCTTCCTGTGGCCGGTGCTCGCGCTCGTGACCACCGGCCTCACCACCGACGGGCGCATCGACCTCGGGGGCGTGTCCGAGGTGTTCGGCGAGGCGCGCACCTGGCGCGTGATCGGGCAGACGCTCACGCAGGCGAGCCTCGCGACGCTCGTCTCGATCGCGCTTGGCGTGCCGGCAGCGTTCGTGCTCTACAAGCTCAGATTTCCCGGCCGCACCGTTGTGCAGGGCCTCATGACGGTGCCGTTCGTGCTGCCGACGGTGGTGGTCGGCGGTGCGTTCTCCGCCCTGCTCGGCCCCGGCGGTCCGCTCGAGAGCTGGGGGCTGGAGCGCAGCCTCGCCTCGATCGTCGCGGCGCTCGCCTTCTTCAACGTCACCGTCGTGGCCCGCACGGTCGGTTCGTTCTGGGCGCGGCTCGACGAGCGCGGCGTGCAGGCCGCGCGCGTGCTCGGCGCGACGCGGGCGCGCGCGTTCTGCACGGTCACGGTGCCCGCGCTCGCGCCGGCGCTCGCTTCGGCCGCCGCGCTCGTGTTCCTGTTCTGCTCGACGTCGTTCGGCATCGTGCTGATCCTCGGCGGCCGGGAGTTCGCGAACGTCGAGACCGAGATCTACCGCCTCACGGTGCAGTTCCTCGACCTGCGGAGCGCCGCAGTGCTGTCGCTCGCGCAGTTCCTGCTCGTCGGCATCGTGCTCACCGTGTCGGCGCGGCTCCGGCGCTCGGGGGAGCGCGCGGTCGAACTCGCGGCCGAGCTGCCAGGGAATCGGCGCGGCGAGCGCCGGCCGAAGCTGCGCGACCTCCCGGTCATCGCGGTGGTCGCGGTGACGCTCGCCCTGCTGCACGCCGCGCCGATCCTCACCCTCGTGCTGCGCTCGCTGCGCACCGCGGACGGGCAGTGGAGCCTCGCAAACTACGCGGCGCTCGTGCAGCCGCCGCCCGGCTTCCCCGTCGCGGGATCGGTGCTCACCGCAATCGGCCGTTCGAGCCGCACGGCCCTGATCGCGGCCCTCAT
Organism: Leucobacter chromiireducens; assembly: GCF_003917135.1. Taxonomy (GTDB): domain Bacteria; phylum Actinomycetota; class Actinomycetes; order Actinomycetales; family Microbacteriaceae; genus Leucobacter; species Leucobacter chromiireducens_A. The sequence goes on from NZ_RPDI01000007.1 coordinate 128,758, forward strand.
CGCCATGGTGCTCGGGGTGCTCATCGCGCTTGTGCTGTCACGGCGGCCGCAGCGGCCCATGCTGCAGCGCGGGCAGCACTTCTTCGACGCGTTCGTGATGCTCCCGCTCGGGGTGTCGGCGGTGACGCTCGGCTTCGGCCTCCTCCTCACGATGCACCGGCCGCTCGGGATCGGGCTCGACCTGCGCACCTCGGCCGCGCTCATCCCGATCGCGCAGGCGCTCGTCGCGCTCCCGCTCGTGGTGCGCGTGCTCGTGCCGGTGCTGCGCGGGATCGACCCCGGCCTCCGCTTTGCCGCGCAGGCGCTCGGAGCCCGCCCGTCCGTCGTGCTCGGCACCATCGACCTGCCCCTGCTCGGACGCTCGGCCGGACTCGCACTCGGCTTCGCGTTTGCCGCGTCACTCGGCGAGTTCGGGGCGACCTCCTTCCTGGTGCGGCCGGGGGAGCAGACGCTGCCCGTGCTCGTCGCCGAACTCATCGGTCATCAGGCCCCCGGGGCATACGGTGCGGGACTCGCGGGCGCGGTTACACTCGGAATGCTGACTGCCGCCGCTATGCTGATCGCCGAGCGGCTGCGCGCAGACCGCGGTGCTCGGGCACCAGGCGGCGCCGCCGCTGGTTGGGCAGCTGTATAGGGGAGTTTGCGCTTGGGCATGGACGCACTAGACGCGATTGTGATCGATGGACGCTCGGGATCGGGCAAAACCTCGCTCGCGGATCTGCTGATCCGTCGATTTGCGGGTGTGGGACGCGACGCACAGGTGCTGCGCGTCGAGGACCTGTATCCGGGCTGGGATGGGCTCGACGCAGGCTCCGCCGCCGTGGCCAGCGCGCTCGAGACGGGGAGCTACCGGCGCTACGACTGGACGGCCGGGCACTTCGGGGAGACGGTGCGCATCGATCCCGCGCTGCCCCTCATCGTTGAGGGCTGTGGGGCTGTCACGAGCGAGAACCTGCGCGCGCTCACCGACTGGGTGCGCCGCGTGGATCCCGCGCTCCCCGATCCAGCGCCGCTGGATCGGGCGCCAGCTGCGCCGCGGATCTGGTCGGTGTGGCTGGAACTGCCGGCGGAGGAGCGGCGCCTGCGCGCGCTCGAGCGCGATGGCGCGACCTTCGCCCCGCACTGGCAGCGCTGGGCTGATCAGGAGGACACGCACTACGCCGCGCACACACCCTGGGAACTGGTGGACGAGGTGCTGCGCGGCTGACGCACCGCCAGTCGCTGCCGGGCGGGTAGACTGGGTGAGTGCTGAAACTCGCAGTATTGATCTCCGGTAGCGGGAGCAACCTGAAAGCGCTCATCGACGCCGCGGCAGATCCGGCGTTCCCGGCCGAGATCGTCTGCGTCGGCTCCGACACCGACGCGCCCGGCCTGGCGCACGCGACGGCTGCGGGGATCCCCACGTTCGTCGTCCGCCCGCGCGACTACGACGACCGCGAAGAGTGGGGGCAGGTCCTCGCCGCTGCGATCCAGGAGCACGGTGTCGGCACGGGCCCGAACCCCGGGCTCGTGGTGTCCGCCGGGCTCATGCGGATCCTTCCCGCCGGCTTCGTGCGCTGGTTCTCCCCGCACCTCATCAACACCCATCCCGCGCTGCTGCCGAGCTTCCCCGGTGCGCACGCCGTGCGTGACGCGCTCGCGGCCGGCGCGACGGAAACCGGTGTCACCGTGCACGTGATCGACGAGGGCGTCGACACCGGGCCGGTGCTCCGCCAGATCTCGGTTCCGGTGCGCGAAGGCGACACCGAGGACGAGCTGCACGAACGCATCAAGCGCGAGGAGCGCCCGCTGCTCGTCGCCACCGTGCGCGAGATCGCCGAGGGCTCGCTCTCGCTCGCCGCCGCCGTCGAGCGGCCGAGTCCCGGACGCTGAGTTCCGGGCGCTGCGTCTCGCATCCTTCCCAGTTCCACACCTCGCACCACACCCCTAGCACCGCCCCCAACCAAGGAGCCTGATGGCAGTCCAGAGCCACGACCCCAGCCTGTACGAGCACCGCGACCAGATTCCGGTGCGCCGGGCACTCATCTCGGTGAGCGACAAGACCCGGCTGCTCGATCTCGCCGCAGCGCTCGCCGAGGCGGGGGTCGAGATCGTGTCGACCGGCTCCACCGCCGAGACGATTCGCGAGGCCGGCCACGCGGTCACCGACGTCGCCGAGGTGACCGGCTTCGCCGAGGCACTCGATGGGCGCGTGAAGACCCTCCACCCCGCGGTGCACTCGGGGCTGCTGGCCGATCTGCGCCTCGCGGACCACCGCGCGCAGCTCGAGCAGCTCGGCTACGCGCCGTTCGAGCTCGTCGTGGTGAACCTGTACCCGTTCGAGGAGACGGTCGCCTCCGGCAAGCCGGCCGCTGACGTGATCGAGAACGTCGACATCGGCGGCCCCGCGATGGTGCGCGCCACGGCGAAGAACCACGCGAACGCGGCGATCGTTGTCTCGCCCGGCCGCTACGACGAGGTGATCGCCGCGGTGGCCGCTGGCGGCACGACGCTCGAGCTGCGACGCTCGCTGGCCACCGAGGCGTTCGTGCACACGGCGCAGTACGACGCCGCCGTGGCGAACTGGTTCCTCGACCAGGAGGACCTCGAGTGGGGCGATGCCCCGGCTCCCGAGCTCCCCGCGGCGGGCGACGAGATCGACAGCATCTTCGAGGCGACCGACGGCTACGTCGGCTACGAGGTGTTCGGGCTCCGCGAGGCGGTGCTGCGCTACGGCGAGAACAGCCACCAGCGCGCCGCGCTCTTCACCGAGAACGAGGGCGCGGGGATCGCGCAGGCGTCGCAGCTGCACGGCAAGGAGATGTCGTACAACAACTACGTCGACGCCGACGCTGCGCTGCGCGCCGCGTTCGATCACGAGCGGCCCGCCGTCGCCATCATCAAGCACGCGAACCCCTGTGGGATCGCTGTCGCGCCCGAGGGTGCGGCCGACCCGATCGCCGCGGCGCACGAGCTCGCGCACGCGTGCGACCCGGTCTCGGCGTTCGGCGGCGTCATCGCGGCGAACCGTACGGTCACGAAGGCGATGGCCGAGACCGTCGCCGGAATTTTCACCGAGGTGGTCGTCGCGCCCGGCTTCGAGCCGGAGGCGCTCGCGATCCTCAGCCAGAAGAAGAACATCCGCCTCCTGGTGCTCCCCGAGGACTTCACCCCGAACCCCGTCGAGCTGCGCCAGGTGTCGGGCGGCTTCCTGCTGCAGGACGCCGACCGGAGCTTCGCCCCAGCGGCCGAGTGGACCCTCGCAACGGGCACCCCGGTGGACGCGGCAACGCTCGCCGAGCTCGAGTTCGCGTGGCGCGCGAGTCGCGCGGTGAAGTCGAACGGGATCATCCTCACCGCTGGCGGCGCCTCTGTCGGTGTCGGCATGGGCCAGGTCAACCGGGTGGACTCCTGCCGCCTCGCGGTGGAGCGCGCGGGGGAGCGGGCTGCCGGCGCGGTGGCCGCCTCTGACGCGTTCTTCCCGTTCGCAGACGGGCTGCAGGTGCTGCTCGACGCAGGCGTCACCGCGGTCGTCCAGCCCGGCGGCTCGGTGCGCGACGCCGAGGTCATCGCCGCGGCTGAGGCCGCTGGCGTGACCATGTACTTCACGGGCGAGCGCCACTTCTTCCACTAATCGTTCGCGCGGGCGCACCCGCGACCGCGCACACCCGAAAACACCGAGCCCCGTGCTGGGGAGAACGGAATTCAAGATGGAAATTGTCAAGGGAATCCTTGTGGTGCTGCACCTCGTCGGCTTCGGCGCGGTCTTCGGCAGCACGCTCGCGCAGCTGTCCATGGTGAAGGAGGCTCGCGCCCGCATCACGCCCGGCATTCTTCACGGCGCCACGCTGCTGTTCGCAACGGGGCTGCTGCTCGTCGCCTCGATCTACATGCTCGGCGGCACGCCGAACAATATGAAGATCGGTGTGAAGACGCTCGTGCTCATCGTGCTCATCGTCGTGATCCTCATGAACCGCAAGAAGGAGAACGTCTCGGCCGGCGTGCTCGGCGCCATCGCCGGCCTGTCGCTCGTCAACGTCGCGCTGGCGGTGCTCTGGCACTAGGCCGGCGCGGCAGCGTCACGCACGGGCAGACGCGCAGAAGTACAAACAGGCAGGGCGCGGGATCACTGATCCCGCGCCCTGCCTGTTTGCGCGTCTGCCTGTCGGCCCTGCTGCCGTGCCCTACTTCGCAGCGCGGGGGAGCGATCCGATCTGCTTGCCCGACTCATCGAACACCACGAGCGAGTTCCCGTCGAGCTTCGCGGAGTGCCCCTGCGACAGCCACGTGTCGACGCCCTCGCAGAACATCATGGTGGAGACCATCACGCCGAGGTCGATGGTGCCGTCCTTCTCGGTGTAGCTCCCACCGAGCACGTTGCAGCCGTCGTTCCCGCCGTAGTCGCCGCCGGCTTCGCCATCCTTCGGGGTGAAGGTGAGTGAGGGGCGTCCCTGCGTATCCGGCTCACCCCAGGCCCCGGCCACCGACGCGGCGGTGGAGGAGCACGCGGCGAGCAGGAGCGTGGCCGTCGCTACGGCGAGCAACGCGCCGCTGCGGATGAGCTGAGTCTTCATGCGGCAAGTGTATGTCACGCCGGGCACATCTCTCTCGACTTCGGGGCAGCTTTGCAGCGAGCCTGTCCCATTAGCGCCAGCGTGTGCCCCAGTTGTGTGATTCGCCTGCGGGGGCGATGGTTTGTGGGATGTGTGCTGGGTTGTCGTCGCGGAGTGCGGTGGGGAGGAACGCTGCTGGGGCGTTTTGGTACGCGACGGGGCGCATGAAGCGGGTGATTGCTGCGGTGCCGACCGAGGTGCTTGCGTCGTTGGTGGTTGCTGGCCAGGGGCCGCCGTGTTGCTGGGCTGGGGTGACGGCGACGCCGGTGGACCAGCCGTTGAAGAGCACGCGGCCGACCTGCTGGCTGAGTGCGTTCACGAGTGCGTGGAGCTCGGCCGCGTTCGCGGTGTTGCCTGTGGCTTCTTCGGTGCTGAGGTGAAGGGTGCCGGTGAGGTTTCCCTCGAAGAACTCGGGCATGATCGCTGCGAGGTTGGTGCCTTCGGGGACCTCGACGATGATCGAGAGGGGGCCGAAGGCTTCTTCAGCGAGGGCTTCGGCGCTGGTCCGGAAGCTGTCGAGGGAGACGGTGACGATGGTGGGGGTGGCCCAGCCGTGGCCGTCGTCGTCGAAGCGGATGCCGCCGGGGAGGACGGGGGTGACGCCTGCGGAGTTCAGGATCTGGGTGCGGCGTTCGTCGAAGCTGCGTGCGATGCGGGGGTCGAGGAGGCGGTGTTCGGGGAAGTCGCTTGCCGCGGCCTGGATCGCGTTGGGGAGGGCGGAGCCTGCGGGGGCGAACACGAACCCTGGTTTGGTGCAGAGCTGGCCGGCGGAGCCGGAGACGCTGGTGAGGAAGCCTGCGGCGATGTCGTCTGCGCGTTCCGTGATCGCGTCGGCGGTGACGAAGACGGGGTTCACGGAGCCGAGTTCGCCGAAGAACGGGATGGGTGCTGGGCGGCTTGCGGCGATGTCGGCGAGGAGACGGCCGACGGCGATGGAGCCGGTGAAGGCGCCGGCCTTGATGCGTGGGTCTGTGAGGACTGCGACGCCGGCTTCGCGGCCGTGGATGAGTTGGAAGGTGCCCTCGGGCATGCCGGCGGCTGTGAGTGCGTCGGTGGCGACGGCTGCGGTGGCGTCGGAGAGTTCGGGGTGGCCTGAGTGTGCTTTCACGATG
>NZ_RPDI01000070.1 GCF_003917135.1 Leucobacter chromiireducens
CTACACCACTTTACGGGGCACCACTACCTCGATACCGCATCTCGCTCACAGGGTCGCATCGGCGGCCACCTTGCTGCGAACATTGGATTCGTACGCAGGAGCTTGGGTGAAGTCGCCCGGGGCGCCCTGGCTCTGATCAAGCCTGAGGCAGTCTTTCGCACGGGCAGATCAATCCCCCCTTTATGTGGTCTGCGCCGGGTACGGGGCCCTGCGTTCGGAGGCGGCTTTCCCAGCCCCTCCCGCGGTGCGCGGCGTCCTGTGTCCTCCCCCAAGTAGTACCAGAACGCCGCGCACCGCCCTCACTTCAATCAAGCATTCCGAGCAACAAGCCGTCCGGCTTCACTGCGGCACCGTTAGCAGCTCCCGGAACTGCCGTCACGAAGCGCCATGGACCTTTGCGTCCAAAACAGCTCCGAGACAGGCACGCCATGCGCTGTTCCTGGTATGTATCCCGGCGGTTCCCGAGAGAAAGGGCCTCTCCGAAATGAACGACCTCTTCGCGCGGACATCAGATCATGCCGAACTGCGGAAGGCGATCGAACACGGGGAGCTCCGGCCAGCCCTCCAGCCAATTGCGAGTATGCGATCAGGGGACATCCGCGGGTTCGAGGTCCTAGCCCGATGGACAACCCCGGACGGTCGCCATATCCCGCCGCGGCGGTTCGTGCCCGCCTTCGAGGATGCCGGCCTCCTCGACGTACTCTTGATCAGCTTCCTCGAAACGGTCTGCGGGCATTCCGCGGAACTCCCCGGCAGCTTCTATCTCTCGTTCAACCTGTCACCATCACAGCTCTCGCAACGCGAAATGGCGGAGACCATCCTCCTGGCCATCGAGAAGACGGGATTCAGCCCTGACAGGGTCCAGCTTGAGGTGACCGAACAGATCCTGCCTGAAGGCGAGGCGCAATCCACGTTCCAGCGCCTGCAGAAACATGGCATCAAGATGGCGATGGACGACTTCGGCATCGGCTACTCAAACTTCGCTCGGCTCGTCACGTTGCCGTTCCAGGTGCTTAAGCTCGACGCCCGCCTCACGAAGGGCATCTGTAGCAACCGTAAGCAACAGTCGGTCGTGAAGGCTCTTGCCAGTCTCAGCCAGGATCTCTCCCTGACGACCGTCGCAGAGGGGGTGGAGTGCGGCGAGGATGCTGGCACGCTTCGAGGTCTGGGATGTGATCTCGCACAAGGATGGCACCTCGGACGCCCGAGATCTCTGGCGGCGGTTGCCGCCTGGGCAAAGCGAACCTGACCACAGACACGTCGCGGAGAAGAAACGCCAAGCGGCCCCACATACGCCCACGGCAATCAGTTCAAGAGGTTGCCGCAAAGGGCGATGCAGAGGCGGGTGCCGTCCGACCGGGCCGGAGAACGGCTACTCCGCTCGAGCCCGGTGGATCTCTAGCTCTAGCTCTAGCTCGACGAATCCGGCGATCAGCGCACGGTAGGCCTTCTCAACCACGTCCGGGGAAGCACCAGCCTCCACTGCCAGACCACGAACCTTGCCAATGACCTGCGCTACTCGGTCGGGCGCCCTCACTCCCTCCTCGTCTTTCTTGAGCTTGCCGGCCTCGACAACCCACTGCTGCCGCTCGGCGATCCGAGCAATGATCTGCCGATCCAGGTCATCGATCGCATTGCGAACCTCCGAGAGCGAGGCAACCACATCCGTCATGTTTCAACCCTAGCGACGGCTCGAAATCGGCAACGTGACGGTGATCGTCCCGCCAGGCCTCAGGGGATCTCCT
>NZ_RPDI01000071.1 GCF_003917135.1 Leucobacter chromiireducens
TGATCGCACCAGCGACGAGACCAGCAGCACCGCCGGCCAGCGTCGCGAGGATGGGATTCTGCTCGAGCGTGATCAGCGACGCCGCCACCGCAGCGCCCGTGGTAAAGCTGCCGTCCACGGTGAGGTCGGGGAAGTTGAGCACGCGGAAGGTGAGATACACCCCGAGCGCCATCACTCCGTAAATGAGACCCAGTTCGAGCGCGCCGATCATCCGGTTGTTTCCTTGCGTTCGGGACACGGAATCTGGCGGATTCCCGTCCGTGAATGGGAAGAGTGGCTGCCGCGCATACGCGCGACAGCCACTGCTTCAGGGTACTGCGTACAGAACTACTCTACGACGGTCGCATCGTCGAGGATCGACTTCGGGATCTCAACGCCCATGCGCTCCGCGGCCCCGGGGTTCACCACGTAGCTGAGCTCAGCCGGGGTCTCCACGGGGGTCGTCGCCGGATCGGCGCCCTCGAGGATCTTGATGGCCATCTCGCCGGTCTGGTGACCGAGCTTCGTGTAGTCGATGCCGTAGGTGGTGACGGCGCCGCCCTCGACGGTACCGGGCTCCGCACCGATCACGGGGATCTTCGCGTCCTCGGCGACCTGGACGAGCGATGCGATGCCCGAGACGACCATGTTGTCCGTCGGCACGTAGATCGCGTCGACGTCGCCGAGCGCCTCGGTGGCCTGCGCGATATCGTTCGCCGTCGTGACGGTCTTCGTGACGAGCTCGAGGCCCATCTCGTCGGCGACCTTCTGCGCGGCATCGACCTGCACCTGCGAGTTGACCTCGCCCGATGCGTAGACGATGCCGACCTTCTTGGCGTCGGGCTTCAGCTCGGTGATGATCTCAAACTGCGTCTTCAGCGCATCGTCGGGCACGGCATCGACGGTGCCGGTCACGTTCGCGCCCGGCTCCTCCATCGACTTCACGAGCTCGGCCGACACCGCGTCGGTCACCGCGGTGAAGAGCACGGGCTTGTCGGTGATCGCCTGCGCGGCCGCCTGCGCNGGGCTTGTCGGTGATCGCCTGCGCGGCCGCCTGCGCTGCCGGCGTTGCGACCGCGAGGACGAGGTCAGCATCCGAGGTGGCGAACGTCTGCGCGATGGTGACCGCGGTCGCCTGCTCACCGTTTGCGTTCTGCACATCGAACTTCACGGTGTCGCCGTCGACATAGCCCGCATCGATGAACGCCTGCTTGAAGCCCTCGGTTGCCGCGTCGAGCGCAGGGTGCTGCACGAGCTGGCTGATGCCGATGCTCACCGCGTCGAGCTTCGCGGCATCGTCGCCGCCAGCGCTATCCGAGGGTGCGGAGGAGCAGGCGCTGAGCGTGAGTGCGGCGGCCGCGCCGAGGCTCGCGAGTGCGAGCATCCGGCGGCGAGAAGAAATCTGTCGCATGTGTATCAGTTCCTTAGCAAATATGGATACGCCTTGGCCGCGGCCAAGGCGAGCTGTGTGTTCCGGCACAAAAGCACCGACGTCGCCATCGTAGACCGGGAGACGGGCGCAACGGCAACTTCTGACACATTGTGATGCGGACGTTGCGATCCCAGTGCCTGAGCGGGTTTCCGCGCCGAAACGCGCGCAGGGGCGGGCGCGGGGCCGCCGGTCCGCTTCGGAACCGACACCCCGTCACCCGCCCCAGCGTGGCGTGCGGTGGCGCGCTACGCGAGC
>NZ_RPDI01000072.1 GCF_003917135.1 Leucobacter chromiireducens
GCGGTCGCTCCCGCGCCGCCCGGCGCAGCCCCGGCCTCGGCCGGCAGACGCGCCGAGGCGTCGTCATCGCGCCCGGCCTCGTGCTCCGCGGCGATCGCCGCCTCCCAGAACGCGCCAGCGCCGGGCAGCGGGGTCTCCAGCATGCGCTCGACAAAGCCGGCTTGCTCGGCCGCGAACAGGTCGGCGCCCTCCGCCCGCTCCTTCCCCTCGCCGGCTCGGGCGCGCTCCTGCTCGTCCGCGGCGGCGTCCGAGGCGCCCTCGCTCAGCTCGGCATCAGCGCCGGGCGACGCCTCGTCGCCGTCGCCGGCCCCGCCGTCGCTGCCGGTGCTCAGGGCGTCGGGGGTATCGGGGTCGTTGGTGTCGGGGTCGTTAGTGTCGGGGTCGCGTGCCTCGCCGCCCGGGGCGTCTCCGCCTGCGTCGAGTCCGCGCCCGGCGAGGTCCGCGGCGAGCAGGCGCTCGTACGGCGGGAGCAACAGTACGAGCGCACGCTCATAGCGCTGCAGGGCAGGCCGTGCCGCGTCGGGAGCGAGCACGAGCGCGAGCGCGTCGGCGGCGTCGCCAGCGGCGTCGGCGAGCCGTTGCAACTCCGCGGCGACCAGCGGGTCGACGCGCGCGTCCGGGGATCCCAGCCCGAGGCCCCTGGTGAGGAGCAGCACGACCCACTGCAGGTGCCTGGGCAGCGTCTCGAGATCGGTCGGCAGGCTCCGCGCGAGCGCCGCGGCGAGGGGCGCGCGCACCCCAGGCAGCGCCTGCAGCAGTTCGCGCGCGGCCTGCAGCCGGCTCACCACGTCGAGCAGCGGGGCCAGCTCGGGCCGCTGAGCCACCACCGAGTCCCGCCGCCGCGCACGCGCCGGGGCGAGGCGCGCGGCACGCGGCCCCTCCCAGAGGTGCAGCAGTGCGAGCGCGACCGCCTCACGCGCGGGATGGCCGCGGACCCCGTACCAGCCGAGCCCCACGCGGAGCACGCCGTCCGCGAGGAGCCAGTGCTCCCCCTCGCTCACCTCGATCGGAACGCCGAGCACCGCCCCCGCAGCCGCGAGGCGTGCACGCAGCTCCGTTTCCGCCGCACTCGCCATGCACTCACCCTAACCCCACGCCGCCGCGCTCAGCCCGCGCGGCGCGGTCAGCAGCGCGCCGGGTGATAGCGTGACGAGCATGCACTCCTTCGACCACACCGCGGTCCTCGCCGAGGCCCNAGCCCGCGCGGCGCGGTCAGCAGCGCGCCGGGTGATAGCGTGACGAGCATGCACTCCTTCGACCACACCGCGGTCCTCGCCGAGGCCCGCGAACTGCAGGCTGAACTGCGGCGCGTGCGTCGCGCGATCGCGGCAGAGGGAGACGATGCGCTGCGCGCCGAGCACCAGGCCGACCACGACGCGCGGGCGGCGGAGCTCGCCGCGCTCGCCGCAGACCCGCAGCACCGTGCGGCCCTCGACGCCGCGCTGACCGCCCGG
>NZ_RPDI01000073.1 GCF_003917135.1 Leucobacter chromiireducens
GAGGGCCCGGCCCAGCTCGGCCTCGCGCGCGGCCACCGCAGCGTCCTCGTCCACCTCCGGGGAGAAGCACACGGGTTCGATGCCGGCGCCGCGCAGCACGGACAGGCGGGCGGGAGACGTCGAGGCGAGGATCAGGCGCATGCGTCAAGCCTAGTCAGCGCGGCCCGCCGCGGCCGGATCGCCCACCCAGTGCGCGCCGACGCCCCACCGGTTACCGTAGAGCCATGAAGCTTTCACGGAAGACCTCACTCACCGCGTCGCTCATCCTCGCCGGCGGCCTCGCCCTGTCGGGCTGCAGCTCGGCCGACGCCCCGGCGCAGGGCGGGTCGACGTCCGCGGAGCAGGGCGGGTCGACGCAGGCGCCAGCGGCCTCCGGCCCCCTCACTCAGGACAACTTCATCGAACGGATCGCGGCCGCGCAGCTCGCCGCGGGCACCATGCACCTCACGATGGACATGGGCGACAGCGTGGACGGCAACTTCGAGGCGGACCAGCAGCTCTCGAAGGATCCCGCGCAAGCGAAGATGCGCATGACCATGAGCACCGCGGGGGTCGAGAGCGAGCTCGTGCTCGTCGATGGCAAGCTCTACATGAACATGGGCGAACTGTCGCAGAACAAGTTCATCGACATGTCAGCCGACGACGCCTCGGCAGGCGACATCGAGGCGATGATCGCGCAGGTGAACCCGGAGACCCAGCTCGCGGCGTTCCGCGAGGCCCTCACCGACTTCACGGCCGAGCCCGACGCCACCGAGATCGACGGCGTGAAGACCACGCACCTCACGCTCACCCTCGACACCGAGAAGATGTTCGCGGCGAGCGTTCCCGAGGGCACTGACATCGATGCGCTCGTCGCCCAGCTCGGCGACTCCGTCGTATACGAGATGTACGTTGGCTCGGACGACCTGCCCCGCCGCATCGTCATGCCGAACGTCGCCGGCCTCGGCACCGCGACGCAGGAGTTCACCCGGTGGGGCGAGCCGGTCGCCATCGAGGCGCCGGCTGCCGACGAGATCATCGACCCGGCGACGCTGCAGGGGTAGGCGCGGGGGCCCGCTCCCTGCGCGGGATCATGCCCCCGCTCCCCCGGCCAGAGCCCCAGCTCAGCCGTGGGAGAATGGGGGCATGGCTTTCCCTGACACCCCCGCCGGCGCGCCCCT
>NZ_RPDI01000074.1 GCF_003917135.1 Leucobacter chromiireducens
GGCGGCCGGCGCCCCCGGGGTGTGGATGCGGCCAGCGAGCAGATCCTCCACGCCGCCGGACACGTCGACGAGGCGCAGCTCCGGGAGCATCAGCGCGAGCGCGTTGATCGTGAAGTCGCGGCGCACCAGGTCGCCCTCGATCGTGTCGCCGTAGCTCACGCTCGGCTTGCGCGAATCTTCCCGGTACACCTCGGCGCGGTAGGTGGTGATCTCGACGACCTCGCCGTGCACGCGCGCGGCGATCGTGCCGAAGTCGCGGCCAACATCCCACACGTTGCCGCTCAGTCCGTCGAGGATCTCGCGCGTCTCTTCCGGCCGCGCGGAGGTCGTGAAGTCGAGATCGGTCACGGACCGGCCCAGCATCGCATCGCGCACGGGACCGCCGACGAGGGCGAACTCGTGGCCGCGCTCGGCGAACGCCGCGGCGAGGGTCGCAACGGGTGCGGAGGCGGCGATGGCGCGCAGTGCGTCCATGGACTCAGCGAGGGAAAGCATCACACCAGGGTACCTGGGCCAGCGTCACAGAGCTGCTCTTTAGACTGGTACCCATGGCCCGTGTTCCCCTTTTTCGCGCGTTCACCGCGACGCTGCTCGCGGTCGGCCTCTCGGCGGGCTGCCTGCTCGGAATCGGGGCTGCCGGCGCGCAGGCGAGCGCGGGATCCCGCGCCGGAATCGCGGACGCCGAGGGCGACGCAGGCGCTGAGCCGAGCGCGGTCCCCGAGGAGCCCGCGACACTCGTCGTCGCGGCGAGCGACCCGGTGCTGCGCCCCGACACTGCGCAGCTCGAGGTGTCCATCCTCGTGCGGAATCCAACGGCGGAGGAGCTGCCGGCCGGCGAGCTGGTGGTGGGCCTCAGCGCGAAGGCCGTCACCGAAGCCGCGGAGCTTGCCCAGCCGCCACGCGACGACGCGACGACGCTCGGCACGCTCCAGGTGGGGGCCACCCAGCCGGGAAAGAGCCAGGCGCTCACGCTCACCATTCCGCGCTCAGCGGTGCCGCTCACGGCGAGCACTCCTTTTGGTGTGCACCTGCTGAGCGCCGAGCTGCGCGCGGAGG
>NZ_RPDI01000075.1 GCF_003917135.1 Leucobacter chromiireducens
CACCGCGGTGTCGCGCTCGAGGAGATGGACCTCGACGCCGTGCTGGCGCGCCGCCCCAGGCTCGCGCTCGTCGACGAGCTCGCGCACACGAACGCGCCGGGCTCGCGCAACGACAAGCGGTGGCAGGACGTCGCCGAACTGCTCGACGCCGGCATCGACGTGCTCTCCACGCTCAACATTCAGCACATCGCCTCGCTGAACGACGTGGTCGAGCAGATCACCGGCGTGCCGCAGCAGGAGACGGTGCCGGATCGCTTCCTCCGCGAGGCCGACCAGATCGAGGTGATCGACCTCGCCCCGCAGGCGCTCCGCGACCGGCTCGCCGGTGGCGTCGTGTACCCGGCGGAGCGCATCGACGCGGCGCTCTCGAACTACTTCCGCCTCGGCAACCTCACCGCGCTCCGCGAGCTCGCGCTGCTCTGGCTCGCCGACGAGGTGGACCAGGCGCTCACGAACTACCGCAGCGCACACGGCATCGACCGCACCTGGGAGGCGCGCGAGCGGGTCGTCGTCGCGCTCACCGGCGGCCCGGAGGGGGAGACACTGCTGCGGCGCGGGGCCAGGATCGCGGCGCGCGCCTCCGGCGGTGCGCTCGTGGCCGTGCACGCGACGAGCCCGGACGGGCTGCGCGCGGGAAACCACGCGGCGCTCGCGCAGCAGCGCGCGCTCACCGAGCAGCTCGGCGGCACCTACCACCAGGTGCTGGGATCCGACGTGCCGACCGCGCTCGTCGAGTTCGCGCGCTCGCAGAACGCTACCCAGCTCGTGCTCGGCGCGAGCCGGCGCGGCCGCCTCGCGACGGCGCTCACGGGGCCGGGCATCGGCGCGACCGTGATCCGCGAGTCCGGCGACATCGACGTGCACATCGTCAACCACGCCGGGGCGGGCGGCACGCGCACCCTCCCGCGCCTGGGCGGCGGGCTCACCGCGCGGCGGCGGCTCGCCGGCTTCCTCCTCGCGCTCGTCGCCGGGCCGCTGCTCACCTGGCTGCTCT
>NZ_RPDI01000076.1 GCF_003917135.1 Leucobacter chromiireducens
TCCCCGGCCTCGAGGAGGAGTACCTCGCGCACTTCTCGCTGCGCCGCCGCGTCTACGTCGACCAGACCGGCCAGCTCTCCGAGAGCGACATCCTCGAGGACGGCACCGACCGCGACGCCGACGACGCGCGTTCCGCCACGTTCGCGGTGTTCGAGAACCACCAGGACGGGGTGCGCGTGCTTGGCGTCTCGCGCCTCATCGTGCGCGGCGAGGAGACGCAGCTGCCCGTCGAAGAGTTCTGCCCCGAGTCGTTCCCCGCCGGCCCCCTGTCCGCGCGCAGCGTCGAGGTGTCCCGGATGATCGCGCGCCACGAGACCGCCGCGATGCAGGATCTCGTGCAGTGGCACCTCTTCACGCTCATGCTCGCGTACATCGCGAACCACGAGCTCGAGCGTACCTTCGCGATCATCGAGCCCTGGTTCGAGCGCCACCTCAACAGCATCATCTCGATCGCGCGCATCGGCGAGCCCCGCTACGTCGAGCACTACCTCGACTACAACCTCCCCATCGAGATCGACATCCCGGCCTCGGCCGCGCTGACGAACGCGCGCCGCGCCGGGTCGATCGATAGCTACCGCGCCGCCGAGCCCGCCCTCACGTTCCTGGGCCGCGCCCCGCACGTCGCGCGCACCGGCGCGGCGGTGTAGGGGCGCGCCGGCGCGCTGGAAACACAGCGCGCCGGAAACGCACAACACCCCCGACGAGAACGTCGGGGGTGTTGATCGTGGGGTGGCTAACGGGACTTGAACCCGCGACCACCGGCACCACAAGCCGGTGCTCTACCAACTGAGCTATAGCCACCATGCTGACCTGCATCCGCCTGGGCGGGCGAGGCAACTCTCCGATCATAGCCCATGCCGGCACGGAGCTGCGAACTCGACCGACATCCCGGGTGTGCCGCGCCGGCCGACCGCGCCGCCCCGCAC
>NZ_RPDI01000077.1 GCF_003917135.1 Leucobacter chromiireducens
CGAGGATCGGCACATAGCGTTCCTTGCGGCCCTTGGTCTGCTTCGTGACGAGGCCGCCCTTGCCAGGGTAGACCTGTCGCTCGATCCTCACGATGCGGTTCACCCAGTCGATGTCGCCGACTTCAAGGCCGGCGACTTCGGAGCCACGGGCAGAGAGCATGGCGCAGAGCATCACGTGATCCGAATAGCTCTGATGCACTTCCCCGCACGCCTCGGCCAGGATATTGAGCTTCTCGATATCCGGGATCGCATAGGCGCGCAGCGCGCCGGGCTTGAGCGCTGAATCCTTGTGAAACGTACGCCTGGCGCGATTCTTGGCCGGATTCGAGGAGATCACCTCGTCACGCACTGCTACATCGAGCACCCGTACGAGTGGCGCGATGGTGTTCTTGATCGTGGATGGGCTGTACTCGGTTTCCCACTGGTCGATGGTGCGGTCGATCACGCCGGTGGTGATCTTGCTGACCTTGAGGTGTCCGAGCGCGGGTAGAACGCGCAGCCTGAGTCCGGCATCGTAGTACGAAGCGGTTGAGGTGGGGTCGAGCCCGCGCTGCCAGCGGGTTCCGATGGATGCCACGTAGTCGGTGAAGGTGATGAGGGTATCTGTGCCGGTCTCGGTCGCCTGTCGCAGCTTTTCGAAGAACGCTTCCGCCTCTTCCGGAGTGGCGACGAACTCGGATCGGCTGGGCCGCTTCTTCGTGTGCGGGTCGGTCCAGCGCACGCGCGCGAGGTATCCGTTGCCGCGGTTCTCGATGCTGGTGGCGAGCTTCACGCCGAGCGGGGGCATCTTGTGCTGGTGCGGGTCAGCCACGGCTGGCCTCGCGTTCCAGC
>NZ_RPDI01000078.1 GCF_003917135.1 Leucobacter chromiireducens
GCCGAGCGGCTCCGAGGGGACGGACACCGACCCGACGGCGGAGCCCGAGATTGATCCCGCGACCGGGTGGGAGATCGATCCCGCGACGGGATTCCCGATCAATCCGGACACGGGACTCCCGCAGGATCCCGCCACCATCACCCCCTGAGTCGCTCCATTCGACGGCCTCCCGGTGTGTTCGCTGTGCGCGAGCGGCACCGCTTGCACTCACCCCGTGAGAGTGCCAAGATTGGTCTTAGCAGTCGAATCGACTGAGTGCTAAAGCTCCGCGCATCGATGCTCGTCGTCGTTGTGCTGCTCACCACTACGAGAACGTCCGGGAGGGGCGAAATACATGGCAAAGATCATTGCGTTTGATGAGGAAGCACGTCGTGGGCTTGAGCGAGGCCTGAACACTCTCGCTGATGCCGTGAAGGTGACGCTCGGCCCGCGCGGCCGCAACGTTGTCCTCGAGAAGAAGTGGGGCGCCCCCACCATCACGAACGACGGCGTCTCCATCGCCAAGGAGATCGAGCTCGACGACCCCTACGAGAAGATCGGCGCTGAGCTGGTCAAGGAGGTCGCCAAGAAGACCGACGACGTCGCGGGTGACGGCACCACCACCGCAACCGTGCTCGCGCAGGCGCTCGTCCGCGAGGGCCTCCGCAACGTCGCAGCTGGCAGCGACCCCATCGCGATCAAGAAGGGCATCGAGAAGGCTGTCGCCGCGATGACCGCGAAGCTTCTTGAGAACGCCAAGGAGATCGAGACCACCGACGAGATCGCAGCAACCGCGTCGATCTCGGCCGCCGACGAGCAGATCGGCAAGCTCATCGCCGAGGCGATCG
>NZ_RPDI01000079.1 GCF_003917135.1 Leucobacter chromiireducens
GGCACATGTTCGATCTCCTCGACAAGCCCGTGCTGCACGCCTGGGCCGAGGTGGTGCGCCCCGACCCCTTCATGTGGGGGCCGTCCTTCGAGGAGCAGCACCGCCACGACTTCCGCAAGCGCAATCTGCGCCAGACGAAGTGGATGCACGCGCGCCTCGACGCCGACTACAACGGCTGGTGGATGTGCATGATCCCCAAGCAGGTGATCGCCGACATCGGGCTGTCGCTGCCCGTCTTCATCAAGTGGGACGACGCCGAGTACGGCCTGCGCGCGAAGGCCGCAGGCTACCGCACGGTCTCGCTGCCCGGCGTCGCACTGTGGCACGTGTCCTGGCTCGACAAGGACGACTCGCAGGACTGGCAGGCGTTCTTCCACACCCGCAACCGCATCATCGCCGGCCTCCTGCACTCCGACCGCCCGAAGAGCGGGAAGCTGCTGCAGAACAGCGGGAGGCAGGACATCAAGAAGCTGCTCAACATGCAGTACTACGCGACCCAGCTCGCGGTCGACGGCATGCGATCGGTGCTGCGCGGCCCGCAGGGCCTGCACGACGACATCTCGAAGGACATGCCAGCCGCGCGTGCGCGCGCGAAGGACTTCCCTGAGACCCGCGTCTACCGGCCGGGCGACCCGGAGACCCCGGTCGCGCCGGCAGGTCGCGCGCTGCCGATGCTTGAGGAGCCGACCGATTACCCGAAGGGGATCAGCCTCGGCATCTTCACCGCGCGCATGGTGCCGCTGCACTGGCGCCGCGCGAGCAGCGAGGATGAGCAGCGCGTGCCCGAGCTCGAGTACTCCAAGCGGGACGCTGTG
>NZ_RPDI01000008.1 GCF_003917135.1 Leucobacter chromiireducens
ACGGGCCACCGCAGCACAGCAAGTCGACGAAGCTAGCCCGCCGCCGCGACCCGCGGGTCGTGGAACGTGCCGCCGAAGGTGCGCTCGCTCGCGCCCACCCGGTCGAGGTAGGGCGTCGCGCCGCCGGCCTGGAACGGCCAGCCGGCGCCGAGGATGAGGCAGAGGTCGATGTCCTCCGCCGCGGCGACCACGCCCTCGTCGAGCATGATCTTGATCTCGCCGGCGAGCTCGTCCTCGACGCGGCGCAGGATCTCCGCCTCCGAGACTGCCGTGGAGCCCAGCTTGAGCGCCTTGCGGCCGGCCTTCGAGAGGTCCTCCACCTTGCCCTGCTTCGACTTCACGAGCGGCGCCTCGACGTCCGCCAGCGCGTGCAGGTTCGGCGATGCGTAGAATCGCTCAGGGAACGCCCCCACCATGGTGTCCTGCACATGCGCGGCCACCTTCCAGCCGACCAGGTCGATGAGCTCGAACGGGCCCATGGGCAGCCCGATCGGGGCGAGCGCCCGCTCGACCACGGGCAGCGGCGTGCCCTCGTCGAGGGCGCGCGCCGCCTCACCCATCACCTTGGCGAGCAGGCGATTCACCACGAAGCCGGGACGGTCGGCCGTGATCACGGCGCTCTTGCCGAGCTTCCGCGCGGTCACCATCGCGGTGGCGAGCGTCGCGTCGTCGGTGCTCGGCGTCTTTACGACCTCGATCAGCGGCATCACCGCGACCGGGTTGAAGAAGTGGAAGCCGACGAGGCGCTCGGGGTGCGCGAGCTTCGCGCCGATCTCCTCGACCGAGAGCGACGACGTGTTCGTCGCGATCACCGCGGTCTCCGAGATGATCGGCTCGATCTCCGCGAACACCTGCTGCTTGACGCCGAGCTCCTCGAACACGGCCTCGATCACCCAGTCGCAGTCCGCGAACTGCGCCTTGTCGGTCGTGCCGCTCACGAGCGCCTTCACCTGGTTGGCGTCATCGGGGGAGAGGCGTCCCTTGTCGTGCAGCTTGTCGATCTCACCGCGAATGTACTCGAGCCCCTTGTCGACGCGCCCCTGATCGAGGTCCGTGATCACCACTGGGACGCGGAGCTTCCGCGCGAATAGCAGCGCGAACTGGCTCGCCATCAGGCCTGCGCCGATGACGCCCACCTTCTGCACCGGCTTCGCGAGCGCCTTGTCCGGGGCGCCGGCCGGCCGCTTCGCGCGCTTCTGCACGAGATCGAACGCGTAGATCGAGGCGACGAACTGGTCGCCCGAGATCAGCTCGGTGAGCGCATCGTCCTCGCGCTCGAAGCCGCGCTGCAGATCGTTGTCCTTCGCGGCGCTCAGCAGATCGAGCGCGATGTAGGGCGCCTTCGCCGCGGTGCCGATGCGTGCCTTCAGCGTGTCGCGCGCGATCTTGATCGCGGCCGGCCACTTGGTGAGGCGCTCAAGCTTCCCCGGAACGTGCGGCCGCTCGACCTTCTTCGCGCCGCTCACGACGGCGTCTGCCCAGGCGAGCGACTCCTCGAGGAAGCTCGCCGAGCCGAACAGCTCGTCGAACAGGCCCATGTCCTTCGCCTGCTTCGGCTTGAGCATGCGGTTGTTCTTCAGCGGGTTGGAGACGATGATCTCGAGCGCCTGCTCGATCCCGATCAGATTGGGCACGATGGTGGCGCCGCCCCAGCCGGGAATGATGCCGAGGAACACCTCGGGGAAGGCGAGGGCCGCGGCCGAGGCGTCCAGCGAGCGGTAGTCGCAGTGCAGCGCAATCTCCATCGCGCCGCCGAGCGCCAGCCCGTTCACGAACGCGAACGACGGCACGCCGACGGTGCCCAGCTTGCCGAGAATGAAGTGACCGTACTGCGCCATGAGGCGGGCGTTCTGCGCGGTGGCGAGCGTCGAGACCTTCGAGAGGTCGGCGCCGGCCGCGAAGATGAACGGCTTCCCGGTGATACCGACAGCGGTGATCTCGCCGGCCGCGGCGCGCGCGGTGAGCTCATCGAGCACGCTCCCGAGGCGCTCAAGCGTGCGCGGCCCGAGCGTGTTGGGGCGCGTGTGGTCGCGGCCGTTGTCCATCGTGATCAGCGCGAGCGTGCCGCCCGATGCGAGGGCGACGTCGCGCACGAACATCTCCGTGATGACCTCGTCCGCCGCCGCAGCGAGGAGCGGCGAGAAGTCGATAGCGGTGTAATCAGTCATGACGGGTTACTTGCCCTTCTTGCCGTTGAAGTGAGGATTCTCCCAGATCGCAGTGCCGCCCTGGCCGAGGCCGACGCACATCGCGGTGACGCCGTAGCGCACGTCCGGGCGCTCGGCGAACTGGCGCGCGAGCTGAATCATGAGGCGCACGCCGGACGCGGCGAGCGGGTGGCCGAGCGCAATCGCGCCGCCCCACGGGTTGACCCGCGGATCCTCGTCGTCGATCCCGAAGTGATCGAGGAAGGAGAGCACCTGCACAGCGAACGCCTCGTTGAGCTCGAAGAGGCCGATGTCCTCGATCGTGAGTCCGGCGCGCTTCAGCGCCTTCTCCGTCGACGGCACCGGGCCGAGCCCCATGACCTCGGGCTCGACGCCCGCGAAGCCGAAGCCCACCAGCTTCATCTTCGCGCCGAGGCCGAGCTCGCGCGCAGTGTCCGCGCCCGCGAGGAGCGACATGGTCGCTCCATCGGTCAGCGGGGACGAGGTGCCCGCAGTGACGCGGCCGTGGGGGCGGAACGGGGTCTTCAGGCCGGCGAGGCCCTCCATCGTGGTCTCCGGGCGACGGCCCTCGTCCTCGGTCGCGAGGCCCCACCCGGCTGCGGATCGCGTCGCGACGGGCACGAGGTCCGCCTGGATGTCGCCGCGATCGTAGGCCGCCTGAACCTTGTGCTGGCTCAGCATGCCGAAGCGGTCGGCGCGCTCCTTCGTCAGTGCGGGGAAGCGGTCGTGCAGGCGCTCGGCGGTGAGGCCCATGTTCAGCGCGTCGGGGCTGACGAGCTTCTCCGCGACGAAGCGCGGGTTCGGATCTGCGTCGAGCCCGAGCGGGTGGCGCCCCATGGGCTCGACGCCGCCGGCGACGGCGATGTCGTACTGGCCGGAGCCGATCGCCGCGCCCATGAAGGACGCGACGGTGAGCGCGCCGGCGCACATGCGATCGAGCGCGAAGCCCGGGACGCTGAGCGGGATCCCGGCGAGGATCGACACGGTACGGCCGAGCGTGAGGCCCTGGTCGCCCTGCTGCGAGGTCGCGGCGATGCCGACATCGTCGATGCGGTCGAGGGGGAGGGACTCATTCCGCGCGAGCAGCCCCTGCAGCGCCTTCACGGCGAGATCGTCGGCCCGCGTTCCCGCGTACATGCCCTTTTCGCCAGCGCGTCCGAAGGGGGTGCGCACCCCATCAACAAACACGACTTCTCTCATTGCGGCCACTTCGCCTCCATCAGGTATGTGATCGGTCTTCCACCATATTAGAGACGGAGTCTCAAACGCAGAAGAGGCGGTGCGCGATCCCCGAGATTTGCCGCAAAAACGCGGAGCCCGTTAGAACTAGTCTACAAAAACGGGTGCGAGAATTGGTGCGACAATCCCAACCTGCCAGGGCCGCGCACCGAGCTCCGTGAGACGGAGTGCAATGCCCTCGGGGGAGTGGTCGGCGGGCAGCCGCCACACGAGCCGGCGGAGATGATCCGGCGTGAGCAGGTTCTCGAGCGGGATCGCCTGGCGCTCGGCCTCCGCCTCGACCACGGCGCGCGCCTCGGCCAGTCGCTCCGCCGCCTCGGGGTGCCGCTGGGCCCAGCCGCGGTGGTGGGGGATCGCGTCGGGATCGCGGGGCTTCGCCCCGGGCAGATTCTCCGTCGTCTTGCCCACGAGAATCGCCTGCCACCAGCGGTCGATCTCCGTGCGGCTCGCGCGCCCCTTGAAATTGGGGAGGCGCGCGAGGTCGCCCTTCGAGCGCGGGTTCGCGGTCGCCGCGGCCACCACGGACGAGTCGGGGATCAGGCGCCCCGGCGCGACGTCGCGCTCCCGCGCGAGCGCATCGCGCGCCTCCCACAGCTCACGGGCGAGGGCGAGGCTCCGCGGCGTGCGGAGGGCGTGCCCGCCGGAGAGCTTGCGCCACGGCTCGGCCGCCTTCGGCTTGGGCTCCTTCGTGCGCGCCGCCTCGAACTCCTGCGCGGCGTACTCGGCCTTGCCCTGCGCGTCCAGGTCGCGGGCCACCGCATCGCGCAGATCGGGCAACAGGGCAACGTCGAACGCCGCGTAGTCGAGCCACGACTCGGGGAGCGGCCGCTTCGACCAGTCGGCCGCCGAGTGCGCCTTCTCGAGATGGATCCCGAGCAGCGACTCGACGATCGCACCAAGGCCGACGCGCTCGTAGCCGAGCAGGCGCGCGGCGAGCTCCGTGTCGAACAGGTGGTCGGGGTGAAGCCCGAGCTCCGCGAGGCAGGGAATGTCCTGGCTCGCGGCGTGCAGCACCCACTCCTCGCCGCGCAAGGCGTCGGCGAGCGGCGTGAAGTCGGTGATCCCGGTCGGATCGAACAGGTACGGGCCGGCGCCGCGCCGGAACACCTGCACGAGGTACGCCTCGGAGCCGTAGGTGAAACCCGAGGCGCGCTCCGCGTCGACCCCGACCGGCCCGGAGGCCGCTGCCAGCGCGGCCGCCGCGCTGGCGAGTCCATCATTGTCGGTGATCAGCGACCAGTTGGTCTCAAGTTCCGACTGTTCTACCACGCTCTACTCGGCTCCCTCGGGTGTCGGGCGCGCCCGTCGCGCCGCGATCGAGTCGACCCCCTCCGCGTGCGGGAGACCGGCGAGCAGACACAGCAGCTCCGACCAGGCCTCCGCGTGTGCGGTGAAATCGGCTCCGAGCGGCGTCCATGAGGCGCGCAGCTCGATCTGAGCGGCATCGCCCCTCGACTCCAGCGTACCGAACCCGGTGGAGAGCGTCTTCGTCGCGGTCCCCGAGAGCGCGGTGTACTCGGCGTCCCGCGAGTCGAGCGCGTCGACGAGCCACGACCACGCGACGTCCGAGATGAACGGGTCGACGCCGATCTCGACCTCGAGCGGCGCGTGCGCGAAGCACACGATGCGGAACGGGCTGCCCCATTCCTCGGCGGAGTCGGGATCGTGCATCAGCACGATGCGGCCGGCGCCGTACGCGGATTCGAGCGCGGCCGCGCGATCGATCTCACGCCGCGGCCCGCGCACGATGCCGGCGGCAAGCGCGATCGAGCGCGGAGCGATCCGCTCGGGGGCCGGGATCTCCTCGGACACGAGTTCGCTGCGCAGCCGCGCGCTTCGGAGCTGCGCTGCCGCGACATCAAACTCGAGCGAGGTCCCGCCGATCATTGCCATCACACTCGTGACACTAGAGTTTGCTGTGAACCATCACGCGGAGCCACGCCGGGTTCCGCCGGATCACGGAGGTGAGGACGGATGATGCAGAACTGGCAACGCACACTCGGACGCGCGCTCGGGGTGGGCGCTGGAATCGCGGCCGCGGGGGCGGCAGTCGTGGGATTTGGCGGCGCGACGCTCGCCAGAATCCTGGTCACACCGGAACTGGCACCGGAGGAGCCGGTCACGGTCACGCGGATCGAGCGGGAGGGGGAGCGCCTCGTCGTGCAGTTGCGCGGCGCGCACGCTGCGCTCCCTGGCCAGTACTCGTTCCTCTTCGCCGGCGGTGCCGGGCACGCCAGGCTCGGGCCCGTGATCGGCCGCTCCGGCATCGAGGCGCGCCGCGAAGTGCTCGGCGTCCCGAGCGGATCGCTGGCGCCCGGCGTGTCGGGCCGCATCACCGGCTGGTGGTACACGGAGCCGGAGGAGACCGGGCTCCGCACCGAGCGCATCGAGTACGCCACCGAGCTGGGCCAGGCCGAGGCATGGATCATCCACCCGAACCGCGTGCGGCGGGGGAGCCGCGGCCGCTGGGCGGTCCACGTGCACGGCCGGGGCGCACTGCCGGCGGAGACGCTGCGCGGCGTGCTGCCGCTCGCGCGCGCCGGGGTCACGAGCCTCGTGATCTCCTACCGGAACGACCCCGGCGCCCCGCGCGGCGAGCACGGCAGATACGGGATCGGGATCGCGGAGAGCCGCGACGTCGACGCGGCGATCGCCGAGGCCGTGCGCCGCGGCGCGGACCGCGTCACGCTCGTCGGCTGGTCCATGGGCGGCACGGCAGTGCTGCGCTCGGCGACGAGCGGGCCGCTGCGCACCGCGGTCGACGGGATCGTGCTCGACTCACCAGCCGTCGACTGGCCAGCGCTGCTGCGCCACCAGGCGAACACCATGCGGGTGCCGAGCACGCTCGCGGACGTCGGGATCTCGCTGCTGGAGCGCGGCGTCGTGCGCGGTGGGGAGGCCGCAGGCCTCGACTTCGCGAGCCTGAGCCCCGAGGCCGTCGCCGACTCGCTCACGGTTCCGGTGCTGCTGCACGCGAGCCGCGGTGACACCTTTGTGCCGAGCGCTGGGGCCGAGCGATTCGCCGCGGAGCGACCGGATCTCGTGCAGCTGCGGCTCACCACGGCCGGCGAGCACGTCAAGATCTGGAATACGGACCCCATCGGGTGGGAAGACTCGACCGAGGCGTTTGTCCGCGCCCTGCCCCGGCCTGGTTGGCGAGGGGAACTGCCCGACACCGCGTGGGGCGTGTCATAGGGCTAGACTACCTTTCGATGTCCTCTGACAAGCAGCACAGCGCCGCCCGCCTGGTAGACCGGCGCCCGAGCGTTTCCGGAACCGAACTCGTCGCGACCCTCGTTCCGCCGCCCCAGTTTGACCACGCGTCGTTCGAGTCTTACCGGCCGGATCCCGACTACCCGTCGCAGGCCGAGGCGCGCGACATTCTGAGCGCGTTCTCGGGCCCGGCGAAGGCCGCACCGCGTAACGGCGGCGGCGGCTTCTTCGGCTTCGGGAAGAAGAAGCCGGCGGAGGCCCCGGCACCCACGAAGCCAGGCGTCTACCTCGACGGCGGCTTCGGCGTCGGCAAGACCCACCTGCTCGCGGCCACCTGGCACGCGACGGCCGGCCGCAAGTACTTCGGCACGTTCATCGAGTACACCGCGCTCGTCGGCGCGCTCGGCTACGCCGGGGCGGTCGGCGTACTGCAGGGCGCGAAGCTCATCTGCATCGACGAGTTCGAGCTCGACGACCCGGGCGACACGATGCTCATGACGCGTCTCATCGGCGACCTCACGTCCACGGGCTCGCGGATCGTCGCAACGTCGAACACTCCGCCCAACGCCCTCGGCGAGGGGCGCTTCGCCGCCTCGGACTTCATGCGCGAGATTCAAGCAATGTCGGATCGCTTCCGCACGATNGGGCGGTCGGCGTACTGCAGGGCGCGAAGCTCATCTGCATCGACGAGTTCGAGCTCGACGACCCGGGCGACACGATGCTCATGACGCGTCTCATCGGCGACCTCACGTCCACGGGCTCGCGGATCGTCGCAACGTCGAACACTCCGCCCAACGCCCTCGGCGAGGGGCGCTTCGCCGCCTCGGACTTCATGCGCGAGATTCAAGCAATGTCGGATCGCTTCCGCACGATCCGCATCGACGGGGTCGACTATCGCCAGCGCGACATCGAGGGTGATGCGCGCGTGCTGTCAGCTGACGCGTACCGCTTCGCGCTCGCGGACGTAGCCGCCGCGGGGGAGCGCATGACCGACGACGAGTTCGGCGAGCTGATCGCCCACCTCGCGACCGTCCATCCGTCGGCGTACTCCGGCCTGCTGAGCGGCGTGCAGTGCATCGGCCTCCGCGACGTGCAGGAGCTCACCGACCAGTCCGCGGCGCTCCGCTTCGTCGCGTTCATCGACCGGGTGTACGACGCGCAGATCCCGATCCGTGCGACCGGGCTCTCGCTCACCTCCATCTTCGGCGGGGGCATGATCGACGGCGGGTACCGCAAGAAGTACCTCCGCTGCATCTCGCGTCTGAACGCACTCACCGCGAGCGAGACCGCGGCGTGAGCGGGTCTTCCGGAGGCTGGACGGAGTTCATCCGCTCCTTCGTGAACGCGTTTCTCCGCGCGGCGGGGAAGTCGTCCGGGAAGACCAGCGCGCAGCCGAGGCCGAGCGCGCCTGCCCGGCAGGGGAGCGGTGCCGGCGAGCGCGGCTTCGAGGAGAGCCCCGGCCAGTACGGGCCGGGCGCAACGCGCGATCTCACGAGCGCGGAGCTGGCCGGTGTGTCACCCAGCTACGCCCCGCAGGTGGACGGGGATCCCGATCCCGGTGAGATCGTGTGGACGTGGGTGCCGTACGTCGAGAACGACGGGCGCGGCAAGGACCGCCCCGTGCTCATCATCGCGCGGCTGGACCACGAGTCGACGGTCGGCTGCTACCTGAGCACGAAGGAGCACCGCGGCTTCGTCTCGATCGGCTCGGGCCCGTGGGACAGCCAAGGCCGCGAGAGCTTCATTTCACCCGAGCGGTTCCTGCGCGTCACCCACGACGGGATGCGCCGCGAGGGGACCGTGCTGCCGCGCGAGCGCTTCGAGCCAGCCGTGCGCGCGGTACTGAACGCGCACCGCGGGGGCAACTCCTAGGAGATCGTGCAGAACGGGTGCCCGACCGGATCGAGGTACACCCGAAACGTCGCCTGCACGTCGACGAGCCGCGCACCGAGGTCGAGCAACCGCTCGTGCGCGCGCCCCAGCTCAGCGACCGCAATGTCGAGGTGGAGCTGCTGCGCGCCGTCGTCGCCCGGCCACTCGGGGGCGAGGTAGCCGGGGGCGCGCTGGAACCCGAGACGCAGGCCGCCGCCCGGGAGGATCAGGTCGACCCAATCGTCGTCGTCCGGCTCGAGCACACCGCCGAGCACGGCCTGGTAGAACGCGGCGAGCAGCGCGGGATCGGGGCAGTCGAAGACCACCGTGGAGAGTGCGCCGATGGGTGCGTGTGCGGACATCTGAATCTCCTCACTGGGGGCGTGCGATGCCGCGCTGGCCGGACCACTGCGCGCGGCTTGCCCCTCAGTCTGGCGCGAATTTCGCGCGCCGTCACGCACTTCTCTCGCGCTCGGGGTATGGACGGCGCCCGGCACGGCCCGCCAGGCGCACAAAAATGCGGTTCGGGTCTTTCCGAGCGCACACAAACCCGGCATACTGGCAACAGCAGGCCGAAACCTCGGCGGCACGTCGACTCCGAAGGATAGATAATGGGCATCGAAGAACTGGGCAAGAAGGCAACCGAGGTTGTCGGCAAGGTGGGGGAGTTCGCCAAGGAGAACGCTGAGAAGGTTGGCGAGGCGCTGAAGAGCGACCAGGCCGAGTCGATCAGCGACAAGATCCTCGACGGCGCCGCGGACCTCGCCAACAAGGTCTCCGGCGGCGCACACGCCGACAAGATTCAGGAAGTGCGCGACAACATCGACGGCAAGCTCGGCAACGAGTAAGTCGCGCGCACACGCACCGCGGGCCCGGTTCCACACGAGTGGAGCCGGGCCCGCGGTGTTGGTGCCTCAGCTGGGGCGTTGTACCCCAGAGCTGCGCCAGGCAAGGCCGGAATTGCTGGCTACGCCCACTTGAGCTGACATAATATAGATTATCAACGCGCGGCGCGGTGCGCGCCCTGCGGCCACGAGCACCAGACGCCGCCGCCACCAGACGCCGCCGCCACCACAAGCGATTCGGCGAAACCAAGCCGCCCTGCGCCAGCGCCGCTGGGTTTGGCCGAATCACTTGGGATGCACGGACGCAGTGAGGCCTGGCATAGTGAGGCCTGGCACAGTGAGGCCTGACACGGCGACGGCGGTCGCTGTGGCGGCTGCCACGCACGCGCGCCCAGCGGCGAGCCCATCATGCCCCAAGCTTGACGCCCAGCACATCACACGCAGGCGAAGCTGACATAACGTGCAGCTCGCCCGGCAACGCCCTCGGGCTACTCCTGCCCGGCGCTCAGCCGCAGCAGCGACCGTGCGGCGATCGCCCCGGCAGCCACCGCGCCGAACTCGCCGGCGCTCAGCATCAGATCCGCGTTGGATTGCAGGCCGGCCACCATGGCGAGCACCACCGCGGCGCCCGCGACGATCCAGCCAACGAGGGCGAGCCCAACAGACACCGTGCGACCGGCGACCATGTGGCCGCGCGCGTGCGCCGGGCGGATCAGCCCGGCCACGGCGAACACGCAGCAGACGAGCGCGACGCCACCGAACACATCGCTCGGCCGGTGCCAGCCATAGGCCAGCAGCTGCCACCCGACCGCACCGAGCAGCGCCGAGCCGCCGAGCGCGAGCAGCGCGCGAATCTGCGCGGGAACCGCCCAGATCAGCGCGCCGACAAGCGCCGTGAACACCGTCATGTGCCCACTCGGGAACGTGTTCGCGGCGTCGAGTTCGAACAGCTGCGGCCGCGTGAGCAGCTGCAGCTTCAGGAGCTGCGACGCCAGCACGGCGATCGCCGGCACGGTCGTCACCACGAGGGCGCGCTTCACCCCGTGCACCCACAGCGCCAGCAGACCGATCGCCACGAGCGCGAGCGCCACGGTGGGGATCGACACGAGGTTCAGCGGTGGCGGCGGGTTCGTGGTGAACTCCGCGGCGTCGAGCACGCTGTTCTCCGCGCGCTGCCCGATCGCGTTCCGCACCCCGAGCACGTAGGAGCCAATGCCCACCACGAGCCAGAACAGGGTCGCCCACAGCGCCCGGCTGCGTCCCCCCGCGGCGATACCAGGACCGGCGGTCACCGCCGTCACCGGGGGTTCCCCTCCCCTGCGACGGCCGCGCCGGCCGGCACGCGCGCCGCGCGCTGATCCCCCGAGCGCACGGCCCACATCGCGAGCGCCGCCGCGGTGGCGACGTTCAGCGAGTCGACGCCGTGCTCCATCGGAATCATGACGGTTCGGGACGACGACGCGAGCGCGCGACGGCTGAGGCCCGGCCCCTCAGTGCCGAACATGAGGGCGAGGCGGTCGGGCAAGTCGTCGACGAACGTCGCGAGATCCTCCGCGTCGTCATGGAGCGCGAACGCGGTCAGCTCGTACCCCTCGTCACGGAACAGTGGGCCGGCGTCCCGCCAGTCGGGCAGGCGCGCCCACGGCACCTGCAGCACGGCTCCCATGCTCACGCGCACGGCGCGCCGGTAGAGCGGATCCGCGCAGCCGGGAGTCAGGAGCACGGCATCCGCGCCCAGCGCGGCGGCGGAGCGGAAGACGGCGCCGACGTTGGTGTGATCCGCCAGATCCTCGAGCACCACGACACGCCGTGAGTCCCTGAGCAGCCGCTCCGGATCGAGCGGGGCGGGGCGATGCATCGACGCGATCGCGCCGCGGTGCATGTTGAAGCCGGTGAGCTGCTCGAGCTGCTCGGGCAGGCCGACGTAGACGGGCGTCTCGGGGTGCTCGGCGAGCGCGGGTGCCAACCTAGGCAGCCACTCCGCGACGGTGAGCAGCGCGCGGGGTCGGTGCCCGGCGCGCAACGCGCGCTCGATGACCTTCGGCGACTCCGCGAGGTAGAGGCCCTCAGCCGGCTCGCGCACGCGGCGCAGCGCCACGTCGGTGAGCTGGGTGAAATCCGCGAGCTCCGGGGCGGAGAGATCTTCGATCTGGATCAGATTCACGCGCCGTACCCCGACTCAGTCGCCCCAGCCGCCTCGGCGGTCTCCGTCGTCTGCGCGAGGAACGCGGCGATCGCCGCGACCGCCTCGTCGACGGCCTCGTAGTGGACGAGGTGGCCGGTGCCCGGCAGGATCACGAGCCGCGATCCGGGGATGCGGTGGTGCAGTTCGAGCTGCTTGGCGAGCGGGGTGATGTCGTCCCGCTCCCCCGCGATCAGCAGGGTGGGCGCGGTGAACGCCGCGGCGAACTCGGGCACGGTGTGCGACACCGACGCGCGGAACGCCTCGAGCAGGGTGCGGGGATCCGAGAACGTGCTGAAGTACGCGCCGTGCTGCGCGTGGATCCAGGAGCGCAACTCGCGGTCGCTCGTCTTGGCCATGACCTCGCTCATCACCCGCACGATCAGTGGGTTGCCGAGCAGGCCGCGCGCGGCGCGCTCCGGCAGCCGATCCGCGGCGCGATAGTAGGCGATCGCGAGCTGCGTCATGACCGCCTGCGGTCCCTCAAGCGCGGGCGCGGAAATCGGGTTGATCAGGATCGTGCGCCGCGGATCCAGGCCGCGGTCGATCGCCGCCGACACGACGAGCGAGCCGAACGAGTGGCCGAGGATGGCGGCTCCGTCCGGGGCGACGGCCGCGGCGAACGCGCACAGCCACTCCGCGTAGAGGGCGAGGTCGTGCGTGCGGCCGGGCACCGCGGGGGTCTCCCCGAAACCTGGCAGATCGGGCACGATGACGCGCAGCTCGGGCGCGGTCTCGGCGAGTCGCACCGCGATGCCCTCCAGCCCGTGGTGGTCGCCGCGGAAACCGTGCACCAGGATCAGGGTGGGGCCTTCCGGCGCGCCGTACTGCCAGGCGCGGGTCTCGATCCCGAGCGCTGCGTCGATTCGGGGAACGGGGACGATGCTCACGAAGCGATCTTACTGGCGGCCACTGTCAGGCAGCTGAGGCCACGCGGTGGGCGAACCGCACGCGGCGTGGCGCCGCTCGATACCATCGAGGGAAACGAAAGGAGCGCCGTGACCGCGCAACTCCCCCTCTGGGCCGCGAACCTCGCCGTGTTCGACACCGAGACCACCGGCATCGACACCGCTGAGGCACGCATTGTCAGCGCCACCATCGCCCTGATCGGACCGGCTGGCGAGGTGAGCGAGCGCTACGACTGGCTGCTCGACCCCGGCGTCGTGATTCCCGACGCCGCGGCGCGCGTGCACGGCATCACGACCGACGTGGCACGCGCGAGCGGGATCGCTGCCGCGGTCGGCGTGCAGCAGATCGTCGCGCAGCTGCTCGAGATGATCGAGCGCGGATTTCCGATCGTGGCGTACAACGCGCCGTACGACCTCACGCTCCTGCAGGCCGAGGCGCGCCGGCACGGCGTGGCGCTGCCGGACACCCTCTCCCCCGTCATCGATCCGCTGATCCTCGACAAGCAGCTCGACCGCTACCGCAAGGGCAAGCGCACGCTCGACGCGGTCGCCGCGCACCACGGCGTTGAGCTCGGGACCGCGCACGACGCCGGCGACGATGCGATCGCGGCCGGCCGCGTGCTGCAGGTGCTCGCGCGGAAGTACGCCGACGTGATCCCGGACGACCTCGAGGCGCTGCACGCCGCCCAGGTGGGCTGGGCCGCAGCGCAGGCCGCGAGCTTCCAGGACTACATGCGCCGCCAGCGCGACCCGAACTTCGTCGCGGACGGGCGCTGGCCGACGCGCTGAACGAGCGCCCCGGGGAACGCCTGTTCCCAGGGCACGCCTGGCGCCACGGGAACCGCCCATACAACGCACAACGGGCGATCCAGATCTTTCGATCCGGATCGCCCGTTGGGGTACCGAGTGCTTAGGCGCCGAAGCCTTTGAAGCGCTGGTTGAACTTCTCGACGCGGCCGGCCGAGTCCATGATGCGCTGCTTGCCCGTGTAGAACGGGTGCGAAGCGCTCGAGATCTCAACGTCGAGCACGGGGTAGGTGACGCCGTCGAGCTCGACGGTCTTCTCGCTGGTCAGCGTGGAGCGAGTGAGGAACGTCTCCCCCGACGCCAGGTCGCGGAACACGATTGCGTTGTACTCGGGGTGGATGTCGGTCTTCATGAGTGTCCTTATTTTCGCGTGATGATGATGCGCTCAGCGCACCGAAGTCTTGCGGTACTACCGCGCCACGGATCCACTTTAGCAGACGAGGGCGCCGATTTCCGCGATTGAGGTCAGGGGCGCGCCACGGCGGCGTAGCGTCCGCCACTGACCGTCAGCTCGAACGCCATCCCGAACGTGGCCTGCAGCGTGTCGGCGGTCAGCGTGTCGGCGATCGGACCAGCGGCCTCGATCGCGCCGTCGCGCAGCATGAGCACGTGCGTGAACCCCGGCGGGATCTCCTCGACGTGGTGCGTCACCATCACCATTGCCGGCGAGGACGGCGACGCCGCGAAGCCGGAGAGCATCTGCAGGAGACGCTCGCGCGCGCCGAGGTCGAGGCTGGCGCTCGGCTCGTCGAGCAGCAGCATTTCCGGGTCGGTCATCACGGCGCGGGCGATCATGGTGCGCTTCCGCTCGCCGTCGCTCAACGTCGCGAAGGTGCGATCGGCGAGGTGCGCGAGATCCCACTCGGCGAGCACGCGATCGGCCTGTCGCACATCCATCTCGTCGTACTGCTCGTTCCAGCGCCCCTCGACCGAGTAGGCGGCGGTGAGCACGATGTCGCGCACGGTCTCGGTCGGCGGGATCCGGCGCGCCGTCGCGGACGACACGAAGCCGATCCGGTTGCGCAGCTCGAACACGTCCACCTTGCCGAGCCGCTCGCTGAGCACCTCGACGGTGCCGCTCGTCGGGTGATCCGCCGAGGTCGCGAGCTTCAGGAGCGTGGACTTCCCTGCGCCGTTCGGGCCGAGGATCACCCACCGCTCCGACTCGTCGACCGACCAGGAGACCCCGTCAAGGATCGGGCGGCGGTCGCGCACATAGGACACATCGGTGAGGCGCAGCACATTGACCATGCGCCCAGCCTAGCGAGTGCATCCCGGGGCGCAGCGCGCCACGCCAGAGCGCGCCGAGTGCCTAAACTGGAGCGCATGACCGTCTCCCCGCTTGTAGTGCTCGACTGTGATTCCACGACCATCCAGGATGAGGTGATCGAGCTGATCGCCGACGTCGCAGGCACGCGCGCGGAGGTCGCCGAGGTGACCGAGCGCGCCATGCGCGGGGAGCTCGACTTCTCGGCGAGCCTCGGCGAGCGGGTGGCCACGCTGGCCGGCACGCCGGAGTCCGTGTTCCAGGAGACCTACGAGCGCGTGCGCCTCACGCCGGGGATCCGCGAGCTCATCGCCGCGGTGCACGCGCGCGGCGGCAAGGTCGCGGTGGTGTCGGGTGGCTTCCACGAGGTGCTCGATCCGCTCGCGAAGGATCTGGGCCTCGACTTTTGGCGCGCGAACCGCCTGGAGCTCGCGGGCGGCGCCCTCACCGGACGCACGGTCGGCCCGATCATCGACGCCGCCGCGAAGGCCGCGGCGCTCCGCGAGTGGGCGGAGGAGGCCGGGATCCCGCTCTCCGCGACGATCGCGATCGGCGACGGGGCGAACGACCTGGAGATGATGCGTGCGGCCGCGATCGGCGTCTCCTTCAACGGGAAGCCGGTGGTGCGCGAGCAGGCCGACGTGTCGATCGAGGCGGACCTCGCGGCAGCGATCCCGCTCCTCGACCGACTCACGGCGTAGCGCGGCAGGGCCGAGCTAGAAGTTGTTGAGCTGCTCGGTGTCGGCGGGAATCACGCCGGTGTCGAGGAGGCTCGCCCCCAGCCGCCGCAGCGCCGTGAGCGCGACGTTCTGGGGCGCCGGGCCGTACGAGATCCTGGCGACCCCGAGCTCCTCGTACTCGGCGGCGGTGAGCGCTCCCGGGAGCCCGATCACGCTGACCTTGCGCTCCCCGATCCCGGCGACCAGTTCCGCCGTCTCCGCGCGGTTCAGCACGCCGGGCACGAACACGCACGCGGCCCCCTCGGCGAGGTAGGCGCGCCCGCGCTCGATCGCGTCGGCGATCGAGTCTGCGCGCGGCCGCTCCCCCGCGCGCACGAGGGCATCGGTACGCGCGTTCAGCACGAAGGAGACGTGCTCGGCGTTCCCTGCGCGCACCGCCGCGCGCATCCGGGCGACCGACGCGTCGAGCGGCAGCAGCTGATCCTCGATGTTCGCGCCGGCTGCGCCGGCCCCGATCGCTCGGCGCACGGTCTCGCCCGCGTCGCCGTAGCCGCCGTCGAGGTCTGCGCTCACGGGCAGGTCGATGGCCGCGGCGATGCGCTCGATCGCCGCGAGCATCAGCTCGAGCGGGATCTGCTCGCCGTCGCCGTAGCCATGGCTCGCCGCGATCGCGTGGCCGGCCGTGGCGATCGCTCGGGTGCCGGGGAGTTCGGCGATGGTGCGCGCGCTGACGGGGTCCCAGACATTCACGACGCGCAGAATCTCTGGCGCTGCGTAGAGCTCTGCCAGAGCCTGCGCATCGACGGCGACGCGGGTGGGGCTGCGGTGGTGTGCGTGAGTGTTCATCTCCTCAGGCTACGCCCGCCCCACCCGCGTGACCAGGGGTGTTCAGCGGATTAGTGGCCCATGCCCAGGCCGCCGTCGACGGGGATCACGGCGCCCGAGATGTAGGCGGCGTCGTCGCCAGCGAGGAACGAGGCCGCGCCGGCGATCTCGGCGACCTGCCCGAAACGCCCGGCGGGAATCGAGGCGAGGTACTGCTGCTGCTGCGCCTCGGGGAGCTCCGCCGTCATGTCCGTTTCGATGAAGCCCGGGGCGATCACGTTCGCCGTGATGCCGCGGCTGCCGAGCTCGCGGGTGAGCGAGCGCGCGAAGCCGACGAGGGCGGCCTTCGAGGACGAGTAGTTGATCTGGCCGGGGCCGCCGTACAGGCCCACCACGCTCGAGATCAGGATCACGCGGCCGAAGCGGCCCTTCAGGAGCCCCTTTGCCGCGCGCTTCACGACGCGGAACGTGCCCGTGAGGTTCGTGTCGATGACCGAGGTGAACTCCTCCTCCGTCATGCGCAGCAGCAGGGTGTCCTTCGTGATGCCGGCGTTGGCGACCACGACCTCGACGGGCCCGAGCTGCGCCTCGACCTCGGTGAACGCCGCGTCGATCGACGCCGCGTCGGTCATCTCCGCGCGGACGGTGAGCGAGCCCGCCGGGCCCTCGCCCGAGCGGGAGGTGACGGCCACCCGGTGCCCGTCAGCGATCATCCGCTCGGCGATGGCGTAGCCGATGCCGCGGTTGCCGCCGGTGATGAGTACGGTGCGCGAGGTGGTCATGGGGGTCCTTCCATCCAGACAGTTCGCCTCAAGCCTACGGGAGCCCCCATGCTCCTGGCAGGAGACGCGCTGCCAGCGCACGATGCGCCAGGGTTCAGCTGAGCAGCGTAGGCTTGACCCTCGGATCGAGAGGGAGCGCATGGCCAAGAGTGTGAGCGTCACGTCAGCTGGAGTGAACCCGGCTGACGATCGCGCCCATCGGATGCGCATGTACTTCATCGCGATGGTGCTGCGCGTCCTGTGCGTGGTGTCGCTGTTCTGGGTGCGCGGCTGGTGGATCCTGCTCGTCGCCGCCGGGGCGGTGCTCCTCCCCTGGTTCGCCGTCATGGTGGGCAACGCGGTCGCGCACGGCGACGGCGAGGCGCCGGAGGCCCCCGAGCCGCTGCAGCTCGCCTCGGCCGAGGACGATCCCGCGCAGATGTCCGAGGAGCGCGCGCCCGAGGTCATCGTGATCGATGTTGAGCCGACGCGCCGCTCGAACGGGGCTGGATCGCCAGACGGAGCTGGCGGGGCTGGATCCCCAGACGAGGCCGGCGCGCCAGACGAGGCTGGCTCGCCGAACGGAGCCGAGCGATGAGCGGCGTCGTGCACCCCCAGGTCACACTCGGGCTGCCGCCGGAGCACCGCTTCAGCTGCTCGAGCGCCGGCTGCCGCGACGAGGCCGCGTGGGCGATCCACTGGCGCAACCCGAAGATCCACTCCTCGGAGCGCAGAAAGACCTGGCTCGCGTGCGACGCGCACCGCGAGACCCTCCACGACTTCCTCGCGGCGCGCGACTTCCCGCTCGAGGTCGTCCCCGTGACTGAGCTTGACCACTGAGGACCAGATGCCGCAGCAGCCCACCGATCACTCCCCCGCCGCCCCAGCGGTCGGGTGGTCCTTCCTGCGCTCCGGGCGCTGGTTCGGCTACTTCACGATGCTCGTGATCTTCTCCATCGCCTGCGTGCTGCTCGGCAACTGGCAGTTCGAGCGCCGCGCGGAGGCGCGGGCCGAGATCGAGCGGCTCGACTCGAACTACGGCTCACCCGCCGCGCCGCTCGCGGACGAGCTGCCCGAGCGCGCAGCCTTCGACTCGGACCACCAGAAGTGGCGCACGGTGTGGGTCAGCGGCGAGTACGAGGGCGACCCGTTCCTCGCGCGCAACCGGCCGGGGCCGGGCGGCGTCGGCTCGGACCTCATCCAGGCGCTCCGCACCGACGACGGTGAGATCTTCTTCGTGGATCGCGGCTGGGTGAGCGTGGACGGCGGCTCCGCCGAGCGCGGCGACGTGCAGATCGCAGACCTCCCCGCGCCGCCAGTGGGCCCCGTGCGCGTCGAGGCGCGGCTGCGCGCGTCCGAGCCGGAGATCGCCGGGCGCACGAGCGTGGGGATCACGGTCGCGAGCATCGAGCTGCCCGAGCTCGCGCGGCTCACGGGCACCGAGGGCGAGGCATACACCGGCGCGTACGGGATGCTCGTGTCCGAGTCCCCCGCGGGCGAGCACGGCGTGCTGCCGCCCGAGCCGGAGCGCGACGAGGGCCCGCACCTGTCCTACGCGCTGCAGTGGTACGTCTTCATCATCATCGCCTGCGTTGGGGTCGCCATCGCGGCGCGCCGCGAGTACCGCAGCCTGAACGCCGACAGCGGCGTCGTGCAGGAGCAGGATCGCCGGGCCGCAGCGCGCAAGGAGCGCCGCGGCCCGAGCGACGCCGACGTCGAGGACGCGCTGCTGGGCTAGCCCCGTGCGCTACGCGAGCTCGATGAGCTCCAGGTACTCCTTGGACCAGTGATCCTCGGTCGCCTCCGGCATGATGAGCACGCGCTCGGGGTTGAGCGCTTCCACCGCCCCGGCGTCGTGCGAGACGAGCACCACCGCGCCGGTGAAGTGCGCGAGCGCGTCGAGGATCTCGGCGCGGCTCGCCGGGTCAAGGTTGTTCGTCGGCTCGTCGAGCAGCAGCACGTTCGCGCTCGACACCACGAGCATCGCGAGCGCGAGCCTCGTCTTCTCGCCGCCCGAGAGCACGCCGGCCGGCTTGTGCACGTCGTCGCCGGTGAACAGGAACGAGCCGAGCACCTTCCGCGCTTCCATCTCGGTGAGGTGCTGCGACACCGAGATCATGTTCTGCAGCACGCTGGCCTTCACGTCGAGCGTCTCGTGCTCCTGCGCGTAGTAGCCGACCTTGAGGCCGTGCCCGGCGACGAGCTGGCCGGTGTCCGGCTCGTCAACGCCGGCGAGCAGGCGCAGCAGGGTCGTCTTGCCCGCGCCGTTCAGGCCGAGCACCACCACCTTCGAGCCGCGGTCGATCGCGAGGTCAACGCCGGCGAAGATCTCGAGTGAGCCATACGACTTCGACAGCCCCTCGGCCATGAGCGGCGTCTTGCCGCACGGTGCGGGGTCCGGGAAACGCAGCTTCGCCACGCGCTCCACCTGCCGCACCTCTTCGAGGCCGGAGAGCATCTTCTCGGCGCGCGCGACCATCTGGTGCGCGGCGGCCGCCTTCGAGGCCTTCGCGCCGAACTTCGCGGCCTGGTCCTTGAGCGCTGACGCCTTCTTCTCGACGTTCGCGCGCTCCTTGCGACGGCGCTCCTCGTCGGCGGCGCGCTGGCGCTGGTACAGCTTCCAGCCCATGTTGTACACGTCGATGACCTGGCGGTTCGCGTCGAGGTAGAACACGCGGTTCACGGTCTCGCCGACGAGGTCGATGTCGTGGCTGATCACGATCACCCCGCCCTTGTAGGTCTTCAGGAACTCGCGGAGCCACACGATCGAGTCGGCGTCGAGGTGGTTCGTCGGCTCGTCGAGGATCATCGTGTCCGCGTCCGAGAACAGGATCCGCGCGAGCTCGATGCGGCGGCGCTGACCGCCCGAGAGCGTCTTCAGCGGCTGATCGAGGATGCGATCGGGCAGCCCAAGATTGTGCGAGATCGACGCCGCCTCGGACTCGGCGGCGTACCCGCCAAGTGCCTGGAAACGGTCGGTGAGGTTGCCGAAGCGCTTCATCGCCTTCTCGGCCACCGCGGGATCCTCGGACGCCATATCGGCGGAGGCCTTCGCAAGGTTCTGCTGCAGGGTGCCGAGTCCGCGCGCATCGAGAATGCGGTGGCGCGCGATCTGCTCGGGATCGCCCGTGCGCGGATCCTGCGGGAGGAAGCCGAGCTCACCCGAGATCGTGATCTTGCCCTCGGCGGGCTGCAGCTCCCCCGAGAGGGTGCGCGTGAGCGTGGTCTTGCCCGCGCCGTTGCGGCCGACGAGGCCGATCTTGTCGCCGGGATTCACCCGGAAGTTCACGCCGGACATGAGTCGGCGTGCACCAACGTCGATCGCGAGATCCTCGACGATAATCATGGGTCCTTCTTCTGTGTGTGGTGGTGGAGCTGGGCCCCGCACGCGGTTCGGCCCGGGACAGGAAACCTGCCCCGGGCCGAACATCGATGTTGCGATCCCTAGATGGAAAAGCCCAAAGCCCTCATCATATCGCGCCCATCGTCCGTGATCCGCTCTGGCGTCCACGGCGGCATCCACACCCAGTTGATGCGGAACGCCGTCACGAGCCCATCCAGCGCCTCGGCGATGTCGTTCTCGATCACGTCGGTGAGCGGGCAGCCGGCGCTCGTGAGCGTCATGCTGATCACGAGCGCGTCGTGTTCCTCGTCGAAGGCGAGATCGTAGATCAGGCCAAGGTCGACGATGTTCACGCCGAGCTCAGGGTCCGACACGTTCTTCAACGCGTCGAGCGCCTGCTCGCGAAACTCCGGGTCAATGGACTGCGGAACGACTGCTGCTTCCTCGCTCATGCGATCAGCCTACGCCCTACGCGGTCTCGAGGAAACGGTCGTAGCCCTCTTCCTCGAGACGGTTCGCGAGCTCCGGGCCGCCCTCTTCGGCCACGCGGCCATTGACGAAGACGTGCACGAAGTCGGGCTTGATGTAGCGCAGGATGCGGGTGTAGTGCGTGATGAGGAGCACGCCGAGGCCGGTGTTCTCCTTCGCGCGGTTGACCCCCTCCGACACGACCTTCAGCGCGTCGACGTCGAGGCCGGAGTCGGTCTCGTCGAGCACGGCGAACTTCGGCTTGAGGAGCTCGAGCTGGAGGATCTCGTTGCGCTTCTTCTCGCCGCCCGAGAAGCCCTCGTTGACGTTGCGCGACGCGAACGACTCATCCATGCGCAGGTTCGCCATGGCGTCCTTCACCTCGCCCATCCAGGTGCGGATTGCCGGCGCCTCACCGTCGATCGCGGTCTTCGCGGTGCGCAGGAAGTTCGCGTTCGTGACACCGGGGATCTCGACGGGGTACTGCATGGCGAGGAACAGGCCAGCCTGTGCGCGCTCGTCCGGGCCGAGCTCCGTGATGTCCTCACCGTCGAGCAGGATCTGCCCGCTCGTGATCTCGTAGCGAGGGTGGCCGGCGACGGCGTACGCGAGCGTCGACTTCCCCGAGCCGTTCGGGCCCATGATCGCGTGGGTCTCGCCCTTGCGGATCGTGAGGTCGACACCCATCAGAATGGGCTTCGG
This sequence comes from Leucobacter chromiireducens, assembly GCF_003917135.1. Classification (GTDB taxonomy): domain Bacteria; phylum Actinomycetota; class Actinomycetes; order Actinomycetales; family Microbacteriaceae; genus Leucobacter; species Leucobacter chromiireducens_A. Next base: position 21,281 of record NZ_RPDI01000008.1, read on the forward strand.
CCCCTGCTCGGTCTCAACGCTGACGTGCAGGTCCTTGATTTCAAGCACAGAAGTCATACGGCAATCTCTTTCGTAACGTGGGGGTCAATGTATACGACGCCGTCTTCGATTTCGACGACGTACACGGGAACCGGCTCATACGCCGGGAGGTTGAGCGGCTTGCCGGTGCACAGGGAGAACGCTGAGCCGTGCGCCCAGCACTCCAGCGTGTCACCCTCGACAAAGCCCTCGGAGAGGCTGATGTCACCGTGCGTGCAGACGTCGCCGATGGCGTGGACGGCGCCCTGGCCGTCGAGGACGACGGCCATCGGCACGCCATCCAGGACGACCCGGGTCGCCTGATCCTGCACAAGATCGCTCAGATCGAGCGCCTTCATTCGGGACATTACGCCAGCACGCTCTGCTGCAGCTCGGCCTCGATGGCCGCCTGCAGGCGCTCTTCGATCTGCTCGTTTCCGATGCGCTGAATCACCTCGAAGAGGAAGCCGCGCACCACGAGCTTGCGCGCCTCGTCCTCGGAGATGCCGCGGCTCTGCAGGTAGAAGATGTGCTCCTCATCGAAGCGGCCGGTCGTCGACGCGTGGCCTGCGCCCTCGATGTCGCCGGTCTCGATCTCCAGGTTCGGGATCGAGTCGGCGCGCGTGCCCTCGGTGAGGGTGAGGTTGCGGTTCTCCTCGTAGCTGTCCGTTCCGGTCGCGACGCGACGGATCAGCACATCGCCGATCCAGACCGCGTGCGCGCCCTCGCCCTGCAGCGCGCCCTTGTACGCGACGCGGCTGCGGGTGTGCGGCGCGTTGTGGTCGATGTAGACCTGGTGCTCAAGGTGCTGCCCGGCGTCGGCGAAGTATGCGCCGTACGCCTCGCCGTTCGCGCCGGGGCCGTCGAGGTGAATCGACGGGTTGACGCGCACGATCTTGCCGCCGAGCGACACCACGATGTGCTGGAGGTTGCCGTCGCGCGCGACGACCGCGTTGTGGCTCGCGAGGTGCACGGCATCCTCGTTCCACTCCTGCAGCGAGACGACGGTGAGGTTCGCGCCCTCACCGACCACGATCTCGACGGTCTCCGTGAGGTTCGCGTCGCCGGTGTTCTCGAGGATCACGAGCGCGTTCGCCTGCGCGGCCGCCTCGATGATCGTGTGCGCCGCGGTCGGAGCGTCCGTGAGCGCCGAGCGCTTCACGGTGACCGTCTGGCGCTCCTCGCTCGTGAGCAGGACGCGCTGCGCGGTGCCGGCCTGACCCCAGGCGTTCGCGGCCGCGCGGTCCTCGGGGAGGCCGCCGCGGCCGACAAGCTCGGAATCCATCGGGATCGAGGAGACCTCGACGCCCGCGGAGTCCGAGATCTCGAGCGCCGAGGCGCCGGCCGCGAGGGTGCCGTCGATGAGCGACGAGATCTCCGCGACCGGGGTGTACTTCCAGTTCACCTCGCGGCCGGTGACCGCGGCAAAGTCCGCGACGTTCGCCGACTTCAGGCGTTCCGAGCGGGTCTGCACCGGGGCGCGGTTCTCCCAATCGCCGTCGCTGTGCGCCTTCGCGCCGTGCTGTTCAGTCTGAAGCGTTGTCATCGTTAACCGACGGATCCTTCCATGCTCATCTCAATGAGCTTGTTCAGTTCGAGCGCGTACTCCATCGGCAGTTCGCGTGCGATCGGCTCGATGAAGCCGCGGACGATCATCGCCATCGACTCCTCCTCCGAGAGACCGCGGCTCATCAGGTAGAACAGCTGCTCCTCGCTCACGCGGGTCACCGTCGCCTCGTGGGCGAGCGTCGCGTCATCGGTGCGGATATCGATCGCGGGGTACGTGTCCGAGCGCGAGATCGTGTCCACGAGCAGCGCATCACAGACCACCGAGTTGGCGGCGTGATGTGCGTTCGCCTCGACGCGGACCTCACCGCGGTAGCCGCTGCGGCCGCCGCCGCGCGCGATCGACTTCGCGAGGATCGAGGACTTCGTGTGCGGTGCGAGGTGGATCATCTTCGCGCCGGTGTCCTGGTGCTGCCCGGGGCCAGCGAACGCGACGGAGAGCGTCTCGCCCTTGGCGTGCTCACCCGTGAGGTAGATCGACGGGTACTTCATCGTGACCTTCGAGCCGATGTTGCCGTCGACCCACTCCATGGTCGCGCCCGCCTCAGCGATCGCGCGCTTGGTCACGAGGTTGTACACGTTGTTCGACCAGTTCTGGATCGTCGTGTAGCGCACGCGTGCGTTCTTCTTCACGATGATCTCGACGACGGCCGAGTGCAGCGAGTCGGACTTGTAGATGGGGGCCGTGCAACCCTCGATGTAGTGCACGTAGCTGCCCTCGTCAGCGATGATGAGCGTGCGCTCGAACTGGCCCATGTTTTCCGTGTTGATGCGGAAGTATGCCTGGAGCGGAATCTCAACGTGTACGCCCTTCGGCACGTACACGAACGAGCCGCCAGACCACACGGCGGTGTTCAGCGCAGCGAACTTGTTGTCGCCGGACGGAATCACCGTGCCGAAGTACTCCTCGAAGATCTCCGGGTGCTCCTTGAGCGCGGTGTCGGTGTCGAGGAAGAGCACGCCCTGCTCCTCCAGATCCTCACGGATCTGGTGGTACACGACCTCCGACTCGTACTGCGCCGCGACGCCAGCGACGAGGCGCTGACGCTCGGCCTCGGGGATCCCGAGCCGCTCGTACGTCTCCTTGATCTCCTCGGGCAGCTCCTCCCAGGAGGTGGCCTGCTTCTCCGTGGAGCGCACAAAGTACTTAATGTTGTCGAAATCGATGTCGGTGAGGTCAGCGCCCCACGCCGGCATCGGCTTCCGGTCGAAGATCTGGAGCGCCTTCAGTCGGCGCTGCAGCATCCACTCGGGCTCGTTCTTCAGTGCCGAAATCTCTCGCACGACCTGCTCGCTCAGGCCGCGTTTCGCTTCCGCGCCGGCCTTGTCGCTGTCGTGCCAGCCGAATTCGTACTGGCCCAAGCCCTCAAGCTCGGGTCGGTCGATCAATACCTCTGGCATGATCCCTCCCTCATTATTCGTCTCGCCGGGCAACCCAGCGCGGAAACCGGAGCGTCCGGTTCGCGAGGTGCGGTGTGCACGCAACGGGTTCCCTGCAGCGGTGCAGTAGTCTGGGCTTCGGACGGAACCGATCCGGTGCCCTGCACCTGACACGGGTTCGCCGTACGCAACCACAGCTTCTCATTCTACAGGTTTTGCCCCGATTTCGGGAGGGGCGCGCGCAGCGCCTCAGCAACCACTGAGAGGCACCCGAGAGGAGTCCCGGTGTCCAGCGCCACCACGACCGAAGCGACCACTGCACGCCGGTTCTCCGGCTGGATGCCTGATGGGGTGACGTCTCGCGTCCGGGCGCTCGCCTGGTGGGTGTTCGCCACGCAGGTGCTGATCGTCGCAACGGGTGGCGCCGTGCGTCTCACGGGGTCCGGCCTCGGCTGCGACACCTGGCCGAAGTGCACGGCCGAGTCGTTCGTCAACAACCCGGCGATGGGCATCCACTCGTACATCGAGTTCGGCAACCGGACGCTCTTCTTCCTGCTCGAGGTCGTCGCGATTCTCGCGGTCATCGCCGTGTGGCGTTTCCGGAAGGAGCGGCGTGATCTCTTCTGGCTCACGGTCGTGCCGGCGCTCAGCGTCTTCATCCAGGCGATCATCGGTGGCATCACGGTCCTCTCCGGCCTGAACCCGTACGTCGTCGGCCTCCACTTCCTCTCGAGCGTGGTGCTGGTGATGCTCGCGGCGCTGCTCGTGCTGCGCGTGTACAGCGGCCCGGGGCCGCGCCGCCGAGTGGTATCCGCTCCCCTGCTCCAGACGGTGTGGCTTGCCGCGATCTTCGGCTTCATCGCGGTGGTGCTCGGCATCCTCACGACCGGATCGGGCCCGCACGCTGGCGACGGCGGGGCCGCGCGCAATGGCCTCGACTCGGAGGCCCTGCAGACCGTGCACGCGGTGGCCGCGTACGGAACGCTGCTGTTCACCGCGCTGACGGCGTTCCTCGCGCGCGGTGAGCGCGCCTACGGGGTCGCCCGCTGGGCCGGCTGGTCGATCGTCGTGATGATCGGGCAGATCATCGTCGGCGTGCTGCAGGCGCGCATGGCGCTGCCCCCGATCCTCGTCGGCATCCACATGGTGCTGGCCTGCCTGCTCGCAGCCGGCCTCTTCCTCGCTCTCGTGGAGACGCGCCAGCGCGTGCCCCGCGCGTAGGCCCCGGCTCGGCCCCGGGCCTCCCGCTCCCCCAAATTTGCCTCGACTTTGCTGCGGATTCCGCCAGGTTTCCGAAGCAAAGTCGAGGCATTTTGGCGTTCGAGCCGCCGCGTCGAGACTCCCGGGCTACCCACCCTTGGCCAGTCAGCCACACCGGCGCCAGACACGCCACCCATCGAGCCCGCCGCCACCCGTCCCCCAACTTCGTGCGAGTTTGATCCCCACTCCGCCAGGGCCAACGCCCCAACCTCACACTTAGTTTGAGTTTGGGGCGAAGCTTCCCAGGATGCGATGTGCCGGGTGCCCCGCGCAGGCCGGCCCTGACACGCCGGTCCGCCGCGACCCGCGACCTCGAGCAAGTTTGATCCGCTCTCGGCCCTGCCTCGCGCCCCTTTCTCTCACTTAGTGTGGGTTTGGGGCGCAATGGAAGGCGAGGCGGAAGCAGCCTTCCGGCAACCAACGAGCAGGCGCCGGGCCGACGGGGTCCAGTCAGCCAACCACCCAACCAGCCGACCAGCCAGCCAGTCAGTCAGCCCAACGAAGCCAGCTGACCACCGGCACTCCGTGCGGCCGCTCAGACCCCCCCCGACTTCGAGCGAATTTGATCCGCTCTGGGGCCCACTGAGCGACCCAAACCCCTACTTAGTGGGAGTTTGGGGCCGGAAGGCCGGAAGGCCGGAAGGCCGGAAGGGCCGGAGGGTGCGACGCCCGCGGGAGGTGCGAAGCGGGCGGAGTGCGCTGGACGGTGCCTGCGGCGACGCGCGCGGGACGCCCGCCGCTCAGCCTCGGCTAGAACGGGAGCAGCGGGTCGACCGCGATCGCGATCGAGAGCACCGAGAGGTACGTGATCGAGCCGTGGAACACCTGCATCGGCTTGCCCTCCTTGCCGCGGATCGCGCTGCCGTACAGGCGGTGCGACTGGAGGATGAAGTAGCCGCCGGCGAGCAGGGCAACCGCGGTGTACAGCCACCCGATGCCGGGCGCCGGGATGAGCAGCAGGCTCGAGACCACGGTGGCCCACGCGTACAGGATCACCTGCAGGCCAACCGTCGCGCGGCCACGCACCACGCCGAGCATCGGCACGCCAGCCGCAGCGTAGTCGTCGCGGTAGCGCATCGAGAGCGGCCAGTAGTGCGCCGGGGTCCACAGGAAAATGATGAGGAAGAACACCCACGCCGGCCAATCGAGCGAACCGGTGACGGCAGCCCAGCCGATGAGCACCGGGAAGCAGCCGGCGATGCCGCCCCAGATGATGTTCTGCTCGCTGTGCCGCTTCAGCAGCAGCGTGTAGATCACCACGTAGAAGAAGATCGCGGCCGCGGAGAGCGCAGCGGCGAGCCAGTTGGTGGTGGCGAGCAGCCACACGACCGAGAGCACGCCGAGCACCCACGCGAACACGAGCGCGTTGCGGTCAGAGATCTCACCCGTGACGAGCGGTCGGTTCTCCGTGCGCTTCATCTTGCGATCCATGTCGCGGTCGATGTAGCAGTTGAACGCGCCAGCGGATCCCGCGCTCATCGCCCCGCCAATGAGCGTGGCCACCACGAGCCACAGATCGGGGAGGCCGCCCTGCGCGAGGATCATCGCGGGGACGGTGACAACGAGCAGGAGCTCCATCACTCGAGGTTTGGTGAGCGCAACGTAGTTCTTGACGGTGCGGCCGAACGAGCGGCGGGACTTCGCTTCCTGCGTGGGGATCTGCGTGGACATCACATCCCCCATGGTACCCCCTTCCGGCTAGGATTGTCCGTGGACCGCCGGGCGGCGCCTCCGTATCTCTTCCCCAATGAAAGGTCAGTCTTGGGAATCGAATTGCAGTGGGATGAAATCGACGATCTCGCGGTGAATACCGCGCGCGTCCTCGCGGCCGACGCCGTCGAGAAGGTCGGGAATGGGCATCCCGGTACGGCGATCAGTCTCGCTCCGGTGTCGTACCTCCTGCACCAGAAGGTGATGCGGCACGACCCGAGCGACAGCGCGTGGATCGGCCGCGACCGCTTCATCCTCTCGGTCGGGCATTCCTCGCTGACCCAGTACGTGCAGCTCTACCTCGGGGGCTACGGCCTGGAGCTCGACGACCTGCGCGCCCTGCGCACCTGGGGTTCGAAGACGCCCGGGCACCCGGAGTACGGTCACACCGACGGCGTCGAGATCACCACGGGTCCGCTCGGCCAGGGCCTCGCCTCGGCGGTCGGCTTCGCGTACGCGGCTCGCTACGAGCGGGGACTCTTCGATCCGGAGGCCGCGCCTGGCACCAGCCCGTTCGACCACTTCATCTACGTCGTCGCGGGCGACGGCGATCTGCAGGAGGGCGTCACGAGCGAGGCCTCCTCGCTCGCCGGTCACCAGGAGCTCGGCAACCTGATCGCGATCTACGACTCGAACCAGATCTCCATCGAGGACGACACGGACATCTCGTTCTCCGAGGATGTCGCGAAGCGCTACGAGTCCTACGGCTGGCAGGTCATCGAGGTCGACTGGAAGAAGACCGGCGCGTACGTCGAGGACCTCGTCGAGCTCAACCGCGCGATCGAGGACGCGAAGGCCGAGACCACGAAGCCGAGCCTCATCATCCTGAAGACCATCATCGGCTGGCCGTCGCCTGGCAAGCAGAACACCGGCGGCATCCACGGCGCGAAGCTCGGCGCGGACGAGCTGGCCGGCCTCAAGGAAGCGGTCGGCTTCGATCCGGCCGAGCACTTCGCGGTGGCCCCCGAGGTGATCGCGCACACCCGCCAGGCCGTCGATCGCGGCGCGGCGAACCGCGCCGAATGGCAGCGCGGCTTCGACGCGTGGGCCGCGGCGAACCCCGAGCGGAAGGCGCTGTTCGATCGCGTCGAGGCCCAGGAGCTCCCTGCTGGAGCGCTCGAGGCGCTCCCGACCTTCGAGCCCGGCGCGAGCGTCGCGACCCGCTCGGCGAGCGGCAAGGTCCTCGCGGCCCTCGGCCCGATCATGCCGGAGCTGTGGGGCGGCTCGGCCGACCTCGCCGGCTCGAACAACACGACGATCCCCGGCGTGCCCTCCTTCGTGCCCGCGAGCCACTCGACGAGCACCTGGTCGGGCGATCCTTACGGCCGCGTGCTGCACTTCGGCATCCGCGAGCACGCCATGGGCGCGATCCTGAACGGCATCCAGCTGCACGGCAAGACCCGCAGCTACGGCGGCACCTTCCTGATCTTCAGCGACTACATGCGGCCGGCCGTCCGCCTCGCGGCCCTCATGAACGTGCCGAGCGTGTTCGTGTGGACGCACGACTCCATCGCCCTCGGCGAGGACGGGCCAACCCACCAGCCGATCGAGCAGCTCGCCACGCTCCGCGCGATCCCGAACCTCGCGGTGGTGCGTCCGGCCGACGCGAACGAGGTGTCGATCGCGTGGCACGAGATCCTCACCCGCCACGCGGGCCCCGCCGGGCTCGCACTAACGCGACAGAACGTTCCCGTGCTGCCGCGCGGCGGCGAGTTCGCCACGGCCGAGGAGGCCGCGGAGGGCGTGCGACGCGGGGCATACGTCCTCGCCGACTCCCCCACCGACTCGCTCGACGTGCTCCTCATCGCCACGGGTTCCGAGGTGCAGCTCGCGGTCGCGGCGCGAGAGCAGCTCGCGGCCGAGGGGATCGGCGCGCGCGTCGTGTCGGCTCCGTGCCTCGAGTGGTTCGCGGAGCAGACGCCCGAGTACCGCGAGAGCGTCCTCCCCGCCGCGGTGACCGCGCGTGTTAGTGTCGAGGCTGGTCTCAGCCTCGGCTGGGAGCGCTTCGTCGGCGACCGCGGTCGCTCGGTGTCGATCGAGCACTTCGGCGCCTCCGCCGATTTCGAGACCCTCTTCCGCGAGTTTGGCATCACGAGCGACGCGGTGATCGCCGCGGCGCACGCGTCGCTCGCGGCCTAGCGCTCCGCGCCGCGCGTACGGCGCAGGACACCCCGCGCCGAACCCGCGTCACGCGCACCGCGCACCCCGGCGGGGCGCCAAGGCCCACGAGGCCCGGCGCCCCGCCACCCACGAACTGCAAGGAGCACCACCCATGACGATCTCCCCCACCGCAGCCCTCAGCCAGGCTGGCGTGAGCATCTGGCTCGACGACCTGTCGCGCAGCCGGATCGACAGCGGGGAGCTCAACGCGCTGCGCACGAGCCACAACGTCGTTGGAGTGACCACCAACCCGACGATCTTCGCGTCGGCGCTCGCGGGCGGGGTCGGATACGGTGCGCGCCTCGCCGACTGCGCCGCGCGCGGCATGAGCGTGGCCGAGACCATCGTCGAACTCACCACGAGCGACGTCGCCGACGCGTGCGAGCTGTTCGCAGACACCTACGCAGCGAGCGGCGGCCGCGATGGGCGCGTCTCCATCGAGGTCGAACCCGGTCTCGCCCGCGACACCGAGGGGACGATCGCGCAGGGCCGCGAGCTCTGGGCGCGCGTCGACCGCCCGAACGCGATGATCAAGGTGCCAGCGACGGTCGAGGGACTCCCCGCGATCACCGCCCTCATCGCCGAGGGGATCAGCGTCAACGTCACCCTCATCTTCAGCCTGCAGCGCTACCGCCAGGTGATCAACGCGTACCTCGCCGGGCTCGAGCTCGCCCGCGCGGCCGGGCGCTCGCTCGGCGATATCCACTCGGTCGCCTCCTTCTTCGTCTCGCGCGTCGACACCGAGGTTGACGCACGGCTGACCGCGCTCGGCACGCCAGAGGCCGCCGCGCTCACCGGCCAGGCCGGGATCGCGAATGCGCGTCTCGCGTACGAGATCTACGCGGAGATGTTCGAGAGTGAGCGTGCGCGCATGCTCCTCGGCCTCGGCGCGAACCCGCAGCGCCCGCTGTGGGCGTCCACGGGCGTCAAGAACCCGGATCTGCCCGACACCCTGTACGTCACCGAGCTCGTCGCCGCGGACACGGTGAACACGATGCCGGACGCGACGCTGCGGGCCTTCGCCGATCACGGGGAGGTGCGCGGCGACACGATCACGTCCGAGTACCTCGAGTCGAACCAGCTCCTCAACGCCATCGACGGGCTCGGCGTCGACTACGTCGCGGTGACCGAGCAGTTGGAGCGCGAGGGCCTCGCGAAGTTCGACGCCTCCTGGTCGGAGCTCTGCGCGACCGTTGCCCGTGCGCTCGAGGAGGCCGCGGCCTAATGGGTTCCGCTGCCCCGCTCACGGTGACCGTCTCGGCCCCTGCCGCGACGTATGCCGACACGCTCGCGGCGCTCATCGCTGAACGGGCCGCGAGCCGCCTGTTTGCGCGGGACACGACGCTGTGGCCCGTCACCTCCTCCGCCGCGTATCGCCTCGGCTGGACCGACTTCGAGCGCAACGCGCTCACCGCCATCTCGGCCGCCGAGCAGATCCGCGCCGAGCTCGACGCGCAGGGGATCGACCGCGTGGTGCTCTGCGGCATGGGGGGCTCGAGCCTCGCCCCGGAGGTGATCGCGCGGTGGGCCAGCACGCCACTCACCGTGGTCGACTCGACGCACCCGGAGTTCGTCGCGGCCGCGCTCGGCGCGGATCTGTCCCGCACCCTCGTGGTGATCAGCTCCAAGTCGGGCAGCACCATCGAGACGCAGAGCCATCGGGCCGCGTTCACCGCAGCGTTCACCGCGGCCGGGCTTGATCCCGCGCAGCGAATCATCGTCGTCACGGATCCCGGGTCCCCGATCGCGGCCGCGGCTCGCGCCGCGGGGCAGCGGGTGTGCTTCGCCGATCCCGATGTGGGTGGCCGTTTCTCCGCGCTCACCGCGTTCGGGCTCGTGCCCACCGCGCTCGCCGGCATCGACGTGCGTGCGCTCCTCGCGGAGGCGTGCGAGCTCCGCCCGCTGCTCGTCGAGGACTCTCCCGAGAATCCGGCGCTCCAGCTCGCCGCCGCGATCTTCGCCGGCCTGCCCGAGCAGTACGTGCTCGGGATCATTGAGCAGGCGGACCTCTCGTGGGGCCTCGGCACCTGGATCGAGCAGCTCGTCGCCGAGTCGACGGGGAAGTCGGGTGCCGGGGTGCTCCCGATCGCACTGCACCCCGGTGCGCCCGAGGCGAGCGCGCCCCCGGCGAACCTCGAGCGGGTGCGAGTCGCCACCGCGCCAATCGCGCACGAAGCGCGCGAGGAGGCAGGCGAACTCGAGGTCGTCGGCGGGCTCGGCGCGCAGCTACTGCTCTGGGAGACCGCGACGGCGCTGCTCGGCCATCTGATGGAGATCGACCCGTTCAACCAGCCGGACGTCGAATCGGCGAAGGTTGCCGCGCGCGCCGTGCTGACCGCGGACGCCGCGCCGGGATCTGCTGCCGCCGCAACGCGGATCGTCGATCTGCCAGCTCGTCTGCTCGCGAGCCCGGTCACGCCGTCCCCCGCCGACTGCGCGGAACTCCTCGCCGCGATTCGCTCCTCGATCCCGCGGAACGGCTATCTCGCCATTCAGGCGTATCTGGATCCGACGGCGCCGTACGCTGAGGCCCTCGAACGGCTGCGCGACGCGCTCGCGCAGGAGCTCGAGGTGCCCGTCGCGCTCGGCTGGGGGCCGCGGTACCTCCACTCGGTCGGCCAGCTCCACAAGGGTGGCCCTGCGCTCGGCGCGTTCCTGCAGCTGAGCGGCGGCGGGTCCGAGGAGGTACCGATCCCCGGCTCGGACTCCGGCTTCGCGACGCTGATCGCCGCGCAGGCACGCGGGGACCGCGAGGTGCTCGCCTCGCGCGGGCGCCCGGTCTTCGCGCTCGTCACGCCCGCGCCGGACGCGCTCATCGCGCAGCTGCTCAGGGCCCTCGCCTAGCGCGCACGACGCGCGGCTCAGCCGTCAGCGACGCCCAGAAACGACGACGCGGCCCCCGCGATCCAGGAAGGATCGTGGGGGCCGCGTCGTGTGCGTGCGGCGCGTGCCGCGAGGCTCTGCCGTCGAGCAGCTATGCCGTCGCGCAGCTATGCCGTCGCGCGCGCGGTGCCGCGGCGCTGGCGCAGCTTCTGGAGCGCGGCCTCGAGGAGCTCCTCGGCTTCCTCGGGGGTGCGGCGCTCCTTCACGTACGCGAGGTGCGTCTTGTACGGCTCGTTCTTGAGCAGCTGCGGCGGGTTCGCCTTGTCGCGACCTGCGGGCAGCCCGGAGGTCGGCGAGTCGATCTGCTCGGGGATCTCGTCGTCGGAGACGTCTGCCGCGAAATAGCGGACCGTCTCGTTGCCTAGAGCGTCCCAGTACGAAACCTGAGTGCGTTCAGCGCGCGCGCCGTGGTCCTTCTCCCCCATGGGGCCGGAACCGACGCGGGCGCCGCGGATGGCGTTACTGCCTGCCACGGAATCCCTTTCTGAGTGGTGTGCTGATCTGGTGCTTAGACGACGGAGAACCGGGCGATCAGCCCGAGCCCGACGATCGAAGCGACCCAGATGATCGACACAACCACGGTAATACGATTGAGGTTGCGCTCCGCGACCCCTGACGAGCCCAGGCTTGAGGTCACCCCGCCGCCGAACATATCGGACAGCCCGCCACCGCGTCCCTTGTGCAGGAGGATGAACAGGGTGAGCAGGAGACTCGTGAGCACGAGAATCACGATCAGTGCGATCTTGAGGATGAGCACGCAGAGCACCTTTCGGAGTTGAGGGCGTGAAGCGCCAGCTGCCAGTATACCGGCGGCAGCGCGGAACGGTGCCGCGACAGGCTAGGCGGCGGTGACGTGCTTCTTGAACTGCACGATCCGGCTGAACTCGTCGGACTTCAGGCTCGCGCCGCCGACGAGTGCGCCGTCCACGTTCGGCTGCTTCAGGAAGCCGGCGATGTTCTGGCTGGTGACCGAACCGCCGTACAGGATGCGGGTCGCCGACGCCTCGGCGTCGTCGCGCAGTTCGCGGAGCGCTTCGCGCAGGGCACGAGCGACCTCCTCGGCCTGCTCGGCGGTTGCGGCCTGGCCGCTGCCGATCGCCCACACCGGCTCGTACGCGATCACGTACTCGGCGCCCTGCGGCAGCGGCGCGAGCGCGGCGGCAAGCTGCGCGAGCGGCACCGCAGCAGCACCGTGCTGCTCAAGGTCCTCCGCGGTCTCGCCGACGCAGATCATGGGGATCAGGCCCGCGCGATGCGCGGCGAGCGCCTTGGCCCCGACCAGCTCGTCGGACTCGGCGTGACCCTGCCGGCGCTCGGAGTGACCGACCAGGGCGTAGCGGACGTCCAGCTTCGCGAGCATCGCCGCCGAGATGTCCCCCGTGTACGCGCCGGCCTCGTGCGGCGACAGGTCCTGCGCGCCGAGGGCGAGCGGGAGCTTGTCCGCGGTGAGGAGCGTCTGCACCGAGCGGAGGTCCGTGAACGGTGGGAACACCGCAACCTCGCCGTCGGCGTAGTCGTGGCGAGCATCCTTAAGCGACCAGGCGAGCTTCTGCACGAGCGCGATCGCCTGCAGGTGATCGAGATTCATCTTCCAGTTGCCCGCGATGAGCGGGGTCCTGGCGACGAACGGCAGCGGCTCGCGAGCCGGGGCGGACGTTGTTGCGTCGCTCATGCGAGGACCTCCAGACCGGGGAGCTGCTTGCCCTCAAGGAACTCCAGGCTTGCGCCGCCGCCGGTCGAGATGTGGCCGAACTGGTCGTCGGCAAAGCCGAGGGCGCGCACCGCGGCGGCGGAGTCGCCCCCGCCGACCACGGTGAAGCCCGCGGTCTTCGTGAGCGCGTCGGCGACCGTGCGGGTGCCGTTCGCGAACGCCGGCATCTCGAACACGCCCATCGGGCCGTTCCAGAACACCGTCTGCGACTCGGCGATGACCGTGGCGAACGCGAGCGCCGACTCCGGGCCGATGTCGAGGCCGATGCCCGCGGCACCGAAGGCCGAGGACTCGATCGCGTCTGCCGAGACGACCTCGGTCGCGGCGTCTGCGGCGAACGCGTCCGCAACCACGACGTCGCTCGGCAGCACGATCTGCACGCCGCGCTCGGCGGCCGTCTGCAGGTACCCGCGCACGGTGTCGAGCTGTTCGGCTTCCAGCAGGCTCGCGCCAACGCGGTGCCCCTGGGCAGCGAGGAACGTGAAAAGCATGCCGCCGCCGATGAGCAGCGTGTCGACGCGCTCAAGCAGGTGGGAGATCACGCCCAGCTTGTCCGACACCTTCGAGCCGCCGAGCACCACCGTGTATGGGCGCTCAGCGGACTCGGTGAGGCGCTGCAGCACTTCGAGCTCGGCCGCGACGAGGCGGCCGGCAGCGCTCGGCAGCAGCTGGGCGAGGTCGTAGACGCTCGCCTGGCGGCGGTGCACCACCCCGAAGCCGTCGGAGACGAACGCGTCCCCGAGGGCGGCCAGCTGCTGCGCGAACGCGCCGCGCTCCGCGTCGTCCTTGCTCGTCTCCCCAGCGTTGAAGCGGAGGTTCTCGAGCAACACCACGTCACCCGGGGTGAGGGCCGCGACCGCAGCGGTCGCCGCCTCCCCGACCGTCTCCGACACGAACTGCACCGGCGCACCGAGGAGCTCCGCCATCCGCGCCGCGACGGGGCGCAGCGAGAAGCGCTGCTCAGGCTCGCCCTTGGGGCGACCGAGGTGGCTGATGAGAACGATCTTCGCTCCAGCATCGCGCAGCTCGGTGATCGTGGCGAGCGAGGCGCGGATGCGCCCGTCGTCCGTGATCACGCCGTCGGCGAGTGGAACGTTCAGGTCACAGCGGACGATCACCGTCTTCGCGGCGAGCGACCCCAGGGATTCGATGGTGCGCATGGGTGCGGCGGGCTCCTCGGGTAGCAGTTAGATCAAGCCGGGCGTCTGCGTGCGCGCAGCATCGAAGCGCTTGGCGACGTCCTGCCAGTTCGCGATGTTCCAGAACGCCTTCACGTAGTCAGCGCGCACGTTCAGGTAGTCGAGGTAGTAGGCGTGCTCCCAGACGTCGAGCATGAGCAGCGGCACGGTGCCGGCAGGGAGGTTGCCCTGCTGGTCGAAGAGCTGCACGATGTTCGGGCGCTGGCCCAGCGCGTCCCACGCGAGCACGGCCCAGCCGGAGCCCTGCACGCCGAGCGCGGTCGCGGTGAAGTGTGCCTGGAACTTCTCGAAGTCGCCGAAGAACTCATCGATCGCCGCGGCGAGCTCGCCCTCGGGGCGTTCGCCACCCTCGGGCGAGAGGTTGTTCCAGAAGATGGTGTGGTTGACGTGTCCGCCAACGTTGAAGGCAAGATCCTTCTCGAGCTTGTTCACGGCAGCGAGGTTGCCGGAATCGCGCGCCTCAGCGAGCTGGTCGAGCGCGGTATTCGCGCCCGTCACATACGCCTGGTGGTGCTTGTCGTGGTGCAGCTGCATGATCTTGCCGCTGATGTGCGGCTCGAGGGCAGCGTAATCGTACGGAAGTTCAGGAAGTGAATAGGCAGCCATCAGGCGCTCCAATCTCTGCGACGGGCAGTGGTCGGGTTCAGTCTATCGACGACACCCGCCGCAAGGGCGGGAATCTCAGGCAAAACGGAGAAGCGTGGGGCCGCGATGGACCCCACACTTCGCTCACATCCGGTCGAGTTCCTCGGGGAGGCTCGCCTCAGTGCCGGGAATGCCGCGCGCCGCGGCCTCCTTGTCTGCCATCGCGAGCAGGCGGCGAATGCGGCCGGCGATCGCGTCCTTCGTGAGCACCGGCTCGGCGCGCGCGCCGAGGTCGTCGAGGCTCGCCTCGCGGTGCTGCAGACGGAGCTCGCCGGCGTACTTCAGGTGCTCGGGGATCTCGTCGCCCAGGATCTCCAGCGCGCGCTCGACGCGCGCGCACGCCGCGACCGAGGCCTGCGCCGAGCGGCGCAGGTTCGCGTCGTCGAAGTTCACGAGGCGGTTCGCGGTCGCGCGGGTCTCGCGCGCACGGCGCAGCTCGTCCCAGCTCGTGCGCGCCTGCTCCGCGCCCATCGCGCCGAGCATCGCGCCGATCGCCTCGGCGTCGCGGATGAGCACCTTGTTCTGGCCGCGGATCTCGCGGCTCTTCGCGTCGATGCCGAGTCGGCTCGCCGCGCCGACGAGAGCCATGGCCACCTCGTTGCTCGGGCAAACGACCTCGAGGCTCGCAGACCGGCCGGGAGCGGTGAGCCCGCCACGCGCCATGAACGCACCGCGCCACACCGCGGCGAGCTCCGGCTGCGCGCCGGTGGTCAGACGGTTCGGCAGGCCGCGAATCTGGCGGCGACGGGGATCCAGCAGGCCGAGCTGGCGGGCGAGCGTCTCGCCGTCCAGCACCCGGACGAGGAACTGGGGCGCACCCGGGCGGGTGCTCGACGGTGGCAGCTGCTTGGCCTCGGAGCGCACGCCGTACAGCTCGGCGAGGTCCTTGCGGACCCGCTGCACGATCTGCGGCGTGTGGAGCTCCGCTTCGAGCGCGATGCGCCCGGAAATGGTGTGGAGTCCGCCAGCAAGGCGGAGGATCGTTGCGACCTCGGCGACACGCTCTCCAGTGCGCTGGACGGGGAAACGTACCAGCTCACTCTTCACCTCAAGGGTCGACAGCACGAATGAGTCCTCTCAAAAATCAGGAATGGGAAGGCGGGGCGCCTGCGCAGCACTGCAGAATTTACTCGCGACCGAGGTCGCGGTGGCGCAGACTGACACTGACGCCCGGAAGGCCCGCGAGTCGATCAGCGAGCTCGCGTGCAGTGGCGACAGAACGATGTTTGCCGCCGGTGCATCCTACCGCGAGCGAGGCGTGTCGCTTGTTCTCCCGCTGGAAGCCGGCGAGCACTGGAGTGAGCGCCGCAACGTAGTTGTCGAGGAACTCGGCCGCGCCATCTCGGCTGAGCACGTAGTCCTTGACTTCCGCGTCAACGCCCGTGAGGGCGCGCAGCTCGGGCTCCCAGAAGGGGTTCGGCAGGAAGCGCATATCGACCATGAGGTCGACGTCGGTGGGGGCCCCGTACTTGAAGCCGAAGCTCACCACTGAGAGCTGCAGGCCGGGCGTGTTGTCGTCGGAGAACAACTCGCGGGTTGCGGTCGACAGATTGTGCACGTTATACCGCGAGGTATCAATCACGACGTCGCTCGACGCACGCAGTTCCTGGAGCCGATCGCGCTCGAGGCGGATGCCGTCGAGCAGGCTGCCAGCCTCCGCTTGGAAGGGGTGCGGGCGCCGCACCGACTCATAGCGGCGCACGAGGATCTCATCGGTTGCGTCAAGGAACACCACACGCACGGTGGCGTTTTCCCGAAGCTCGTTCACGGTGTGTTGAATATCCGCGAACAGGTCACGGCCGCGAACGTCAACGACGGCCGCAATCTTGGGCAGGGCACCTCCCGAGCGATCTGCCATGTCGGCGAGCGTCTTCAGCAGTGACAGCGGCAGATTGTCGACGACGTACCAGCCAAGATCCTCCAGGGTGTTCGCGACGGTACTCCGCCCCGCCCCGGACATCCCGGTCACGATCAGAATCTCCTGCGTGGATTCCACCTCGCTCATGCGCTTCCCTCCTCGCCTGGCTCCGCCGTGGACGCCCCTTCCAGCTTAGCGTCAGCGCCTCCATCGGAGGCGGAATCCTCTGCGCTCGCCCCCAGGTGCGCGCGCACCTGCTCCGCGAGCTTCGGGCCGAGCCCGGGCGCGGACGAGAGCTCATCGTACGTCGCCGAACGCAGGCGCGCAACGGAACCGAAGTGCTTGAGCAGCCCCTGCACGCGCTTCGGCCCGAGGCCGGGGATCTCGGAGAGCTGGCTCGCGATCGCCGTGCTGCGCCGCTGGCGCTGGAACGTGATCGCGAAGCGGTGCGCCTCGTCACGCACGCGCTGCACGAGGAAGAGCGCCTCGCTCGTGCGCGGCAGGATCACCGGGAACGGATCCTCCGGCAGCCACAGCTCCTCCAGGCGCTTCGCGACGCCGCACAGCGCGACGTCGGTGATCCCCGCCTCGCGCAGCGCGCGAGCCGCGGCCTTCACCTGCGGCTCGCCGCCGTCCACGATGAGGAGTTGCGGGCGGTCACGGTAGATCCCGTTGGGCTGCTCCCCCGCCTCGCGCGCCGCGTTCAGCTGCGCTGCGCGCCGCGACACCACCTGGAAGATGGAGTCGGTGTCGTCGGTGGTCTCCTCGATGCGGTACTTCCGGTACGCGCCCTTGGCTGGCAGGCCATCCTCGAACACGACGAGCGACGCAACCACGCCGGTGCCCTGCAGGTGCGAGACGTCGATGCACTCGATCCGGAGCGGCGCCTCGGCCATGCCGAGTGCGCGCTGGAGCTCGGCGAGCGCGTCCGTGCGCGCGGTGAGGTCGGCGGCGCGCTTCAGCTTGTGCCGGATCAGGTGCTCCCCCGCGTTCAGCACGGCGCGCTCCATCAGCTGCACCTTCTCGCCACGCTCGGGGACGCGCACCCGCACCCGGCCCCGCCGCGGGCGCTGCGCGCTCAGCGCGTTCTCGAGCGCGTCGGCCCCTTCGGGCAACAGCGGCACGAGGATCTCGGGCGGCGGCTCCCGCTCGCCCTCGTAGGCCGACTGCACCACCTGCTCGAGCAGGGTGCTCGGCGAATCGTCGAGCTCGACGTCAACGATCCAGCTCCGCTCGCCCCGGATCCGGCCTCCGCGAATGATGAACTGGTGGGCCGCAGCGGCGAGCTCGTCGGCGCGGAGCCCGAACACGTCGAGGTTCACGTCGTGCCCGAGCACGACCGCGTTCTTCTCCAGCACGTGCTCGACCGCCTGCACCTGATCCCGCATGCGGGCGGCGTCCTCGTAGCGCTGCTCGCGGGCGGCCTCGCGCATTCCGGCCTGCAGCACCCGCAGGTGACTCGTATCCCCGCCAGCGAGGAACGCGACGAGCTCCTCGACGCGCGCCCGATGCTCCTCGATTGTGAGCAGCTGCGAGCACGGCCCGCTGCACCGTCCGATCTGCCCGGCCAGGCAGGGCCGCCCGCTCGACATCGCCCGCTTGTAGTCGGCATCGTTGCAGGTGCGAATCGGGAACGCCTGCTGCAGCAGCGCGGTGGTCTCGCGCAGCGCCCACACCTTCGGGTACGGGCCGAAGTAGCGCGCCCCGCGAATCTTCTCGTTGCGGGTGATGATGAGCCGCGGCGACTCCTCCCGCAGCGTCACGGCAAGGTAGGGGTAGGTCTTGTCGTCCTTGAACTGCACGTTGAAGGGCGGCTTGAACTCCGTGATCCACGTGTGCTCGAGGACCAGTGACTCCGTGTCCGTGGCGACGACCGTCCAGTCAAGCTTCGCGGCCAGCGCGAGCATCCGCCGCGTCCGCGGCATGAGCGAGTGCAGCGGCTGGAAGTAGTTCGCGAGCCTGGCGCGGAGGTTCTTCGCCTTCCCGATGTAGAGCACGCGACCGTACTTGTCGCTAAAGCGGTACACCCCCGGCGCGGTCGGGATCTCGCCCTGCGCCGGCCGGAACGCGGCGCGGCCATCAGCGATCCCGATCTGCGGTGCGGGATCGCTGATGGACTCCGCGGGATCGCTGCCCAGCTGCGCGGGATCGCTGCCGCGCTCGGCCGGCTCGCCGTCCGGCGGGGCCGCGGCGTGCGGCCCCTCAATGCCGCCGGAGACGGCGATCACGCGCTCGCCTTCGCGCTCGCTTCCACCGCGCGCGCGGACTTCGCGGCCCAGCCCTCCAGTACCTCGCTGAGGAAGCGGCCGGTGTGGCTCTCCGGGTGCTTCGCGAGCTGCTCCGGCGTGCCCTCCGCGAGGATCGTGCCGCCACCCGAGCCGCCCTCCGGCCCGAGATCGATGACCCAGTCGGCGCTGCGGATCACGTCGAGGTTGTGCTCGATCGTGATCACCGTGTTGCCCTTGTCGACGAGCCCGTTCAGGACGAGCAGGAGCTTCCGCACGTCCTCGAAGTGCAGGCCGGTCGTCGGCTCGTCGAGCACGTAGATGCTGCGCCCGTTCGAGCGCTTCTGCAGCTCGGTTGCGAGCTTCACGCGCTGCGCCTCGCCGCCCGAGAGCGTCGTCGCGCTCTGCCCCAGGCGAACGTAGCCGAGGCCGACATCGACGAGCGTCTTCATGTAGCGATGGATCGACGAGATCGGCGCGAAGAACTCCTCGGCCTCGGCGATCGGCATCTCCAGCACCTCGGAGATGTTCTTGCCCTTGTAGCGCACCTGCAGCGTCTCGCGGTTGTAGCGCGAGCCACCGCACACCTCGCACGCGACGTACACGTCGGGGAGGAAGTTCATCTCGATCTTGAGCGTGCCGTCGCCGGAGCACGCCTCGCAGCGCCCGCCCTTCACGTTGAAGCTGAAGCGCCCGGGGAGGTAGCCGCGGGTCTTCGCCTCGGGGGTCTCGGAGAAGAGGTTCCGGATCTTGTCGAACACCCCAGTGTAGGTCGCCGGGTTGGAGCGCGGGGTGCGCCCGATGGGTGCCTGGTCGACGTGCACCACCTTGTCGAGGTGCTCGAGCCCGGTCACGCGGGTGTGCTTGCCCGGCACGAGGCGCGCGCCGTTCAGCTGGTTCGCGAGCACCCGGTACAGGATGTCGTTGACGAGGGTCGACTTGCCAGAGCCGGAAACACCGGTCACGGCGGTCATCACGCCGAGCGGGAAGGCCGCGTCGACGTTCTGCAGGTTGTTCGAGCGCGCGCCCACCACCTTCAGCTCGCGCTTCCGGTCGCGCTTGCGGCGCGTTTTCGGGGTCTCGATCGAGCGCCGCCCGGCGAGATAGTCGCCCGTGATGGAGCGCGTGTTCGCGATCAGCTCGGCGTACTCGCCCGAGTGCACCACGGTGCCGCCCTCGACGCCCGCGCCGGGGCCAATGTCGACGATCCAGTCGGCCGCCTCGATCGTTTCCTCGTCGTGCTCCACCACGATCAGGGTGTTGCCGAGGTCGCGCAGCTTGATGAGGGTCTCGATGAGCCGGCGGTTGTCGCGCTGGTGCAGCCCGATGGACGGCTCGTCGAGCACGTAGAGCACGCCGGTGAGTCCCGAACCGATCTGGGTGGCCAGGCGAATGCGCTGCGCCTCGCCGCCCGAGAGCGTGCCGGCGCCGCGAGCGAGCGTCAGGTAGCCGAGGCCCACCTCGATGAGGAAGTCGAATCGGAGCCGAATCTCGCGGAGCACCTGCGCGGCGATCTTCGCCTCGCGGTCGGTGAGCGTCACATCGTCAAAGAACCGCTTGGCGTCGCTCAGGCTGAACTCGCCGACGCCGGCGATCGACTGCTCGTTCACTGTGACCGCGAGCACCTCGGGCTTGAGGCGCTGGCCGTTGCACGCGTGGCAGGGCACCTCGCGGAGGAACTCGGACCACCGGTCGCGCTTCGTGTCGCTCTCGGCCTCCGCGTACTGCCGCTCGATGAACGGGATGACGCCCTCGAAGCCGGAGGAGTACTTCACCTCGCGGCCGAAGCGGTTCTTCCAGCGCACGTTGACCTTGAAGTTGTTGCCGCGGAGCACGGCCTCACGCACGTCCTCGCTCAGCTCACCCCAGGGGGTGTCGAGCGAGAACTCCAGGTCGTTCGCGAGGCCGACGAGCAGCTTCTCGTAGTACTGGTAGAGGCTCTTCCCCTGGCTCGTCCAGGGCACGATGACACCCTCACTGATTGACAGCTCGGGATCGCCGAGCACGAGGTCGTCGTCGACCGACATGCTCGTGCCGAGGCCGGAGCAGGTGCCGCACGCGCCGAACGGCGCGTTGAAGGAGAACGTGCGCGGCTCGATCTCGGTGAGCTGCACGGGGTGCTGGTTGGGGCACGAGAGGTGCTCGGAGAACAGCTGCGTCCGGTCCTCGGCGTCCGCGTCGCGGTCCACGAAGTCGATCGTCACGAGCCCACCGGAGAGCCGCAGCGCGGTCTCGAGCGAGTCGGTGAGGCGCCCCAGCACGTCGGGGCCGGCAACCAGGCGGTCGATCACCACGGAGATGTCGTGCTTCACCTGCTTCTTCAGCTTCGGCGGATCGGAGAGCTGGATCACCTCGCCGTCGACGTGCGCGCGCGAGTACCCGCTCGCCGCGAGCTCCTGGAAGAGATCGACGAACTCCCCCTTCTTCTTGCTCACCACCGGCGCGAGCACCTGGAACCGGGTGCGCTCCTCAAGCTCCATCAGCTGATCTGCGATCTGCTGCACGGTCTGCGAGGCGATCCGCTCCCCGCACACCGCGCAGTGCGGCACGCCGATCCGCGCCCACAGCAGTCGCATGTAGTCGTAGATCTCGGTGATCGTGCCGACCGTGGAGCGCGGGTTGCGGTTCGTTGACTTCTGATCGATCGACACCGCGGGGCTCAGCCCCTCGATGAAGTCGACGTCGGGGCGATCCACCTGGCCGAGGAACTGGCGCGCGTACGCGCTCAGCGACTCGACATAGCGGCGCTGGCCCTCCGCGAAGATCGTGTCGAACGCGAGGCTCGACTTCCCACTCCCGGAGAGACCCGTGAACACCACCATCGAGTCGCGCGGGATCGCCAAGTCCACGTTCTGCAGGTTGTGGACGCGGGCGCCCTGCACGCTGATTTGCGCGTGCGCGGCGGAGGAACGGATCGGTGCGGGGTTCTTCGAGCTCACCCCACCATCTTACGATGCGCCGGCTGAAAATTCGAACATATGTGCGATTCCCCCGCGGCTTCCGCGCGCGACGCGGTTTCGCACCGCTTCAGCCACGCCTGCACCCACGCCGGCACCCGCGCCGGCACTGGCGGGAAATTCCGGGGTGTGCCAGGGTGGAGGGTGCTGCATTCATCTGACGATTGAGGTTCCCATGAGCGCTTCCGCACCCACCCCCGCCGGTCAGGTGCCCGCATCCGCGCGTCCCGCGCGCCCCGCGCGGCCGCAGATCGTGCTCGAGGTGCGCGAGCGGATCCAACTCTCGCCGCACCTCGTTCGCATCATCGCGGGCGGGCCTGGCCTGGCGGAGATCGAGCCGAACGGCAAGACCGACGCGTACAGCAAGATGCTGTTCTGCCAGCCGGATACCCCGCTCACGCCGCCGTACGACCTCGACGCGCTCCGCGCCGAGCTCTCCCCCGAGCAGCTGCCGTCGACCCGCACCTATTCGATTCGCCGCTTCGACGCGGCGGCCGGCGAGATCTGGATCGACTTCGTGACGCACGGCGACGACGGTGTCGCCGGACCGTGGGCGGATCGGGCGCAGCCGGGCGACGTGGTGGTGCTGCGCGGCATCGGCGGCGGCTATGCCCCGGATCCCAGCGCGGACTGGCACCTGCTCGCCGGGGACGAGGCGGCGATCCCGGCGATCGCGGCGGCGCTCGAGGCGATGCCGGCCGACGCGGTCGGCACCGCCCTCATTGAGGTTGGCGGACCGGAGGACGAGCTCGCGCTCGCGGCCCCCGAGGGGATCGCGGTGCGGTGGGTACACCGCGGCGCGGCGCCGGCCGGCACCTCGTCTGTGCTGGTCGACGCGGTGCGCGCCGCGGAGTGGCGCCCTGGCCGTGTGCAGGTCTTCGTGCACGGCGAGCGGGGCGCGATGAAGGCGCTGCGCCCCTACTTCACCGACGAGCGCGGGCTTGACCGAGCGCAGCTTTCGCTCTCCCCGTACTGGGCATATGGTCGCCGCGAGGACGCGTTCCAGGCGGAGAAGCGCGAGCCGATCGGCCAGCTGTAGCCGCGGGCGGGCGCCCCCACCGGCTCGCGCTGCCCTCCCAGGCCCCGCTCGGCCCCTGCCCGCCCCCGGCCCCAGCCTCTCGCCCTGACCCCCGCCCCCCTCTCCCTCCCAGCCAGGACCTTTCTCCCATTTAGTGGGGGTTTGATCCACTGAGCCGGGGCAAGAGTGACTCAAACCCCAACAAAGTGTGGGGAACGGCGTGGGACGGTGACGGGGGCTCAGGCTCCCGGGGTGCCCGGGCCTGGGCACCCCGGGAGCGGGCGCGGTCCGGGTGATTGCTGCGAGATTGGGGCGGTTTGGGGTGAGGGAAGCGGATCACACTCGGTGGAAGTTCGGGAGGGCGCGGTGCGGCGCGGCGGTTACGGCCGTTTTGTTCAAGAGCCTGCGGCCGGGAGGCGCATACGCTGGGCACATGACACTCGCACTCAACTTCATCGGCATCGTGACGAGCGACCTCGGCGCGTCACTCGCCTTTTACCGGAAGCTCGGCCTCGACATCCCCGAGGGCCTCGACGCTGAACCCCACGTCGAGGTAATGCTCCCCGGCGGTACCACCCTCGCGTGGGATCCGCTCAGCACCATCCACAGCTTCAACCCCGACTTCGTGCTGCCGAGTGGCGCCGGGCGCATCGGTTTCGCCTGTGAGGCAGACTCCCCCGCGGCCGTCGATGCGGCGTACGCGGACATCATCGCCGCGTTCCCCGAAGCCGCCGCGACCGCGCCGTGGGACGCACCATGGGGCCAGCGCTACGCGACCGTGCACGATCCCGACGGCAACGCCGTCGACCTCTACGCGGCGCTCCCGGCCGCGTAGACGGCGAGCTGACCAGGGGTGGCGCCCACGAGCGCGACAAAATCCCTGGTGAGGTGCGCCTGGTCCGCGTATCCGGACTGCGCGGCCACCCGCCCGGGGGCCCATCCTGCGCGGAGCAGCGCCAGGGCCCGCTCCGCGCGGACGACCCGGCGCAGGCTCGCGAAGCCGTAGCCGAAGTGCTCGGTCATACGTCGCCGAAGTTGCCGCTCCGAGTACCCCAGCTCAGCGGCAAGCTGGTGTGCGGCGTGCCCGCGGGCGGCGGCCCGGCGGACCGCGGCGTGCCACCCCGCGTGAGCCGCGATCTCGGGCGCAAACGCGCGCTCGATATGGCGCACTCGCGAGGCACGATCCGCGCCGCCCTCGGCCGCAGCACCGTCCCGGACTCGGCGGAGCAGGTCGCGGGCCGCGCGACACTGGGCCGGCGTGAGCACCGCGGCCCCCGCGAGCTGGCCATCGCGGAGCGGAGCGGCGTTCTGCGCGAGCGCCACCCCAGCCGCGCCGGGTGCGAACCGCAGCCCGACCGTGACTCCCCCGGCCCCGCCACGCGCGTGAATGGCGCGCGTCGAGGGACCTGCGACGAGCAGCTCGTCATCCCGCAGGATGAGGTCTGCGCTGCCGTCCGCGGGGATGACGAACGACCGGTGGGCCTGGGATTCTCGCTCGGGCCCGTCTCCCCGGGCCGCACGGCCCTGCACGTCCACCCGGCTCCACCAGAGCGTCCCGACGCCGGGAACCAGCCGCTCCTCGATCACGCGCACTGCCCCGCACCCATCAGCGTCGCCCCGCACCCATCAGCGCCGCCACGCGGCTAGCGGTGCCCCGCGGCGTCCATGGTGCGGAGCTCGCGCTTCAGCTCGGATACCTCGTCGCGCAGGCGCGCAGCCAGCTCGAACTTCAGCTCCTCCGCCGCGGCGAGCATCTGCTCGGTGAGTTCGCTGACCAGCTGCTCCAGCTGCGCCGAGCCCTCCGCCGCGATCGCACCGGCGCGCGCCGCGGCCTTGCCCTTCGCGCGCTGCGGCGAATCGCCCTTCCGCTGCGCGTGCGCGCCCGAACGCGAGAGCACGTCCTCGGTGTCGGCGGCCTCGCGCGCGAGCATCGCCGTGATATCGCCGATCTTCTTGCGAAGCGGCTGCGGATCAATGCCGTGCTCGGTGTTGTAGGCGATCTGGATCTCGCGTCGACGGTTCGTCTCGTCGATCGCCTCGCGCATGGAACGCGTGATCTTGTCGGCGTACATGTGCACCTGGCCCGACACGTTACGCGCCGCGCGGCCGATCGTCTGGATGAGCGAGGTGCTTGAGCGGAGGAAGCCCTCCTTGTCCGCGTCGAGGATCGCCACGAGCGAGACCTCGGGAAGGTCGAGTCCCTCGCGCAGCAGGTTGATGCCGACGAGCACGTCGTACACGCCGGCGCGCAGTTCGGTGAGGAGTTCCACTCGGCGCAGCGTATCCACATCGGAGTGGAGGTAGCGCACGCGCACCCCGGCCTCCTCCATGAAGGTGGTGAGCTGCTCCGCCATCTTCTTCGTCAGGGTGGTGACCAGCACGCGCTCATCGCGCTCGGCGCGTGCGCGCACCTCCTCCAGCAGATCATCGATCTGCCCCTCGCTCGGCTTGATCACGATCTCGGGATCAATGAGCCCGGTGGGGCGGATGATCTGCTCAACGATGCCGTCGGCGCGCTCGAGCTCGTACTTGCCCGGCGTCGCCGAGAGGTACACGATCTGCCCCACCCGGTCGTTGAACTCGCCGAACGTGAGCGGACGGTTGTCCAGCGCGCTCGGCAGTCGGAATCCGTGATCGACCAGGGTGCGCTTGCGCGACGCGTCGCCCTCGTACATCGCGCCGATCTGCGGCACGGTGACGTGGGACTCGTCGATCACCACGAGGAAGTCGTCGGGGAAGTAGTCGAGCAGGCAGTGGGGCGCCTCACCCGGCGCGCGCCCGTCGACGTGGCGCGAGTAGTTCTCGATGCCCGAGCAGAACCCGATCTGTTCCATCATCTCGAGGTCAAAGGTGGTGCGCATGCGCAGGCGCTGCTCCTCCACCAGCTTGTTCTGCCGCTTCAGCTCGTCGAGCCGCGCGTCGAGCTCCTCGGAGATAGTGCCCATCGCCCGATTCATGACCTCTCGGCTCGCGACGTAGTGCGAGCCGGGGAACACCGAGACGGTCTCGACCTGCTTGATCACGTCGCCCGTGACCGGGTGCAGGTAGTAGAGCGCCTCGATCTCGTCACCGAAGAACTCGATGCGGATCGCGAGCTCCTCGTACATGGGGATGATCTCCACCGTGTCGCCACGCACCCGGAAGTTCCCGCGCACGAACTCGATGTCGTTGCGCTGATACTGCATGTCGACAAAGCGTCGCAGCAGCACATCGCGGTTGAGCACATCCCCCACAACGAGCGGCACCATCGCCTCGTAGTACTCCTCCGGCTTCCCGAGACCGTAGATGCACGACACGGTCGAGACCACCACCGTGTCGCGCCGGCTGAGCAGCGCGTTCGTGGTCGAGTGGCGCAGCCGCTCCACCTCGGCGTTCACCGACGAGTCCTTCTCGATGAACGTGTCCGTCTGGGGCACGTACGCCTCGGGCTGGTAGTAGTCGTAGTAGCTCACGAAGTACTCGACCGAGTTGTTCGGCAGTAGCTCCCGAAACTCACTCGCGAGCTGCGCCGCCAGCGTCTTGTTGTGCGCGAGCACCAGCGTTGGCCGCTGCACCGCTTCGATGAGCCAGGCCGTCGTCGCCGACTTGCCCGTACCCGTCGCGCCGAGCAGCACCACGTCGGTTTCACCTGCGTTGATGCGGTCGGCGAGCTCGGCGATCGCCTTGGGCTGATCGCCGCTCGGCTCGTACTCGCTGATCACCTCGAAGGGGCGGACACTGCGCGTGGGTTCCATGCAAAAAAGACTAGCCGTACCCTCTGACATTCGGATCGGGATCGATGCTCAGCACCCGATCCCGCACAGATTTTGCGTGCCGTGCCGTGCTAGCCTGGCGATTCCGTCGCGCACACCACGAGAATTGAGGCACCGGGTGAAACTCGCAGAAGCGCTGGCGCTCCGCGCCGACACGCAGAAGCGCATTGCACAGCTCCGCTCACGCATCGTCGCGAACGCGCGTTATCAGGAGGGCGAGGCGCCGAGCGAGGACGCGACGGCGCTGCTCACCGAGGCCGCGCTCGCCGTCGGCGAACTCGAGCAGCTGGTGCGCAGCATCAACGCGACGAACTCGGCGATCGAGCTCGAGCTCCCCCAGACGCCCACGCGCGGCACTGGCGGTCGCCGCCGCGACACGGGGACGGCACCGGCGCAGACGGTCACGATGACCGACGCGCTCGCACGCCGCGACAGTCTGCGTCTGCGTCACGCGATCACGATCGAGGCCGCCGAGGCAGCGCAGAGCGGGGCAGGCTTCCGCCAGATGCGCTCCGAGCTGCGCGAGGTCAGCGCGCTCGAGGTGCCGGCCCTCCACGCGCAGGCCGACGAGCTCGCCAGGGAGCTGCGCGAGCTCGATGCGCGCGTGCAGCAGGCCAACTGGGCGAACGACCTCATTGCCGACTAGGCACGCGCTCGGCGCGAACCGCGCATCCAGACACAACTGCATATGGCGGAGTCGGTACCGACTCGATCAGCGGGCACACCCCGCGCCAGACGGGCAACTCTGGCTCTTGTTGGGTGGCGGGCAGCCCTCACCGCACAGTGCAGCCCAGCACTGCGCACAGGTGACCAGCCACCGCGCACCGCGCACAACCGCGTGTCGGGATTGAGTCGGGAGGGTGGGATCGGGGACTCTCCGCGTGTGAGATCGAGCGGATTTCTCGAGAACGCTCGCATTCTCGCCTGAATCTACGCGATCTCGAAAGATCCGCGCGGTTTCGGCGCGGGATCGGCGGGCGGCCGGGCACGGCAGCGCCGACGGCTCACTCCGCCGCAGCGAAGCTCGCCGGCAGCCGCAGGTTTCCGACGCCCGAGACGCGCACCTCGTCAAGCGCCTGCCACGCGGCAGCGCGCGCGAGCAGGGCGACCGCCGCCTCCGCGGTGCGCGCCGGCGCCCCATCCTCCTGCCAGGCGGCCTGCACGAGCAGCACGCGGCCAGCCCGGTCCGCCTTCAAGTCGATCCGCCCAGCGAGCCGGCCGCCCACCATGAGCGGCAGGCAGTAGTAGCCGAACTTGCGCTGCTCCTTCGGCGTGTAGATCTCGATGCGGTAGTGGAAGTCGAACAGGCGCTCGGCGCGCGGGCGGAACCACACCACCGGATCGAACGGGGTGAGCAGCGCGTCGGGCGCGAGGCGCGCGGGCAGCCGCGCATCGCGGTGCAGCCACGCGCGCTCCGGGGTGCCGGACGCGCGGTTCCAGCCGGCGACCCTGACGGGCACGAGCTCCCCGGACTCCTCAAGCGCGCGCACGGCCTCGCGCGCCGGGGCGGCCTTCAGCCGGTGGTAGTCGGCGAGATCCGCGAGCGTGCCGACGCCGAGCGAGCGCGCGGCCTGCGCGATGAGCCGCCGCTGCGCCTCCGCCCTCGGCACCTCGGCGAGCGCGGCGTCGGGAAGCGCGAGATCGGCGAGCGTGTATCGGCGCTGGAAGCCCTCGCGACCCGCCGACACCACCTCGCCCTCCGCGAACATCACCTCGACGGCGTGCTTCGTGTCGCTCCAGTCCCACCACGGCCCGCGCTTCTCGCGCGGCCCCTCCTCGAGTTCGCGCACGAAGCGCGGCTGGCCGTCGGCGAGCAGGGCACGCAGGCGCGCGATCTCGGGCGCGAGCCGCTCGGCGCGGCCGTTCGCCGCGAACCGCGCGCGGAAGTCGGCCATGCGCCAGCCGAAGAGCGGCCGGTCGCCCACCGGGATGAAGGCCGCCTCGTGCGCCCAGTACTCCGTGTACTCGCCGCTCTCCCACAGCTGCCGGTCGAGCGCCGCGTGCGCGTACGCGCCGTGCCGGGAGAACACGGGGAGGTAGTGACTCCGGGAGAACACATTCACCGAGTCGATCTGCAGGACGTGCAGCGCGCCGAGCGCGGGATCGAACGGGCGGCGTGTGCGGAGCCGCGGGGAGCCGGAGAAGCCCTGCGCCGCGAGTGCGATGCGGCGCGCCTCCGCAGCGCTGAGAGTGTCGGTCATGGAGGAAACGCTAGCGGAGGCCACCGACATCACCAGAACCAGCATCAACACCAGCACCAGCCCCGCCACCACCACCATCAGCCCCGCCACCGCCACCAGCCCCGCGACCATCCCCCGCCGGCGGGTACATCACGATGTGCAGCTCCGGCGCGTCGGACGGGACGAGCCGGTGGTGCTCGAACACGAGCTCCCCCGCCTCGGGGTGCAGGAAGGTGCGCAGGCGGGAGCGGAAGCGCACCACCGACTGCTCGGCCCAGTGCGCGCGAAAGTCGGGGCTCTCCTCGATGAGGCTCTGCACCACGGCGCTGTGCCGCGCGGATCCCAATCGAACGCCGGACTCCGCGCGGAACTCGGCGAGGAAGCTGCGGCTGTCGAGCTCCCAGTTGGGCAGGATGTCGCGCAGCCGGGGGTCCGTGTAGACGAAGCGGAGGAGGTTGCGGTCCGCGGGTGCGGTGGTGGCGATGGAGCCGTAGAGCCACTCGTAGCCCGCGTTCCAGCCGACGATCGTCCAGTCGCTCGCGAGGATGAATGCGGGGAAATCGAACGCGGCGATGAGGTGGAGCAGGTGCGCGGGGGCGCGGTCGGCCGGAACCGACACCGGCTCGCGCCCCGGCCCGGCGAGCGCGAACACGTACTCGCTCTCGGAGTCGGTGAGCCGCAGCACGCGGGCCACGGCGGCGAGCACCTGCCGCGACGCGTTGATCTCGCGCCCCTGCTCAAGCCAGGTGTACCAGCTGACACTGATCCCGGAGAGCGTGGCCACCTCCTCGCGGCTGAGGCCCACCTCGCTGCGCCGGGTGCCGGGCGGCAGGCCGTGCTCAGCCCGCGGCTGGGCGCGCCGCCGCGCAGTGAGGAACTCGCCGAGCTGCTCCCCCCGCGGGGTCCGTGGCCGAATCATCAGATCATAGTATCAGCAGTACTAGTACAAACACTCCCTCCCCACCCCGCGCCCACTGTGGCTGAATGGTCACATGCCGACCTATCGTTCCTTCACCGTCACCCATGGCCGCAACATGGCGGGCGCGCGTGCGCTCTTCCGCGCGGCCGGCGTCAACGGCGCCGACCTCGGGCGGAAGCCGATCATCGCGGTGGCGAACTCCTTCACCGAGTTCGTGCCCGGCCACACGCACCTCGCCCCGGTGGGCCGCATCGTCTCGGACGCGATCACCGAGGCCGGCGGCATCCCGCGCGAGTTCAACACGATCGCGGTCGATGATGGGATCGCGATGGGGCACGGGGGCATGCTGTATTCGCTGCCGTCGCGCGACCTCATCGCCGACTCCGTCGAGTACATGGTCAACGCGCACTGCGCCGACGCGCTCATCTGCATCTCGAACTGCGACAAGATCACGCCGGGCATGCTGCTCGCAGCGCTGCGCCTGAACATCCCGACGGTGTTCGTCTCCGGCGGCCCCATGGAGTCCGGCCGCGCGGTGCTCGCCAACGGCATGGTGCGCACGCTCGACCTCGTCGACGCCATCTCCGAGGCGGTGAACGAGAACGTCTCCGACGAGGACATTCAGAAGATCGAGGAGTCGGCCTGCCCGACGTGCGGCTCCTGCTCCGGCATGTTCACGGCGAACTCGATGAACTGCCTCACCGAGGCGATCGGCCTGTCCCTGCCGGGCAACGGCTCGACGCTCGCCACGCACACCGCGCGCAAGGCGCTCTACGAGAACGCCGGCAAGACCGTGGTCGACATCACGCGCCGCTACTACGACGACGATGACGCGAGCGTCCTGCCGCGCAGCATCGCCACCCCGGCGGCGTTCGAGAACGCGATGGCGCTCGACATCGCGATGGGCGGCTCGACGAACACGATCCTCCACCTGCTCGCCGCGGCGCACGAGGCGGGCGTCGACTTCGGCCTCACCGAGATCGACGCGGTGTCGCGCCGGGTGCCGTGCCTCGCGAAGGTGGCGCCCAACGTGGCGAACGGCAAGACGTACTACATGGAGGACGTGCACCGCGCGGGCGGCATCCCCGCGCTGCTCGGCGAGCTCCGCCGCGGCGGCATGCTCGACGAGAACGTGCACACGGTGCACGCGCAGACGCTCGGCGAGTGGCTCGACGAGTGGGACATCCGCGGCGGCAGCGCGAGCGAGGAGGCGTTCGAGCTCTTCCACGCGGCGCCGGGCGGGGTGCGATCCTCCACCGCGTTCTCGCAGTCCGAGCGCTGGCGGGAGCTCGACCTTGATCAGGAGCACGGCTGCATCCACTCGGTGGAGCACGCCTACTCGAAGGACGGCGGCCTCGCCGTGCTGCGCGGCAACATCGCCGTCGACGGCGCCGTCGTGAAGACCGCAGGCGTCGACGAATCGATCTGGACGTTCTCGGGCCCCGCCGTGGTCTGCGAGTCGCAGGACGAGGCGGTCGAGAAGATCCTCAACAAGCAGGTCACCGAGGGCGACGTCGTGGTGATCCGCTACGAGGGCCCGAAGGGCGGCCCCGGCATGCAGGAGATGCTCTACCCCACCTCGTTCCTGAAGGGTCGCGGCCTCGGCAAGGCCTGCGCGCTCATCACCGACGGCCGGTTCTCCGGCGGCACCTCGGGCCTCTCGATCGGGCATATCTCGCCGGAGGCCGCGAGCGGCGGCGTGATCGCGCTCGTCGAGGACGGCGACATCATCTCCATCGACATTCCGACGCGGGCGCTCACGCTCGACGTGCCGGACGCTGAGCTGGATCGCCGCCGTGCCGCGCTCGAGGCCGCTGGCGGCTACCGCCCGAAGGATCGTGTGCGCCCCATCACCGACGCGCTGCGCGCGTATGCCGCGTTCGCGCAGTCGGCGGACAAGGGCGCGGTGCGGGTCATCCCCGACACGTTCTAACGGAGCTCCGCCCAGCTCCGCGCGCCGTCGGCAACGAGTTTCCCGAACTCGTCGATGAGCGCGTGGAGCTGCTGCAGTTCGTCGAGCGTGAAGCCCGCGGCGGCAACGTCACTGGCGTGCGTCCGCCTGGCGGCCGCGTAGGAGGCAGGCTCCGCACCGGTGAGCGCGCCGAACATGCGCCGCGCGTACGCGTCGTAGAGGAACGCTGGCCGATCGAACGCGTAGAGCAGGATCGCGTCCGCGGTCTCCTCCCCCACTCCCGGCAGCGCGAGCAGCTCGGACCGCAGCTCGGGATCGGGGCGCACCGGGTGCCGCAGTTCGGCGCCGCCCGCCGCGCGCATCCACTCGGCCAGGCCGCGCGTGGCGCGGAGCTTCGCGCGGTGGAAGCCGCAGGAGTGGATCGCGGCCAGCACCGTCTCGTCCGTCGCGCCAGCCCACGGATCGGGATCGAGGAGTCCAGCCTCACGCAGCCGGGTCATCGCGAGTGTCACGTTGTGCCACCGGGTGTTCTGCACGAGGATCGCGCCGAGCATCATCTCGAACGGGGTCTCGGCCGGCCACCAGTCCTGCCGGCCGAGCGCGGCGGTGAGGCGTTCGGCGGCGCGGCGGAGATCGAGCATCATCCCAGCGTAGCGAGCGGCATCACGCGCGCGCACCGCCCGACACCACAGCGGCGGCCCGACCCGCTGAGGGTCGAACCGCCGCACGCGCTCCGTTCGCTACGCGAACCAGAGGCCGAGCTCGCGCTCAGCCGAGAGCGTGGAGTCCGAGCCGTGGACGAGGTTCTGCTGCACGGCAACGCCCCAGTCCCGGCCGAGGTCGCCGCGGATGGTGCCCGGCGCGGCGGCCGTCGGGTCGGTCGCGCCGGCGAGCGAGCGGAACCCCTCGATCACGCGGTTGCCCTCGGCGCGCACGGCGACCACGGGGCCGGAGGACATGAACTCGAGCAGGGGCTCGAAGAAGGGCTTGCCCGCGTGCTCCTCGTAGTGCTCGGCGAGCAGCTCGCGGCTGGCGGTGAGCATACGCAGATCGGTGATCCGGTAGCCCTTCGCCTCGATGCGGCGGAGGATCTCCCCCGTCAGGCCACGTGCCACGCCGTCGGGCTTGACCAGGATGAGCGTTTCTTCTGCGGACATGCAGGCTCCTTCGTGCGGAATGGTTCGGGTGGTCGTGTGGGTGGGGCGAGTGCGTGGGCCTCAGCCGCCCGGCGCACTAGTCTAGCGGCGCTCGGCGCGTTACTCCTGCGCGGCGATCCAGGCGGCGCGGTCGCGGTCCATCTGGCTGCCCTTCACCATGCAGTAGACCCACAGCGCGGTGAAGAGGAGGCCGACGATGAGCGCCATCGGGAGGATAAACGCGGTGGCGAGCATGAGCGCGTGCACGATCCAGCCGATCGTGATGCCCACGCGGCCGAAGCGCACGGTCGCGAGCCCGGCGATGATCACCACGGCGAGGGCGCCGCCGATGTACAGGCCGAGCTCGCGCGGTTCGAGCGTGCCGAGGCCGAAGAGCGTGAGGCCGATGAGCACGACGACGATCAGCTCGAAGCCGAGCACGATCGACGCGAGCGCCTTCTGCGTTGAGGTGCCGCCGCGGCGCGCACCGGAGATGCGCATCGCGGAGTTGTGGGCGACGGTCTCCGACGGCGAGAGCGTGAGCTCGGGCTCGTCGGGGGTGTCGCCGCCGTTCGGCGTGGCGTGGTCGCGGTTCATACGGTCCCCCATCCCTCTGCGCGTGCAAACGCGATCGCTTCGCCGGCGAGGAGCACCGATCCGACGACGAGCACGCCGCGGCCCGGCGCGCGGCCGGCCCACCCGCGCGCCTCGTCCAGCGCCTCGGGCAGCGACTCGGCGATCTCCACCGGCGTGTCCGGCACCTCATCAGCGGCGACCCGCGCGAGTTCCGCGGCTCCCGTGCTGCGCGGCGAGTCGACCGGCGTGAGCGTCACGCGGTGCGCGATCGGCGCGAGCGCCGCGAGCACGCCGGCGGCGTCCTTCTCCTCGAGCACGCCGACGACGAGCGCAAGCTCGTCGAAGTTGAACGACTCGGCGACGGCCCGCGCGAGCGCCTCGGCGCCGTGCGGGTTGTGCGCGGCGTCGACGTACACGACCGGCTCGGTGCCGATGAGCTGCAGTCGCCCGGGCGAGGTGAGCTGGCCGAAGCCCTCCTCGAGCACCTCCTCGGAGATGCCGCGCTCCGCGCCGAAGAACGCCTCGACGACGGCGATCGCGAGTGCGGCGTTCTGGGCCTGGTGATGCCCGAAGAGCGGCACGAACGTCGGCGCGTACGTCACCCCCGCGATGCCGGAGACCGTGATCATGCGTCCGCCGACCGCGAGGCGGTCGTCGGTCAGCGCGAAGTCGCGACCCGCGAGCGCGAAGGGGGTGTCGAGCCGCTCGGCCGCGGCGCGCAGCTCCTCGGCGGCTGCCGGATCCTGCTCGGCGGACACGACGACGCTGCCGGGCTTGATGATGCCGGCCTTCGTGCGGGCGATCGTCTCGATGTCGGGCCCGAGGATCGCGGTGTGGTCGAGGTCGATCGGGGTGAACACGGCCACCTGCGCGTCCACGATGTTCGTGGCGTCCCACTCGCCGCCCATGCCGACCTCGATCACGGCGACGTCGACGGGGGCGTCGGCGAACGCGGTGAACGCGAGCACGGCGAGCGCCTCGAAGAAGGTGATCCGGCCGTGGCCGGCGTCCTCGAGCTCGGCGTCGACGATCGCGAGCGGCGCCTGCAGCTCGTCCCACGCGGCCGCGAGCATCTCGCCGGCGATGGGCTCGCCGTCGAGCTGGAAGCGCTCGGTGAAGTCGACGAGGTGCGGGCTCGTGAACAGCCCGGTGCGCAGCCCGTGCGCGCGCAGCAGCGACTCGATGGCGCGGCTCGTCGAGGTCTTCCCGTTCGTGCCGGCGACCTGGATCACCGGGACGGAGAGCTGCGGCGAGCCGGCCAGCTCGGCGAGCCGGCGCACCGGCTCGATGCGCGGGCGCGGATTCGCCTCGCCGACGCGCTCGAGGAGCGCCTCGTACACGCGCTCCGCGGCGCTCACCGCGCTCATCGTGCGGCCTCCGCGTCCGGCGCGTCGAGCCCGGTCGTGTCGATGGTGATCACGATCGGGGCCTTCTCGACGCCGATCGCCTTCGCGCCGGTGATGAAGACGCCCCCGCCAGGCGACTGGAGATCGTCGACGATCGCGTCGATGCCGATCGCCTCCTGGACCGCGATGCCGACCGCGAGCGTCTCGGCCGCGATGAGCGCGGAGTGCGTCTGCAGCGCGGCGGCGTGCGCCGGCTCGGCGTTCAGCGCGAGCACGATCCGGTCGGAGACGTCGAGGCCGGCGTTCTTGCGCGCCTCCTGCACGGCGCGGATCGCGTCGCGCGCGACGCCCTCGGCCTCGAGCTCCGGCGTGGTCTCGGTCGCGAGCAGCACGAAGCCGCCGCCCGGGATCAGGCCGAGCGCCGGGCCCTCGTCGGAGCCGTCGCCCACGCGCAGCGTGAGCTCGTACTCGTGCGGTTCGAGCGCGATGCCGCCGGCAACCACCACGCCGTCGGTCTCGGCCCAGTCACCCGACTTTGCGGCCTTGATGGCCTGCTGCACCTGCTTGCCGAGGCGCGGCCCGGCGGCGCGGGCGTTCACCGCGAGGGTCTGCACGACGCCGTGGTCCGCTGCGCTCGACTCGGTCTGCTCGATGAGCTGCACGTGCTTCACGTTGAGCTCCTCGCGCAGGATCGCGGCGAACGGTTCGAGCGCGGCCGGCCGCGCGGTGACCACCGTCAGTTCGGCGAGCGGGAGCCGCACGCGCAGGCGGCGCGCCTTGCGGAGCGCGAGCGCCTGCGAGGTGATCTGGCGCACCTCGTCCATCGCGGCGACCAGCTCGGGATCGACGGGGAACTCCGCGGCGTCCGGCCACTCGCTCAGGTGCACGGAGCGGCCGCCCGTGAGTCCGCGCCACAGCTCCTCGGTGACGAGCGGCGCGAGGGGCGCGGCCACGCGCGCGACGGTCTCGAGCACGGTGTACAGCGTGTCGAAGGCCTGCGCGTTCTCCGGCTTTCCGTTCTCACCGTGCACGCCCTCCCAGAAGCGGTCGCGGGAGCGGCGCACGTACCAGTTCGTGAGCACCTCCGCGAAGGCGCGCAGCGCCTCGGCGGCCGAGGTCGTGTCGAGCCCGTCGAGGTGGGCGCCGACCTCGCGCACGAGGTCCCCCGTCTTCGCGAGAATGTAGCGGTCGAGCGGGTCCGTCGAGCCCGTGCGGCGCGTCGCGGTGATCCCGTCGGCGTTCGCGTAGAGGCTGAAGAAGTACCAGCTGTTCCAGAGCGGCAGGATGAACTGGCGCACGCCCTCGCGGATGCCCTCCTCGGTGACCACGAGGTTGCCGCCGCGCACCACGGGCGACGCCATGAGGAACCAGCGCATCGCGTCGGAGCCGTCGCGGGTGAACACCTCGTTCACGTCCGGGTAGTTGCGCAGCGACTTCGACATCTTGTTGCCGTCGGAGCCGAGCACGATGCCATGGCTGATCACGTTCGTGAACGCCGGCCGGTCGAAGAGCGCGGTGGCGAGCACGTGCTGCACGTAGAACCAGCCGCGGGTCTGCCCGATGTACTCGACGATGAAGTCGGCGGGCTGATGCGTGTCGAACCAGTCCTGGTTCTCGAACGGGTAGTGCGCCTGGGCGAACGGCATCGAGGCCGAGTCGAACCAGACGTCGAGCACGTCCTCGATGCGCCGCATCGTCGACTGCCCGCTCGGATCGTCGGGGTTCGGGCGGGTGAGCTCGTCGATGTAGGGGCGGTGCAGGTCGATCTCGCCGTCCGCGTTGCGCGGCAGCTCACCGAAGTCGGCCTCGAGCTCCGCGACCGAGCCGTAGACGTCGACGCGCGGGAAGTCCGGGTTGTCGCTCTTCCAGACCGGGATCGGGCTGCCCCAGAAGCGGTTGCGGCTGATCGACCAGTCGCGCGCGCCCTCGAGCCATTTGCCGAACTGCCCGTGCTTGACGTTCGCGGGGACCCAGGTGATCTCCTCGTTCGTCTCGAGCATGCGCTCCTTGATGTCGGTGACGCGCACGAACCAGCTCGACACCGCCTTGTAGATCAGCGGGTTGCGGCAGCGCCAGCAGTGCGGGTAGGAGTGCTCGTAGCTCGCCTCGCGGAGGAGGCGCCCGCGCTCGCGGAGCTGGCGGATGAGCGGCCGGTTGGCGTCCATCCAGAGCTCGCCGGCCACGTCGGGCACCGAGTTCAGGAAGCGGCCGCCGTCGTCAACGCTCACGATGGTGGGGATCCCCGCGGCGGTGGCGATGCGCTGATCGTCCTCGCCGTAGGCCGGCGCCTGGTGCACGATGCCGGTGCCGTCGCTCGTCGAGACGTAGTCGTCGACCAGGATCTGCCAGGCCTCCTCCGTGCCCCACACCTCGGCGTCGGCGTAGTAGTCGAAGAGGCGCGCGTAGCGCACGCCGGCGAGCTCGGCGCCCGTGACGGTGCGCGCGACGGCGTCGCGGGCCGCCTCGGGCGACTCGTAGCCGAGCTCCTTCGCGTGCGCGCCGACGAGGTCGATGGCGAGCAGGTACTCCGCGGCACCCGCGGCGGCACCGTCCGCGGCACCCGCTGGTCCGGCCGGCACGACCGCGTACGTGATCGCCGGGCCGACCGCGAGCGCGAGGTTCGTCGGCAGCGTCCACGGCGTCGTCGTCCAGGCGAGCGCGCGCACGTCGGCGAGCCCGAGCGCGGCGGCGCGATCCCCGGCGAGCGGGAACGTCACCGTCACCGAGGGATCCTGGCGCATCTGGTAGACGTCGTCGTCCATGCGCAGCTCGTGGTTCGAGAGGGGGGTCTCGTCGCGCCAGCAGTAGGGCAGAATGCGCGAGCCCTCGTAGGCGAGGCCCTTGTCGTACAGCTGCTTGAACGCCCAGATGACGCTCTCCATGTAGCCGAGGTTGAGCGTCTTGTAGCCGTGCTCGAAGTCCACCCAGCGCGCCTGGCGGGTGACGTACGCCTCCCACTCGTCGACGTAGCGGAGCACGGAGGAGCGCGCCTCCGCGTTGAAGGCGGCGACGCCCATCTCCTCGATCTCGCTCTTCTCGGTGATCCCGAGCTGCTTCATGGCCTCGAGCTCGGCGGGGAGACCGTGCGTGTCCCAGCCGAAGCGCCGCTCCACCTTCTTGCCGCGCATGGTCTGATAGCGCGGGAACACGTCCTTGGCGTAGCCCGTCAGCAGGTGGCCGTAGTGCGGGAGCCCGTTCGCGAAGGGCGGGCCGTCGTTGAACACCCACTCCTCGGCGCCCTCGCGCTGGCGGATCGATTCCTGGAAGGTGTCGTCGGCGCGCCAGAACTCGAGCACGCGCGTCTCGAGTTCGGGGAAGCTCGGTGAGGGCGCGACGCCGAACGCTGCGCCTGGTGCGGCTGCGCTGCCCGCCGCCTGGGGACCGGTGGGCTGCTGGGGGTACGGCATGAGGTTCCTTCGTGGTCCGGACATCGTTCAACGTGCTGCCGGGACGAGCCGTTGGCCCGCGGTACCACCCCGCTTGTCTCCCAGTGCCTGGGATCCCACTTCGTTCGGCGGTAACGGGCCGTGACCGTTCGGGTCTACTGCCGGCGCGGTGAGGCGCCAGGTTCTTCCGAAGACTCCCCGGTGATGGCCGGATCGCAGTCGCTCAGGCCAGTGTAGCGCAGGGCCGCACCGCGACCCTGAACGGGCCGCGCACGCCGCCGTCCCGGCTACTCAGTTCCGCCGCACGCACCCTCATAGGTAACGAACACGTAACAACCCGACGTTACTA
Organism: Leucobacter chromiireducens; assembly: GCF_003917135.1. Lineage (GTDB taxonomy): Bacteria > Actinomycetota > Actinomycetes > Actinomycetales > Microbacteriaceae > Leucobacter > Leucobacter chromiireducens_A. The sequence goes on from NZ_RPDI01000008.1 coordinate 59,427, forward strand.
AAATTCCTGATCAGCTTGAATAAGAGCATGTGTTCGGTGCGCGTCTCTCCGCGACTTCCCTTGCGCAACGTCGCGCTCGGTTGTTAGCGTCGAGGACAGCGTTGAGTGCGATTTGGCACCGGCGCGCCGCCCTGCCCGCAGGAACATCACCGTCAGACGCATCGTCGAGAGTCGACGAACTGCACGTGCGATGCGGCGCCCGCCGAATTCCGCCCCGCAATAGAGATCTGGCCATCGAGTGGCCGCCCGCTCCACAGCGCCCGTTTCGAAGCGCTCCGGCAGCGACTTCGTCGGCGACCCTCTGAGTCCGTGCCAAGACATCATTTCGAGGAGTACTGAGTGACCCGAATAACTGAACAGTCCGCTCCGGCGGGCACCCCGGGGGAAACTGCGGCAGCGACACCGGCCATTGAGGTGTCGCACGCATACAAGGTCTTTGGCCGGCGACCCCGCGAGGTCGTCAAGCGCCTCCGCACGGGTGCCAGCCGTGACGAACTCCGCAGCCAAGGAACCGCAGCCGTCATCGACGCGTCCTTCGCCGTCAAGCCAGGCGAAATCTTCGTCGTGATGGGGCTGTCCGGCTCCGGCAAGTCCACCCTGATCCGCATGCTCAACGGGCTGAACGACACGACCGACGGCTCGATCCGCGTGTTCGGCACCGAGGTCGCCGGCCTCGCCCCGACCGAACTGCGTGCCCTGCGGCGCGACCGCATGTCGATGGTGTTCCAGCACTTCGCACTGCTGCCGCACCGCAGCGTGCTCGACAACGTGGCGTACGGTCTGGAGCTCCAGGGCGTCGCGCTCGAGGAGCGCCGCGAGCGCGCGCGCCACTGGCTCGGCCGCGTCGGCCTCGACGGCTGGGAGGAGCGCCTCCCCGACGAGCTCTCCGGCGGCATGCAGCAGCGCGTCGGCATCGCTCGCGCCTTCGCGAGCGACACCGACATCCTGCTCATGGACGAGGCGTTCTCCGCGCTCGACCCGCTGATCCGACGCGAGATGCAGGAGCAGCTCGTCGAGCTCCAGCAGGAGCTCAAGAAGACCATCGTGTTCATCACGCACGACCTCAACGAGGCCATGTTCCTCGGCGATCGGATCGCCGTGATGCGCGACGGGCGCATCGTGCAGGTCGGGACACCGAACGACATCCTCACCGACCCGGCGAACGACTATGTCGCCCAGTTCGTCCAGGACGTCGACCGGGCGCGCGTGCTCACCGCCGGCGACGTGATGGAGCCACCGCGCGCGGTGGTTCCCGGCTCGGCCGGGCCCCGCACCGCGCTGCGCACCATGCGCGACCTGCAGACCTCCGCCTGCTTCGTGACCACCGGTGCGCGCACGCTGCTCGGCGTCGTCCGCGACAAGGACGTGCTCCGCCAGGTGCGCGAGGGCGGCACCGATCTCACGGCCGTGCTCCGCCCCACCCCGTCGGTGGTGCGCGCCGATCAGGTGATCTCGGAGCTCTTCGAGCTCGCGGTGGAGAGCCCGCTGCCGGTTGCGGTGATCGACGATGAGGATCGCCTGATCGGCGTGGTGCCCCGCGTCACGCTGCTCGCGGCGCTCACCGATCTGCCGCCGATCACCACCGAGATCCCGGTCATCGAGCCGACGCTCACCGTGCCGACGGACACCATCACCGAGACCCTTGCCGAGAGCGCCGCCGGCTCGCTCGCGCCCCGAACGGAGGAGGCACTGTGACCCCCGCGAATGCTGTGATCACGCTGAGCACGGGGCCCGAGTGGCTCCGTCTGCCGCTCGGCGACTGGGCCCAGGCCGCGCTCGATTGGGTGAAGGTCGCGTTCAAGGGCGTGCTCGACGTCATTGGCTTCGTCATGAGCTGGCTCGTCGACACGCTCTCGACCGGACTGCTCGCGGTCCCCTTCCTGCTGCTCATCGCGGCCCTGGCGCTGATCGGCTGGGCGGTGCGCTCCTGGCGCTTCGGCGTCGGCACCGTGATCACGCTGCTCCTCATCGTCGCGATGGATCAGTGGGAGAACGCGATGTACACGCTCGCCCTCGTGCTGATCGCGACCCTCGTCGCGGTGGCGCTCGCGGTGCCGCTCGGCATCTGGGCGGCGCGGAGCGACCGCGTGAGCGCGATCCTCAAGCCGGTGCTCGACTTCATGCAGACGATGCCCGCCTTCGTGTACCTCATCCCCGCGGTGATCTTCTTCACGATCGGCTTCGCGCCCGGCGTCTTCGCGACGGTGATCTTCGCGCTGCCGCCCGGGGTGCGCTTCACCGAGCTCGGCATCCGCGGCGTGGACAGCGAGACCGTTGAGGCCGGGTACGCGTTCGGCGCGACCCCCGGCGCGATCCTCCGCGGCATCCAGCTGCCGCTCGCGATGCCCACCATCATGGCCGGCATCAACCAGGTGATCATGCTGGCGCTCTCCATGGCGGTGGTGGCCGGCATGGCCGGCGCGAACGGCCTCGGCAAGGAGGTCGTCGCGTCGATCTCCACGCTCAACGTGAGCCAGGGCGTCGAGGCGGGGCTCAGCGTGGTGCTGCTCGCCGTGTTCCTCGACCGCGTCACCGCAGCGCTCGGCACGCCGAGCGAGTACCCCACCTCCCTGCGGGCCACGCTCCGCAGGAAGCGCGGGATCCGCGTTGGCGCGCAGGGAGCTTCGTCATCCGAGCCCGCGTCGACACCGCGCCCGGCGACCGCTCCCGCCTAGCACCCACAGACCTGCACGACCCCGGGGCCCCGGCCCTGATCTCCAGACGATCCGCGCACAGCGCGGGCAGAAAGGAAGACGCATGATGAAGAAGACCAAGCGAAGCCTCACCGGAGCGCTCGCGCTCGGTGCGGCGGCAGCGCTCGCCCTCGCGGGCTGCAGCGCGAACACGGACGGCGGCTCGGACGCCGCCGGCGGCGACAAGACGATCACCCTCGGCTTCCTGCCCTCCTGGACGGACGGCCTGAGCACCGCATACCTCCTCGAGAACCAGCTCGAGCAGCTCGGCTACGAGGTCAAGATGGAGGAGCTCACCGAGGCCGCCGTGCTCTACACGGGCCTCGCCTCCGGTGACATCGACATCTACCCGTCGGCGTGGTCGGAGAAGACGCACACGAAGTACATGGAGCGGTACGGCGACGACATCGAGGATCTCGGCGCGTACTACGACAACGCGGTGCTGACGCTCGCGGTCCCCGAGTACGTCGACATCGACTCGATCGAGGATCTGAAGGGGAACGCCGCGCGCTTCGACGGCAAGATCATCGGCATCGAGCCGAGCGCCGGCCTGACCGAGCAGACCGAGACCGTCGTGATGCCCGAGTACGGCCTCGACTCGGAGTACGAGCTCGTCACCTCCTCGACCGCGACGATGCTCGCGACGCTGGGCGACAAGATCGACCAGCAGGAGGACGTGGTCGTCACGCTGTGGCGCCCGTTCTGGGCGAACGACGCCTTCCCCATCAAGGACCTGAAGGATCCGAAGCAGGCGATGGGCGAGCCCGAGGCCCTGCACTTCCTCGCAACGAAGGGCTTCTCGGAGAAGTACCCGGACGCCGCTGAGCTGATCGGTGGCATCGAGCTCGACGACGCCGAGTACGGCGCGCTCGAGGACCTCGTGGTCAACGAGTACGGCGAGGGCAAGGAGCCCGAGGCCATCGCCGACTGGATCGGCAAGTTCCCCAACGCGTTCAGCACCCAGCTGACGAAGTAGCGCTCCCCCACCGGCCGGCTCTCGGCCGACGGTAGCGCGCGACGGCGGCCCGTTCCCTGGTGGAACTGGCCGCCGTCGCGTATCCTGGGACCATGCGCGTGTACTTCTTCATCTAGGGCGTCCTGTTCCGCAGCGGCTCAGCCGTGTCTGCGGGATCAGTTTCTCGATGCCTCAAGCGCTGCCCCTCCCCTCCTGCCTCTCGTGCCGGATGGGACGCTGGTGACGGCGCGCACAGAAGAAGGACACCATGTCACGCGTTCCCTCGTCCCCCGCAGTGTCGACCCCCGCCGGCTCGGCCGGGGGCGCACAGCTCACCGCAGCCGGGCTCTCGCTCCGCCGCGGCGGGCGCACCCTCGTCTCTGAGCTCACGCTCACCGTCGACGCCGCCACCCGGCTCGCGATCGTCGGCGAGAACGGGCGAGGCAAATCCACCCTGCTCGCGGCGCTCGCAGGTGACTTCGAGCCCGACACGGGAACCGTGTCCAGGCACGGCAGGATCGCGGTCGCCGCGCAGGAGATGCCCCTCGCCGAGGGCGCAACCGTCGGGACCGCGGTCGCGTTCGCGATTCGCGACTCGCTCGCCGCGCTCGACGCGCTCGATCGCGCAGCCGAGGCGCTCGCCGAGGCGGGTGCCAGCCCCGAGACCGCCACGGCAGTCGAGACGCGGTACGCCACGGCGCTCGACACCGCGACCCACCTCGATGCCTGGGACGCCGAGCGGCGCGTCACCCAGGCGCTCGAGGCGCTCGACGCCGAAACGAACCTCGCGCGGCCGCTCGCCGAGCTCTCCGTCGGGCAGCGCTACCGGGTGCGGCTCGCCTGCGTGCTCGCCGGCGACGCCGAGATCCTGCTCCTCGACGAGCCGACGAACCACCTCGACGCGCGTGGGCTCGCCGCGCTCACCGACGCGCTGCGGGCGCGCGGCGGCGGCTACGCCCTGGTGAGTCACGACCGGCAGCTGCTGCGCGACTGCGCGGAGGCCTTCCTCGACCTGGATCCCGCACCGGATGGGCGCGCGCAGCGCTTCAGCGGCGGCTACGCCGAGTTCCGCGCGGCGAAGCTCGCGGCGCGCGCCAGCTGGGAGCAACGCTACGCCGCGCAGCAGGCGGAGCTCGCGCAGGCCGCGGCGGACCTCGCGGCGGCGCAGGCGCGACTCAGCACGGGGTGGCGCCCGGAGAAGGGCACCGGCAAGCACCAGCGCGCCAGCCGCGCGCCGGCGATCGTGCAGAGCGTGCGGCGCCGACAGGCCGCGCTCGACACGGCCGCGATCCCGCTCCCGGAGCCCCCGCTCGCGCTCGCCGCGCCGCGGGCCCTCGTCCGCGCCAGCGGCCCGCTGCTCCTCGCCGACGGCGTGAGCCTCGCGCCCCGGCTCGGCACGCGGGTGAGCTGCGCGCTCGCCGCAGGCGAGCGACTGCTCGTGCGCGGTCCGAACGGTGCGGGCAAGTCCACGCTGCTCGGGATCCTGGCCGGTCAGCTCACGCCTGCGACGGGCGGCGTGCGGCTGCACCCCGAGGCGCATCGCGAGCTGCTCGCGCAGGAGGAATCGTTTTCGGGGGGGCGGAGCGCCGCCGAGCTGTTCCGGGCGCGGCTCGGGCTCCTCCGCAGCCGCGGCGTCCTCCCCGAGGCCGGCGATGGGCCGGCGACGCTCACCGAGCTCGGGCTCCTCACCGCCCGCGAGAGCCAGGTGCCCGTGGCCGAACTCTCCGTTGGGCAACAGCGCCGACTCGCGCTCGCGCTGTGCCTCGTCGCACGCCCCGACGTGCTCCTGCTCGACGAGCCGAGCAACCACCTCTCGCTCACGCTCGTTGAGGAGCTCACCGAGGCGCTCGCGGCCTCGGCCGCGGCGATCGTCGTCTCCACACACGATCGGGCGCTGCTCGCGGACCTCGCCTCCTGGCCGACGCTCACGCTGTGATGCTGCGCGCGCTGTGATACGGCCCGGGGCACCCGGTTGGTGCCCCGGGTCAGCTCCCGGCGATCTCGCCGAACAGGTAGCGGTCGAGCGTCGGGCCAATCGCGGCGGCGAGCTCGTCCCGCGGGAGGTCTGCGAGCGGCGGCACGCGGAGCACGTAGCGCGCGATGACGGTGCCGAGCAGGTGGGAGCCGACGAGCGTGACGCGCAGCTCCGTCTGCTCGCCGGGCAGGAGCGGGGTCAGCCGCGTGATGAGCTCCCGCGAGATGAAGTTCAGGAAGATCCGGCGCGATTCCTCGTGCGTGCCCAGGTTTCTCACTAGGCCGATGAACGCCGGCCCCATCTCGGACTCCTCGAGCGCGGTGAGCACCGTGCGGAGGTAGGCGGTGCCGAGCGAGCCGCCGGGCGGCACGGAGTCGCTCGTGAGCAGCGTGGGGAACCCCCAGGACTCGAACGCGGCGGCGAGCATCGCGGTGAAGAGTTCCCCCTTCGTGCCGAAGTAGTAGTGCACGAGCTTCGTGTCGACGCCGGCCTCGGCGGCGATCGCGCGGATCGTCGCACCCTGGTACCCGTGCTCGTGGAACTGGGTGGTCGCCGCCGCGAGGATCTGCGCACGCCCGGACTCCCCGGCGACGCGGCGGCCCCGGCGCGCGGGCGCACCATCCTCGGCGGCGTTTCGCGGTGCGGTCATCGACCCGTCCCCTCTCGCGGTGCGGCGCAGCGGCCGGCTGACTGGCCGGCTGACTGGCGTGCTGACTGACACGCTCAGCGTAGCAAGCTCCCCGCTATTTCACTTCTCGGTGAATTGAGCTATCCTCATTTCATCGCTTGGTGAATTGAGGAGGCGGCGATGCGCGCGATCATCATGAAGGAGTTCCGCGAGCTGGCGCGAGACCGGCGCACGCTCGCCATGCTGGTGGCGCTCCCCGTGCTCCTGCTCATCATCTTCGGCTACGCGGCGAACTTCGCGGTCGACCGCTTCGCGGTCGCGGTGATCGGCCCCTCGGCGCCGGCGCTCCAGAGCGAGCTCGCGGACACCACCGCCGCCGACAGCCTCGAGTTCGTCCACCCCGAGACCGCGGGGGCCGGCGATCGCGCCGAGGCACTCGAACTCCTGCGCCGCGGGGCTGCGGACGCCGTGGTGGTCGCGCGCAGCGACGCCGCGGACGAGAACGCCGCACTCGCGGACCGCATGCGCGTCTCCCTCGACGGCAGCAGCCTGTTCACGGCCCAGTCCGCGCAGGGCGTCTTCATGCAGATCGTCGCGGAGGACGGCCAGGACCGGCTCGCCGAGGTCCGCGCCACCGCAGAGCAGGCGCGAGCGGACGCGAGCGCGGCGCAGGAGGACTTCACCCGCTTCGGCGAGGAGATCGCGGCGTACGGCGCGCGCGTGCAGGCGGCGCTCGCCTCCGGTGAAGCCCCGCCGGCGCCTCCGAGCACGCCGACGCCGACCGCGCTTCCGGAGTTCCCCGACGTCGCGACCCCGAGCACCGACCCGGACGCGTTCATCACGGTGGAGTTCAACCCCGACCTCAAGACCTCCTGGGTCATGGTGCCCGGGCTGATCGGTCTCATCCTGCTGTTCATCGGCGCGCTGATCACGAGCATCGGGCTCGTGCGCGAGCGCGAGACCGGCACCCTCGAACAGCTCGCCGTGATGCCGCTGCGGCCCGCCGCGATCATCTTCGGCAAGATCGCGCCGTACTTCCTCCTCGCCCTCCTCGACATGGCCGCCGTCACCGCGCTCGGCGTGTGGCTCTTCGGCATCCCGTTCGTCGGCAGCCTCGCGCTGTTCACCCTCGCCGCGCTAGTGTTCCTGTTCGTCGTGCTCGGCGCTGGGGTGTTCATCTCCTCCGTGTCCCAGAGCACAGGCCAGGCGATCCAACTGGCGATCCTGTTCGTGGTGCCGCAGGTGCTGCTCTCCGGCCTCATCTTCCCGCTCGAGGCGATGCCGATCGGCGTGCGCTGGATCGGATACGCCCTCCCGCTCACCTGGTTCCGCGAGATCAGCCAGGGCGTCATGCTGCGCGGGGCTGGGCTCGACACACTGTGGTTCCCCCTCACGGTCCTCGCGGGCATGGCGGTCCTCGTGTTCGGCGCCGCGACCCTGCGAATGCGACACGCGCTCACCCACGGCGGAGCGCGCTGATGACCGCCGTGACCGTGCGCGCCGAGCGCGTCGCCGTGACCCTCGCTGGCCGGCCGGCGCTCTCGGGCTTCAGCGGCACCTTCTCCCCCGGCACGGTCTCCGCCCTCATCGGCGGCGACGGGGCCGGCAAGTCGACGCTGTTGCGCGCCCTCGCCGGGCGGCTGCCGGTCTCGGCCGGACGCATCACCGGGGTCCCCGCGGAGCGGCGCCGGCTCGGGTTCCAGCCGACGGAGGCCGGCGTGTGGCGCTCGCTGTCCGTCGCGGAGAACCTCGCGTTCGTCGCGAGCGTCTTCCGCCTCCCCGCCGCGACCGCGCGGGATCGTGGCGAGCTCCTGCTCGAACGCGCTGGCCTGCAGGACGCGCGCGGCCGCCTCGCCGGGGCGCTCTCCGGGGGGATGCGGCAGAAGCTCGGCGTGGTGCTCGCGACGCTCCACGAACCCGAGCTCGTGCTGCTCGACGAGCCGAGCACGGGCGTCGACCCGATCAGCCGGGCCGAGCTCTGGGCGCTGATCGCCGGCGCGGCGGCCGATGGCGCGACCGTCGTGTTCGCGACGAGCTACCTCGACGAGGCCGAGCGCGCGTCCCAGCTGCACCTGCTCGGGGGCGGAATCGTGCTCGCCGAGGGCACCGCGGCCGACGTGATCGCGCGTGCGCCAGGCGCGCTCTGGGCGGCCCCGGCCGACTCGTCGCAGGCGCGCGCCGCGGACGCCGGGACCCCAGCGGACGCCGGGAGCCCGGCGGGGGCCGGGTGGCGGCGCGGCAACACCGTGTTCCGCTGGCACCGCGATCCTGCCGCGCCGGCACCCGCGGGCTTCCGCGCCGCGACCCCCGACCTCGAGAACGCGAGCATCGCGCTCCTGCTCCGCGCGGAGGAGCACACCTCGGCCGCCGGCCAGCCGCCGCTGACACCCCGGCCCGCGCCAGCCGACACGGCCGCGCGGCCGCTCGTCGACGTGGCCGGGGCGGTGCAGCGGTTCGGGAGCGTCACCGCCCTCGACGGCGTCTCGCTCACCGTCGGCCCCGGCGAGATCGTCGGCCTGCTCGGCGGCAACGGCGCGGGCAAGACCACCCTCATGCGGGTGCTCCTGGGGCTCGAGACGCCGAGCGCGGGCAGCGTGGAGGTCTTCGGCGCGGCGCCCTCCCGCGCTGGGCGTCGCAGCGTCGGCTACGTCGCGCAGGGCATGGGCCTGTACCCGAGCCTCTCCGCCGCGGCGAACCTGAGCTTCGTCGCCGCCGTGCAGGGCGTTCCGGTGCCCGGGGAGCTCGCGGCCTGGGCGCAGCAGTGGGGGCACGCGCCGGCCGCCGAGCTGCCGCTCGGGGCCAGGCGCCAGCTCGCGTGCGCCGCGGCCGCGCTCCACGCCCCAGCGCTCCTCGTGCTCGACGAACCCACCTCGGGTATGGATGCCCTCTCACGCACCCGACTGTGGAACGATCTGCACCAGCAGGCCGACGCGGGCGCCGGGATCCTCGTCAGCACGCACTACATGCAGGAGGCGGCGCAGTGCGACCGGCTCGTGGTGCTCACTGGCGGGCGCGTCTCGGGCGCCGGTACCCTCGCCGAGGTGATCGCGGGGCACCGCTCGGTGAGCGTGACCACGCCCGAGTGGGCCGCCGCGTTCACGCTGCTGCGGGCCGCCGGCCTGCCGGCGCTCCTCGACGGCCGAACGCTCCGCGTGCCCGGCGTGCCGCGCGCACGCATCGCCGCGGCCCTCGCGCCGATCCAGGCGTCGGGCGCTGCGGTCGAGCTCGCGGAACTCCCGGCCACCCTCGAGGAAACCATGCTGCTCGCCGCGCGCCCCTTCCCCAGCCCGGCAGCTGCTGGCACAATGCTGCCATGAATATCGCACAGCCCCAGTACGATTCGCCGACGCTCACGCAGCGCGCCGAGCAGCACCTCGCGGTGGTGCGCGACACGGTTCAGCTGGACGCGATCCCGGCGCTCTACGACCGCGCCTTCCCGCTGATCTTCGCCGCGCTGGAGGCCGCGGGGACCGCCCCGAGCGGCGCCCCGTACGGTGTGGTGCACGGTGCGCCAGGCGACACCCTCGACCTCTCCGTCGCGGTGCCCGTCGACGCGCCGGTTGCGCCGAGCGGCGAGGTGCAGGCGGAGACCCTCCCTGCCGGCACGGTGGCGACGCTGCTCGTCCGCGGCGACTACAGCGGCCTCGCCGACGCCTACGCGTTCCTCTTCGAGTGGCTCGCCGAGGCCGGGCACACGCCGCTCGGCCTCGCCTGGGAGCAGTATCTCACCGAGCCGGAGCCCGGCGGGGATCCCGCGCTGAATGAAACGCTGCTCGGCGTGCACCTGGCCTGATGCTCTCGCCGGTAGACTGATCGGGTACACCATCAGGCACCAGGGCGAACGCGGTGACACGCAGACCGCCCGACGACGCGGTGCCGCCCACATCGAGCCCGACCGCGAGAGAGTTCGCCGCGCGTCGAGAACGGAGCCCCCAGGTATGAGCGCGATCCCCGACAAGCCGGCACTCGAAGGCCTCGAAGCGAAGTGGGGCCCGGTATGGGAAGAGGCTGGGACGTACGCGTTCCCCCGCGAGGGCGCAACCGCCGCGGACGTCTACAGCATTGACACGCCCCCGCCCACCGCCTCGGGTTCGCTGCACGTCGGCCACGTGTTCTCCTACACGCACACCGACACGGTGGCGCGCTACCAGCGCATGCAGGGCAAGCGCGTGTTCTACCCGATGGGCTGGGACGACAACGGTCTCCCCACCGAGCGCCGCGTTCAGAACTACTACGGCGTGCGCTGCGATCCCTCGCTCCCCTACGTCGAGGGCTTCGTCCCCCCGCACGACGGCGGCGACGGCAAGAGCATCAAGGCGGCCGACCAGCAGCCCATCTCGCGCCGCAACTTCATCGAGCTGTGCGAACGCCTCACCGTCGAGGACGAGAAGCAGTTCGAGGATCTCTGGCGCACGCTCGGCCTGTCGGTCGACTGGTCGCAGAGCTACCGCACCATCGGCGCCGACTCGCTGCGCGCCTCGCAGCTCGCGTTCCTCCGCAACATCGAGCGCGGCGAGGCCTACCAGGCGCAGGCCCCGACGCTCTGGGACATCACCTTCCGCACGGCGGTCGCGCAGGCCGAGCTCGAGGACCGCGAGCAGCCGAGCGCGTACCACACGCTCGCGTTCCACAAGTCCGACGGCTCGGGTGACATCCTCATCGACACGACGCGCCCCGAGCTGCTCGCAGCCTGCGTCGCGCTCGTTGCGCACCCCGACGATGAGCGCTTCCAGCCGCTCTTCGGCACCACCGTGCGCACCCCGATCTTCGACGTCGAGGTGCCGATCGTCGCGCACCACCTCGCCAAGCAGGACAAGGGCACCGGCATCGCGATGATCTGCACGTTCGGCGACGTGACCGACGTGATCTGGTGGCGCGAGCTCGACCTCCCCAACCGCGCGATCCTCGGCTTCGACGGCCGCGTGATCAGCGAGGCGCCGGAGGCCATCACCTCCGAGGCCGGCCGCGAGGCGTACGCGCAGATCGCGGGCAAGACCGTGTTCAGCGCGAAGCAGACCATGGTCGAACTGCTGCAGGCGTCCGGCGAGCTGACGGGCGAGATCCGCAAGATCACGCACCCCGTGAAGTTCTTCGAGAAGGGCGATAAGCCCCTCGAGATCGTCTCAACGCGCCAGTGGTATATCACGAACGGCGCACGCGACGAGTCGCTCCGCGAGCGCCTCCTCGCGCACGGCAAGGAGCTCGAGTGGCACCCCGACTTCATGCGGGTGCGCTACGAGAACTGGGTGGAGGGCCTGTCGGGCGACTGGCTGATCTCGCGCCAGCGCTTCTTCGGCGTGCCGATCCCGGTCTGGTACCCGCTCGACGCCGACGGCAACCCCGTGTTCGACGAGCCGATCCTCCCCACGCCCGAGCAGCTGCCCGTCGACCCGTCGAGTGACGTGCCTGCCGGGTTCACGGAGGCGCAGCGCGGCGTTGCCGGCGGCTTCCAGGGCGAGGTCGACGTGATGGACACGTGGGCCACCTCCTCGCTCACCCCGCAGCTCGCTGGCGGCTGGGAGCGCGATCCCGAGCTGTTCGATCTCGTCTACCCGTACAGCCTGCGCCCGCAGGGCCAGGACATCATCCGCACCTGGCTGTTCTCGACGCTGCTGCGCTCGGAGCTCGAGGGCGGGCAGCTGCCGTGGAAGAACGCCGGCATTTCGGGCTGGATCCTCGATCCCGACCGCAAGAAGATGTCGAAGTCGAAGGGCAACGTGGTGACGCCGGCCGGCATGCTCGAGCAGCACGGCTCGGACGCAGTGCGCTACTGGGCGGCCTCCGCGAAGCTCGGCACCGACGCGTCGTTCGATCCGCAGAACCCCACGCAGATCAAGATCGGCCGCCGCCTGGCGATCAAGCTGCTCAACGCGGCGAAGTTCACGCTCGGCTTCGACACGAGCGGTGTCGGCACGGTGACCGAGCCGCTCGACCGGGCGATGCTCGCCGGTCTGGCCGACGTGATCGAGGACGCCACCCGCGCGTTCGAGCACTACGACCACGCACGGGCGCTCGAGCTCACGGAGTCGTACTTCTGGACGTTCTGCGATGACTACCTGGAGCTCGTCAAGGAGCGCGCGCACGGTGCCGCGGGCGACGACGGCACCGGCCAGCCGCGCGCGTCGGCCGTGACCGCGCTCCGCGCCGCGCTGTCCGTGTTTGTGCGCCTGCTCGCACCCGTACTCCCCTACGCGACCGAGGAGGTCTGGTCGTGGTTCGGCGAGGGCTCCGTGCACCAGGCGCAGTGGCCCGTGGCGGCGGAGACCCGCGCACTCGCCGGGGACGACGCCGACGCGGCGCTCCTCGCGCTCGTCGGGGGCGCGCTGATCGGGGTGCGCGGCGCTAAGACCGCTGCGAAGGCCTCGCAGAAGACGCCGGTCACGCTCGCGGTCGTGCACGCGCCGGCAGCGGATCGGGATCGCCTCGCGCTCGCCGCGGCCGATCTCGCAGCGGTGGGACGCATCGCGGAGCTGCGCATCGAGGCCGCCGAGGTCGAGGCGGTCACGGTCGCCGAGATCCAGCTCGAGCAGGCGGAGGGCTAATCATGCAGCTGGGGGCACGCTGGCGGGTGGGCGAACCGCCGCACCGCGGTGTGCCCCCGGAGCTGCACGACGCCATCGCGGCCGCCGAGGCCGCGCACCCGGGATCCGCGTCCTGGACGCTGACCTGGCTCGAGGGGCGACCGCGCTGTGCGCTCGACGAGCTCCTCGTGGTGACGCTCGACGCCGGCGGCTCCGTCCGTGCGGAGTCCCTCGCGAGCGACCCCGACGAGGAAGACGACTGGCTCAGCTAGCTGAGCGAGGGAGGAACTGATGCTTGGAGTATCCGAAACTCGGCCGCGTCGCGCGCTGCTCGCGCTCTGCGCCGGCGCACTGATCGCGCTCCCGCTGACGGCGTGCGCGCCGGAGCCTGGCACCGACACGGGCGGCACGATCCCCGAGAGCGTCGCTGGTGCGGGTGGCAAGGACAGCGAGTCGAAGCCGGGCGCTGGCGACTCGGAGAGCAGCTGGTCCGAGCAGGACGTCCCGGAGGATCTGCCGAAGTCGACCACGCTCCCCGAGTCGTTCCCCTCCGCGCAGTTCGCGATCCCGGACGGCGCCGTGATTGACGACGCCGGGTCGCGCTCGGACACCTCGTGGTTCGTCGTGCTGCGCGCGGCGGACGCGGCGACGGCCGACACGCTGTGGGCGGGGATCATCTCCGCGAACGGCTTCGCCGAGGCAGATTCCGCAGAAACCGCGGAGGGCGGAATGAGCGCGCAGCTCACCGGTGAGGGCGTGAGCGCGCTCGGCCTCACGATCCCGCAGGACGACGGCCAGGTGCTCATCTCCTACGACATCGAGCTCGCCGCGTAGCGACGACGATGCCCCCTGCCGGATACGGCCTCAGCGCGACGGGGTGCGCCCGGCGATGCGCGCGACGTCGGCGTCGCTGAGGTCTGAAAACCCCACGTGGATGGTCTGCACCGGCGAGGTTGCGGCGGAACCGTCTGCTCGCGTTGAGTCCAGCGCAACTGTGCGGACGAACAGATCGAACTCGGGGGCGCAGTCGAGTGCGAACTCGAGTTGTCTGACCGCCCCAGCTCAGGCCTGCTTCGCCGCGAATTGTGGCCAGAAGGCCCCGTGGTGCCGCGCTCATACGCCCTCGGATCTCTGTGTCGTGTGATCGACACGGAAACGCCGATCAAACTGCAGATCCCCCGATGGAGAGCCCATCGGCACGCACTGTGGGATCCAAGTCAGGGGCGAGCGGAGCCTTCCCAGGCACGTGCGGCTGGGTTCCACACGCCGTCGAACGTCAGGTCGATGATGACCGGGTCTGCGAACGCGACGCACGCATCGAGGAGTTCAGCGAAGTCAGACGGAGTGGACTCCGTCAGCCGTTGCTTCCTCCGCCATGTCGCCCACTTCACCTGAGCGATCTCTGGCATGTGGCCGAGTTGCACCCCGAGCGCTTCGAGTGTCACGCCGCGGTGGCGCGCAACGATCCGCATCGCCTCCCGCAGCTCGCTCGCCGAGATACTGCGGGTTTTCGCGATCGCGGCAACGTCTACGAAATCACGCCAGCGGGTGTTCGCCTCACCCCGGTCCACCGCGGTGACGAGCTTCTCCGCGAGCACCATGTGGTCGGGATAACCGTTCACCTCCAGCATGCCGCCGAACAGCCGGGGTATCTCCGCTGTGGTCGGAGCTGGCCAGATCGGGTCGCCAAAGTTGACGTCAACGTGCAGCGCGATCCGGGCCGACCCCAGCCCAGCAGTGAGCTTCACGCGTACACCGGTGTAGTCGGCCTCATCTCGGATGTGTTCACCGACCACTGACGCCGTGTGGAACGTCACGCCGTCGTCCAGCGGCTCCGCGATCATCTCTCGAACTCGCCGCTCAACCTCGGCAATATCGTTCCCGAAGCCCGATGCGGCAAGATCGATGTCCCGCGTCGGGCGCCGAGCTGCGAAAGCCGCCATCAACACCCCACCCTTGAGCACGAAATCATCCGCGTACGCGGATGCGGCCAGACGTCCGAGAAAGCCTTCAAGCGCATAGAGCGTGAAGAGCTCCGCCGGGTCGCGCCCCTGGCGCTTCGCGAGATTGCGAAGATCGTTGTAGGCGCGACCAGCGGGAGTGTCGCGCGCGGGAGTCGGGGTCACAGCAGCACTTCCAGCGCGAGTCGGAGCCGCGGGAGCACCGTTGGGAACGAGGCGGCTGTGCGGAGCAGCGTCGCCGGCGAGTTGCCGCGCTGCCGGAGCCAGCGTCTGAGTGCTTCGTACGCCGCGTCGCTTCCCTCACGGTGCATGAGCCGGAAGGAGTCGATGAGCGATCGCTCGGCGGAGTAGATCGCCACGCGCATCCCCCCGATCTCGCGCAGCTCCCTGCCGATCCCGAACGTTTCGGCATCGAACGAATGCCATGTGGCATGATCGAAACCCGCTGGGTGGCGGGTGCCGCGCGGAAGCGCGATGTTGGCCCCGAACGGGATCGCGTCGCTCAGCTCGTGGAACACCAGGGCGCTGGTCAGGCACAGCGTTGACGTCTGATGCACCGCGGTGGCGGCCGCGAGCGTCACGAACGTCGGGTCGAGTGCGCCGGTTCGCACGAAGACACCGCGGGCGACGCGATCCAGGGCGCCGCGTTGGAGGAGATCGTAGATGCGATCCTTGCCGATGCCGGCAGCGCGCGCATCAGCGAGGGTGAATGCAGGCGCCGTGAGCTCCTCCACTGTGACCTCCTCATCGTCTACAGCACCATGGTACCTGTAGACAGTTAGGAGGATCAAGCGGTGGTTCAGCGGGCCTCCGCAGCCCGGCAACACGGGAGTAGCGGGACGAGACGTGGGCCCACCGCTTCGACGCGCACGTCAGCGCACGCGCCACGGGTTCTCGCCGAAACTACCCGTCAGGCGCTCTCGCGACCGCCGCGCGCCTGCAGCACGCGCGGGCCCGACTCGCCGAGCACCGCCTCGCGCGTCACGATGACCTTCGTCACCTCGTCGCTCGACGGCACCTCGAACATCACCGAGCCGAGCACGCGTTCGAGGATGGAGCGGAGGCCACGGGCGCCCGTCTTCCGTTCGACCGCCTGCTCGGCGATCGCCTCCAGCGCAGCGTCCTCGAACTCCAGGCTCACGCCGTCGAGCTCGAACATGCGCTGATACTGCTTCACGAGCGCGTTGCGGGGCTCCGTGAGAATGCGCGTGAGCGCGGGGACGTCGAGCGGATCGACGGTCGCGACGACGGGCAGGCGGCCGATGAACTCGGGGATGAGCCCGAACTTGTGCAGGTCCTCCGGCTCGACCCGCGCGAAGAGGTTCTCCTCGTCCCGGCGCGCGGACACGGGGGCGCCGAAGCCGATGCCGCCCTTCCCGAGGCGGGAACCGATGATCTCCTCGAGCCCGGCGAACGCACCAGCGACGATGAACAGCACGTTCGTCGTGTCGAGCTGCAGGAACTCCTGGTTCGGATGCTTCCTGCCGCCCTGCGGGGGAATCGAGGCGACGGTGCCCTCGAGAATCTTGAGGAGGGCCTGCTGCACGCCCTCGCCCGACACATCGCGGGTGATCGAGGGGTTCTCGGCCTTGCGCGAGATCTTGTCGATCTCGTCGATGTAGATGATGCCGGTCTCGGCGCGCTGCACGTCGAAGTCGGCGGCCTGCAGCAGCTTCAGGAGGATGTTCTCCACGTCCTCGCCGACGTAGCCGGCCTCGGTGAGCGCGGTCGCGTCGGCGACCGCGAAGGGCACGCCCAGCTGCCGCGCGAGCGACTGCGCGAGGTAGGTCTTCCCGCAGCCGGTGGGGCCGATCAGGAGAATGTTCGACTTCTCGATCTCCACCTGCTCGGAGATCGCGTCCGCGCTCGTGAGCGCGGCAGCGGCGCGCACCCGCTTGTAGTGGTTGTAGACGGCAACCGCGAGCGACTGCTTCGCGCGATCCTGCCCGATCACGTACTCGTCGAGGAAGTCCGAGATCTCGCGCGGCTTGTGCAGCGTGAAGTCACTCGCCTCGCTCGTCTGCGTCTCGGCGAGCCGCTCCTCGATGATCTCGTTGCAGAGCGCGACGCACTCGTCACAGATGTAGATCTGCGGCCCCGCGATGAGCTGCTGCACCTGCTTCTGGGACTTGCCACAGAAGGAGCACTTGAGCAGCTCGCTGCTTTCGCCGATCTTCGCCATGCTGAGGCTCCTTCACACTCGGTCGGGGGAACACCATCGAGAATAGCGGGCACCTCCGACAATGGCGGACGGCACGCCGCGGGCCCCGGGGCGCTCCCCGGGGCCCGAGTCGACTACTGCGGAAGGACCGGCTGCGGGTTCTTCCGGCTCGTCAGCACCTGGTCGACGAGACCGTAGTCGAGCGCCTCCTGCGCGCTGAGGATCTTGTCGCGGTCGATGTCGCGATGCACTTCCTCGATCGAGCGCTTCGAGTGCTTCGAGAGCGTCTCCTCCAGCCACTCGCGCATGCGCATGATCTCGCGCGCCTGGATCTCGATGTCGGACGCCTGGCCGTGGCCCGCCTGGCCAGTGGAGGGCTGGTGGATCAGCACGCGCGCGTTCGGCAGCGCGAGGCGCTTGCCCGGCGTGCCGCCAGCCAGCAGAACCGCCGCCGCGGAGGCAGCCTGGCCGAGGCACACGGTCTGCACGTGCGGGCGAATGTACTGCATCGTGTCGTAGATCGCCGTCATCGCGGTGAACGAACCACCGGGCGAGTTGATGTACATGGTGATGTCCCGCTCGGGATCCTGGCTCTCCAGCACGAGCAGCTGCGCCATCACGTCGTCGGCCGAGGCGTCATCCACCTGCACGCCGAGGAAGATGATGCGATCCTCGAACAGCTTCGCATAGGGGTCCTGGCGCTTGTAGCCGTACGCGGTGCGCTCCTCGAAGGAGGGAAGCACGTAGCGCGACTCGGGCATCATGAGGCCGGAACCGCCGGCCTGCGGCATGTGTGAGGTCTTCATCGAAAGGCTCGTTTCCTGTCCCATGCTCTAGCGCTTCGTCCCGCCGCCGCCGACCACATCCGACGCGGAGTCGCGGATGAAATCGACGAAGCCGTACTCAAGTGCTTCCTGTGCGGAGAACCAGCGATCCCGGTCCCCGTCCTCGTTGATCTGCTCGACCGTCTTGCCGGTCTGCGCAGCGGTGATCTCGGCGAGACGGTTCTTCATCGAGGTGATGAGCTGCGCCTGCGTCTGGATGTCGCTCGCGGTGCCCCCGAAGCCGCCGTGCGGCTGGTGGAGCAGCACGCGGGCGTTCGGCGTGATGTACCGCTTGCCCTTCGTGCCGGCGGTCAGCAGGAACTGGCCCATGGAGGCCGCCATGCCGATGCCGACGGTGACGATGTCGTTCGGCACGAACGACATCGTGTCGTAGATCGCCATGCCAGCGGTGATCGAGCCGCCGGGCGAGTTGATGTAGAGGTAGATATCCGCTTCGGGATCCTCAGCTGCCAGGAGCAGGATCTTCGCGCAGATCTCGTTCGCGTTCTCGTCGCGAACTTCGGATCCGAGCCAGATGATGCGATCCTTCAGCAGGCGTTCGAACACGCTGTTCGGTGGCGTCTGTTCTGCCATTCGGCGCTCCAATCGTTGGGTCGTGATTCGAGCGTACCGAGTTGCGGGACCGCTCGGGCCCGTGTTCGCCCTAGGCGCATGCGCCGACGCCCTGCGCGAAAACGGGGAACGCCCCGCACCCGAAATCGGGTGCGGGGCGTTCCCGCGAGCTGCGAAAGCCTACTCTGCGGCCTCAGCCTCAGCGGCGGCCTTCTTCGCCGCGCGGGTCGCGGCTGCCTTCTTCGCTGCGGCGGAGCGGGCGGCCTTCTTCGCGGCCTCCTCGTCGCTCGCTGCGGCGTCGTCGGCGTCAGCCTTCGGTGCCTTCTTCGCGGCAGCCTTCTTGGCGGGAGCCTTCTTCGCGGGCTTCTCCTCGGCCGCGGCCTCGGTGCCCTCGTCCTCAGCGCCCTCGTCCTCGGTGTCCACCGCGGTGAACTCGCTCAGGTCGACCGCCTTGCCGTTCTGGTCGACAACGTTCGCCTTCGCGAGCGCGATCGCGAGCGCCTTGTTGCGGGTGACCTCGCCGAGGATGACGCCCATCTGGTTGCCCTGGCTGATCGCCTGGAGGAACTGGGTGGGCTCCATGCCGTACTGCTGCGCGGACTGGAAGATGTACTGCGTGAGCTCGTTCTGCGTCGGCGTGACCTCTTCGGCCTCGACGATCGCGTCGAGCAGCAGCTGGAGCTGGATCTGCTTCTCCGAGGAGACGCGCACCTCTGCACGGTGCTCGTCGTCCTCCAGGCGACCCTCACCCTCGAGGTGACGGTGCACCTCCTCCTCGACGAGCTCCTCCGACACGGGGATGCCGGCCTGCTCGATGAGGGTCTCGGTGAAGAGATCGCGCGCCTGCTGGCCCTGCGCGAAGACGCTGGCGCGAGCCGCCTGATCCTTCAGGCTCTCGCGGAGCTCAGCGATCGTGTCGAACTCGCTCGCGAGCTGCGCGAACTCGTCGTCGGCCTCGGGGAGCTCGCGCTCCTTGACGGCGGTGAGGGTCAGCGACACCTCGGCGTCGCGGCCCTCGTGCTCGCCGCCGAGCAGCTGCGAGGAGAACGTGGTCGACTCGCCAGCGGTGAGCGTCTCAACGGCCTCATCGGTGCCCTCGAGCAGGTTGCCAGCGCCCACCTCGTAGGAGACGCCCTGCGCCTGGTCGACCTCTTCGCCGTCGACGGTCGCGACGAGATCGAGCTCGACGAAGTCGCCGGTCTTGGCGGGGCGATCGACGGTCACGAGGGTGCCGAAGCGCTCGCGGAGCTTGAGCAGCTCGGCGTCCACCGCGGCGTCATCGACCTCGGCGTTGTCGACGGTCAGCGTGATGCCGTCGTAGTTGGGGAGCGTGAACTCGGGGCGCACCTCGACCTCGAAGACCAGACCGAGCGTGCTCTTCGGGTCCTTCGCGTCGGGCCAGTTCGCCACGTCCGCGGTGGGGCGGCCCATGGGGCGCTCATCCGACTCGGCGAGCGCTGCCTGGTAGAAGTCGTCGAGCGAGTGGTTGACAGCCTCCTGGATGACGGCCTCGCGGCCGACGCGCTGATCGATGATCGGCGCGGGCACCTTGCCCTTGCGGAAGCCGGGGATCGAGACCTGCTCCGAGATCGTCTTGTACGCCTGCTTCAGGTACGGCTCCAGCTCATCGAGCGTGACCTCGACGCTCAGCTTGGCGCGGGTCGGAGTGAGCTTCTCAGCTGTCGTCTTCGGCAATTTGGCCTCTCAATGATCGGAAATCGTGCTGCATTTCAGCCTGTGTCGGATCGGATGACCCTGGTCGGGGCGACAGGATTCGAACCTGCGACCTCCCGCTCCCAAAGCGGGCGCTCTAGCCAAGCTGAGCTACGCCCCGAAAACCATGCTGGTCGTTCGGCTGGAACGCGCGTGTTGCGCGCAACCCGAGCAAGTCTAGCCGAAACATGCTGGGTGGCGCACTTCGCGCCACAAAACCCGAAACCCCCGCACGAAGCAGGGGTTTCAGGTGGAGGGGATGACGGGAATCGAACCCGCGTAATCAGTTTGGAAGACTGAGGCTCTACCATTGAGCTACATCCCCGAGTGGGTCACCAGGTGCCGAAGCACCCCACCGAGCATAGTGCATCAGTCGCCGCCGTCGCGATTCTCCCGACGGTGCTCGCGTGTCGCCTCGGCGTGATGCTCGGTGTACTGCAGATAGTTCGCGGCGTTGTCGCGCACGCCCGCGCGCTCCTCGGGCCGCAGCTCCCGGATCACCCGCCCCGGCACGCCGGCGAAGAGGCTGTGCGCCGGCACGGACACTCCCTGCGGCACGAGCGCGCCGGCGGCGATGAGCGCCCCGGCCCCGACGGTCGCACCGCTGAGCACCGTTGCCCCCATGCCGACGAGGCAGCCGGCCTCGATCGTCGCGCCGTGAATGGTCGCGTTGTGCCCCACCGACACATCAGCGCCGATCACCGCGGGGTCGCCCTTCTGGGTGTGCACCACCACACCGTCCTGCAGGTTGGTGCGCGGCCCGATGCGGACAACGTCGGAGTCGCCGCGGACCACCGCGTTGTACCAGACGCTCACCTCCTCGGCGAGCACGACATCGCCCACAACGACGGCGCCTGGCGCGAGCCACACCCCACCCGCCAGGCGCGGGGTCCGCACCGGATCGAGCGGGATCACGAGGCCGTGCAGCCGAGACTGAGGATCCGCGCCCGCGCTGGCCGCCGGCTGCGTGGTGTGCGATTCGCTCATGTCTGCCTCCCCGCAGATCGCAAAAGGCCCCCACCGTTCGGTGAGGGCCGTATCGCTCCCCCGGCTGGGCTCGAACCAGCGACATCCTGATTAACAGTCAAGCGCTCTGCCAACTGAGCTACAGGGGATCATTGCGTTGCAACCTGATTATCGTACCAAGGCGGAGAAACGGGACGCAAATCGGGCCGCACTCCCCGGGGACGCCGGGCGTGCCGCGCCACCGCGGCGCACTCCCGCTATTCCTCAGCGATCTCGTCGTACGCCGTCGCGCGCAGCGCCTGCGCGAGCCGCTGGACGTAGCCGTGATCGGCGGTGCGGAAGATCTCGTTGATCTCCCCGTGGCCGACGAGCCGGCCCTGCTGCATCACGAGCACCTCCTGCACGAGCGCCTCGAGCATGCCGATGTCGTGGCTGATGAGCAGCATCGTCGCCTGCGTGCGTTCGCGGTACCACCGCAGCAGCTCGACAATGCGCGGGCGGTTGTTCGCGTCGACGCCGAGCGTGGGCTCGTCGGCGATGAGCACCGTCGGGTTGAGCATCAGCGAGCGCATCACCGCGACGCGCTGGCGCTGCCCCTTGGACAGCTCATACGGGTACTCCTGCAGCTTCGCGAGCGGCAGGGCGACGATGTCCATCATCTCGGCGACGACCTCGCCGAGCGCCTCGCGATCGAAGTCCCGACTGCGCTCGGCGATGGGCTCGAACAGGATGTCGCCGACGTTGAGCTCGGGGGTGAGGGTGGCGCCTGCGTCCTGCGCGAGGTGGCCGACGTAGGCGGTCAGCCGGCTCCTGCTGCGTCGCCCGAGTCGGCGCATCGGCACATCGAGCACGGTCGCCGCGCCGCCCGTGAGCTTGATCCGGGCGGCCTTCTCCCCCGCGTCGAGCGCGCGGCCGGCGAGGAAGCGCGCGATCGTCGACTTCCCGGAGCCGCTCTCGCCGAGCAGCGCCATCACGTCGCCGCGTCCCACCTCAAAGCTCACGCCCTCCACTGCCTCGAACTCCCTCCCCCCGGCGTGCGCCGGGTAGGAGAGCGAGATGTCGGAAACGCGGATCGCGGGGGCCGCGTCGAGGTTGGGATGAGCCACGGGCTTGTCTCCTCGGGGTGGACGGATGGGGCGGTGCTGGGCGATCCCCCTGCGCGTGCGCGGAAGTGCCCGTGAGCGCAAGCCTAGGGGACGACGGATGCGCGGGAGCGCTGGGCGCGCGACGTGTTCATTCCTCGCGAAGCCCCCGGCGTGCGGCTTCCAGCGCGACAAGCTGCTCCTGGAGGCGACGAGACCCCGGATCGGACGAATCACCGATCCGCTGCATGCGCGCGAGCAGCTCCTGCTTCAACCCGACCAGATCCCGATCGAGCAGCGACACGACCACGTCGCGCGCGTAGACGGCCAGCTGCTCGGGCCGCCGCTCGGGCATCGGGAGCATCGTGAGCTCGCGGAACAGTCCGCGGTGCGTCTCGGGCGTGGCGGCGGAGACCGCGTCGAGCCACTCGGGCGTGCCGAGCGCCGGCAGCGCCGCCGCGATCGCGTCGCGCACCAGGCGGAGGTTCGGCTCGTTCACCTGGGCGGTCGCGGCCTGCTGCAGCAGCTCGGCGCCGATCGCTTCGCCCTGCTGCAGCATCGCCATGAGCGCGTCGCGCTCGAGCCGCGTGGTGGGCAGATTGCGCAGCGCAGCGATCCCGAGCACGGGAGCCGCTGGCGCGCCCCCGGCTGGGCCGGGGTCGTGGGCAGGGTCGGGCAGTCGCTGTCCATTCGCTCCGCTACCCCTGCGTTCGGTATTCCGAACAAACGGCTGAACATCTGAAATATCAACCGCGAGCATCTTCGCGAGCTGCCGCACATACGCAGGCCGCAGCGAGGGATCCTTGATCTCCGCGACGATGGGGGACGCGGCGCGGAGCGCCGAAACGCGCCCCTCCACCGAGTTCAGGTCGAAGCGCGCAACGGCCTGCCGCAGCGCGAACTCGAAGAGCGGCTGCTTCCGCGTGAAGAGCTCGCGCACGGCCTCATCGCCGCGGTGCAGTCGGAGGTCGCACGGGTCGTAGCCGTCCGGCGCCACCGCGACGTAGGTCTGCGCGGTGAAGCGCTTCTCCTCGCTGAACGCGCGGAGCGCAGCCTTCTGCCCGGCCTCGTCCGGGTCGAAGGTGAACACCACCTCGGCCGCCGCGTCGTCGCCCATGATCCGGCGCAGCACCGAGATGTGCTCCTTGCCGAACGCGGTGCCACAGGTGGCGACCGCCGTGTCGATCCCGGCGAGGTGGCACGCCATCACGTCGGTGTACCCCTCGACCACCACCGCGCGCTTGCCGCGCGAGATCGCGCGCTTCGCGAGGTCGAGGCCGTACAGCACCTGCGACTTGTGATAGACCGGCGTTTCCGGCGTGTTCAGGTACTTCGGGCCGTTGTCGTCCTCATACAGCTTACGGGCGCCGAAGCCGATCGTCTGCCCGCTCGTGTCGCGGATGGGCCACACGAGTCTGCCGCGGAATCGGTCGTACACCCCGCGCTGCCCCTCCGACACGAGCCCGGCCTGTGCGAGCTCCGCCGGGGTGTAGCCCTGCGCTTTCAGGTGGTCGGTGAGGCCGCTCCAGCCGCGGGGCGCGTAGCCGACACCGAAGCGCTCCGCGGCGGCCGGGTCGAAGCCGCGCTGCTCAAGGAACGCCCGCCCCGCGCCGCCCTCCTCGCTCGCGAGCTGGCCGACGTAGAACGCCGCGGCCGCCTGATTCGCGGCGAGCAACCTGGCCCGGTTCGGACCGTCCTCGCGCTGGAACCCGCCCTCCTCGTACGTGAGGACGTAGTGGATGCGCGCGGCGAGCCGCTCGACCGACTCGGCGAAGGTGAGGTGGTCCATGCGCTGCAGGAACGTGAACGCGTCCCCCGATTCGCCGCAGCCGAAGCAGTGGTAGTACCCGAGCGCTGGGCGCACGTGGAAGGACGGGCTCCGCTCGTCGTGGAAGGGGCAGAGCCCCTTCATCGAGTCGATGCCGGCGTTCTTCAGGGTGACGTAGTCCCCGACGAGGTCACCGAGGTTCGTGCGTCGCTTCACTTCCTCAATGTCGCTCGCGCGGATCCTGCCTGCCATACCCGCCAGCTTAGTGCCGCGACGGGACAGCCGCGGCGGATGTCCACAGCGGGCAGCGCGGGTGGCGCGCGCGGCGCACCCCAGCCTCACACGAGCGGAACGTCGCAGTGCTCCTTGTACCAGGCGATCGCCGCCTGGTCGGTGAGCGAGGCCACCTGATCCACCACAGCGCGGCGCGCGCCGGCCTCGTCGGCTGCGGCTCGGAAGTCGGCGGCGAACGCCGGCTCAAGCGAGCGCTCCCCCGCCGCCCACAGCGCCTCGAGGAGCTCGGTGAGCAGATCACGCTGGCGCTGGTAGGTGGGCTGCCGCCTACCGCTCGCCATCACGAACGCCGCGACGATCCCCTTCAGCACCGCGATCTCGGCGCGGATCTCGGCGGGCACGACCACGCTCGAGCCGTACCGCGCGAGCGGGCGCCCATCCGCCTCAGCGAGCGTCGCCGAGATCGACGCGCGCGCGAAGCGGCCGATCATGTCACTCGTGAAGTTCTTCAGCTGCGCCTGGTGGCCGCGCGAGCCGTCCCAGCGCGTCAACCAGGTGTCGGTCGCGGCGATGCGATCGTACGCCGCCCCGAGCTCATCGCTCGAGAACGAGCCGCCCGCCCACTCCGACACCGCGCGAATCAGCGAGTCGTGGCCGGAGCGCGCCGTCAGGATCTCCGGGTCGATGTACTCGCTCACGACGGCGTCCTCGAAGTCGTGCACCGAGTAGGCGATGTCGTCGGAGAGGTCCATCACCTGCGCCTCGGCGCACTTCACGCGCGCTGGCGCGCCCTGGCGCAGCCACGCGAACACCGGCTCATCGTCGGCGAAGTAGCCGAACTTCACGCTGCCGGCATCGGCCTCGGCGAGGCTCCACGGGTACTTGCAGCTCGCATCGAGCGTCGCGCGCGTGAGGTTCAGGCCGAGGCTCGCACCGTCGGCGGCGAAGCGCTTCGGTTCGAGCCGGGTGAGCAGACGCAGCGTCTGCGCGTTGCCCTCGAAGCCGCCAGCATCGACCGCCCACGCGTTCAGCGCCTTCTCCCCGTTGTGCCCGAACGGCGGGTGCCCCAGGTCGTGCGCGAGGCAGGCGGTATCGACGACGTCCTGCGCGAGACCGAGCGCGACCGCGAGCTCGCGTCCGATCTGCGCCACCTCGAGCGAGTGGGTGAGGCGGTTCCGCGCAAAGTCGATGCCGGCGGTGGGGCTCAGCACCTGCGTCTTCGCTGCGAGCCGGCGCCACGAGCTCGAGTGCAGCACACGGGCGCGATCCCGAGCGAAATCGGAGCGTGCGCCGCCGTGCGTCTCCGGCACGAAGCGCTCGGCATCGAAGGCGGTGTACCCCTCGGGCAGCGCCTCAGCCACCCGAATCGTCCCGCTCAGCCTCAGCAAGATCGGCGAAGTCGATGCCCTCGCTCGTGCGGCTGTTCAGCCACCCGTCCGGGAGGTGCACGCGCTTCGGCGAACCGGCGCGACCGCGCTGCCCCTCGGCGCCCTCACCCGGGTAGGGCATCGACGCGTCCATCGTGGCGAAGATCTCATCCATCTGCGCGAGCGACTCGACCGTGGCGAGCGCGCGGCGCGTGTCCCCGCCCACGCCGTAGCCCTTGTAGTACCAGGCGACGTGCTTGCGGATATCGCGGCAGGCGCGATCCTCCTCGCCATCGAAGAACTCGATGAGCAGCTCGGTGTGCCGGCGCATCGCGTCCATCACGAAGCCGAGCGGTGGCTTCGCGATCGCCGCTTCCGCGTCCTCCCGGCTGAGCTCACCAGCCTCGGCCCGGAACGCCGCCGCGAGATCGCCGAACAGCCACGGCCGCCCGAGGCAGCCGCGGCCCACCACGACACCGTCGCAGCCGGTCTCGCGCACCATCCGGATCGCGTCCTCCGCCGACCAGATGTCCCCGTTGCCGAGGATCGGCACGCTCGTGATCGTCTCCTTCAGCGTGGCGATCGACGCCCAGTCGGCTTCGCCCGAGTAGAACTCGTTCGCCGTGCGACCGTGCAGCGCGATCGCGGCCACCCCGGCGCCCTCTGCGGCACGCGCCGCGTCGAGGTACGTGAGGTGATCCTGATCGATGCCCTTGCGCATCTTAATGGTCAGCGGAATGTCGCCGGCCGCGCGCACCGCGCCCGTGACGATCGCCTCGAACAGGTCACGCTTCCACGGCAGCGCCGAACCGCCGCCCTTCCGCGTCACCTTCGGCACCGGGCACCCGAAATTCAGGTCGATGTGGTCGGCGAGATCCTGATCGACGAGGAAGCGCACCGCCTCAGACACCGTCTTCGGATCCACCCCGTAGAGCTGGATCGAGCGCGGCGTCTCGCTCTCGTGGTGCTTGATGAGGCGGAGCGAGGCCGGGGTGCGCTCGACGAGCGCGCGGCTGGTGATCATCTCGCTCACGTACAGGCCGGCGCCGTACTCGCGGCAGAGGCGCCGGAACGCGGTATTCGTGATGCCGGCCATCGGCGCGAGCACGACCGGCACATCGAGCGTGAGCGGGCCGATGCGGAGCCGGGAATCGGGGAGGGTCTGGGCAGTCATATCCGACCTATTCTCTCATGCTCAGGCGTCGGCGGTCGGCGTGTCCACAGCTCCGCCGAAGCGGCGATCCCGCGCGTGATAGATCTGGATCGCGCGCCACAGCTCCTCACGGTTGAAGTCCGGCCACAGCGTGTCGAGGAACACCATCTCCGCGTACGCCGACTGCCACAGCATGAAGTTGCTGGTGCGCTGCTCCCCCGAGCTCCGCAGGAACAGGTCGACGTCGGGCAGCTCAGGCACGTAGAGGTGCCGCTCCAGCGTGCGCTCGGTGATCCCGCCCGGCGTGAGCCGCCCGCTCTCCACGTCCGCCGCGATCGCGCGCACCGCGTCAACGAGTTCGTTTCGTCCGCCGTAGTTCACGCACATCGTGAGGGTGAGCCCCGTGTTGTTCGCGGTCTCGCGCTCGGACGCGCGCAGCTCACTGATCACGGAGCCCCACAGCTTCGGCTTGCGGCCGGCCCAGCGCATGCGCACGTTCCAGGCGTGCAGCTGCGCGCGGCGGCGGCGCAGCACATCGCGGTTGAAGCCCATCAGGAAGCGCACCTCGTCGGGCGAGCGCCGCCAATTCTCCGTGGAGAACGCGTACACGCTGAGGTGCGTCACGCCGACCTGGATCGCGCCGGCCACCACGTCGAGTAGCACCTGCTCCCCCATGCGGTGCCCCTCGACGCGGGAGAGTCCGCGCTGGTTCGCCCACCGGCCATTGCCGTCCATCACGATGGCGACGTGCTTCGGGGCTGGGCCAGCGAAGCTGGGCGGCGTTGCCCCTGTCCAGTCGACCGGTACGAGTGCGTCGGGGGCAGAGAACATGATTCCGATTCTAAAGCCGCGGCGTGGAGAAGGAGCGCAAGCCACGCTCCAGGTGCCACTGCGTGTACGCCGCGACGATCCCCGCCGCCTGGCCGCGCTCGCGCTCGGACGCCGCGAGGGCGGTGTCCCAGTCGCCCGCAAGGAGCGCCCGCAGCAGGGTGATGCTGCCGGGGTCGAGACGCGGGGCTCCTGGCGGGCGGCACTCCTCGCACACCACGCCGCCCAGCTGCACCACGACCGCGGTGTGCGGGCCTGGGGCGCCGCAGCGCACGCAGTCCGCGAACCCGGGGGTCCAGCCGGCCTGGGCGAGGGCACGCAGCAGGTAGCCGTCGCGCACGAGCTCGCTCGGGATCATCGCCGCGGCGAGGGTGCGAAGCGCCCCGACCAGCAGCGCGTAGAAGGCCGGCGTCGGGTCTCCCTCGGCCAGCTTCTCCGCGGCCTCCACCATGACGCTGCCCGCGCGGTAGCGCTCGTAGTCCGCGCTGATCGCCGGCCCGTACGCGCCCACCGTCTCCGCCTGCGTAATCGTGTCGAGCGTGCGGCCCTCGAAGCATTGCAGCTCCGCCACCATGAACGGCTCGAGCCGCGCCCCGAACTTCGATGAGGTGCGCCGCACCCCCTTCGCGACGGCGCGCAGCACTCCCCGACCGCGCGTGAGGAACGTGACGATGCGGTCGGCTTCGCCGAGCTTGTGCGTGCGGAGCACCACGCCTTGTTCACGATAGAGGGGCACCTCTCCAGTATCCCGCACACCGCTGACACGGGCGGCGCGCCGCCCGGCTGCGCCCGGCCCCCGGCCCCCGGCCCCCGGGCCCCGGCTCCCGACCCCCGACCCCAATCCCTCCCCACCCCGGCGGAGAAATCTGGAATCTCGGAGGCCTGCGTGCGTATGGCTCCGAGATTCCAGATTTCTCCGGTGGAAGGTGGGGTTTCTGCTGCGGGAGGTGGGGCGAGCGGCCGCCGCACCTGGCATGCGCGAGAATGGAGGGGTGCTTGACGAGACCTTCCGGACCCCGCTGCCCATCGACCTGATCGCGGTCGGCGTCGGCAGCCTGCAGGGCGCGATGTTCGCAGCCGGGTTCAAGCGCATCGACCTCCTCGGCGTCGCGATCATCGGCATCGCGTCCGGGATCGGCGGCGGCTTCCTGCGCGACATCCTGCTCGGCGTGACGCCGGCCGCGTTCTCGGAGAACCTGTACCTCGTCGTCGCGACACTTGCGGCGTTCGTCGGCATGCTGCTGCCGCGCCTCCTGCAGAAGGTCGACCCGGTGATCACCGTGCTCGACGCGCTCAGCATCGGGATGTTCGGCGCGATCGGCACGACGAAGGCCCTCGCGCTCGGGATGCCCGTCGTGCCGGCCCTCTTCATCGGCACCGTCTCAGCGGTTGGCGGCGGCGTGCTCCGCGACGTCATGCTCAACATCCCGATCGCGCTCATGCACGTCGGATCGCTGTACGCGGTGGCGAGCCTCGCCGGGGTATCCACCCTCGCCATCCTGCTCGCGTTCCAGGTCGACGTGTTTGTCGCGGGTCTCGTCTGCGTCGGGGTCACCGCGGTCGTTCGGCTGTTGTCCGTGCGGTTCGGGTGGAGCCTCCCGGAGCAGCGCGCGCTCAGCCGGATTCGGCTGCGGCG
This sequence comes from Leucobacter chromiireducens, assembly GCF_003917135.1. Lineage (GTDB taxonomy): Bacteria > Actinomycetota > Actinomycetes > Actinomycetales > Microbacteriaceae > Leucobacter > Leucobacter chromiireducens_A. Next base: position 88,465 of record NZ_RPDI01000008.1, read on the forward strand.
GCAGCGGCAGGTCGAGCAGGCGATCGAGGAAGCACTGGCGACCGGCGCGATCACCCTGCCCCTTGACCTCTCTGAGCTCCGCGACGAGTCGCTCGAGCGTGAGGATGGTGCGCACGAGGGCGGCGCCCCTCGTGGCAGGCACCAGGACCCCCCAGAGGACACGTTCCTGGATGGCACGCCCCGGGCATAGCCAGGGCTACGCCCTGGCTAAGCTCTGGGTGTGCCATGGGCCTCCCGCACCCCACGAACCCAACTCGAAACGTGGCAAACCGACGCTTCGGGCCGCTGAAGGGTCGGTTTGCCACTTCTCGATTGAGGTGGACTGGGGAGGCAAGGGGGTAAGCCCCACACAACCCCACTAAGAGCGGGGGCCGCTCCTGCGGCGGCCGAGCTTCGCCTCAGCCTCGCGCCAGGCGCGCTGCGCCGGGGTCTCCGCCGCAGGCGCAGCACCAGCGCCCTGCCGGTCGGCCGCCCCGCCGCGGCCCAGGTGCCAGGCGTGCGTGATCGCGAGCGCCAGCGCGTCGGCGGCGTCGGCCGGCTTCGGCGGAGCCGCGAGCCCGAGCAGGCGCGTCACCATCGTGGTGACCTGCGCTTTGTCCGCCGCACCGTACCCGGTGACCTGCGACTTCACCTCGTTCGGAGTGTAGAGCGCGACCGGGATCCCGCGCTCCTCGGCGAGGTACATGACGACCCCGCTGATCTGGGCAACGCCCATGACGCTCGCGACGTTGCTCTGCGCGAACACGCGCTCGAGCGCGATGCCGTCGGGCCGCTCGCCGTCGAGCAGGCGGCGAATCCCCGAGCCGATCTGGTGCAGCCGGGCGGGCAGGCTCGCGCCGGCCGGGCTGCCGAGCACCTCGACGTGCGAAAACTCAACGCGGCGCCGCGCCCCAACGGTCACGATGCCGACGCCGCAGCGGGTGAGGCCGGGGTCGATACCAATGATGCGCATGGGGCGGGGCGCCGCAGTGGGAATGGGCTTACTCGTTGTCCGCGAGCTGCGCCTGCACCTCGGGGGTGAGGTCGAAGTTCGAGAACACGTTCTGCACGTCGTCGCTGTCCTCGAGTGCATCGATCAGGCGGAACACCTTGCGCGCGGTGTCCGCGTCGATCTCCACCTTCAGATTCGGCACGAACTCCGCCTCGGCCGAGTCGTAGTCGATCCCGGCTTCGACGAGCGCGGTGCGCGCAGCGACGAGCTCGGAGGGATCGGTGATCACCTCGAACGACTCGCCGTTGGGAGCAGGGGTCACCTCTTCCGCGCCGGCCTCGAGCACGGCCATCAGCACGTCATCCTCGGTCGTGCCGGCAGCCGGCACGGAGATGACGCCCTTGCGGGCGAAGTTGTAGGCGACCGAACCGGGATCGGCGAGCGTACCACCGTTGCGGCTCAGCGAGGTGCGCACCTCTGCCGCCGCGCGGTTCTTATTGTCGGTGAGGCACTCGATCATCAGCGCGACGCCGTTCGGGCCGTAGCCTTCGTACATGATCGTGGTGTACTCGACCGCGTCACCGTCGAGCCCGGCGCCGCGCTTGATTGCGCGCTCGATGTTGTCGCCGGGGACGGAGTTCTTCTTGGCCTTGTGCACCGCGTCGGCGAGGGCCGGATTGCCCGCGAGGTCGGCACCACCAATGCGCGCCGCGACCTCGATCACCTTGATGTACTTCGCGAACGCCTTCGCGCGCCGCGAGTCAAGGATGGCCTTCTTGTGCTTCGTTGTTGCCCATTTGGAGTGTCCGGACATTGGGGACTCCTTCGTGTGTCTGTCGGTTCAAGTCTGTGGGTGCGTGGCCGCTACGCGGCACCATCCGGGGGATCTGCCCACGCCGTCGCGAGCTTCTCCCGGACCTCGCCCAGCAGCTGAGGCATTGCCTTCGTCTTCGCGATGATCGGGAAGAAGTTTGCGTCAGACGCCCACCGGGGCACGATGTGCTGGTGCAGGTGCGCGGCGACACCCGCCCCCGCGATCGCGCCCTGATTCATCCCGAGGTTGAAACCGTCGCAGCCCAGCACCTCGCGAGCCACCCGCATCGCGCGCTGCGTGAGCGCGCCAATCTCGGCGACCTCCGCGGGCGTCGCCTCGTCGTAGCTCGCGATGTGGCGATACGGGCACACAAGCATGTGGCCGGCGTTGTAGGGGAACAGGTTCAGGATCACGTACGCGCGCTCGCCCCGCGCGACGATCAGCGCGTCCTCGTCGCCCTTCGTTGGCGCCTCGCAGAACGGGCAGTCGTGCTGGGTCGGCTGGTGGTGATCCTGCACGTACACCATGCGGTGGGGCACCCACAGCCGAGCCATGTCGTCTGGGGTGCCCACCGCCGCGGTGGAACCGAGGTCTTCTATGCGGTCCACGCCGTCGACACCTGCTCATGCGACTCGATCGAGCCCACGATCCGCTCGATCGCCTCGGCGACGGGCACACCGTTCAGCTGCGTGCCGTCGCGGAACCGGAAGGAGACGGCGCCGGCCGCGCGATCCTCCTCGCCCGCGATCAGCTGGAATGGGATCTTGGCCTTCGTGTGCGTGCGGATCTTCTTCGGCATGCGGTCGTCGGAGTGATCGACCTCTGCGCGCACGCCGCGTGCCCGCAGCTGCGCGATGACCTCGTCGAGGTACTCGCCGTACTGCTCGGCGACGGGGATGCCCACCACCTGCGTCGGCGACAGCCACACCGGGAACGCGCCGGCGTAGTGCTCGAGCAGGATCGCGAAGAACCGTTCAACCGAGCCGAGGAGTGCGCGGTGGATCATGACGGGCTGCTTGCGCGTGCCGTCCGCCGCCGCGTACTCGAGCTCGAACAGCTCGGGCTGGTTGAAGTCGAGCTGCACGGTGGAGAGCTGCCAAGTGCGGCCGATCGCGTCGCGCGCCTGCACGGAGATCTTCGGGCCATAGAACGCCGCACCACCGGGATCGGCGACGAGCTCGAGGCCCGACTCCTCGCCCACCTCGCGCAGCGTCTGCTCCGCCTCGGCCCACTGCTCCTCGGTGCCGACCGACTTCTCGGGGTCGCGCGTGGAGAGTTCGAGGTAGAAGTCGTTGAGGCCGTACGCGCGCAGCGTGTCGAACACGAACTCCAGCTGCGTCTTGATCTCGCCCTTCACCTGCTCGTCGGTGACGTAGATGTGCGCGTCGTCCTGCGTGAGGCCGCGCACGCGGGTGAGGCCGGACAGCGTGCCGCTCTTCTCGTAGCGGTACACGGTGCCGAACTCGGCGAGGCGCAGCGGCAGCTCGCGGTAGCTGCGCGAGCGCGCACGGAAGATGAGGTTGTGGAACGGGCAGTTCATGGGCTTCAGGTAGTAGTCCTGGCCCTGCTTCGTGACGTTGCCCTCCGCGTCGACGACCTCGTCGAGGTGCATCGCCGGGAACATCCCGTCCTTGTACCAGTTGAGGTGCTGGCTGGTCTCGAAGAGCGAGCCCTTCGTGATGTGCGGGCTGTTCACCACCTCGTAGCCGTTCTTCAGCAGTTCCGAGCGCATGAAGTTCTCGATCTCGTGGCGGATGATGCCGCCCTTCGGGTGGAACACCGCGAGCCCCGAGCCGATCTCGTCGGGGAAGGAGAAGAGGTCGAGCTCGACGCCCAGCTTGCGGTGGTCGCGCTTCGCAGCCTCCTCGAGGCGGGTCTGGTAGGCGCGCAGCTCGTCCTTCGTCGGCCACGCGGTGCCGTAGATGCGCTGCAGCATCGGGTTCGCCTCGCTGCCGCGCCAGTACGCGCCGGCGCTGCGCATGAGCGCCCACCCATTGCCGAGCATGCGCGTGTTGGGCACGTGCGGGCCGCGGCAGAGATCCTTCCAGCAGACCTCACCGGTCTTGGGATCGACGTTGTCGTAGATCGTCAGCTCGGCACCGCCGACCTCGACGCTCTCGTTGTCGGTGCCGGCGTCGGCGCCGCCCTTGAGCCCGATCAGCTCGAGCTTGTACGGCTCGCCCGCGAGCTCGGCGCGCGCCTCGTCCTCGGTCACGACGCGGCGCACGAAGCGCTGGCCCTGCTTCACGATCTTCTGCATCTCGCTGGAGATCGCCTTCAGGTCCTCGGGCGTGAAGGGCTCAGCCGGATCGAAGTCGTAGTAGAACCCGTCGGTGATGGGCGGGCCGATCCCGAGCGTGGTCTCCGGGTTGATGCGCTGCACCGCCTGGGCGAGCACGTGCGCGGCCGAGTGGCGGAGGATGTTCAGCCCGTCCTCCGTGTCGATTGCGATGGGCTCCACCGTGTCCGTCTCCGTGACCTCGGTCGCAAGGTCGCGCAGCTCGCCATTGACGCGCATCGCGACAACGGATCGATCAGTGAACAGGGAGAAGCCATCGGCCACGTGGGCACACTCCTTCGGAGAAAGAAACCGGACCACGCAATTCTATCGCGCAGGATCCGGGGAGTGCATGCACGCCGGCCGCGCGCCCCGCGGAAGCGTCGGGACGCGCGGCGAACGGCGGGCAGCGCAAGCGCTAGGCCGCGGTGCCGGCGAGCGGCTGGGCGTCGTACGTGATCCAGCTCGCGCGCGTGGCGAGCGTGTCGTAGAGCGCCTGCGCCTGGTGGTTGTCGGCGGCGGTGACCCACTGCACGCCGGCGCGCCCCTCGGCGGCCGCCATCTCGCGCAGCCGCGTGATCAGCGCCCGTCCCACCCCACGGCCGCGCGCCGCGGGGTCGGTGAAGAGGTCGTCGAGGAACAGGTGGCTGGTGCCGGTGTACGGCGAGGAGAAGCGGCGGTGGTGCGCGAAGCCGAGCACCTCGCCGTCGACCTCGGCGACGAGGGCGGCGCACTCGTGGCGCGGGTCCATGAACCAGCCCCACGCGCGCGACACCACCTCCTCCGACTCGGGCAGGCGGTAGAACTCCCGGTACGCGCGGAAGAGTGCGCGCCAGCGCGGCTCGTCTGCCGGGCTGAGAAAACGAACGATGGTGTGTGCGGTGGTCGACAAGGCTGGTCCTTTACGTGTGCGTCGTGATGCGCCGTGCGGCGCGGAATCAGATCGGGATCCTGGCTGCGGATCCTCGACCACGCCGGCGGCCCGCGCTGCGTGCGTAACGCACTTGCCGAAAACCCAGTAACGTTATTGACTAGCTTCATGATTCAGGATAACAGAGCGGCCGAGATCGCCGCGCAGCTGCGCGCTCGGATCGCCGAGCTCCCCGCGGGGACGCGCCTGCCGGGCGTGCGCGCGCTCTCGAGCGAGTTCAGCGCCAGCGCCGCAACGGTCTCCGCGGCGCTCGCCCAACTCACCGCCCTCGGGCTCATGCGCGCCGAGCCCGGCCGCGGCACCTTCGTGCTCGACCGCAGCACGCAGCGCGAGCCCGACTTCACCTGGCAGACCCAGGCGCTCGGCGGGGCGCGCATCGATCCCGATCGAGCCGCGCGCCTCGGCGGGTACGGCGGGGCGGACCACCTGCCGCTCAGCTGGGGGTACCTCGCGCCCGAGCTCACGCCGGCCGAGGAGCTCCAGCGGATCGCGGCGCGCGCAGGGAAGCACCAGCGCGCGTGGGCGATGACGCCGCCCACCGGCTCCCCCGAGCTGCGCCGCGTGCTCGCGGCGCCCTACCGCGCCGACCCCAGCGAGGTGCTCGTCACCGCGGGCGGCCAGCAGGCGCTCGTGTTCGCGATGCGGACGCTCGCCGAGCCCGGCGCGACGCTCATCACCGAGAGCCCGAGCTACCCCGGCGCGATCCTCGCCGCGCAGAGCAGCGGGCTGCGGCTCGCCCCGGTGCCGAGCGACGCCGACGGCATCCTCGTCGACCGGCTCGAGGACGAGCTGCGGCGCACGGGCGCGCGCCTCGTGTATCTGCAGCCCGGCTTCGCGAACCCGACGGGCGCCACGCTCAGCCCCGAGCGCCGCGCACGCGTGCTCGAACTCGCGGCTGCGTACGGTGCGTTCATCATCGAGGACGACTGGGCGAGGCACCTCGGGATCGACGCCCCCACCCCGCCCCCGCTCTTCACCGCCGCGCCGGACGGCCACGTCGTCTCGGTCCTGACGCTCGCGAAGCCCGCGTCGCCCGGGCTGCGCCTCGGGGCGCTCGTTGCGCGTGGGCCTGCCGCGGCGCGGCTCCGCGCCTCGCGCACCGCCGAGGATCTCGGGGTCGCGCCTCTCGTGCAGGAGACCGCGCTCGGCCTCCTCACCTCGAGCGCGTGGCCGCGACACCTCGCCCGCCTCGCGCCAGCGCTCGCGGAGCGCCGCGACGCGCTGCTCGCCGCGCTCGCGGAGTCGGTGCCGGCCGTGCGGGTCGTCTCGGTGCCCCGCGGTGGCCTCCACGTCTGGGCGCGCCTGCCGCTCGACGCGGACACGGGCGCCGTGTGCGCCGCGGCCGACGCCGCCGGTGTGCTCGTCGGGAACGGCGCGCACTTCTTCGTCGACGAGCCGCCGGCCGCGCATCTCCGCTTCTCCTACGGTGCCGGCACCCCGGCGCAGTTCGCCGAGGGTGCCCGGCGGCTCGGCGCGCTCCTCGCGGGCGCCCCGACGCACGCACTCAAGGAACCGTAGTCCCCACTCAAACCCGGCGCGCTCGCGTCGAGGCTGCATACCGCTGACCGGGAGGCCACCCGGTCCCTGACCAGGCTCATGGCGGACCAGGCTCACGAGGCTCGCAGTTCGGGCGAACCACCGCACCACAGACGGTCTCCCGATGCAGCGAGGATCCCCGCGCCAATGGCACGTCCGTCACGCACCACCGCCCGCCGAGACCACACCCCGCACGCGAGCGCTCAGAAGCCGAGCACCCGGGCCGCGCAGGCCCCGCTGCCCTCCGTGTCCGTCGTCATCCCCGTGCTCGACGAGGAGCGTATGCCCGAGCGCTGCCTGCGTGCGCTATCGCGGCAGACCGTCTCCCCCGAAGAGATCATCGTGGTCGAGAACGGCAGCACCGACGCGAGCGCCGCGGTCGCCGAGCGCGCTCCGCTCGTCCGCGTCGTGCACGAGCCGCGCACCGGCATCACCTACGCGCGCCGCGGCCGGGCGTCGCAGCGCGCGCGGGCGCCGGAGTCTCGGGACGCTTCGCGACAGGTGCGGAGAAATCTGACACCCGTCGAGTATCCCAGTGCACCGCTCCCCTACACGTCGTGCCGCGCGGGCGGCAGCTCCCCGTGCTCGTAGCCGAGGATCACGAGCTGCACCCGATCGCGGGCCTGCAGCTTGGCGAGAATGCGGTTGACGTGCGTCTTCACGGTCGCCGTGCTGAGGAACAGCGCGGCGGCGATCTCGGAGTTCGTCAGGCCAACGACGACCGCGCGGAACACCTCGTACTCCCGCGGCGAGAGGACCGCGGCCGGCGACGGCTGCTCCGCCACCGCGGGCTTCGGCTCGGCCGCCACCCAGGACTCGATCAGCCGCGTCGTCACCCGCGGATCGAGCACGCTCTCCCCCGCCGCCACGGTGCGAATGGCGTCCACGAGCTGTGTCGGGGTCGCTGTTTTCAGGAGGAACGCGCTCGCCCCGGCTCGGAGGCTCTCGAACACATAGGCGTCGAGGTGGAAGGTGGTGAGGACAATCACCCTGGTCTCGGGCAGCGCGGACGTGATCCGCTGCGTCGCCTCGATTCCTCCCATGCCCGGCATCCGCACGTCCATGAGCACGATGTCCGGTGCCAGCTCGGTGGCCCGCGCGACCGCTTCCTCGCCGGTCCCCGCCTCGCCGACGACCATGAGGTCGCCCGTGCTCTCCAGCACGAGGGCGTTGCCGGCGCGGATGAGCTCGTGGTCGTCGACGAGCAGCACGCGAATGGGCGCGTCAGTCATGGTGGATCTCCGTCGTCTCGGTGGGCAACTGTGCGCTCGTGCGCCAGCCGCGCCCGGGGAGCGGCCCCGACTCCGCGCTTCCGCCGAGCGCGCGGGCGCGCTCCTGGATCCCGACGAGTCCGTGCCCGGGCAGCACGACGGCAGCGTGCGGCGCGCCATCGTCCTCGATCCGGATCGAGACCCGGCCCCGTTCGTGCAGGATCGTCACCTCGACGCGCGTGGGTTCCGTCGCGTGCCTGAGGGTGTTCGTGAGCGACTCCTGCACGATGCGATAGAGCGCCTGCCGCAGTGCGAGATCGTCCGGGATCGGCTCGCCCGCGAGCGTCAGTTCGACGGGCAGTCCCGCGGCGCGAAACCCCGCGATGAGTTCGTCGAGGCTGGGGAGGTTGTCCCCGGAGTGCATCAGCTCAGCGTCGAGCGTCGCGTCGGTGCGCCGGAGCATGCTGAGGGTGCGGTGCATGTCGCCGAGCGCGTCCCGGCCAACGGTCGCGATGCGCTCCACCGCGGCGTCAGCGCGCGCCGGCTGCCGCTCGCGCGCGCTGACCGCGCCGTTCGCGAGCGACACGATCACGGTGAGCGCGTGCGCGACCACATCGTGCATTTCGGCGGCGATCCTGGTGCGCTCGGTGAGCGCCGCCCGCTCGATGCGCTCGTTGACGAGGTCGACGACGCGCGCGGTCCGCTCGCGGCGGCTCTGCACGATCACCCCGGCGGTGAACGCGATCAGCACGAAGGGTTCGAGCGTGACGCGTGGCGGCGTGACTCCGGCGAGCGAGAACGGAATGGTCGCGAGCACGCTCGCCGCAATGCCGACGCCGTAGCCGGCGATGGCGCGCGCGAGCGGCTGCGTGGCCGCGACGGTGTACAGGGCGAAGGCGAACGGGAGCATGGGGAACGCGGCTCCCGGGCGCGCGAGCGGACTGAATGCGCACGCGAGCGCAACGATCACCAGCACGGGAAACGGGTAGCGTCGGCGGAGGAACAGTGCGGCGGCGGTGACGGCCAGGAGCGGAACGGCCCACCAGCCGAAGTCGTACGCGCGGAGCAGCAGCGCGGCGAGGTGCGGCCCGCAGGCGAGGAGCACAACCACGGTGTCCCCCACCTCCGGGTGGCGGCGCAGCCACGCGCGAACCGCCGACGGCCGCCGCCGGAGATCGGCGGCGCGCAGCGTCAGGTCGTCAGCCATGCGTCCTCCTCAGCCGGCCGCGCTGCCGCGCTGGCCTCTCCCCCCATTGTCGCTGACGGCCCCACTACTCAGTTGTCGGTGGCGTCCCGCAGCTTCAGCAGCGTCCACGCGGCGATGACGGCCGCGAGCACCCAGGCACCCAGCACCGCTCCCCCCTGCCAGTCGCTGAGCCCGGCGAGCGTATCGAAGTTCGAAATGAGTCGCCGACCCGCGATGGTGGGGAGGAAATCCGCGGCGATGTTCACGACCGGGATCGAGGAGAGCACCGGCGGCACCACGAGCGTGAGCGCGAGAACGGCGCTCAACGCTGCGACGGTGTGCCGGATCGTCATCGCGACCGCCGCTGCGAGGATCCCGATCAGCGCGAGGTAGAGTCCCGAGCGCGCGCTGAGGGACGCCGCCTCAGCCCAGTCGAACGTGTACTGCACCTCGCTGCCGCGCAGAATGAGTACCGAAAGGGCGAGAGATGCGGCGGCGCCCAGAGCGCCGACAACGCACCCCACGGCCCCCACCACCCCGAGCTTGCCCACGAGCCACGGGCTCCGCGTGGGAAACGCGAGCAGTGACTGCCGCACGTGGCCGGAACCGTACTCCCCGGTCACGGACAGCACCGCGAGGATCACCATCGCGATCTGCGCCCAGAGCACGGCGTCGACGAACATCATCGGCGTCGCGGAGATCTCCTGCCCGGCGAACCGCTCGTCCGTGAGCCGCGCGATCAGCGCTGCCGACAGGAGGGCCCCCGAACCGACGATCACCAGGAAGGCGACCCCCATGATCACGCGACGAGAGACGAGCGACCACAGCTGCACCCACTCCGCGCGGATCGCGCCGCGGAATCGGGGCTGTGCGGCGAGGGGTTTCGTGTGAAGAGTCATGATTGCATCTGCTTTCTGTTACACATCACGGCGGTGGAGCACGAGGGCCGCGGCAACGAGCGAGGCGAGCGCCCACGCCCACAGCACGGCTCCCCCAGCGAGCGGCGTGAGCGCCGCGGCACCGGGGCCGTCCGCGAGGAGTCGGCCGCCAGCGAGGAGTTGACCTCCCGCCGGGGCAGGAAGATAGGACGCCGCGCGCTGCACCGCGACAACGGGCACGAGCGTGATCCCCATGGGGAGGCCCCAGACGAAGCCGATGACGGTGAGCATCGCGCCCACCACGTTGCGAACGACCACCGCGATGCCGGCCGAGAGCACCGCGATGCCGGCGAGGTAGACACCCGCGCCGAGCGCCACGCGAACGCCGAGCGACGCACTGCCCAGAGTCATCTGCCCCACGACGACCCCGAGCGCGACGGCGCAGCCGGCACCGAGCGCGCCGACCCCGAACGCGACGCCCGCGAGCGCGACGGCTTTCCCCAGCAGCACGTGCCAGCGGCGCGGCACCGCGAGAAAGCTGATCTGCGCGGTCCCCGAGGTCCACTCTCCGCATGCGAACACCGTCGCGAGCACCGCGACGATGAGTTGCGCCCAGGAGACCCCGGTGAGCAACTCGGTCAGCGTCACCGCCGCCGCATCGCCCGTGCGGACCCACACGAGCATGGCCGCCATGCCCACGATCAGGACGAACGCCGACAGCGAGGTCACCAGGTACGAATGAAGCGTCCGAAACTTCACCCACTCAGCACGCATCGCCCGCGCTGCGGTGGGCGCGGCTTCCGTCAGCTTGGCTTCACTCATCGGATCGGTTCCCCGGTGCCGGTCTCCAGAGTGCCGCCCGCGCGGTACTCGACCGCGCCGCGCGTCAGCTCGGTGTACGCCTCCTCGAGGGTGCGATGGATCGGTGCGAGTTCGAGCAGCACGATTCCGGCGGCCGCGGCACGCTCCGCGATCGTGTCAGCGGACAGCCCCGAGATCTCCGCCCGCTCCGCGTCGCGCGTCACCGACGTCACGCCGGGCGCACCCAAGAGCCGCATCAGCTCGGGCAACTGCGCGGAGCGGACCGCGACGCGGTGTGCTGGCGCGGTGAGCTCCGACAGCGGCGCGTCAGCGATCAACTCCCCGCGACCGATCACCACAATGTGCTCCGCCACGAGCGCGAGCTCGCTCAGGAGGTGAGAGGAGAGAAAGACCGTGCGCCCCTCCGTCGCGAGGTGGGCGAGCAGCTCACGCATCCACGCGACGCCCTGCGGGTCGAGCCCGTTCACCGGCTCATCGAGAATCAGCGTGTGCGGGTCGCCGAGCAGCGCCACCGCGATCCCAAGCCGCTGGGTCATACCGAGCGAGAAGCCGCCCACCTTGCGCGTCGCGGCCTCCCCGAGGCCCGTCAGCTCGATCACCTCAGTGATGCGACGGCGCGAGATGCCGTGCGTCACGGCCACGGCGCGGAGGTGGTCGATCGCGCGACGCGAGCGGTGCGCCGACCTCCCGTCGAGGAGCGTGCCCACCTCCCGCAGTGGCGCACGGAGTTTCGCGTACGGTTTCCCGCCGATCAGGGCCTCGCCCGCGGTGGGGCGGTCCAGCCCGACAATCGCGCGGATCGTCGTGGACTTCCCCGATCCGTTGGGCCCGAGAAAGCCGGTCACGCGGCCCGGCTTCACCTCAAACGTCAGATCCCGTAGGGCCCACTTCGTCCCGTAGCGCTTGCTGAGCGCCTGCACCTGCACACTCACGTCCGACCTCCGTTGCATCCGGTGAATTGCTTGTCGTATTCACGCTACGGAGCCGGCTCCGGGCTGCACTGCCACCCACGGGTTGAGCTCGGGCGCACCTCACCGGGAAATGAAAAGGCCCCCGGGCAATCCCGGGGGCCTTCTTTCAGTGGGCCCGCCCGGGCGATTCTCACACAAGCGCCCGGCGCTGAAATCCTTGATTCGCCGTGTGCTCAAGGGTTCTGAGCGACGCGGAACTCGACGAAGCTCAACATCGTTCCGGCTATGACTTGCCTCCGCTCGAAGAGAGCATCGAAGTGTTCCGGGCAACGGGCCTTCCCGTCACGCTCGCCCAGTCCGGTGCGCCGATCCCGAACGGTCCCCGCGCGATCCGCACCGTCCACCAGGGAGACGCTGTCGGAGAACCGCGCATCACACGCAAACTCATCGACCACGCCCTCGCAGAACAAGCGCGACCGTCGCCGGAACCTCGTAGCGCACTCGATGTTCTCTGTCCTCGCGAGTACGACGTGTTCCTCGCGATCGCCACGGGCATGACCAATGCGGAGATCAGCGCACGGCTCCTTCTCTCGCCGGCAACCGTCAAGAGCCACATCAATAAGGTGTTCGGCAAACTCGGTCTCCGCGACCGTGCACAGGCGGTCATCCACGCTCATCGACTGGGCAACTTAACCGGCCTGCAGCCACGCCAACGCCGTTCTGGGATGCGCAGGCGGCAGGAGTCATTCAACCCGTGGTTGGTGGCCTGCCACTGTCCGAGACTCGTAACGTGGAATCGGAAGCCACAACGGTTCTTCAATATCCACGGAGGAGTCACCATGCCTCAACTCATCGGTGCTGTGCTCGTGGTCCTGCTCGGCATGCTGGTGCTGTGGTGGGCCCGAGCGAGTCAGCGCGGAACTCTTCGCCAGCAATGGATCTTCGGCTACCGCACCGCTCTCACTCTGCACGACAAGAACGCCTGGATCGCCGTCCACAAAGCGACTGCCCCATACCTGTACATCGGTGGAATCGGGGCAATCGGGGCTGGAGTCGTGGCCAGCGTACTCGCCGTTACCGAACTCAGCACCACTGCCGCTGTACTTCTGGGAGTGGCCGTGGCTTGGATTCTCCTCTGGGTCATCGTCTCGTTCTTCCCTGCTGCCGCCGCCGCCCGCGCGTACAAGCGAGCAACATCGGAACAGTCTTGACATCCGCGCGCAAGGGGCCTTCTCTGCCTCGAAAGACAGCCGGTCTGTAGAGAGCGGAACCTCGTTCTCGCCCATCGTCACCCGCACACGAACCGACTATCGTCCGATCCAACCGATCGAATTTGACTATGTGGAGTTCATCATTGTGCGGGCCGGGAGTGCTCGGCTGTTCAGCGAGTTCGGCTGTCAACATGCACGCCTCGGCGATGACATCGTGCTCGCCGACAGCACCCTCTGCGGAGCTGAGCCTGAGGGGTGGGGAACGGCTACAACCGCGTATCTCGACCGTGGCTCGGTGATCGATCAGGTGTTCTGGCAATACGCCGCAAAGTTCAAGGATCGGCTCGACGCTCGTAGCTTTCTCAAAACGATCTATGCCGAGCCCGCGCAGCTCGTCAGGATCTGTGAGGACCGCGCCGGATTGCTGATGCCGTGGCTGGATGAACTCGCGGCCTTGAGCGTTGAGGGTCCATGCGCAGAGCCCTGCTATCGAGCGCAGGCTCTGCTCTCAGCTGTCCTCGATGTCATCGTTCCCTATCCTGCTATCACCGGCCAACGGGTCACGTTGACCCAGCGGAGCCCGGCCGTACCGTCGACTCCGCGGCATCGTATGTTTCGGCCCCTTCGCCCTGAAGTACGAAGCGTCGCCGATCTCCTTGCCACTGCAATGGATCGACGCTGGTCAATGCCTGAGCTGGCTGACGCGGTGCACCTGTATTCCTCGCAGCTGCGCCGGGTATTCACTGATGCGTTCGGGAAGTCACCGATCGCGTATCTGACGATGTTGCGTGCGGAGCGAATGGCGAACTTGTCGAAAGCCACGGAATCGCCGATCTCAGTCATTGCGGCTTCTGTCGGCTGGGGTGATCCTGACTTCGCAGCCCAGCAGTTTCGACGGAGCATCGGGATCACTCCGAGCGAGTATCGCCGGATCAGCCAGCAGCGTCTGTCGCCGTCGTACCCCGAGTGAACGCGCGTGCGTCCGGGTGAAACGACCATGATTCGATGCTCGGATCTCCAGGCTTCCTGCTGCTGAGGGAGTGGTGGGTGACCACGTCGGGTTCAGTGATGCACCTGACGGTCGCTCACAATCTGTCCGTCGTCCGTCTCGATTGCGTTTCCTGAGTTCCTTCGCGCACCTTCTGGTCGCAGAGGTCACCCGCCGTGTGCGGAGCCTCGCGGACGGAGGACCACCATGGCAACCACCGAGGAAGCCCGCGCGGCGCGCGATGCGAAGCTCGACGCGCTTCACGAACAACTCACTGATGCGGTGGAGTCGCCGGTGTCGGGTGAGGGCGGGAAGCGGGCGTTGGCTTTCGCGGCCAGGTTCCGCGCCCGCTCGTTCAACAACACGCTGCTGATCTTTGTGCAGCATCAGGCGGCGTTCGAGGCAGGCCCGGTACCTGAGCCGGTGCCGTCGTATGTGGCGGAGTCGTGGCGCAGGCTTGGCAGGTTCGAGAGTCCGAAGCCCGGCGGGGCGGTGCGGTCGCGCATGGTCGGTGTCCGACCCGCCTACGTCTGGGATCTCTCGCAAACCGCCGGCGACCCGATCCCTACACCGCCGTCCCCGCGGCTACTCGAAGGCGAAGCCCCCGACGGACTTTGGGAGGGCATCACCGCGCAAGTCGAGGCGCAAGGGTTCACCGTGATGCGGGTGCCGCACGAGGGCATGATCCACGGAGCCAACGGCCTCACCGACTTTGGTGCGAAGACGGTGGCGGCCCGGGAGAACATCCTCGACGCCGCCTAGGTGAAGACTCTCGTGCACGAGCTCGCCCACGTCCTCCTCCACGGACCGGACAATCCCGACGCGACAGAGCATCGCGGAATCGGCGAGGTCGAGGTCGCCCAAGCCACCGGCGAACGAGTCCGAAAGAGCCCAGAACGGGTGGAGGCAGAGCCCGGCGCGCCATTCGACACGCTGCTCGACCCGGCAGTCCACGCGTCACCACTGGCTTCTGAATCCAGCGTGCTCGCGGGTGAGGATGTCGCGTCGCATGTTTGAACAATCGACACTCTGGTGGGCGATACCAGACTCGAACTGATGACCTCTTCCGTGTGAAGGAAGCGCGCTACCAACTGCGCCAATCGCCCGTGCTGCGGTTCCTTGCGGTGTCGCACCAACTCGATCGATACTACACGGCTTCGCGCACGGCCCGCGCACGTGGGGGTTGTTCCGCGTGTTTTCGGGGGTCTTTCACCCCTCATCCGGGCGTGTCGTGACCGGGGCCAGGTCACTATTCAGCAACTCGTCCAGTTCCGAGCTCACTTCACTCAGCGCCGTCAGCTGATCCCGCAGCGCGTTGTAGCGATCAATGTCGGCCTGAATCCCGACGCGGGTGCGCTCGAGCTCGCCGCGCCGCCACTCGAGCTCCCCGCGCAGCTGATCGAAGCCGAACGGGTCGTCGGAGAACTCGTACCGCTCGTTGCGCGCACTGAACTCGGCCGCATCGGCATTGAACTGTTCGACGGCGAGCACGTACTCCTTCTTCCGCCGCTCGACGTCCTCGCGGAGCTCGGTCATCTCCGCGCGCAGCTCGTCGGCCTGGCGCTGGAGATCCACGAACACCGCGTGATACTTCGCGAAGGCGTCAATGATGTCGGCGCGGTCAACGAACCACTGGGCGTAGTGCTCCTCGAGCCAGAAGGGCAACTCGCGCACCTCGGTCCCGAGCACCGAGTGCAGCTCGTTCACGAACGCCGCCTCCGGCAGGTGTTCGTACACCGACATGCGTTCCTTCAGCTCGGGATCACTTTCGACCCTGCTGTCGTACTCCTGGCGGAGCTTCGCGCTGAGCGCTGCGCGATCCCCATCCCCCAGCCGGGCGAACGTGGCGTGGAGCAGCTCGTGCGCCGCAGTCACCTCGACCACCCCGGAGAGTCGATCGTCCGTCACATCGAAGAGGTGGATCTGGTCATGCGTGTAGCACCCGAGCACGTGCCCCTGCTCGGAGTGATCCACCCCGGCGCACTGGGTATTGAAGTGCTGGCTGCCGTCGATTGTGGGGTGGGTCGCGAGAAACACCCGCGCACCACGCTTCGTGAGGTCGAGCTCGTGCAGCACGCGTTCCACGCTGGGATCAGGATCGAACGACACCGCGGCGAAGTGATCCTTCAGTTGCTGGCGGAACATCACCGCCACCACGAGGCAAAGCGCAAGGAGGACGACGACCGTCACACACAGGCCGCGCCAGAGACGTGAACGCTGTGCCTTTGCCATGTGACCACAGTAACTGTCGCGGCGTCGGCCCGGGTCCAAGAATGCACAAAATGACTCGAAACCCCGAAGATCCCTTACGTGGAGCCGCGGCACGCCCGGGCATACCGACCCAATTTGCACACCCCCGCAAAATCCCCGTATAGTCATACAAGTACACGGCAGCAACGCAGAAACAGACACCGTGAACATGCGGATGTAGCGCAGTTGGTAGCGCATCACCTTGCCAAGGTGAGGGTCGCGAGTTCGAGTCTCGTCATCCGCTCTGGTAGTCAGTATTATCTTGATTGCTTATCTGAATAGGTGGCAACACCATACGGTGGCGTGGCCGAGAGGCGAGGCAGCGGCCTGCAAAGCCGTATACACGGGTTCGAATCCCGTCGCCACCTCGCTATAATTCAATAGCCTTAACTAGGCGCGATTGGCGCAGCGGTAGCGCGCTTCCCTGACACGGAAGAGGTCACTGGTTCGATCCCAGTATCGCGCACAGAGTGAAGCCCCCGGCCATGCCGGGGGCTTCACGCGTTTCTGGGGTGTCCGCCACACCGCTCGCTCAGCGGCACTGAGCAGAGCGCAGTTCAGCCGCCGGGCGGCACCGCCCAGTGCTCACTCATGTGCGGCTGGGTGTCAGCACAATGCGCCCGCGCACGCCCCCGGCCTCCAGCTCTCGGTGCGCAGCGGCCGCGCGCTCCAGTGGGAGTGTGCGGTGCACGCGGGGAGTAATACTCCCCCGTGCAGCGGCGTCGAGCAATGCTGACAGCTGCGCCCCGTTCGGAGCGACCAGCACCGCCTCGCTCGTGATATCCCGGGGCGCATCGGGCACCGCAGCCGGTGCGACGCCGACATAGTGACCGCCATCCCGGATGCTCATCAGCACTCCGGATCCGATCACCGCCGCATCGAACGCGGCGTCGAAGTGTGGTGAATCAGGGAGGGTGTCGACGAACGATGCGCCCGTGCCGGCCACAAATGCTTCGTCCGCAGGCCTCGCCAGACCTGTGACGCGGAACCCGAGTTCGCTCGCGAGCTCACTGGCGTATCCGCCTACCGCTCCACCAGCGCCGGTGACCAGGAGGTGCCGACCGTTGGGCGCGCCGAGGAGCTCGAGCGCCTGCTGCGCGGTGAGCGCGTTCAACGGAACGGTGGCCGCGAGCTCCGCGCTGAGTGCTGACGGCACTTCGGCGAGGTCCGATGCGGGAACAATCGCCAGCTCGGCGTAGGCGCCTGGCCCACGATCGACCCCTGCGAGCAGGGCGGCGATCCGCTCGCCCCCGGAGAGATCCGCGACGCCGTCGCCCACAGCGTCGACCACACCAACGACGTCCCACCCCAGCCCCACCTCGGATGACGCGACCCAACCCAGCCGGTGATACACCCCACCCCGAGTCTGCACGTCAACGGGATTGACCGTTGCTGCTTCGACCCGCACTCGGACCTCGCCGAAGCTTGGGACCGGGGTGGGGACGCTCACAAGCTCGATCGCGTCCGCATCGCCCGGCGTTCGCACCAGTGCCGCACGCATGGTCTTGTCGCTCATCTTGTTCTCCATTTCAGGGCCTGTCTGGCCGCTCCGAGTACACTCTGTCCGACCGCACTCCCCTTCGGGAAGTAGGCACCTAAAGGTGCGTTGGTCACCGAACGCAGACGAGGAGCACAATGGCGACAACCACAGCAGCCGAACGCCGAGCGAGCGCAGAGGTAGCGTACGACGCTTATCTGGCCGCGTGCCCGAGCCGGCAACTCCTCGACACGCTCGGCGACAAGTGGGTCGTGCTGATCCTCTCTGCGCTCGCAGAGGGGCCGCAGCGATACTCGGATCTGCGGCGGCGCATCGCCGGCATCAGCCAGAAGATGCTGACCCAGACTGTTCGCCGGCTTGAACGTGACGGCATCCTCACCCGCACGGTCGTGGCAACCGTTCCCGTGACGGTCACCTACGCTGTCACTCCCCTCGGCCGCTCGCTGTTCGCTGTGGTGCAGCCGGTGAAACAGTGGGCGGAAGCTCACATGGACCGTGTCGTTTCCGCGCGAAACACCTACGATGCCGCGCACGCCGACCCCAAGTGAGTGAGGCTCATTCGGCCCTAGACCGCGACTCCCGAACGGGTGCCTCGATTGCCGCGCTCAGCGCCGCGCGGTGCGTGAGCTGGGGGTGATGGCCAGCGCCGCGGAGCGAGTGCAGCGTCACGCCGGGCAGCGATTCAGCCCACGCCGCCGCGATCGGGTCGAGCGGGTCGTTGCTCCCCGTGATGATGCGCACCGGCCCGGGATAGCTCGCAAGCGCATCGCGCAGCTCCGCGCGCCACTGCCGGGAGTGGGTGAGAGCGAGCTGCGCCGCGACCCGCCCGGCGGTTCGCGCCGACAGATCGCTGCGCACGCTGTCGAGCGCGCCTGCGCTGTCCGGGAATCCGGTCAGCGTGCGCGAGAGCTGCGCCGGGCTGGCGTGCCGCAGGAACTCGCGCACCATGGTGCGCATGCGCACGCCGAAACCGGGGAGCCGCTGCAGGAAGAACGGAGCCACGAGCGTCAGCGCGCTCACCCGATCGGGGAACCGAGCCGCGGCGGTCACCGCGGTAGCCGCCCCGATGGAGTGCCCGATCAGCTCAACCGGATCCTCGCCGAGAGCCGCGGGCAGCCACGCGTCCCAGTCCTCGATCCCCGCGCCGCCGCTCAGCCCGAGCCCGGGGAGATCCCGCACCCGCGCCCCGGTGTCGGCGGCGACCCCTGCCCAGGTCTCGGCGTTGACCGGCAGGCCGGGGAGCACCACACGCGGCGCCGCCGGGTCCCCCAGTTCGAGGGTGCGCAGTCCCCCGGCGCTGACGAACCGGCGCGCTCCCGGCGCCGCGGTGCCGAAGCGATGGAGCGCCAGGTAGTCGACCCAGCGCATCAGTGAGGTGTGCACATCGGGCATCCGGAGCCCGTGCCGCTGCGCGAGCGCCTCTGCCGGACCCGTCGGGTAACGATCACTCGACATGAACCCGAGAGTCTCCGGGTCCACGCCGCTGATGCGCGCGGGGAGCCGCTTGATGAGGCCGACGGGAATCCGGAGGCGGGGAACCTTGACGCCGAGGTGCTGCCCCACCCGCGTGAGCAGCTCGGTGAGCGGCGGAGTCTCGGTGTCGAGCACCCAGTACGCGCGCCCCACCGCGTCGGTGTCAACGGCGGCTGCCACCATGAACGCCGCGAGGAAGTCGACCGTCACCACCGGCAGGAAGATGTCGGCGTTCGACGGCAGCGCGGTCGCCGTTCCATCCCAGAGCTGCTGGATCGTGCTGGCGAACCCCACCAGCTGCTCGGACTCGCCCGTCACACTGTCACCGATCACGGTCGCGGGGTTCACGATGGTCCACGGCACCCCGGCCGCGTTGGCGTTGGCCTGGAACACCGCGTCGGATTCCACCTTGGAGGCCTCGTAGGCCCCAAGCTCACGATAGGTGGCCGCACGGTACTCATCACTCCACGGCACCAGAGCCGGATCCTGGCCGCCCACCCGATAGCCGGAGATGTGCACCACGCGCTGCACCAGCGGCAGCTCCGCGGCGAACGCCACGAGCTGCTCAACGATCCCCACGTTCGCTCCACGCGCTTCCGCTGCGGTCATCCCGAAGCGGAATGATCCAGCACAGTTGTGGATCTCCGTGACGTCGGCCCACTCGGCCGGCCCGCCCGCGAGGATCGGCGACGCGGTGAAGTCGACGAGCGCGGTGCCGACCGGCTTCGTGACCCCGTGCTCGCGGAGCCAGGCCAGCATCCGCTCCCCCGAAGCCTCGGATCGCACCGCCGCGGTGACGCGCGCGCCGCTGTCGATGAGCCGCATGATGAGGTGCCTGCCCACCAGCCCGGACGCGCCGAGCACGAGCGCGTGACGCGCCACCCCTGCCCCGCTCATCGGAGTCCACCAGCGGTCTGGCAGCGCAGCTCGATGAGCTCGGTGACGCTGTCGGCCGCGGCCAGGAGCGGTCGCGTGCTCAGCTGGGCGCGCGACACGATCACTGCGCCCTCGATCAGGGAGACCACGACGGTCGCGGTGGCGCTCGCCTGCTGCGCGTCGACGCCCCCCACCTGGAGGAGCGCCGCCGTGGGTTCGATCCAGGAGTCGAAGGCCGCGGCGCACGCGTCGCGCAGCCGCTCGCTCTCCGCCCCCATCTCGAGCGTGACCACCGACACCGGGCACCCCACGCGGAAGTCGCTGTCCGCCAGGAGCGCCGCGAGGGCAAGGATCACGGAGCGCGCCGCCTCGGCGACGTTCTTCGCGGACGCCGCCGACTCGGCGATCAGCGCTTCGAACTGCCGCGCCGCGAGCTCCACCGCTGCGACACCGAGTCCCTCCTTCCCGTCGGGAAAGTGGAAGTACACCGAACCCTTGGGCGCCGCCGCGTGCTCGGTCACTGCGTTGAGGCCGGTCCCGCTGTACCCGCCGATCTGGATCAGCTCCAGCATCGACGCCGCGAGCCGGGCCTTCGTGAGTTCACCTTTTGTTGCCATGGATTAAAAATAGACCAGTCTATATATTTTGGCAAATCGAGGCTTCCGTGCGAGCGACTGGCCCGGTCAGCCCGAGCCGCGACACCCTCACTCGCACCCCACCCCCACTCGCACTATGTGTGAGCCCGGGCCGGAATCCTGACACCCAGCGGATCACTCTCGAACACAGTTGGGGAGCTGGTGAAGCAGCCGGGCCGGCCGGGCCGCGGCCAGAGCAACGCTGGTCCAGCTAGTCAACCGTCGGGGCGAGCTCCGCGATAATCTCCGCGTAGCGCTGGAGAAATGCCCGCTCATCAAGCCGCTTGTGGCGCAGCCAGCCGGTCACCTCGTTGGTGTGCTTGCTCGCGTTGCACGACGCGCACGCCGGCACCACGTTCTCGAGCGTGTACCTGCCGCCCCGCGCGATCGGCTGGATGCAGTCCTTCTGCAGCGCCGCACCGCGCACCCCGCAGTACGCGCAACCGCCCCAGGCGGCGCGCAGCTCATCCCACTCGGCTGCGGTGAGGTCGTTGTCCACGCGTGAGAGGCGCCGCTCGCGCCGCTTCGCGTAACGCGCGCGAGACTTCGCGCTGCTCGACACGGGAAATCTGCGACGGGGTGGCACCCCTCAATCCTAGGCGCTCACCACCCGCTCGGCACGCCGCAGAGCGCAGCCACCGCGCCCCCGACGGCGCAGCCGATCACCACGAGCCACGCGGGCCACCGCGCCAGCGTGAGCAGCACGAACACGAGGCACGCGAACGCGAGCGGCAGCCATCCGGTGACGCCGGCGGGCACGACCGGGGTGACGAACGCCGCGGCGAGAATGCCGACCACCGCGGCGTTGGCGCCGCTGATCCCCGCCGCGGCCCACGCCCGGGCGCGCAACGCGTCCCACGCCGATAGCGCGGCGAGGAGCCAGAGCACGCCGGGCACGAACACGGCGACGAGGGCGAGGGCTGCGGTGCCGAGCGCTCCCCAGCCTAGGCCGGCCCCGGCGCCGAGCTCGAAACCGAGCGGCGCCGCGAACGTGAAGAGCGGGCCAGGCACGGCCTGCGCCGCACCGTACGCCCCGAGAAACTGCGCGGGATCGATGCCGTCCGCGATCACGGGCTCCGCCCCGAGCAGCGGGAGCACGACGTGCCCGCCCCCGAACACGAGCGCACCGGCGCGGGTGAACGCGTCGGCGATGCCGACGAGCAGGCCGGGCCAGATCCGGGCGGCAAGCGGCAGGCCGACGAGGAGCGCGGTGAGGAGCGCCGCGGCGGTCAGCCCGATCCGGCGCGAGACGATGGGGATCCCGGCTCGCGCCCGGCTCGGCCCGGGGTCGGGGCCGCGGGCCGCGCCG
>NZ_RPDI01000080.1 GCF_003917135.1 Leucobacter chromiireducens
CCGCGCTCGACGCGGCGACGGCCCGCGGCGACGCGGCGGTCGCCGGCCACGCGCGCGCGACGATCGCCCTGCTGGCGGATCCGGACGCCGGTTTCGCGTACGATCCGGCCGACGCGGCGCGGATGGGCGTCGCCTATTCGGGGACTCCGCGTGCGCATTAGCGAGGCGAGCCGGCGCTCGGGCGTGAGCGCCAGGATGCTCAGGCACTACGACGCGCTCGGCCTCGTGCGCCCCTCGGGGCGCACGGCCAACGGTTACCGGGACTACTCGGAGGGCGACCTGCGGCGCCTGCTCCACGTCGAGGCGCTGCGCGCGCTCGGGATGAGCCTGCAGCAGGTCGGCGATGCGCTGCGGCCGGCGGCGAGCGAGGCGGCGCCTGGCGCGCTGGTGCGCGAGCTCATCGCGCGGAGCCGGGAACGCCTCGCCGCCGAGCGTGCGCTGCTCGCGCGCCTCGAACAGCTCGACGGGATCGGCCCGGCCGACTGGGGTGAGGCGCTCGACGCCGTGCGGCTCGCGCGCGGGCTCGGCTCCGATGATCCGCTCGCCAGGCAGCGCGCGGCGATCGAGCTCGGCGCGGCCCCGGTCGGGGATCCCGCGGCCGCTGCCGGGCCCGGCGTGCTCGCGGAGGCGCTGCTCGCCGAGGCCGAGCCGAACGCCGCCGGCGCGCTGCGCTGGGCGCTCGTGCGCGCGGCGCCCGGCCCCGAGGTGCTAGCCGACGCGCTGCTCGATCCGCGGCTTCCGCGCCGCACGCGCGCCGTCGAGGCCATCGCGGCGTTCGGC
>NZ_RPDI01000081.1 GCF_003917135.1 Leucobacter chromiireducens
ATCGGATTCGTGATCCGGAACTCGCTGATCTGGGTGCTCTGACATCGTGCCCTCCATCTCCATCGATACGCGGACCCGCCGCGCGGATACCTGCCACCAGCTTACGCCGCACCCGCCCGAGCAACACCAGGGAATTCGCTGCGCACACGCGTGCGCCCTCCTCCCAGCACCTGGCGCGCGCAGAGCTTAGACTGGAGGGATGAAGCGGATCCTCACCTACGGCACCTTTGACCTCCTGCACTGGGGGCACATCCGGCTGCTGCGCCGCGCACGCGCGCTCGGGGACTACCTCGTGGTCGCCGCGTCGACGGAGGAGTTCAACGCGGGCAAGGGCAAGAAGACGTACCACGACTTCGAGACGCGCAAGAACATGCTCGAGGCGGTGCGCTACGTCGACCTCGTGATCCCGGAGGAGGCGTGGGATCAGAAGATCCGCGACGTGCAGAAGTACGAGATCGACGCCGTGGTCATGGGCGGCGACTGGGAGGGCGATCCGCGCTTCGAGGTGCTGCGCGATCACTGCGAGGTCATCTACCTCGACCGCACCGAGGGCGTCTCGACCACGAAGATCAAGCGGGATCTCGGCGTCAACGCGTAGCCGCGGGCACCCGCGAACGCACGGTGGCCCCGGCTCCCATGATGGGAGCCGGGGCCACAGCTGCGTGCGGAGCCGCCCTACAGCACCTTCGAGAGGAACGCCTTCGTGCGCTCCCGCTGCGGGTTGCTGAGCACCTCTGCGGGATCGCCCTCCTC
>NZ_RPDI01000082.1 GCF_003917135.1 Leucobacter chromiireducens
CTGCTCGGTCGAGTGCGGGTTCTGCGAGAGCATGAGCGACCAGCGTCGGCTCTCGCGGCGGATCGCGATGCGCGTGCGGAGCCCGACGTCCGGTCGCCCCAGCGCGAGGTGCTTCAGCATGGTGCCGTGCCAGGTCTGCAGCACGGTCTGTCCGCGCCGCCGCCGGAACCGGTACCGCAGCCAGTCGTTCACCACGAGCAGGCTGGCCCCGCGGCGTGCGGCGTGCCACTCCGGCCCGCCAACGAGCACGGGCGTTGCGCCGTGCGGCACGGCCTGGAGCTCACTCGTGACGCTCCAGTAGCGCGGCAGCTCGGGGTGCGTGCGCGCGAGCTCCGCGTCGATCGCGAGCGGATTGCAGCTCACCTGGCGCCCGTAGAAGCTCTCGAAGAACACGCCGCCGGGCGGCACCAGCTGCGCGGCGGGAAGCTGGAGGCGGCGGATCGCGGCGAGCACGCGCTCAGCCGCGCCACCCTCCGGGTACGCATGGAAGCGCGCGGCGAGCGCCCGCGTTTCCGCCTCGGCGGCGCGCCGCGTCGGCGTCCCCGGAGCGAGCTCGGACAGCCGGGCGAGCACCGCCGCCCAGTCCTGCGCGATGCGTCCGCCGCTCGTCACCTCGAGTGGCTCGTAGAGCCCGCGGGAGGCGCCGTAGGCGAGCTGATCCGGCGCGAACCACACAATTGGTCGCCCGAGCAGCGAGAAGTCGAGC
>NZ_RPDI01000083.1 GCF_003917135.1 Leucobacter chromiireducens
CGGTGGAGGGCGACGCGGTCTGAGCCATTCGAGTAGCATCGACTGAATGTTCGAACCCCGCAGTGTGGCCCCAGGTATAGATTTACGCATCCTTCGGCCGGAAGATGCTTCGATGTTGGCGGCTGCTTATGAGCGCAATCGAGCGCATCTCACCCCGTGGGAGCCCGTGCGTCCCGAGGAGTTCTTCACTGAGCAGTTTCAGCGCGAAGATATCGAACACAGACTGGTTGCTACCCAATCCGCGGAGAGCTATCCCCTGGCACTGGTTCGCAACAACGAGATCCTCGGCCGCTTTAATCTCGCGGGCATCACTCGGGGCCCCTTTCAGAGCGCGGGTCTCGGCTACTGGGTCGACCGCAATCACCTGGGCCGAGGCCTCGCCTCTGCAACAGTTCGCGCGATCGTGGAAGAAGCGGGAGAACAGCTCGGGCTGCACCGGATAGAGGAAAGCACGCTGGTTCACAACATCGCATCTCAAAAGGTGTTGCTAAAAAGCGGGTTCCAGCAGATCGGAATGGCGCCTCAATACCTCAAGATCGCCGGGCACTGGCAAGATCACAACCTCTACCAGATCATCCTGCACGAATAGGATCGAGTACCTCGGTCCGAACCAGCTTGGCCCCGAGTACAACCTGCACGTGA
>NZ_RPDI01000084.1 GCF_003917135.1 Leucobacter chromiireducens
GGTGGGGCTTCCTGAAGAAGCTCCCATCACTGCGGGATCGCGGGAACAAGCGCGGGGGAGACCCCGCACCCGACCCGGTGGCGTCGGCAACGACGGGCGTGACCGTCCCGGTGGAGAGGTAAGAAACCATGCTGAACATTGACCGGATCTCCAAGACCTTCTTCGCCGGCACGATCAACGAGCGCAAGGCACTGGTCGACCTGAGCCTCAAGCTCGACGAGGGCGACTTTGTGACCGTGATCGGCTCGAACGGCGCGGGCAAGTCGACGCTGCTGAACGCGATCGCCGGCCGCTACACCGTCGACACCGGCGAGCTGAGCATCGACAATAGGCCCGTCTCGAAGCTCAAGGAGTACCAGCGCGCGAAGTACGTCGGCCGGGTGTTCCAGGACCCCATGGCGGGCACGGCGCCGGACCTCACGATCGAGCAGAACCTCGCGCTCGCGCTGCAGCGCGGTAAGACCCGCGGCCTCGGCCTCGGCCTCACGAAGCAGCGCCGCGAGCTGTTCGTCGAGGAGCTGAAGTCGCTGGAGTTGGGCCTCGAGAAGCGCCTCCCGGCGAAGGTC
>NZ_RPDI01000085.1 GCF_003917135.1 Leucobacter chromiireducens
GCAGTCGATCGTCTTCCCGCTCACCCAGGATCCTGATGTCCTGCCGCTGTACGCGGACGCGGAGACCTGGTCCCAGATCGGCGGGCGCCACGTCCGGCTGAGCGAGAACGCGCACATCGACAACGTGCTCTCCCGTTCGAGCGCGCGCGTGCGCTCCGGCAAGCGTGTCTCCTTCGCGAGCTACTTCAACGCGTTCCCCGCGGCGTACTGGCAGCGCTGGACCGTGGTCACCGAGGTTGCGCTGACGCTGCGCACCTCCGGCTCGGGCACCGTGATCGTGTACCGCTCGAACGCCGGCGGCGTGCAGCAGCGTGTCGATTCGCGCACCGTCACCGGCACGACCGAGACGGTCTTCGCGCTGCCGCTCACGTCGTTCAGCGACGGCGGCTGGTACTGGTTCGACCTCATCGCGAGCACCGAGGGCCTCGTGCTCG
>NZ_RPDI01000086.1 GCF_003917135.1 Leucobacter chromiireducens
GCCGACGATCACGGGTTCGCGGCTGAACCGGCCGAACTGCAGGGCGCGTAGCGCGCTCTCGGTCTCGAACTCAACGTCGTCGTCGAGGAGCAGCAGGAAGTCGGTGTCCTCGCGCTCGAGCGTCTCGGCCATGGAGCGCGAGAAGCCGCCGGAGCCGCCGAGGTTGCCCTGCTCGATGACGCGCAGCTGCTCGCCGAGCTGCTCGGCGACGGCGTCGAAGCCCGCCTCGTCGCGCACCTTCTGCGTGCCCTGGTCGACGAGGAAGATGCGGTCGATGCCGGCGGTGAGGGCCGGGTTCTCCGCGATGTTCGCGAGCGTTGCGACGCAGTAGTCCGGCTTGTTGTACGTCGTCATGCCGAGGCTGAGCTTGCCGGTGCGCACGGGCGTGGCCTC
>NZ_RPDI01000087.1 GCF_003917135.1 Leucobacter chromiireducens
GCTCCCACTGCTCGTACTCGTCGAGCGGCTTGTGGACCTCGACGTACTCGCCGCCGGGGAGGCGCACGATGCGTCCGGACTCGTAGCCGTGGAGTGCGATGCTGCGATCCTTCTTCTGGAGCGCGAGGCAGATCCGCTTCGTAGTGATGTACGCAACGATCGGGCCGAGGATGAGCAGGGCCTGCAGTGCGTGGATCACGCCCTCCATGGAGAGCTGGAAGTGGGTCGCCATGAGGTCCGAGCTTGCGCCGGCCCACATCACCGCGTAGAAGGTGACACCCGCTGCGCCGATCGCGGTGCGAGTCGGGGCGTTACGCGGACGATCCAGGATGTGGTGCTCGCGCTTGTCGCCGGTCACC
>NZ_RPDI01000088.1 GCF_003917135.1 Leucobacter chromiireducens
GCGCGGCCCGGGATGACACGCAGGTTGCGCGTGCCGAGCCAGAACAGCAGCAGGAGGACGAGCACCATGATCACGCGGATGATCATGATGCGGTTCATCTCGAACGGAGTGCCCTCGAAGAGCACCGCCGGCGGGAAGAAATCGGCGAGGGTAGGGCCGTGGAAGCCGCCCTCTTCAGTGCGGACGAGTCCGGGGGCAACGAGGTGCATAGCGTTAGCGAACAGCGCCATTCTCCTGATTCGGGGTGCGGCTGAGCCGCACGGCTTCGAACGATGGTCGTGCCCCCGGCGCCAGCGGGCACTCAGATCAGCACCGCAGCCCGGCAGGGAACGAATTTATCCTAACAACATTTC
>NZ_RPDI01000089.1 GCF_003917135.1 Leucobacter chromiireducens
CGATAGAGCGAGCTAATGGCGTCGTGATGGGAGCACTCGTGCCGGGAGACAACTGGATTCGTGCGGCTGGCCGGGGGATGGCACCGCTCGATGACGTGCGCGAACGCATTCTGCGTACGGGCGAGGAGCACGTTGAGAATGTCGGGCTGTCGCTCGGCGTTCCCGCGAAGATCGTCGAGCAGCTCGTCGCGAGCGCTGGTGCGACGCCCAAGCAGTTCGCGCAGATTTGGTCGTCGCCGGAGGACTACCTCGCCGAGCTGTTCTGTGAGCTCGCGAACCAGGCGCAGATCGATCGCGCCGACTCCGAGACGCTGCTCACCACCTGG
Organism: Leucobacter chromiireducens; assembly: GCF_003917135.1. Taxonomy (GTDB): domain Bacteria; phylum Actinomycetota; class Actinomycetes; order Actinomycetales; family Microbacteriaceae; genus Leucobacter; species Leucobacter chromiireducens_A. The sequence continues at coordinate 327 of NZ_RPDI01000089.1, forward strand.
CAGTACCTCGGCATGCGCAGTGGCG
>NZ_RPDI01000009.1 GCF_003917135.1 Leucobacter chromiireducens
TACACCACTTTACGGGGCACCACTGTCAACACGTCACTCTCACCGCTTGGCGTGACTGAACTCATCAGGAACAGTCTCACCCGGATCGAGCCGGCGCTCAGATCGATACTGCGTGATCATCTAGAAGGGATCACGCAGTCAGTATTGACACCTAGCTCGACCTTCCCGCTTCAAACTTCCATCCTGAGGGCGCCTCACCCCACCCGCATCCAGCACCGCTTTCGCCCCGCGCATGCCTGCGGGAAGTGCTGACAGCATTGGTTTCTCCGGCCCTCCTGAATAAGCGCAGGCTAGGAGACGGTAGGACCCAGCTTCAGGCGCACCTTCCGTGCATGACGGTTTCGATGCGCGTGATGAGTGCCGGTGACGGCTACAAGTACCTCCTGGGCTCGATCGTCGCGGGCGACGGAGACCGGAGCCTGTCGACGCCGCTCACTCGCTACTATGCCGAAGCAGGGAACCCTCCCGGCCGGTGGCTCGGCTCCGGCCTCACCCAACTCGGCGAAGGCCGCATCACTCCCGGCGATGAAGTATCGGAGCAGCAGCTCCAGCTCCTCATCGGGATGGGCTGCGACCCGGTGACAGGCGACCCGCTCGGCCGCGCCTACCCGGTGTACAAGACCCCGGCCGAGCACATCACCGAGCGCGTCGAAGCCCTCGACCCGAACCTTGGCCCGGCCTCGCGCGCGGAAGCGGTCGCCGAGATCGAAGCCGAAGAACACGGACGCGGCACCCGGAAGGCCGTCGCCGGATACGACTACACCTTCTCGCTGCCGAAGTCGGCGTCGGCGCTGTGGGCAGTCGCCGACGCCGGCACCCAAGCACTCATCGCCGAAGCCCACCACGCGGCGATCGCCGAAGTGATTGACTTCATGGAACGAGAAGTCGCCGCGACCCGCGTTGGCATGACCGGCGCGGACGGTGGCGCGGTCGCGCAGGGCGACACTTTCGGGCTCGCCGCGACCGCCTACGACCACTACGACTCCCGCAGCTCCGACCCGCACCTGCACACGCACGTCGTCGTGTCGAACAAGGTGAAGACCACGCTGGACGGGCGGTGGCGGTCACTCGATGGGCGGCCGATGCACGCCGCGACCGTTGCGCTTTCCGAACTGCACGAGGCGACCATCGCCGACCACCTCACCCGGCTGCTCGGCGTGGAATGGGAAGCGCGGGATCGAGGCCGCGACCGCAACCCCGCCTGGGCGATCAGGACAGTGCCGGAAGAACTCGTGCTCGAGTTCTCCACCCGCGCCCGCCAGATCGACGCCGAGAAAGACCGCCTCATCGCCGAATACGTTCAGAAGCACGGCCGGCAACCTTCGGCGGCGGCGATCATCAAGCTCCGCGCCCAAGCCACCTTGTCCACCCGGCCCGAGAAGCAAGTGCGATCCCTCGCCGACCTCACCACCGAATGGCGCAAGCGCGCCACAGCGCGGCTGGGGCGGGATTCGTCGGACTGGGTGCGAGGGGCGATCCCGGCAGCACCCGTGCGAGTGCTGCGTGCCGACGACCTTCCCTTGGACGGGATCGAGAAGATCGGCCGCGAGGTCATGAATGCGGTGGGTGAGAAGCGGTCGACCTGGCACCGCTGGAACCTGACCGCCGAGGCGGCACGGCAGACGATGGAGTACCGCTTCGCGACGACACGGGATCGGGAGGCCGTCACCGGCATGGTCGTCGATGCCGCCGAGCGCGCCTCGCTGCGACTGACGCCACCGGAGCTGGCGTCGACGCCGGTGCGGTTTCAGCGGCCGGATGGGTCGAGCGCGTTCCGCCCACGCCACGGCACCTTGTATTCCTCCGAGGCGTTGCTCGATGCGGAGAAGCGGCTCCTCGAACGCTCCCGCACCATGACCAGCCCCGAGCTCCCGCTCACCCTCATCGAGAAGGTCACGAGGCGGCCGGATCGGGAGGGGCGGATGCTCGGCCCCGACCAGGCCGATGCGCTCACCCGGATCGCGGTCTCCTGCCGGCAGCTTGATCTCCTCGTCGGCCCCGCAGGCACCGGGAAGACGACCGCGATGCTCGCGCTCCGCACCGCATGGGAACAGCAGCACGGCGCGGGCTCGGTGGTCGGGCTGGCCCCGTCGGCGGTCGCGGCGGAAGTGCTCGCCGGGGATCTCGGGATCAAGACCGAGAACACCGCGAGATGGTGGACGCTGCACCTCATGACCGGCCGAACCTTCCAGGCGGGTCAGCTCGTGATCGTGGACGAGGCGAGCCTCGCCGGCACCCTCGCCCTCGACCGCATCACCGGGGCCGCCGCGAAAGCCGGAGCGAAGATTCTCCTCGTCGGCGACTACGGGCAGCTCCAATCCCCGGCCGCGGCCGGCGCGTTCGGGCTCCTCGCCGGCGACCGCACGGACACCCCCGAACTCTCCACGATCCACCGCTTCACGAACGAGTGGGAGAAGCGAGCATCGCTCAGGCTCCGCCTCGGGGAACACAACGTGATCGATGTCTACGAGGACGCCGACCGGATCATCGGCGGCACCACCGACGACATGACCGCACGAGCCTACGAGGCATGGCGCGCAGACCGAGAAGCCGGGATCGCCTCGATCCTCGTCTCCGACTCCGGCGAAGCCGTTGCCGCGCTGAACCTGCGCGCCCGCACCGAGCTCATCCTCGCCGATGTCGTCAACCCGCTCCGAGGCGAAGTCACCCTGGAAGGCGGCGCCACGGCCGCTGTCGGTGACACGGTGATCACGCGGAAGAACGAGCGGAAGCTGCGCACCCGCTTCTCCTGGGTGCAGAACGGGAACCGGTGGACGATCACGAAGATACGCCGCGACGGCTCAGTGATCGTGCGCCCCGCCGGCCCAGGCCGTGGCGAGTCGATCGTGCTCCCCGCCGACTACGTCGCCCAGCACCTCGACCTCGGCTACGCCGTCACCGCATACCGGGCGCAGGGCGTGACGGTGGACACCTCGCATGTGCTGGTCGACCCCTCGATGACCCGCGAGAACCTGTACGTCGCCTTGACCCGCGGCAAGGACGCCAACCTCGCCTACGTCGCGACCGACACCCCGGATGACGCGCACGCGCACCCGCACGAGGCCGAAGACATGAAAGAGGCAGCCCGTCGTGTGCTCTACGGGGTGCTGCATCACTCCGGGGCCGAGCTCTCCGTACACGAGACGATCCAGGCGGAGCAGGAACGGTGGGAGTCGATCCTGCAGCTCGCCGCCGAGTACGAGACGATCGCCACCGAAGCCCAGCACGACCGCTGGGCCACCCTCATCCACGAATCCGGCCTCACCGATATGCAGGCAGAATCCGCGCTCGCGTCGGAAGCGTTCGGGGCACTCGCCGCCGAGCTGCGCCGGGCCGAGGCGAACCATCACGACGTCGACCAGCTCATGCCCCGCCTGGTAGCCACGCGCGGCTTCGAGAACGCCGACGACATCGCCTCCGTGCTGCACTGGCGCGTCGCAAACGCCACCACCCAGCCCGCGAGCGCGGGGCGTACCCGACGGGCACCGAAACTCATCGCCGGCCTCATCCCCGTCGCGGCCGGGATCACCGACCCCGACATGAAGCAGGCGCTCGCAGAGCGGCACCAGCTCATCGAGAACCGAGCCGCCACCCTCGCCGAACAAGCCCTCACCGATGATGTTGCGTGGACTCGTGCTCTCGGTGCTCGCCCCGGCGAACCGCGCAAGCAGGAAGCCTGGAATCGGTATGCCCGAACGGTCGCCGCCTACCGTGACCGCTACGCGATCACCAGCAGCAACGCTCTCGGGCCGGAGCCTGACGGGGTCGCGCAGAAGATCGACCATGCCCGCGCTGCACAGGCAATCCAGCGCGCCCGTGTACTCGCGGCTGAACATCCTCGGCCGCAGGCGGGCGGGCGAACGTCCGCGAGGGAACGAGGACGCACTCTCTGATGTGAGGGTTCCCGTTCGCACCGCTTCGACGTACAGTGGAAGCAGAGCGGTCACCCCTGTGATCAACATTTCCGCCTTCCGGGCAGGCCTTCGGGCAACTTCTCTTAGCACCGCTTCTGAATAGCTCTGCGCTAACGAGAGGAACCCATCATGTTCAGCGGCATCATCGCGGGAGTGATCAACGCTTTCGGCTTCCTGGCCCGGTACCTGCCCAGCCTCCGGCTCATCATTCGGATCATCCACCGCCGCGACAGCCACAAGTGGGGCGTGCTCGCAATGCTCCTCGCGGCTCCCTACTTCTTCGTTGCGAACATCTTCAAGGAACTCATCGAGGGCGGCGGCGAACCGTGGCTCAGCATTCCGATGCTCTGGTGCCTCGTCATGGGCCTCGTCTTCCTGGCGATGGGACCGGCCAGCCTGATCATCCTCGCGAAAGCGCGGATACGGGAGGCCGCAGCCCGGCGGAGCGCACGGCGTCGCGCGAAGGCGGAAATGGAGAATGATGAGGGCGCCGATATGGCACCCTCATCCCCGCACAATGGGGTGGCGTTCTGACTCCGGGTTCTGGCTTGAAGCGGACGTTCTGCTGACTGGGTGGAAAACACCGAGCGGAGGTCTGCGACTCCGACCGCAGTTCCGTTGCGTCTCTGATGAGCAGGTTCAGATTTCGGGTCCGCCAGGGCAGAGCTCGCTGAGGATGCTCACGACCACGTTCAGCAGCGCGCTGGTTTCCGCGGGCGTCACGGTCGGGTGGCTTGGGACGACCGTCAGGAAGCGCGACCGGGCTGTGCCCGGTGGCAGTCGGCCCGCATTGACGAGACGAGGCAGCGCGGTGCCAAGATCATCTGACTGCGCGAGAGCACCGCGGCCCGTGAGCATGTGGGCGATTGCGGATCAGGCCACCAGCACCCCCGCGAGATCCGAGCCTGCACGATGACACGAGCACGCCTTCTTGACCTTCGCATCGATCTCCGGCGGGGTCTTCTTCGGGGCGTGGGGAACGACCGGCGTCTTCTTCTTTCGAGGCGGCTAGGATGGTGGCACCGGCATGGGCTGGAACTCCATCTTCGCCAGCAGAGCTGCCATACCTGCCGAGGGGCGTGAGCCAGGCCCGCCACTGCTTCCCGTACCCGCGATCGAGCTGGATCAGGCCTCGTCCAGCCAGTGACGCCGCCGTCTGCTTGTAGCGTTCGACGGGTTCCTCGCCAGCGACGCAGCCAGCGGCAAACCATTCCAGAACCGCGTCCTGGCGATCGTTCATCGCAGGCCTCACACCAAGACTGCGCAGCGACTGTGAGAAAGATGCGCATCTCGACCGCTCAAACCTAAGTGCGTAATCGGACAGCCCGAGCGTGCAGCGGAGCTTTCCGCACGCAAGAAGTCTCGGCAACCATTCCTGTAAGTGTGACCCGGGAGCCACGCCGGAAAAGTATGAAACCAGGTATGAAACTCACCGAGTGCAGTTCAACCTTCACCTGAACTCCTGCTTTCGTAGAAGTTGGAACTGGAAGTTTCCTCAGAAGCGTCCGGAATGTTGCGACGACTCCCCGCTCTGCGGCGTAGCCGACGACATCCGTTGCCTGGCGGTATGCAGTACGCATCCAGGCGGACACGCGCAGGTAGGTTGAGGCGGCTTCCGATGCACGACATTGATTTGAAAACGGGGGAGCTTTGACTGTGCACACTACGGCGCGCAAATGCCATCACACGACGTTCGAGGACACGCAGCAGCGTGCCGCAGAAGAGGGCGCAGCATGAACGCATCAGCCATCGCCGTTGAGCACCCTTCTCGCCTGAAACTGGTCCTCGGCCTTCTCCTCTCGCTGATGGTCGTCCTCGGCCTCGCCGTCAACGCACCCGCGCCTGCGAACGCCGCGACGGCCATGAGCATCGACAACGTGTACTTCGAGAATGACTCGTTCCCCGACGGGTCCCGTCAGGCGCTGCACATCAACTGGAGCCTTCCGGACAACGCCTCGGCTCCCGCGACCCTGGTGCTCGACCTTCCGGAAGAGATCAGGGGCTACGCCGACTCCTTCACGATGGTCGGCCCGAACGGGGAGGCCGCCGGCACCTGCACCGTGACCGCTGCGCAGGTAGTCTGCGAAGTAGATGACGCGTTCATCCAGGCCAACCCCTACAGCGTCTCCGGTGAGTTCTGGTTCGACGTGTCGACCCAGCTGAAGAACAAGGAAGACACCACCCACACCTTCGACTTCGGCGAGTTCAGCCAGACGGTCGACGTCGAAGCGAACCCGAACTGGTGCACCGACAACTGCGAGTACACGGGGCAGACCCACAGCAAGTGGGGTACCTACAACAATGCTGACGACACGATCATCTGGACTGTCAGGCTCCCCGCCCCGCAAGACGGCATCGAGCCGGGCAAGCAGATCACCGTCACCGATCAGCTCGACACGTCGAAGTACGAGATCGTGGTCGCAGACGGCTACCCGCGCGTGCGGGAGGGCGGCAGCTACTCCTACAACGAGTGGGGCAGGCAGACCGTCAACGTCATCACAAAGCCCGCCAGCGAGGTCACCTGGAACGGCGATCACACGACCGTGTCCTTCGAGTCGGCCCCCGGCTGGGCAGGCGACCCCGACCTTGCAGAAGGCGAGGTCGGCACCACCGGCTCCTTCTACACCGTGCAGTGGAAGGTGAAGGCGCTCGACGGCGGCAAAGCAGGCAAGTACACCAACACCGCCTCCTACACGATCGAGGGCGAGGACGAGGCCTCCACGAGCGGTTCCGCGACCCGCTACTCAGGCGGCGCAACGGTAGTCGGGCAGAACTTCGGCAAGTTCCAGGTCACCAAGGAGCTCATGGGCGATACAGTCCTCAACCCGACCTTCACCGTGAACTACGTCGCCTACGACGACACCGTAGACCCGAACACACCGATCGATCAGGGCAGCTTCCAGATCAAGAGCGGCCAGTCGTACATCAGCGGCGAATACTTCAAAGGCACCCGCATCGTGCTCACCGAAGTGCAGCCCACCGACCCGCAGAACGTCACCTGGGAAACTCCGGTCTTTGTCGACGCCGACGGCAACCCCATCACCGAGCTGACGTTCTCAGCCGACAACGACAACCTCGGGAAGATCACCGAGATCCGCCTCGTGAACGAGGCGAACCTCATCAAGAGCCCGATCACGGCACGCAAGGTCGTCGAAAACCCGGACGGGGTGACCACCGGCGTCGATTCGTTCCGCATCGGCTACTCCCGCGAGAACGCCATCGAGAAGGGCATCCAGAACCTCACCGGCGGCCAGTTCATCCTCCCCGCCGACGGCACGGAAATATCGCTCGACCTGCCCGCAGATGTCCGGTACAGCTTCTTCGAGTGGTTCACCCCGGCACCCGCCGGCACGACCTGGGCCGACCCCGTCTACACGGTGAACGGTGTGACATACACCGAGAACGAGCTCGTGAACCTGCCACTCGACGGCTCGATCGACCTCACCGTCACGAACACGATCACGCAGAACGTTGGCGGTTTTGCCGTCACGAAGAGCGTGTCGGGCGAAGGCGAGTCGCTCGTGCCTGCGGGCACCGAGTTCACGGTGAACTACTCCTACACCGCCGTCAACGGCTTCGACGCCGGAAGCGGCACCGTCACGGTCCGCGCAGGCGAGACGTCGCCGACCATCGAGGGCATCCCGGAGGGCGCCGTCGTCACGCTCGACGAGGTCACCCCGGTCAACCCGGCCGGCGGCACCTGGGGCGAACCGCAGTTCGACGTCGCCGAGTTCACGGTCGTGAAGGATCAGGTCGTGCAGATCTCGCTCGACAACCCCATCACGTGGAACAACGGCAACTTCTCGATCGTGAAGTCCGTGACGGGTGACGGCGCCGGCCTCGTCGGCGACGATGTCGCCTTCGAGATCGATTACAGCTACGTGCTGCCCGAGGATCTCGGCATCACGCCGGGCACCGGAACTGGCACCCTCACCGTGCTGAACGATAGCACCGCCGTGACGAGCGCCAGCCTGCCCTATGGCACCGAGGTGACGCTGTCAGAGGCGACTCCGCCGGCGATCGCGGGCGGCACCTGGACGGCAGCCGAGTTCGACCATTCGACCTTCACCATCGGGGATCAGACGACCTTCGCGGTCGCGCTGACCAACACGATCGAGCGTGATCTCGGCTCGTTCAGCATCGAAAAGAGCGTTACCGGGTCCGGCGCGCACCTCGTCCCCGGCGGCACGGTCTTCACCGTCGACTACTCCTACCCGGAGGGGCCCGGATTCGACGCAGGTTCCGGCTCGGTCGAGGTCACCACCGGTGAGCCCGCAGTGGTGACCGGCATCCCCGCCGGCGCGGTCGTGACGCTCACCGAGGCCACCCCCGCAAGTGTCGAGGGCGGCACCTGGCAGCCCGCGCAGTTCACGGACGGCAACGTCATCACGATCGTGAAGGACGAGACCACCCAGGTGGGGCTTGAGAACGCCATCGATCTGAATACCGGCGCGTTCAGCGTCGCGAAGAAGATCGACGGCACCGGCAAGGGACTGGTCGGTGACGACGCGACGTTCACCGTACAGTACGCCTACCCTGCCGCGAACGGCTACGACGCCGGCTCAGGCGAGCTCGTCGTGGCCGCCGACGGCACCGCTGTCTCGAGTGCCCCGATCCCGTACGGCGCCGAAGTGACCCTGTCCGAAGACGCTCCGGGCGTCGTGCAGGGCGGCAAATGGACGGGCGCGACGTTCAGCACTGACACCCTCACCATCGGCGACGGAACGGTCGCCGAGGTCGTGCTCACCAACACGATCGCGAAGAACGCTGCGACGGGCGGCCTGCCAGCCACCGGCGCCGGTGCGGACAACCTGCTGGCGCCTGCGGCACTCCTGCTGCTCGCAGCCGGCGGCACGCTCCTCGCAATCGTCCGCCGACGGAAGCAGAACGCGACGGCGTAAGCAGCCACCTCTGAGCGCCCCGTCGGACATGTTCGGACGGGGCGCTCGTCATTCAAAGGTACGGAGCGAAGGCGCTGCCGCAGTCGGCGCCCCATCCGTTGCGCGCTGGAGTGGCCGGGAAACTTACCTGATGCGACGACCATGCGCTCACTAGAATGAACAGCATGGGGGGCTCGGCTCAAGGACGCGCACCCGTCGGACGCGCTCCGAGACTCGCCCCCGGTTATCTGCGTCGAGACCGCCTTATCACCCAGCTCGATGCTGCTCTCGGATCGAGCGTGATCCTGGTGCATGCTCCGGCAGGCGGCGGCAAGACGAACTTCGTGGCCGACTGGGTGAATCTGCGAGCGGACGATCGCACGACGGCATGGACTCGGGTCGAACGCGACACGACGACCGCCGGACTCCTCTGGGCCACTGCAGGAAGAGCCCTCGGCGTGATCGATGGCACCGTGCCGGGCAGCGCGAGCGAGCTGGCCGCCGCACTCAATGCCGACGGTTCGGACATCTCGCTGGTGATCGATGACTTCCAGTACGCCACCCCAGATGTGCAGCGCGAAGTGATGAAGTTCGCAGGCATGCTGCATACCGGGCGAATCGTGCTGCTGACACGCAGCCTCGATCCGCACCTGCTGTCTCTGCTCCGCGTGCAGCTGCACATCTCGATGTTCACCGCACAAGACCTGGCCTATACGGAGTCGGAGATCGCGAGCCTCATCACCAGCCGCGATACTTCTGCCGATGCGATGCAGCAGAGAGACGCTGCGACGCTCCTTCACCTCACCGGCGGCATCCCGATCCTCGTCCGCCTGCTTCTCGACATGGGCACCGAGCCCCCGCCGCAGGGCTGGGGTAGAGCGATCGACGCATGGGTTTCGGAGCTGGTCGTCGATGAGTATCGGGACGCCGCACTGCGGCTCTCGCTCGTTCCAGCGGCCGACGGAGCGCTTACCCAGCACCTGACGGGGCACGAGCCGCCACAACGACTACTTGAAATGCTCGCGCGCGACGGCCTCGGCCATGTGGACCGGCACGGATACTTCGAGTTCCACGAAGTCATCCGGTCAGCGCTGCAACGTCAGGCCCGCAACGTGCTCCCTGACGCCACTATTCGTGAGTTGCGCACGGCTGCGACCAGGTATCTCAGTAACGACGTGAATCAGGTAGGGCGCACGCTCGCGCTCCTCACCGAATCGGGCCGGAGCGGCGAACTCTGGCCGTTGTTCGCGGCCACGTTCGCCGACATCGTGCCCGAAGGCGCCGGAGCCTCGTTGTCTTCCATGCTGCCGAGCACCTTGAGCACCGACGCGACCGTCGCTGCCATCACCGCCGTCATCCAGAGCGCGCGGGAACCCATTCCGTCGATCGCGCTACTCCGCATGGTCGATGAGGCTCTCGCCGACCTGGAGAGCCAGCCCCCGCCCAGCGACCCCGAGTCAGCGGTATACCGCGAGCTCGCTATCCTCGCCCTGCTCAGATCCGCGAAACGCCACGTCGCTGGCGCTACACGAGTGCACCGACTCGTCGAACTCGTCGGTGCGCTCGACCCGCACTCCACCACCGGCGTGTGGGACGCCGCCTATTGGGGGCTGCTCTATTCGACGGTCACACTGGCTCTTGCCGGAAACCTGGTACGGGCGGAGGAGATCCTGCCAGCACTCGGTGCCGATCAGGACCAACGGCGCATCACTCGTGGCATCGCGCAGCGAGCATTCATCTACGCCAATCGTGGTGAGATCGGGCCCGCAGCCGTGCTGCTGGATCAGGTCGGCGACGAGCTCTCAGGCTTCACACCCTGGGAGGGCAGGCTAGCGATCACCCGGGCAGCGGTGCAACTCGAAGAGGGAGACGCGAGGCAGGCTCAAGCCACCCTGCGTGCCATCGAACCCAAGCTCCACGAAGTGCTCGAGTGGCCCTATGCACTGATCGTGCTCTCCCGCACGCACATCGCCCTCGACCCCACCGCCGGCATTGAGGACCTGGACCGTCTCATGCGCATCCACGGGAGACAGCCAACATCGCCCGCAGTGCTTGATCTGCTGAAGTCGGCGCTGGGAGACCTCGCACTAGCCGCAGGCGATGTGCAGCGCGCGATCCGAACGGTCGGAAACCCGGCTGAGGCCGACATCGCCAGGCGCCTCACCGCCGCACGCATCGGACTCATCACCCGCAACCCCGACAACGTCACAGACCTGCAGAAGCTGACCCAGCAAGAAGACGTCTGGCCGCGACTGCGTGCGCAGGCATTCTTGCTGCTCGCCGTTCACCTCCATCGCCAAGGAGACGCGCAACACGCCGGACTCGCACTCAAGCGGGCACTCACGATCACATCGGGACAGAAGATCCGCCTGATCCACTCCCTCACCCCATACTCGGAACTCCAGGCAATCGCGTCGGTGGCCGGCATCGAACTACCGGCCAACGTCAACAGCACGAACCCCCTCGAGCTCCCGCTCACCGAGGTCGCCCTGACCGAACGCGAATCGAACCTGCTCCGCCGACTCGCCTCACCCGACCGGCTCCGAGACATCGCGGAGCAAGAATACGTCACCTTGCACACCATCAAGTCCCAGGCCTCGAGCATCTACCGCAAACTCGGCGTGAAATCCCGTCGGGCAGCCATCAACGAGGCCCACCAACGCGGGCTCCTCGACGGGCGAGAAAACCGCGAAATATAGCAACGAAGCCATACTTAGGCGGTCTTGCCAAACCCGACCCCTGAACGGCCCCAGTAGTCCGGTGGCATGACGTTGCGCGCAAATGCGATACTTCTAGCGGGCATCCCGTTGCTTGTCATGAGCCAGATCGGTTTTGCGCTCCTTGCACTTGATAAACCGGCCTTCGCCTTCATGATCAGGCGGCGATTGATGAACTCCGCATCCGACAGCGAATCGCTCACCTCGGCAGGCTCTGGCCCGGTCTCGATCAGCGGTTCCAGCACCGTGCCCGCGGGCGGATAGGAACGGTGCTCGATCCAGTACCGGCCCGGTGGCGTGAGACAGGCCCGCCACTGCTTCTCGTACCCGCGATCGAGCTGGATCAGGCCTCGCCCAGCCGGTGACGCCGCCGTCTGCTTGTAGCGTTCGACGGGTTCTTCGCCAGCGAGGCGGCCAGCGGCAATCCATTCCAGGACCGCGTCCTGGGGATCGTTCATCGCTGACCTCACACCACGATTCTCCCGCCAGCACCAGCTATTGGCCAGGACGCAAGCGAACACGGCTCCTGTAGCAGACCCGTCTATTGGATGCGCTACAGCTTTCCTCAGCGGTGAGGGCCGCCCGGTTCTGAGCCTGGATCTGCCGCTCCAGCCACACACTGCGCCCCGCCGGTAGGATCACGCAGAGGATCAGCCAACGCGAGAGGCGAGAGGGAAGGGGCAGATGAAGAAGCGGATCATCGATCGGGCTGCGATCAAGCGTGCCACCCAACGCTCCACGTGCGACTCAGCAGCCCTGGAAGATCGCGTCGTGCCTCCGGGATTCGAGCGTTCCGATCAGGCGGAAAAGTATCTGGCCGAGTGCCGCGAACGCGCCAGCAATCATGCGAGTTCAGTCAGGCCCGCACCGCAGCTCCTCCGCCGGCTGTACCCAGGTTCCGGAGCAGTCAGCTTCGCCAATCTGGACTGATGCAATCAATCCAGAGAATCACTTTCCGGCACCACCCTAGAGTCCCCGCCTCATGCTGCACGCGCGAGGTGCGGCATGGCTAGGCCCCGCACTCCGATCGGCACCTTCGGGAAGATCAGCCACCGCAGGATCAAGAAGGGCGTGTGCCAAGCTCGAGCACGCTACCGCGATTGGGATGGGAAGCTGCGAGCGGTGCAGTGCACCGGGACGACGAAAGCGGCAGCCGAGCTCGCACTCAAACGTAAGCTCTCCGAACGGTCGCTCTTCCAACCAGGGTTTGCCGGACTCAGCGCCGACAGCACGTTCGCGAAGCTCGTGGACTACTGGCTTGAGGACATGGAAGTCGAAGACCGGCTCTCACGAACCACCCGGAACCTCTACGAGCGAAACATGCGAACCCTCGTCGCTCCGTCGTTCGCTGAGCTCACGCTACGCGAGATTGGAGTCGCACGTTGCGACTACTTCCTGAAACAACTCGCGAAGCAAAGCTATAACCGTGCCCGTCAGGCTCGCGTGGTTCTGCGCCTCGCGCTCGGACTCGCAGTGCGGCACGAAGCGATCCCACGCAATCCAATGGATCACGTTTCCCGGCTGCGCCGACCCGCCCGCACTCCTGATGCGTTCGAGGACTCGGAGATCGAACTGATCCGCGAGGCTGTGCGCGACTGGGAAGAGCGGAAGATCATGGCTGGCCCGAAGCCAGACGGACAGCTCGGGCAGATCATCGAAGTGCTCCTCGGTACTTCTGTTCGGATCGGCGAAGTGCTCGCGATCCGTATCCGAGACCTCAACCTCCGGGGCGCGATCCCGACAGTACGGATCACAGGCACGATCGTCAGCAGGAAGGGTGAACCGACCCACCGTCAAGATCATCCGAAGACCTCACGCTCGGTGCGGACGATCGCACTGCCGCAGTTCGCGGTGGCCGCGATCCGCGCACGGCTCAAGAAACGGCTCTCGATTGACCCCGATGCGCTCCTGTTCTGCAACCGCAACGGCGACCCACTCACAACGAACAACGTCCGCCGCCGACTCCGCGACGTGATGGATAAAGCAGGGCTGAGTGGCGTGACCCCGCATCGATTCCGTCGTACCGGAGCGACTGCAATCAACAAGGCCGGCGGTATCGGCCTCGCAGCCGAACTCCTCGGGCACACCGACTCACGGATCACGATCCAGCACTACATCGTGCGTGATGATCTCGTGAACCCCGCCACCGCCCGGATGCTCGAAGAACGATTTGGGGGGAGGGCGTAGTTCAGAGTCGGAAGCATGCCCATTGCGAGTGTGCGCCGCTCGACTTGCGTGGTAAATGTCTGAGGTTCATGCGATGGTGTTACCGCGAGCACCTACCAGTCTTAAGAACACAATGAGGATAGGGTGGTAATCATGTCAGATGCATCGCGCAAAGGTTACCAATCGGAGGGCGGTCTGGAGCGAGCCGTCATTGATCTGGTGAGGGTCGGTACTCGTGGCCATGGTGCAGGGGTTCGGCAGGTTGCATCGCGCCTGATGCGTGCGGTTCCTCCTGGTGTTGAGGATGTTGAGTCGTTTCGAGATGCGATGCACAGCGCGATCTCCGCGGGAGTTGACGGTACCGGGCTGAGGTACGTTGCCGGCGCCGTACCGACCGAGGATGACAGTGCCAAACCGTTGGTCGACATCGACCTCCTCCCGGATGGTGATGGGCTGATGCTCGCCGACGACACGATGAGCCAGCTTCGTGAGGTAGTCCGTGAACGCGAACGAGCGGACGACCTCCGCCGAGCCGGAGTGGGACTCACTCGAACGCTTTTGCTGAGCGGTCCTCCTGGAGTGGGGAAGACAATGACAGCGCGTTGGCTTGCTCAATCCCTTGCTCTTCCGTTGCTCTCGCTCGATCTGTCCTCGGTCGTGTCAAGCTATCTTGGGACTTCCGGACGGAATATCAAGTCTGTCCTGGACTATGCCAAGACAGGTCCCTGCGTTCTTCTGCTGGATGAATTCGACGCGATCGCGAAGAGACGTGACGATGATTCCGATATTGGGGAACTCAAACGAATCGTCAACGTCATTCTGGTTGAGCTTGATCGGTGGCCTGATACGAGCTTACTGATCGCAGCTACGAATCACCCTCAACTGCTGGATGCCGCAGTCGGACGCCGATTTGATCGCGCTCTCGCGCTGCCGCTGCCTGGTCGGGTCGAACGAGCAGCAATCCTTGCCAACCTCGCTGCGACAGCTCAAGCTGTCGATCAAGAAATCCTTGAACTTGTGACGGAACTCACCGCTGACCAAAGCAGCTCCGACCTCACTCGGTTCTGGTCTCTTGCAAACCGGCGTTCCGTGCTCAACGATTCCAACTTGTCAGATGAATTGATTAGTGAACTAGCCCGTCAAGTCCAAGACACGGGTGCGGGACGTGACCGGCTTTTCCTTGCGATGCGCGACATACTAAAGGTGTCGAACCGGCAGATCGCAAGTCTGACCGGCGTTAGCCACCCCACCGTGGCTAATGGCATCAAGCGAGCAGAAGGAGCCAACGATGGCGGCCGTTCGGAGCACTGACGGGATCTCACGTCCACTACTCGTCAACGGCGAAGCCCTACGCCTCGATGTTCAGGCCCCCAACCCAGGTGGCGGTGACAAGTACGAACCTCAGACCGTAGAGGCGGCTCAAGAACTGCTCATCCCACAGATCAACGAGGCAGCAGAGCAGGCGGAAGCCCTCTCTCCTCGCCTGCGAGCAAGCGACCGCGTGTATGTCGAAGCGAAACTGCTCCCCAACTACCTCGCCGCTTCGTATTTTCCGACCGAGTTGCTATCTCACGTCGGTGCTACCCCGGTTGGCTCACGAGCTGATACCGGGCTGTATGTCACCAAGAAGAAGAGAGTCAAGAGTCAGACGAGGCGGCTCATCTTCGCTGTCTCCGATGACGGCTTGCGTGAGCTTCGCCGACTCATCACCCAGGGCGGACGGAACCGCACCGAGAACCAAGCTTTCGCCCAAATCCGCGAGTTAAGCGAAATCTCCTTACCGCGGCAGTCCGATGTACTTCGCACACCGGATCAGAGCGCAGATGCATCATCGCTTCGGCGAGTCTGGGAGGCCGTGCTGCACCCTCGCGCATCCAGCCTGGGCGACGCGATACCGCTGGAGGACGACACACTCGAGCGCTGGTTCGACCTCATCGGTAGCGAAGGCGGTGAGGTGCACCGCGACTTCGTTCGTACCGTTGGCGGCCTCACATTCACCCCGGTGAGCCTCGACGCTGATCGGGCCGAACATCTCTCTCGTTTCAACCCGTTACGTGTTCTTCGACCCATGCCGGCGATCCGACCTCGGCCCCGTTTTGGTACTCGGAGTGTTCTGCGTCTTGCTGCGCCGGCCTCACGCCAACCTGTGATGACCGACGTGTCTGTAGCTGTCTTCGATGGTGGTGTTGACACCGCTCGACGCGCCAATGGTCTTTTTTCCGTTGCAGCCAAAGACCTCACCCCTGAGCCGGCCGACCAAGGCGAACTCGATCACGGCACCGGCGTGACCGGAGCTGTTCTGTACGGCCTCGTAGAGCCGGGCGATCAAGCGCCCACACCGCCGCTGCCCGTGGCCAGCTATCGTGTCCTTCCTGCTCCGCAGATCCCTGGCGATCTCGAAGGCTACTGGGTGCTCGACCGCATCAAGGAATCGATCAAGGCCGGTGGCCACCGACTCGTCAACCTGAGCCTGGGCCCTACTCTGGCTGTCGAAGATGACATGGAACCGAACCGTTGGACGAGCGAACTCGATCAGCTCGCATGGGACGATGACGTGCTTTTCGTGGTCGCTGCGGGCAACGATGGTGACCAGGATCGAGATCTTGGGTTGCACCGGGTGCAGGTCCCTGCGGACATGGCCAATGGCCTCGCGGTCGGCGCCTGCGACGCTCCGTCTCCGGAGAAGCCCTGGGCGCGTGCACCTTACTCATCCATGGGGCCAGGGCGCCACGGCGCTCGCGTTCAGCCGCTGGGTGTCCAGTTCGGTGGAGCAGAAAAACGCATGTTCAACATCGTTCGTGCTGACGGGAGTTTCCTCGAAGCCGCTGGCACGAGCTTCGCTGCACCCGTGACCACGCACGCGCTCGCAGACCTCGTCACGCGACTCCCCAGGGTCAACAGCAGCGTCCTGCGCGCATTCGCCACTCACTTCGCGGAGCGCCCAACTCAGCATGTGAAGCTTCGCGACGAGGTCGGGTACGGGCGACAGCCTCTGACTTTTGAAGACCTGATGGAATGTGGGCCCAACGAAGCTCACGTTCTCTATGTCGATGACATCGAGCGAGGCGATTTGCTCGGCTATCAGATCCCGGTCGCGGGGCAGCTTTCGAGCGACGTGAAACTGCAAATCACTCTCGCATACGCGTCACCCGTCGATCCAACACAACCCACCGAATACACCAGTGCCTCACTCGAAATGGTGATGCGACCACACCATCGCATGCATTCGTTCCGCCCGCCCAAGGGATCGAACGCGAAGAGTCGGACTCTTGACATCAGCGGCCTGGACGCGCGCGCACTGCTCACTCAAGGATGGACGCCCAGTCAGGAACCGGTTACCAAGACCCTCGGCAGCGCCAAGGCTGGAGCATCCGAGGCGCAACTGCGTGATAGCGGCAAGTGGGAGACCGTGCGACACTACCGCGTGACGCTGAAACCCGGGGAAGTAGAACTACCCCGCCTTGAGGTGTCATACGTCGCACGTCGAAGCGGGGCACTAGATAACTCGCCGACAACCATTCCGTTCGCCTTGATCGTATCCGTTGTTGATGAGTCATCAACCGATGACATCTACGATTCTGTCCGAGCACAGTTCACCGCGCTGAGGCCAGCTCAACGTGCACGCACGCGGCTTCGGCCCCGAGGATCTGGCGCCGATCCCCACTGGTACTAAGCCCTCTCTGAGCCGGAGATACTGATCGCGTTCCGGGCAACGAAACACTGAACACGTATAAGTAGGCTTGGAGCCCAGAGATGAAGAAAGGTGCGTGAATGTCGAGTCAGCTGCGCATCGGCCCAGGAGTTCCGGTCGAGAAGGAAGCAACAACCGGTATCTCGATCGATCGACTCCGAACGATCATCCAAGATTCCCACCTGAATTTTCTTATCGGCGCAGGTACCTCCGCACCATTTTTCGAACCTCTCGGAGATGTCGAAAAAGCGCTCACTGCACTTCGGACTGCTGACGAAGAAACCAGACTTGCTCGGGCCTCAGTGCAGGGATACTTCTTCCACAAGGTGCTCGTCCCGAATGCCAAACTTCTGAATGCCCGTACTGACGCCGGCGCGCAGTCGCTGATCAAAACCTACGCGCGGTTCATGGCCGTTCTCAACCGCGTCCTGTTGCGGCGACGGAGCACTCTCCTCGGCAAACAAGTCAACTTGTTTACGACCAACGTCGACATGGCGTCAGAAGTGGCACTCGAACTCCTCGAGATTGATACCAATGACGGGTTCTCCGGCAAAATTCGACCACGTCTCGACCTCGGCGAATACAGCACCCTCCGATATAGACAAGGGGGCCGTTTCGAGTACCGATCAGAGATCCCCACTGTCAATCTCTTTAAAATTCACGGTTCGGCCGCCTGGCGAGGCGAAGGCGACGACATCTATTTTGACCACCAGCTCAAACTGGTGCAAGGGGTGCAAGCGGCGTATGAGGCGGCGAGGCCCTCCTTGATTCGCATCACTAGGCCTGCTCAGGTAGACGCGGTCAGGCTGAGGAGACGGGCAGCAGGAAAAGTGCGTAGCGATGAAGTCAAAGATTTCGTCAAGGCATACTCGCGACTCCAGATCGTCAACCCCGAGAAAACCAAGTTCGCGAGCACGGTTCTGAATAAGACCTACTATGAGCTCCTTCGTCGCTTTGCGAACGAGCTTGAGAAGGAAAACAGCGCCCTGTTCGTTCACGGTTTCTCGTTCCGCGACGAGCATCTTCTTGATCTAGTGACGCGGGCAGCTGCGACCAACCCTACTCTTCAAGTGATTGTCTTTTGCTACGATCGCGACTCCTACAAAGAGATCAAACAACTCTTCCCCATGGAACGGGTCAAGAACGGCAACATCCTTTTCGTGCGTCCTGCGGAACCCGAAAAGGGCGAGGATGAGCGGAAGCTCTCACTCGGTACCGTTGTGGAGGACTTCCTTGAGCAAGTGCTGATTGAGAAGACACCGTCTCCAGACCACATCATCGAGCTCAAGCTTGACTCCGCTGCCGGGGATTTGGCCAGTGTTTGACGAGAATGCGACTCTGAAACGAGATGCCGTATTCAGTGTTGGACGAGTCGTCGCCGTAGAGGGGCGACAAATACGTGTTGCCGTCGACAAACTCAAGAACAGTGCGCATCTTCTCTACCAGGGAGAGATCGTACGGAACATCGCCGTTGGGAGCTACATCAAGATCGCCAAGGGATTTGGAGAGCTTGTAGCCTCGGTCGACGGTGAACGCATACGAGAAGAGCGAGTCGCCTCGCCCGATTACAAGCGAAACGTCGACAGCCTTGTGCGTGAGCTCGAGGTGAGCCTGGTTGGATACTTCGAGAACGGCCGCTTCCAGAGAGGCGTCCGAGAGATGCCTCTCCTCGATAACGAATGCTTCATCCTCAGTGAGAACGAGTTCCAGGCTATTCACACATTTGCTGACGCGAAGACCCCAACGATCCCGCTGGGTGTCCTGGCAATGGAGCCTACGCAGCCAGTCAGCATCGGGGTTGACAAGATATTCGCAAGCCACATCGGAGTGTTCGGAAACACAGGAAGCGGCAAGTCATATTCGCTCGCGAAGCTCTATCACGAGCTCTTCAAGCAGTACGGCAGTCAGCCAGGTTTCCTATACAGATCCCAGTTCGTGCTCATTGACTTCAACGGCGAATACGTCAACCGTGACGCCGAAGGTGACGATGACCATGGCGCGTCGGTAATCATCGAGGACGAACTCAAGGCTGAATACCGCTTATCAACTCGAACGACCTCCGGGGATCGCTTGCCGCTTCCCTCGTCCGCCGTAAACGATCCCGTGTTCTGGTCGATCTTGCTCGGCGCTACAGAGAAGACTCAAGCGCCGTTCGTGTCGCGTGTTCTGAGAGGGGATTTCTGGGATCGCCTACTTCCAGATTCATCCGCACTGCTCGCGGTGATTGGAGACACTGTAGCGAGAGCAACCAAGAGCACCGACCCGTCAATGGATCGACTCCTGCCGCACAACTTCCTTGAAGAGATTGAAGAATGCCTGGGTGTAACGGCCTCTGGCTCTTTCAAAGCGATGGTTCAGGACTTCAAGACCAACCTGAACTATTTCACTCGGAACCACAACTTCTTTTGGGGAGGCCCAAACCCAAAATGGTCTTCCGACCAAGACTGGGAAGATTTCATCGCCAACAAGATCAAGGCTGTCACTCAAGACTTTTCCGCAGTGACCGACGTCGACCTTGTCAGGTTCAAACTCGTTCTGCAGTTCTATAAGGATGTTATTGGCGGGTTTGTGAACCGCGAGCACATTGGCCCGCTCATGAAGCGTCTTCACAGCCAGATCCACGGTATTAAACGACTGATCACAGTCTCAGATGACACCGTAGCCTCGAAGCCGCTTACCGTCGTCTCGCTCCGTGACGTGAATCTTGAGATGCGCAAGGTCATTCCCATGATCCTCTGTCGCCACCTCTACGAATCTAAGAAGATCACCGACCAAGCGAACGATCGCCACCTCAACCTCATCATTGACGAGGCGCACAACATCCTCTCACTGGACTCCTCTCGAGAAAACGAAGCCTGGCGAGACTATCGTTTGGAGACCTTCGAGGAAATCGTCAAAGAAGGCAGAAAATTCGGTGTCTTCCTAACTATCGCAAGCCAGCGTCCGCATGACATCTCGCCAACCATTATTTCGCAATTGCATAACTACTTTTTGCATCGTCTTGTCAATGACTTGGACATCCGGGCGATTGAGAAAGCGGTGTCCTATTTGGATCGGGTGTCATTCGAATCGATGCCGATTCTTCCAACTGGCACCTGCATCCTGTCTGGTGTCGCGGCGCAGATCCCTGTGATGGTCAGTGTTGACGAACTGGAATCACGGTTTGCTCCCAATAGTCGAACTATGTCGATAACAACGGCATGGTCGAGTCCGCTCCCGCCACCGGACGCGAGTGGCGATGAATCGCCGTTCTAAGACGAAACGGGGAGCGCCTGGGACCGAATTAGGGATCGTCGCCGAGCCGGCTGACGTAAACCCCACATAAACTCATCTCGTGGCGTCGCCGGAACTGCGATTCTAGTGGGCCAATCTAGTGGCCAACGTCCTGCAAAGCATGAAATCTGTGACGCGCTGTGCAACGTGAGAAAGAGAATAACCCCGGTCAAGTGGGGTAAATCGGTCAGCTTCTTACCTGGGGGTCAGGGGGTCGCAGGTTCAAATCCTGTCAGCCCGACCGAAAAGCCGCGGAAACTCAAGGGTTTCCGCGGCTTTTGAGGTTGGTAGATTTGATCTTCCCGACGAAAACCCGACGAAAACTCCTCCCGACGCAGGTGTTCTCGACTTCCCCGACCGGATACTTCCCGTTGGTTCCGGTCGCTGTTTCAGGGTGTGCACCTGTCCTCCATGGATACGCAGCACCCCACCCCTCAGCCCCCGCCGGGGCTCGAACCGCTCCTCAGCATCGAGGAGTTGGCGACGTACCTCGGCATCCCCATTTCGACGCTCTACGACTGGCGGGTGCGCGGCCACGGCCCACGCGCGCATCGCTTCGGCAAGCATCTGAAGTTCGCGCTCTCCGACGTGCGCGCATGGATGGCGACGCAGCGCGAGCCAGAACCCGCTGCCGAGCCGGCATCGCTGGATCGGGGGTGATGGCATGAGTAGGCCCCGCCTCACCATCGGCACCTACGGCGACATCGGCTATCAAGCCGCCTCCTCCGGACGCATGACCGCCTACGCGCGTTACCGCGATTGGGATGGAATGACCCGAGTTGTGCAGGCCACCGCGCAAACGCAGAAGGCCGCAGAGCGGGCGCTGAAAGCGAAACTCGCCGAGCGCACCCTGTACCAGCCGACGGCGGGCACGCTGACCCCAGATAGCCCGTTCGAGGACTTGGTTGCCTACTGGCTCGCTGACCTTGACCTAGACGACCGCCTCTCGCCGAGCACGCGGCAGTTGTACGAGCGGAACATGCGCACACTCGTGACCCCCGCGTTCAGAGGGCTCACGCTTCGCGAGATCGGGGTCGCGCGGTGTGACCAGTTCTTGAAGCACCTGTCGAAGCAGAGTTACAACCGAGCACGACAGGCTCGCGTCTCGCTTCGGCTCGCGTTCGCCCTCGCCGTGCGCCACGAGGTGTTACCGAGGAACCCGCTCGATCACGTCGGACGCTTGCGGAAACCACCGCACACGCCCGACGCGCTCCCGGCAGTCGGTCGTGGTGGTGTGCTCGAGACGGCGATCCACGCGCGCGGACGCAGTTACGACATGACCGAACTCCACCGCTGCATCAGCCCCGAATACGCGGCATTGACGCTCACGATGCGCGACCGGGAGAACCCCGACGATGTGTTCGACAAACTCGCCGCGATGGGGCTCGTGACCCTGCACGAGAGTGAGGACGAGGCCCGGGACCAGATCACCGAACAAGCCCAAGACGGTGAGGTGATCACCGTCGCAACGAACGAGGAAGCCGCCGCCTTGAACGAGCGCATCCGCGTCGCACGCGTCGAGCACGGCGAGGTCGACGACACGTTGACCGCGACCGGGAACGATGGCCTCGCGATGGGCGCGGGCGACCTGATTCAGGCCCGCAAGAACGACACCACGATTGGGGTCGCGAACCGGCAACAGTGGATCGTGCGTCAGATCACCGAGGACGGTACTGTGTACGCCCGAGAAGTCGGTGACCGCGGCAAGAAAGCGCTCCGCATCGTCGCGCTCCCGCCCGAGTATGTGGCCGAGCACATGCACCTGTCCTATGCCGCGACCGCGTACGGCGTCCAGGGCACGACCGTTGATACCTCGCACACGATCCTCTCTAGTGCGACGAGTGCAGCGGGCGTCTACGTCGGCATGACAAGAGGCCGCGAGACCAACCGGCTGCACGTCGTGGCCGAGAACCTGAATGACGCTCGCGCGCAGTTTGTCGCCGCGATGGGACGCGACTCTGCTGACCGTGGCCTCGACCACGCCACACAGCAAGCAAAGGAGGCCGTGCGTGGCCTTATCGCGGACGGCCCAGTGCAGCGAGTCAATGAAGCAATCGCCAGACTGACCGCCGAAGTCGAGAAGGCTGAGCAGTCTGCGGCACGCTGGACACAGAGCGCCGCGAAGTTCGACGCACAGCGCGCGGCGCACCGAACAGAACGAGAAGAGCACGACGCACTTGTGCGCGAGGCCAAGGTCGCCGCTGAGTTGATGCGAGCCGAGGTCACCGAACCTCTTGCGATTGAGGCCGAAGCGGATGGAGCCGCCGCTATTGCCGCGTCGGACGCCGAGATGGCAGCGACAGCGCGACTCGCGAACGCAGGCCGGTTCGGGAAGCGCAGGGCTCGCGCCGAGCAGCGCGCCGCGACCGATCACGTCGATACTGTCCGGGCACAGGTGCGCGCCGATTGGGGTACCGAACCGCCGTACACCGCCGAGTTGCTTCCGGCGTGGGCGGCGCGCCAAGCCGCGACTCGTGCCGAGCGAGACCCGCGCGTGCTCGACGCCGCACGAACAGTAGGGGTCCTGACCGCAGACGGCACAGCGATGGTGGAGCGGCAGGAGCAAGAGCGTCGCGCGCTGGGAATTCGCGAGTACGGCCCAACCCAGGCGCGGCGTATGCGGAACGGCATGGGTGGGATCAAGCCGCACAGCAAAGCCCGAGAAGCCGCCTCTAATGCCGCCATCGCGCGGCGGGAAGTCGAGGAGCTGCGCGCCCTGCCAGTTACCGAAGCCGCCACGCGGCTCGACGCGCAACAGGCGGCCTCTGAGGAATCTTGACGCCTCGCCGACGTGCGCAGGCGGCGGCTTGGCGACCCGTTCGTACGCGGCTCGGATCGCACCGACCCGCGCCGAGAAGGCCCAGGCCGCAGCCTGTGAAGCACCCCACCTCCTGTTCAGATAAAGAACCTTCGGCGTACACTGAGAGCATGTCTATGGACGTTGCCGAGGTTGAGCAGGCGATGCTCGCGCTAGACAAGCGCGACCTCGCCGCGCTGATCCATCGCGGCATTCAGGCTCTTGATGAGATTGAGACGGAAGCGCCGCAGTCGGAAATCGATGCGGCGTGGAACGCGGAGTTCCGCCGTCGCATTGACGAAGTCGATTCGGGGCAGGTCGAACTCTTGACCGCTGACGACGTTGACGCGAGTGTGAACGAACTCCTGGCGAAGTTCCAGGGCTGATCGCTCTGCTCCGCGTGCATCCTGAGACGGCAGAAGAACTCCTCGACGCGATCCAGCACTATGAAGAGTGGGCTGGGTCTGAGGCGGCGTTCGCTGTCGCCGCGAAGAAGGCCCGCACCGATGCCGCGGAGTCGCCGAATGCCTGGCCTCCTGTCGAGCACTGGAAGCCGCCGCCGCTGGTTCGTAGTCGTCGAATCGGCAACTTCCCCTACCGCGTCATCTACTACTCGCGCGGAGATGTGGTGGCAGTGATCGCCTACGCACACGAGAAGCGTCGCCCCGGCTACTGGGGCCGTCGTGCTGAACGACGATAACCCAGTCAGCACTTCGCGAGAAGACGACCTGATGCCTTGACCGGCAACTCGTAGGTCTTGGATAGGCTTGAGAAAGCGAAGGAGCTGGAAGGAGAGCCTGTGAGCCAGAATATTGCCGTAGTTGGAAATGGCGATGTTGACTTCCGCTTTCTTGAAGTGAGATTTGCTGGCGAGGCAGGTGCGCGCGAGGCGTTTGAGCGTCTTGTCGCCGACATCGTTGGGATCGTGCATCCTGATGTTCGAGAGATCCAGGCGAACCCAGGCGATTGGGGTATCGACGCTTACGTGGGTGATCTCGGACAAGATGGTGAGGTGCATATCTGGCAGTCGAAGTTCTACATGAACGGATTTGGCGCAACGCAGCAAGATGATGTCCGCGAATCGTATTCTTCGGCAATAGAGGCCTCGAAAGCCAATGGATACAAGATCAAATCATGGACTCTCTGCATTCCGTGCGAACTTGACGCCCCGATGTTGAAATGGTGGACAGGCTGGAAGAGGAGAAAAGAAAAAGAACTTGGCATCGTAATCCAGTTGGAAACAGCGGGGAACCTGCGACGCCGATTACAAGCGCCAGCTGGGCAGTCCGTGCGTGAGATGTATTTTTCTCCGTTGTTCAATGTGCCTCAAGAAGATGATGGCGAAGCTCCGACCCGTGGACTTCAAATGCTCCCCGAAGAGGCTGAATACGATGATGCCTTGTTCGTGCATCAGCTGAATGAAGCGGGTATCTCAGAGACAAACTCCGCTCGGGAAGCATTCTTTAACGCAGAGATACTGGAGCGTGAAATCGCGGATAAGGGCATCGGCAGAGAGCTCACCGGGCTCGCCACGTGGCGTGTTCGCGTTGCTTCTACCTGGTCAAATGCGTTCATTTCGGCATGCGAAACACCGGGGCAGCGATTGTTGCCAGGCCTCTACTCCAATGTCGTACGTTCAATCGAGAATGAACATGCCACCGAAGCAAACGCACTCAGAGCTCATGTGCTTCACGGGGTCGGACTGCTTCATCAGTCCGTGGATAACGGGAAAGCAGGTTGGGTGCGCGATTGGAGAAGAGTCGCCGCAGACTTCCTTGATGGCGCGCTAAGTAACATCTCTGAAAGCGAAGGGGAGCAGGATGGTTGAGAAGCCCGACGCGCAGAAAGAAGCCGTTCTCCCATTTCGCGCTGAATCGATTCCTGCGTTTAGGATGGCACAGCTTTTGCTCGTCTTAGAGAGCGCCCTCCAGCACGAGAAGAAACTTAACTTGGAACGCCTGTCCGTGATTGAGTTCCTTGCCGCAAACCCTTTCCTAGTTCTTCCGGCGGGCTCAGAAGCCTCCAACAGACTAAGGCTGCAGGGCTTTGGTCGACATTCCATCGACTATGCTTCACCAGGCCAGCGGTATGTCTCTCGACGCGAAAGAATTTCTTCGGATGCTGCTCAACTGGTCTCTTTAGGGCTAGCAAGCATCTCTGCGTTTGACGGGCAAAGGGTGATTACCATCACTCAATCCGGAAATAATGCGGCGGATACTCTTTGCTCGGTGTACGCCGACGCTTACCGGCAAAGCTTGCAAGCGGTTCTTCCAATAGTTACCAAACTCACATCAAAGAAGTTGCGCGAGAAATTGGAAGATTGGCTTCGTGTGGATTCAGTTCTCTTCGATCTTTTTGACGCACCATCAGCTGACGAGCTAGGCGCCGAGCTCTCATCGCTTCCTCTTCCAGGCGCTCTTTTCTAGGAATCACAGCATGACATCCCCCGCATTCAATATTCGAGCTCTTCGACTGGTGGGCGCCCTTCGCTCATATCAAGTTAATTTCACCGATTCGGATGATGCCGATCGTATTCGCGACCTTTCCATCATTGCTGGAGAGATCAGCACAGGTAAGACGACCGTGCTGGAGTTTATCGACTGGTGTCTAGGTGCAAAAGAACATCCTGAACACGATGAAATAGTGGCGAATGTGCGTTCGGCTCAGCTCGCTATTGATATCTCGCAGTCAGAAGAAGCTGAAGCGAAGCAACGCCGATACGTTATCGAACGGCCGTTGGGCATGGCGTCCACGAAAGCATTCCTCTATGAGGGGGATTTCGACTCAATGGTCGCCCCTCCCGTGCGCTCATTCACATACGATCCCGCCGAATCGGAATCCCTTTCTCATTACCTGCTTCAGTTATGCGGACTAAGTGGCCTACGGCTTGACCAAGCCCCAACGCAGGTGGATTCGAAAACTAGCGTACTGAGCTTTCGAGACCTGCAACCGCTGTGGTTTCTCACGAATCGACGTCTCGACAATGGCAATCTGGCTCTTGAACATCATCCTCATCGATCGATCAAGTTGAACCAAGTCGTCAACATTCTTTTCGGGGTCTCAGACAATGATGGTTCTTACTTGTCGCGCGCTGTCGAGGAACTTGGGGCTGAAGAACGGGAGCTTGGCCGCGCCGTTCAAACACTGCGTGCGTTCATGTCCGACGCAGGGTTCACTAGCATCGAAGAGCTGGACGAAGAAAGCGACAAACTAAGGGTTCAGTCGGCTTCCCTTTCTGCCCGAATTAGAGTTATCGATGATCGAGTCGCGGCAAGAAGCGACTTCACATCCGAACTTCGTGGAGAGTACGCAAGCGCGCAAAGAGAAGCGCAACGTGTTCAGCTTAAGTTACGTGATCGGGAGACGCTTGCGAGCAGGCTTGAGCCTTTGAGAGCGCAGTATGCAGATGAGATCCGTCGACTTGACCTGGTTGCGGAATCCATCACCCTGTTTGATTCTCTAACAGTGGTTACCTGTCCAGTGTGCCAGAGCAAATTGGAGGACTCTCCTTGCGTTGAAGATCAACGCTGCTCACTTTGCCATACAGAACTCACTCCCGGCGAAGCCAGCACGCCACTTGATCTCTCTTCAGAACACCGAAGCCTCACGCTTCGGTTGAACCAACTCTTGAAGTTCTCTCAGGAGGTTCGTTCCGAGGCCGAATCGCTTCGGAATGATCTAGACGAGGTGCGCAAACGCGCGGCTCGTGCGCAGGACTCGCTTGATTCAGCATCAGCGGAGGTTATATCTCCCTATCTTGCCGAGCGGGATCAGATTCAGCGAGAACTGGTGCAGGTTCAGGCAAGCTTGAAAACTTTGCAAAAGGCGCGGCAGATGCTCCTGCAATTGCGTCAAAGAGAATCCGAGTTGCTACAAGTTTCGTCGGCGTTGAAGGACGCGAGAGCGCGCAAAGCGAACTACCTGGCGGAAGCTAATCCCCGGGACACAATGCTTGCTGCGGTTGCCAATCGCATGCACGAGATTCTTGTCGACTTTGAATATCCGAAGATTGATCTCGTGCGTCTCGAGAAGAATCTTGTTCCTCACGTTAGAGGAAAACGTTACGACAAAGTAGGCTCCTCGGGCGCCATGACTCTTATAGCTCTTGCATGGGAGTTGGCTCTGTTTGAAATCGCGTTTGAGAAAGGCTCGGGGCACCCCGGCTTCCTGCTCGTTGATAGCCCGCAAAAGAACTTGGTGCCCGGCTCCGTGTCGACGGTAGGCGATGCAGAAGTTGCAGAGTTGAACGCCTCGATCGCGACTCGACGCAGACATATTGTCGATAATATCTACGCGCATGTGGAGCGCTGGCTTGCCGCGCATACCGGGGCTCAGATTATCTTTGTAGACAACCAGCCTCCAAGCAACATGGATTTACATGTGGTGATTCGTTATTCTCAGCACCCGGATCAGCCGCCGTATGGGCTGATTGACAATGAGGACGGGCGTGAAGCTTCACGTGAGTTGGAGGCGAAGGTGACCGAGCTCGGTCCGGATTCCGAATGAGAATCAGTGGCGACGAGCCATGCTCCCCGCACCCGACGAATACCCGACGGAATCGTCCGTGACGGTTCCCAGGCGATCGGCTACACTCGGAACAGGCGATGTGCCTACTCCCTATGTAAATCAAGCGAACCCAAGACAACCCAACGCAATCAAAATAGCCTCTGATCAGGCATTTTGACCCAAGGGGTCGCAGGTTCAAATTCAGGTAACGCCGCCTTGCGTTGAAGCACGAGGTGCGTCATACCAAGACCTCGCGTGGGGCTAAATCAAACCGCGCAAGCGCTCCCGCAACGCCGGGTCGCAGACGTAGACGTACGTGCCGCGGATTCCCCGGGTGAGGAGCACCGTGTAGATGTTGCGGACGTACTGTAGGAGGTCCTCGTCCGTGTACTCGATGCCGCGCTTCGGGTTGTTCTCGCGGCCCTTCTTGTCGTGGTACTCGGCTCGGTCAAAGACGACGGTTCCGGTTGCCGCGTCGAGGCGGAGGTCCTTGCCGATGATCACGCCCGCGTAGTTGAGGTCGTATCCCTGCACCGTGTGGATCGAGCCCACTTCGTTGATCGAGTCGGGGGAGTTGATCCAGTCCTTCTGCGTGGAGTTCCAACGCAGCTGCTCGCCGTCGAGTTCGATATCGAACGCGCTCTGGTCACGCTTGCTCCGCCACGGCCAGGCGTATCCCGCCACCAGACGCGCCAGCCCGTGCTCCGCATTGCGTTGCAGGATCTCATGGCGCATCTCACCGAGGTCGTCGAAGAAGCGGAGATCGTATCCAGGGAATGACGCGCGGTGCGCCGGGGGAGCGCCGCCGAGCAACGCTCGGACGTAGCCAACGTAATCGGCGTCAGCCGCGATCCGCATCTGCGAGCGGAGCGGGTAGACGCGACCGTTCGCGCCGACCTCCCTGAGCAGCGCCGTAGTGGTCTCCGCCGAGAGATCCGCGGGGCGCACGCTCTGCTCCGTGTCGAGCATGAGGATCGTGTGGGTGCTGAGTTTCCGGATCCAATCGAGCTGGGTGAGTTCCGGATCGTCGTGCCCGAAGAGCTTCTCGTTGATCGCCGCGAACTTCTGGTTCAGCGGTCCGGACGCCTGATTTGCGCGCTGGTTCAGTCGATGCGCCTCGTCCACGATGAGGAGGTCGAAGGGGCGATCGCTCTCACCGACCGTGAACGGGGTAAACACCATGCTCTTGTCGAGGCCGGGAGTGAGCGCGAACACCTTCGCGATCGACTCGCGCAGCGACTGCTGCGGAACGACGATGCCGACCCGCAGTGTCTCGAGGAGCTCCGCGTGCCCCGGCGTGAAGAACTCACTGAAGAGCGAGTCGCTGTCGGGGGCCTCATCCGCGCGGTGGCGGCGAATGTCCTCCAACAACTTCAGCAGGTAGATCGCCACAACAGTCTTGCCGGTGCCAGGATTTCCCTGCACCACGACTGTGCTGGGGGCGCCCGTCTCAAGATCCGTGAACAGCCCCGAAAGGATGTCCTCGACGGCCACAGCCTGGTCGTGGTTCAGCGCCTTGAACGGCGAAAGCTTGAACAGATCACTGTTGATGATCTCCGGCAGCGTGCGCTGAAACAGGTGCTCGTTGGTGCGCAGCTGCTCGAAAACCGTATCGAATGTGCGGCGGTAGCGATCCCGATCGAAATAGTCGGCGTCGGTGATTCCCGCGTTCTGGTTGAGGACCTGCAGTCGCCCGTCCCCGGAGAACATGCGGATCAGGAAGGACTCGAGATCGAGGCAGGCTGACTTGTTGAACGTCTCATCGAGAACGACGCGCACCCACTCGAGCTGCCGCTTCTCGACGGAGTCGAGGTGCTGGCGCATCCGCCCCTCGGCGTTGAGCGACTCGCCGACGTACACCTCGCGGTCGTTCGACATGACGTAGACCACGGGCCAGTTGCGGTGCTTCGCGCTCGCTGCGCCCCAGGCCCTGATCTGTTCCGAAGCAAATGGAAACCGCTGGATCTCAGAGACGGTCATACTTCTCGCTTCGCCCGCGGGCCTTCTCGATCGGGTACTTGGCGCGCGTGTGCGCGAGCTTCTCAGTGACAATCGTGTCGGGATCGAGCCCCAAGCGGTCTGCGAGCAGCAGACAGTAGGTGAGCACGTCAGCGAGTTCGTCGCGGGCCGAGGCGAGGTCCGCGTCACCCCACTGGAAGCACTCCAGGAGTTCGCCCGCCTCGATGCTGATGCTCTTGGCGAGATTCTCCGGGGTATGGAACTGGGCCCAGTCTCGCTCGGCGACAAACTCGCGAAGCGCCTCGCGTGTGGGGTGCTCATACATGGCTCTCAACTTACCAAGAGGAATGGTCTGGAAATCCGCTACTCGACGCCGTCGCCGGCCGCCAGTATTGCCGCGTAGCGATTCGCTGCGCCCGCCGCGTCAAGCTCCGCGATCTCGGACTCGGGCACCCCGAGGCGTGTCAGCTCGCGGTACAGGTGGAGCGGGATCGGCTTCCGTGCTGTGCGCGGCTTGGGAGCGCCACGATCCGGCAGCACCTGATCCTCCACGCACGCCCAGAACGATGCGGTATCGACCTCGAGCTGCGCACGCAGAATGTGAGCCCACATGCTCGCCGGGTATTCGGAACCGTCCACCGGCCGTGAGAGGCGTGTGCGAAGCACCCGCCCGTCCCAAAGTCGCAGGATGTAAGTGCGGTGATGTCGGACGGGCTGTCCCGTCGCGCCCCGCTTGAGTTCCCACTGCTCCGTCGTGCAAAAGCTGTCGTGGTGCTCGCGCGTCGCTGGCGGATGCTTACGCCCCGCCATGCTCGAACCAATCACGAAGCTCGTCGTCTGTCGATAGCAAGATCAGCTGGACCAATGGCCAGTGCTCAGCGTGGTTCGGAGCGTCGGTGAGGTGATCACGCCAGTCTGCCGCGTACTCCCGAAGCGACTCCACCATGTCTGCGAGCGCGTCATCAACCGTGCGTCCCTCCGAAACGAACGGGCGTGACCGCATGAGCGCGATGACCCGCCCTTCCTCGTGAGCGATCTCCAAGAGCGGTGGAACAGTGCGGAACAGGAAATCCCGGAGCTTCGTCGCGGAGACCACTGCGGAGACGTCCGAACCGCGAGACACCGTCACCATCTGGCCGGCGCGTGCGCGATCCAGCACCTCCTTCAGGTGAGTGCGGGCGCTTGAGAAAGTCGGGTAGTCGGCGGCCGGCGCGTGAGACATTCTCCGCTCCATTCTTCGTTGTGGCTCCAGGGAGGTACGTAATGTACGCAGTGTACGTCACGTACCTGCACTTCGGGGGAGCGAGTATCGCTCAGCGCCATGTGCGATCGGCGCGGTGGACGGGCGAGTTCGGCGCTGGTGCTGGCGTGCGTGATGCGGAGCAGTCCCCTCCATGCGATGCTGGGGTCATGGGATCACCGCAGACGCTCAGCGAATCCGACCGCCGGCTCGTCGCCCACTGGGCAGCCGATTGCGCTGAACGTGTCCTTCCGCTGTTCGAGGTGGAAGCCCCGGAGGACGGTCGGGCGCGAGACGGAATCGCACGTGCTCGCGCGTTCGGGAGGGGCGAGCTCGACGCCGCAGGTGAGATCCGGCGCAGATTTGAGGCTGGCCGCGCAGCACAGTCGGCGTCCGGTGCTGCTGCCATTGCGGCAGCACGCGCGGCGGGGCAGGCGGCCGGTGTCGCGCACATGGGCGCGCACGCACTCGGCGCCGCCGCGTACGCCGCCAAAGCCGCTGGGCTCGCGGCCGATGATGAGGCCGCCGGTCGTGACGCGGAAATTACCTGGCAGCTCGAACGCATGAGCCCAGAAGTCCGCGCCGCGCTTGCGCAGCTCCCGCTCCTCGGCGAGGACACGTCCGGGCCGCTGGGCAAGGGGCTGCTCGCGTCGGGCGTGCTCGGCGAGGTGATCCGCGAGATTCAGACTGGAGTTTGGAGCGGGTCTGATCCGGTTTGAGCGTCCATAGCGGATCGGAGTCGCACGAATCCGTGTGAGGTGGTGTGGCCGGCCATCGGGCGGGGATCGTGAGCGGGGGAGCGCCGCTCCCAAGAAAGTGGAGTGAGTACGATCCGCTTGTGGGGCGGTGAATCGGAGCAAACTCGCACTAAGTGATTGGTGGGGGTGGCGGGGGCAGGCCGGGGCCGGCCGGGCGGGTGGCCGGGCCGTCAGGCGAGCGCGGCAGCCGCCTCCTCGACGAGGGCGATGAACGCCTCCTCGTCGAGTCTGTCGTGCTCGCGGAGGTCGATCGCGCGGCGCGTGCCAGCGTCGAGGCTCGCGTTGAACAGGCCGGCCGGGTCAGCGAGGGAAGCTCCCCGCGCAAACGTCACCTTCACCTTGTCCTTGTACGTCTCAACCGTGCAGATGAGCCCGCCGTGCGAAAACGTGGGAACGCCGGCGGGGTTCGTGGGCTTCACCCACTTCGCCTCCTCGGTCACGCCGGGAACGGCGCGGAGAATGAGGGAGCGGATCTCCGCAACGCGGTTCGTGCGCCAGTCGTCAGTCATGTCGGGATCATACTCCTCGCGGGCCCAATGTCGGTGGCTGCACGTACAGTGGGGCCCAACGACGAAGCCGCCATCTCGATCTTGGAGGGACTCATGAAGGGAGCCACCCTGCAGAGATACGCCCGCGAACGCGTTGCGGAACTTCCCGGCGCGGGGCTCGAGTACCCATTTGGCCCGGACTGGGAGGTGTTCAAGGTGCGCGGCAAAGTCTTCATGCTGTTGACCGAGACCACGGGGGCGCCCTGCGTGATCGTCAAGGCGGATCCGGCGGACAGCATCGCGCTCCGCGAGCAGCACCAGAGCATCACGCCCGGCTACCACATGAACAAGCGGCACTGGATCACGCTGAATCCTGGTGGTGGCCTCGATCGAAGCCTCGTGGAGGCGCTGGTTACCGAGTCGTATCTGCTGGTCGTGGAGAAGCTGCCACGGGCGCAGCGGCCGGTGAACCCGGCAACCTTTGGCAGGCGGGACTCATGACGCTCCGTCGGGGCTCCGATCCCTCGCAGAAAGGCAGATCGTGAACGAACAACCGAGCCTGTTCAGCATCGAGGACGCGGATCGGCCGCTCGCGGATCGGCTGCGCCCGCAGCGGCTCGCCGACGTCGTTGGGCAGGACCACCTGCTCGCCGAGGACGCGCCGATCGGCAGGATGATCGCAGCTGGACGGCTCGTCTCGATGATCCTGTGGGGTCCGCCCGGGTGCGGGAAGACGACGATCGCCCGGCTCCTCGCCGAGCAGACGAACCTCGCGTTCGAGCCGCTCTCCGCGACATTTTCGGGCGTCGCCGACCTCAGAAAGGTGTTCACGGCCGCGCAGCGGCGCCGGGAGATCGGGCAGGGGACCCTCCTCTTCGTCGACGAGATCCACCGCTTCAACCGCGCCCAGCAAGACTCCTTCCTGCCCTACGTCGAGGACGGCACCATCATCCTGGTCGGCGCGACCACCGAGAACCCCAGCTTCGAGCTCAACGGCGCGCTGCTCTCGCGCAGCCAGGTGTGCGTGTTGAAGCGGCTCGACGAGGCGGCGCTCGCGACGCTCATCGAGCGAGCCGAGGAAGTGCTCGGCGGACCGTTGCCGCTCGACCGGGAAGCGCGGCAGGCACTCATCGCCATGGCGGACGGCGATGGCCGGTACCTGCTCAACATGGTGGATCAGGTCCAGGCGCTCCCCGCCCCGCTCGATACCGCGACGCTCGCCGCGGCGGTGCAGCAGCGCGCGCCGCTGTACGACAAGTCGCAGGAGGGGCACTACAACCTCATTTCCGCGCTGCACAAGTCGATGCGCGGCTCAGACCCGGACGCCGCCCTCTACTGGTTGTCGAGGATGCTGCTCGGCGGTGAGGACCCCCTCTTCATCGCCCGGCGCATCACTCGATTCGCGAACGAAGACATCGGCATGGCCGACCCGCAGGCCGTGCAGCAGGCGCTCGCCGCCTGGGATGTGTACGAGCGCCTCGGCTCGCCCGAGGGGGAGATCGCGCTTGCGCAGGCGGTGCTCTACCTCGCCACCGCGCCGAAATCGATCGGCGTGTACCGCTCATTCAACAGGGCGCTCGCAGCGGCGAAGAAGACCGGGTCACTCATGCCGCCAGCGCACATTCTCAACGCTCCCACCCGCCTCATGAAAGACCTCGGCTACGGTGCGGGATACCAGTACGACCCCGACACCGAGACCGGGTTCTCGGGCGCGAACTACTTCCCGGACGGGATGCCCAGGCAGACCTTCTACGAGCCGACGACCGGCGGTTACGAACGCGACGTCTCCGCACGCCTGCGATACTGGGCTGAACTGCGCAACGGCCGGTCGGAAACGGCCGGCCCCGAACACACAACGGAGCAGCCATGAGTCGCGCGTTTATCACCGGGGCGACCGGGATCGTCGGCAGCTCCGTGCTGCAACACCTGCTGGATCGCGGCGAGCAGGTCATCGCCGGCGTGCGCGACGACACCGCGGAGGTGCCTGCGGGGGCGGAGAAGAGGCGTTTCGCCTTCGGGGATGCGCCGGAAGAACTGCGGGCCAGCATGGCGGGGGCTGATCGCCTGTTCCTGATGCGGCCGCCAGCGATCGCCGACGTGGCGCAGTTCCTGTTCCCGGTGATCGATGCCGCGCTCAGTCTCGGAATGCGGCAGATCGTATTCCTCTCCCTTCAAGGGGTGCAGGGCAACCGGAAGACCCCGCACCACGCGGTCGAGCAGTATCTCCGCCGGATCGACGCCCCCTCCACGTTCCTGCGCCCCAACTTCTTCATGCAAAACCTCTCCACCGTGTACGCGCCCGGCATCCGCGAGCGCGGCGAGATCTTCGTGCCGGCCGGGCGCTCGCGCACCGCGTTCATCGACGCCAAAGACATCGGGCGAGTGGCCGCAGCGGTCATGACCGAGCCGGGGCATCTCCGCCGCGCCTACACACGGCCGAGCGAGCGTGAATACCTCGACGCGCTCGCCGCAGCCGGGGCACCCGCCGACTACCTCGACGTGCAAAAGATGATCCACCGCGTCGTGCGACTGAACATCTCCGCGATCCCGAACCGCAGCATCCGCGCGCTCACCGGGCAACCAGCCACACGCTTCGAACAGTTCGTGCGCGAGAACCGCGACGCATGGGATCCAGTCCCGCCCGGGTCACAGGACCCGGGCTTCCGCTGAGCCTGGCAGGCGTCGCGCCACTGTCCCCAGAGCGGAACAAAGCGGAGCGGAGCGGCCGAGTGAAGCTGTATGCCGCCTATGCGCTTCGTGCTCACTGTGATTGAATAAGTGTGTTCCCGGCTGAGTTCCCTGCTCAGCCACTGAACCTCGCGACGAGGGCACCCCAGCGATGCGGTGCGGGGATCTGTATTTCTGGGGGAATACGAGCGGGTCAACAGCTTGCTGCAGTGCCTCCGCTACGACGATTGGACGTCCGGATGCCACGTGCGAAGAAGCTGTCGATCGGCATGACGATCGTCGTCGCCTCGCTGCTCGGTACGCTTGCCCCAGCCCCCGCGTTTGCCGAAGCGGGCGCGGCCCCGCCCGCCGTGGTGACCGAGCAGCCGGGCGCAGGAGCGCCAGCCACGGACACCCCGGAAGCCCCAACTCCGGACGCCGCTGAGGCCCCCGACACTGCGGACATCACGGTCGTTGAGGACGCGCCTCCTGCCGACGAGGCGCCAACTCCCGCCGAAGCGCCGCCCGCAGCCACGGACACCCTTGCTCCCGAGGCGGAGCAGCCGGGGGCCGCGGCGGAGGCCCCGGCCGCACGCCAAGCCCAGGCCCAGGCCGCGGACGAGTCCGCGCCGCAGCCCCCGACGTTCACGCGCACCGGTGCCAGCGGGAACGCCGCGTACTTCAACTGGAGGTACGCGGAGGGTGACCCTCAGACGAGCGGCGGCGTCCGAGTGACCGTCTGGGACGCCGAGGTCGGGGGCACCCCCGTGGACACCTGCTCCGTCGGGGTCCCGCAGACCTTCTGTACCGTCTCGGGCCTCACGCTGTACCGCGAGTACTGGGTCTCCGCGCAGCGGTGGCTGCCCGGAGATGTGAACTCGGAGCCCACCGCGCGGGTGATGGTGAAGCCCAGGCTGGTCCCGGGCACTCCGCAGAATGTTACCGCCCGCATCGTTGGCAACAGCATTGAGGTCTCCTGGGATCGAGTGGCGGATCCGATCGATGCACCCGTGACGCAGTACGAGGTGTTCGTCGGGAAGTCGAATGGGGCCGGACACTCGGGATATCTCGTGCGGGCGGGGGCCACGGCAAGTTCTCTGAGTGTTGATGTCTCCGGGCCCGGGTATGTGGACCTTCACGGGGAGATCCCGACGATCTTTGTCCAAGCCGTGAACGAGGTGGGCACTGGCGCGAACAGCCCGAGCCTCACGCTCACGGAGCGGCTCCCGGCGACGGGGCTATTCTTCGCGTTCGGCACGCCTGTTCCGACCGCCGACGGCTTCACCGTCGAAATGACCAACTACGACCCGACATTCCAGTACTCTGCGGTCTCACCAACGGGCACCGTAGCAGTGAGCGGGAAGACCATCACGGTCAGCGGCCTCACCCCGGGCGATACCACGGTCGCGACCGTGACCGCCACGAAGGCAGGTCACTTCTCGACCTCGGCGCAGGCCTGG
Source organism: Leucobacter chromiireducens (assembly GCF_003917135.1). Classification (GTDB taxonomy): domain Bacteria; phylum Actinomycetota; class Actinomycetes; order Actinomycetales; family Microbacteriaceae; genus Leucobacter; species Leucobacter chromiireducens_A. The sequence goes on from NZ_RPDI01000009.1 coordinate 36,517, forward strand.
GGCGTCGCCGGGTTCGCACAGGCCCCGGCATCGCTGACCACCCCGGTGTCGACGGCGGACGGGTTTACCACGCGGATCACCAACTTTGATGATCGCTTCACCTACGCGCTGGCGGTGGCGAACGGCGCAAGCAGTGTCCGCGTCAGCCGTGATGGAGACGTGATCACCGTGTCGGGCATGGCTCCCGGCACCTCCGAGACGGTGAGCGTGCGAACGTCGCGGGACGGCTGGCGGTCCGCAACCACCGAGGTCTCCGGATTCTCGCTGCGCGCAGCGACGGGCGCCCCGACGTTCTCCGCTCCGCAGGGAACAGCGGACGGGTTCACCGTCCAGATCCTGAACTGGGATCCGCAGGTGAGCTATCGCCTCGAAGTGTTAGGTGACGCGACCGCGGCCCTGCAAGCCGGGGTGCTGACGGTCACGGGACTCGCCGCGAATCGCTACGCAGCCGTTGATGTGTTCTCGACTCGCGCGGGGGAGGCGGAGGGGCGTGCGACCGTGGTCGGGCGGTCAAACCTGCACCCGCCCATCCGATTCGCGCTGGGTGCCGTGAGCCCGACCGCTGACGGCTGGACCGCGCCGATCGTCGACTACGACACGCTCGCCGACGGAAACACCTCATTCATGCTGATGACCACCGACGGCACCGGAACGATCACCGATGATGGCGTCGTGATCGTGCGCGGACTCGCCCCCGGGCAGGCAGCGAGCGTAACGGTGACGCTCCTTCGCGCCGATACCACGCTCTCCACAGCGGACGCGAGAGGCACCGCACTCGCCGCGCACACCGTCACGTTCGACGCGGACGGCGGCGAACCGGCGACGAGCACCGCGGCCGTGAGGCACGGGGGCACGGTGAGCGAGCCCGCGCAGCCGACGCGCGAGCGGCACGCGTTTACTGGCTGGTTCACCGATCCCGATCTGCGGGTTGCCTACGACTTCGATGCGTCAGTGACCGCCGATCTCACCCTGTACGCGGGGTGGCGCGTGAGCGCGTACGCGGTGACCTGGGATGAGAACTGGCCGGGCGCCGGGGACCCCGTCACGAGCGTGGTGTCCGGGGACACGGTTGGAGTGCTCCCTGACCCCTCCGCGGCCGGGTGGGTGATCACCGGCTGGAACACGGAGCCGGACGGATCGGGCGCCGCCGTGCTGCCCTACACCTCGCTGGCCTCGGTGGCTTCCGGCGCCGACGTGACGCTGTACGCACAGTGGGAGCGGCGGACGCTGTCACTCGCGGTGCCGGATCCGGTCGTCGCGTCGGGCAGCGACGTTGTGGTCACGGCGACCGCGAACGCAGCGTTCGGCGGCACCGTCGATGCGAGCGCCGACGTGGAGATCACGTCCTCGATCCCGAGCGACACGGTGACGGGCAACACGGTGCGGGTCACGGCGGCCGGCGCGCGCACGCTCACCGGCACCTTCGACGGGGCGACCGCGACCGCCGAACTCGAGGTCGTCGCTGGCCCGCTCGCCAGCCTCTCGATCACAGCCTCCGCTGCGACGGTGGCGCGCGGCGGTTCGCTCGAGTTCGCCGTCACCGGCGCTGACGCGAGCGGCAACCCGGTCGTGCTCGACCCGAGCGACGTGACGCTCACGAGCGACGTCGCCACCGACGTGGTGGACGGGCTGACGGTCACGTTCCCGACGGCGAGCCCGCACACGATCACCGCGACGGTGGGCGACGTGGTCGCGTCCGTGCTGGTGGAAGTGCAGGACGACACGGCGGTCGAGCCAGGCGCCCCGAAGCCCCCCACTGAGCCCCCGACGGAGCGCGGTGGCCAGGCGACCCCGCCCACGGCTGGCGACGCCGCGGCGAAGCTGCCCGAGACGGGCAACGGCCCGGCAACGGGGGCTGCGGCGGCCGGCGCGATGCTGCTGCTCGCTGGGGCGATCCTGCTCGGGGTGCAGCGGCGGAGGAGTGGGCTCGGCGGGGACCGCGCCACGCGGTGACGCGGGTGCCGGGCTGGCGATGATTCAGAGCTGATCGGGATCGCGCCTGCGCCGGCGTCGGGGTCGGCGTCAGGGGCGCGGGCCCGGCGGGACGCTCACTCTCGTCGCGAGCCAGGGGGAGTTGATCGCGTGGGGACCCCTTGCCCAGCCAGTATTTTCGTTATACATTAATGGCATGAGTGAGCGCGAGACGATCAATGGGGCTCCCGTCACCGAGGAGCAGATCGCTGCCTGGGCTGCCGAAGCAGAGGCGGGCTATGACGCTGCGGCCTTGAAGAAGCGCGGTCGGGGACGCCCCGGTCGCGGCGCTGAACCATCCCAGGTCGTCGCGCTCCGGCTCACCCTTGAGGAGATCGCCGCGATCGACGAACGCGCTGAACGGGAGGGCAAGTCGCGCTCGGAGATCATTCGCGAAGCGCTTCACCTGTTGGCAGCGTGAATGTTCACGGCTCGGCGTTGAAGCACGGTGTTCTCCGTGAGGACGCGATTCATGCAGCGACATGGGCGGTATGGATCGAAGATCTCGATGAGAACAGTCCCGCGCGTCAGCTGCGGCTCGGCTTCGACACTCGGGGTCGGCTCTTGGAGACGGTCGTTCTCGTATTCGACAGCGGCAATGAGCTGGTGATCCATGCGATGAAGGCTCGGCCGCAGATGATCGATCTGCTGCCGTAGCCTGATGTGTCGTTCGGTACCCGCGCCACGCGGTGACGCGGGTGCCGGGCCGGCGATGATCCCGAGCTGATCGGGATCGCGCCTGCGTCGGGGTCGGGGTTTGCGTCAGGGGCGCGGGCCCGTGGGCGCCTCGTCGGCGGACGGGAGTCGCGAGTCGCGCCGGTCCAGCGGGTCGGCGTCCTCGGCGACGTCGATCCGGCGCGACTGCTCCTCGATGACCTGCACGGCCGCGTGCTGCGCGGGCTGGAAGACCTCCACTGCGACGCCGAGGATCGCGCCGCCCCCACCGCTCGGCTTCTTCTTCCGGTAGTACACCCAGCCTCGTGCCTCGGCCCAGAGTGCGAGCCGGTCGAGCGCCCAGAGCGCGACAAGGACCAGGGAAACGGTCACCCACCACGTCATGCGGGGCCTCCTCGGTGTGTCGATCTCAGCGTTGCTGCTCGGGACTCCATGATCCGTCACTCCCCGGTGGGGCGCAAGGCGGGTGCGGGCTGAGCGATCAGCGATCCTTCGCACGCGGGTCAAGGACTTTCGCATAGAACACCCGGTCAAAACCGTGCTCCGTGCGACGGTCCACCTCAACATACCCTCGGCGAGGATAGTAGGACAGATTCTCAGTCATCTTGGCATTCGTGTACAGCCGCAGCGTTCCGAGGCCGAGCGCACGCGCCTGCGTTTCAGCGTGGTCGAGCAGCAGCGCGCCGATCCCGAGCCCCTGCGCGTCCGGGGAAACGGCGACATTCTCGATCAGGAGGGCATCACTACTCGCTTCAGTGACGAGCACGCCGATCACCCGCTCGCCGTCCACGGCGAGGATCACGCGGCCGGCCTCCACGGCCTCGCGGTAGTCCGCGCTCATGGGGGCCGGTTCGCGCCCGATCCGTTCGACGTACGGCTCGTAAGCCGCGCGTACGAGGGCCTCAATCGCGGGCACATCGACGCCGGTGGCCTGGACGAGACTCGGTTGCTGCGTCATGGCCCCCAGTATTGCAGGTGAGTTCTTGACCGGGCCCCGTCACCTACATCGACTGGGCCGAGAAGTGGTCCTTCGGGGCCGGCATCGGTGCGGCCGCGTCGCCGTTCACGCGTCGGACGTACTCCGCCAGGGCAGCGCGGTTGCTCAGACCCGTCTTCCGGATGATGCGCCGCATGTGGCTCTCCACGGTCCGGACGCTGAGCACGAGCCGCGCCGCGATCTCCTTGTTGGCCAAACCCTCAGCGACGAGCTGGCCGATCTCGAGCTCGCGATCCGAGAGCGTGATCGCGACCGCGAGGAAGCGTGTGCTGTCCATACGCTCGGCCCCGACCTCCTCGAGCAGGTCCTGGCGCGTGCGGTCGGCGTCCTCGGCGGCCGCCGCGTCGCCCTGTTCGCGCAGCAGCTCGGCCGCCTCCTCGAGCGCCCGCTGGGCGAGGCCAGGGCGGCCGGTGCTCATGAGCGCGTCGACCGACTCGATGAGCAGGCGCGGATCCCCGGTGATCCGTGCCTCAAGGTAGCGCAGGTGCGGCCAGAGGTAGGCGCTGTCCAGCTCGCTCACGCGTGCCCGCGTCAGCTCGAGCAGCGCGGTGTCGTCGGAGATCTCAAGGCTCGTGAGGTTGCCGAGCGCCGCGGTGAACCGCGCCCCGCGGTTCCACAGTCGGTCTGCTTCGGCGCTGAGCGCCGCGGCAGCGCCCTGCGTCTGCCCGTTGAACGCGGTGAGCTGCGCGGCCGGCCACGCGAGCGTCTGGGGAGGAAGCGGGCCGTCGAGCAGGTCGAGCGCCTCCACCTCGGCGAAATAGCGCTCGCCCACCTGCAGCTGTCCACGACGCACCGCGACGACGGTCGCCACACTGAGGAGCGCCAACTGCGTGTGCACGAGCAGCGGTGAGGGCTCGCCGATCGCGAAGAGGGTGTCGAGGAGTGTCTCGGTTGCGGGGTAGTCGCCCGCGATCGAGAGCCCCAGCGCGGCGAGGGCGCCGTGGCCGAGCGTGGCGTCGGCGTCGAGTAGGCCGTGCGCCTCGTCGAGTCCGCGGTGCGCCCAGCGCATCGCCTCTTCGTACTGCCCCTCGCCGAGGAGGAGGTAGCCGTGCAGCTGATTCGCCGTCGAGCTCGCGTGGTTCTTGACGCGCTCGGGCAGGGCCGAGAACACTCGCCTGGCGTCACCGAAGCGGCCGAGTGTGATGAGCACGAGCAGCTGAGCCTCGCGGAGCTCCGTCGCCACGGCCTCGGGGAGCACCTCGGTGACTTCGAGCCGGGCCGCGAAGTCCTCGGGAACCGCCCGCATCAGGGTCTCAAGTCGTACCGCGACGGCATCGAGGACGCGCGCCCAGTCGCCCAGGCCCTCGCGTGCGTCGGCCAGATCGGCGAGCGCGCCATCCAGATCCCGCTCGACGACCGCGCGCCACTCCGCACGGAGCGCGGCGAACGCCGCTCGGCCTTCCTCGCCGCCGCGCGCAGGATCCGTCTCCTCGAACACCGAGATGATCTCGTCCCGAGTGTCCGGGGTCTGCAGCAGCGCAGTGACGTAGTGGGCCGCCGTGCTCGGCTTGGGATTGTCGAGCCACTCGGCGTGCGCGACGATGCGCCGGGTGCGTGCGCGCTCCTGGAGAAGCCGCACGAAGAGCGCGTCGTCCTCGCTGACGTCGCGCTCGGGACCGGAGTGGTGCGCGAGCAGCAGGTTGACGGGACTCGCTGCGCCGAGCCGGTCGACGATGAGCTCGGTGAGGTGAATTCGACGCGTCGCCAACGGCTGGTTGCGGAAGAACTCCACCAGGAGCGGGGGCACCACAGTGACGAGCTGCCGGCTCGCGCTCGGGATCAGCTTGACCATGGCACGCTCTTCCAGGAGCTCAAGCGTCTCCCAGGAGATGAGCTTCCGCACGGTTTCGACGTCCGCGACCCCGACGAGTGCGATCACTTCGAGCGCGTCGCGCGCTCTCGCTGAGATTCTCGAGGTGCGCCTCGAGGATCCCGCGCAGCGCAGGGCTCCAGAGATCGCGGGTGGCCGACCAGCCGGTCGGGGTCTGGACGAGGCGCCCCTCGCGGGCGCCCGCGTCGGCGAGGCTCCGCGCGAGGCCGACGATTCCGCCGGACTTCGCGTAGAGCCGGCTCATCGTGCCCACCTCGATCGGCCCGCCCAGGTGCTCGGCGAGTGCCTGCTCAAGCTCCTCGAAGCGGATCGGGTGGAGATCGATGACGTAGGAGGGCTCAAGCGTCGACGCCTGGAGCCCGCTTGGCGTGTGTCGCGCTCGGAGGCCCTGCAACCGCGAGATGATGAGCGGCAGGTTCGTGCGCCGGCGCACCGCCTCGGCGACGCCCCACGACGACTCGTCAAGGTCGTCCCAGTCGTCGAGGAACAGCACCGACTTCTCCTGGCGGGTTGCATCGATCAGCGCGTCGGCGGTGCTCTGCAGCGTCGACGTCACGCGGGTATCGGCCGGGCCCCCGATTCCAGCGAGGTGCATGGCCGCGAGCGGGTGCTGGCGGAGCGAGGCGACGCCGCGCACCGAGATGACGCGCCAGCCGTCGTTCTCGAGCCGGGTGCGGAGCGCGCTCAGGAAGGCCGTGCGGCCGCTGCCGCGACTGCCAACGACGTCGACGCTCCCGCCGCGCTGCAGCAGGCTGAACGCCGTTGCAAGGTCAGTTTCACGTCCAATAACCACCGGCGCTCGCTTCCGTACGATCTCTTCGACGAGCATACAATCACTCCACACACTCTGCGTGGAATACTCCACGTGGCCAGGCCTGTGACAGTTCCGCCGCGATCGCACGGGGAGCCCCCCGCGCCGGCCTCTAGACGCAGGTCAGGCCAGTCAACGGCACAACGCAGGCCCCCGAATCACGATCCGGCACCGGTGCCGTGGAACGCCCCGGAATCGCCTCGCGGGTTCCGTGCTGGGGCCGTCGGATTGCGTGTGCGCGGGCTGCCACCGCATGCGGAGTGAGCGTGCCGAACGCGGGCGAGCGTGTGCGGCGTGCGCGCTGACGTTCGCTCCGCGAATCAACCCAGGCGCTGAGGTCTCAGACGGGTCTGGGGAGCACCGCGAGTGGAGACTCGATCCAGCTCCTGTGCTCGACCCGCCCGTCACGGTCACGCACGTCGTCGGCATCTGGCCGAAGGACACGTCGCTCACGCCGCGCGCCTCGGCGCTGCTCGACTTCGCCGAGGAGACGTTCGCGGCGGCCTGATCTGGCACTCGGGTAGATCATCAGATGTATTTGAGGGTAACCTTATGCTCGGAAATTCCGATCGCTAAGGAGCCTGATGTCCGCGCACCGCCCCCGCCCCGTCCGCCGTTCGCTCGGCGCGCTCGCCGCACTGACCGCCGCAGCCTTCGCGCTGACGGCGTGCGCGGCGTCCCCGTCGGCATCCGAGGAGACGGGCGGGGGCGAGGCGGCGGGCGATGGCGTATTCCCCACCTCCGTCGAGCACGTCTACGGCACGACCGAGATTCCCGCGCAGCCCGAGAGGGTCGGCACGATCGGCTGGGGCAGCTTCGACGCGGCCATCGCGCTCGGGGTCGTTCCGGTGTCGATCGGTACGTCGAGCTTCGGCGGCGACGCCGAGGGGTACCTGCCCTGGACGCGTGAGGCGATCGAGGCCGACGGGGCGAAGCTCCCCGCGCTGCACGACGAGCTCGACGGCGCGCCGTACGAGGTGCTCGCCGACGCGGGCGTCGACCTGATTCTCGGCACGAACTCGGGCCTGAGCGAGCAGGAGTACACCACGCTCAGCAAGATCGCGCCCACCGTCGCGTACGAGACCACGCCGTGGGGCACCCCGTGGCGCGACAGCACCCGGATGGTGGGGGCGGCGCTCGGCATGCCAGACGCCGCAGCGCAGCTGATCGCCGACACCGAGGAGTTCACCGACACCGAGATGGCGAAGTACCCCGAGGTCGCCGGGAAGACCGGCATGGTGATCTGGGTGGACGCGAAGGACGCCGGCAAGGTGCAGTACTACACGCCCAACGACACCCGCCTCCAGTACCTCACCGACCTCGGGCTGGAGATCGCACCGTCCATCGTGAAGCTGTCCGAGGGCTCCGAGGAGTTCGTCTCGTCGATCAGCGCGGAGGAGGCCGACACGCTCGACGCCGACGTCGCCGTGGTGTTCGTGCAGGGTGGCGGGGACCTCTCCACCCTGCGCGAGGACCCGCTGCTCAGCAAGATCCCCGCGGTGCAGTCTGGCGCCCTCGTGTACATCGAGGATGACGCCCAGCTGATGGCCATCTCCTCGCCGACCCCCCTGTCGATCCCGTGGGCACTCCCGGCATACGCGAAGCAGCTCGGCGAGGCCGCAGCACAGGTCAAGTGACGCGTCCCACCGCGCCGCTCCGGGGCGAGGCGCGCCGACCCGCGCGCCTCGCCCCGGCCTGGGTGGTGGGCATCGCGCTCGCCGCGGTGGCGCTCGCCGCCGTGCTCTCGCTCACCATCGGGGTGCGCGACGTGCCGCTCGCCGCGGTGTGGGACGCGCTCACGGCGCCGAACACCGAGAACATCGAGCAGGCCGCCGTGCTCGCGCGCATCCCCACGACCGTCACCGGCCTCGTCGTCGGGGCTGCGCTCGGGGTGGGCGGCGCGCTCATGCAGGGGATGGCGCGCAACCCGCTCGCGGATCCGGGGCTGCTCGGCGTGAACGCCGGCGCATCGCTCTTCGTGGTGCTCGGGATGAGCCTCCTCGGGCTCGAAGCGCCGCTCGCGATCGTGTGGTGCGCCCTCATCGGCGCCGCGGTCGCGGTGCTCGTCGGCTACGGCGCGGCGAGCGCGAGCCCCGCAGGGGCCACCCCCGTGACGCTCGCGCTCGCGGGCGCCGCGGTTGCGGCGATCGCCGCGTCGGTGATCTCCGCGATCCTCATCACCGACGAGTCGACGCTCGAGAACTTCAGGTTCTGGCAGATCGGCTCGCTCACCGCGGGCAATCTCGGCACGATCGCGCAGCTCGCCGGCTTCCTCGGCGTTGGCGCGGTGGTCGCGCTCGTCTGCGCCAGCGGGCTCAACGGGCTCGCCCTCGGCGACGATGTTGCGCGTGGTCTCGGGATCCGTGTCGGCGTCGTCCGCGGGCTCGCGGCGCTCGCCGCGGTGCTGCTCTGCGGCACGGCGACAGCGATCGCCGGCCCCATCGGCTTCGTCGGGCTCGCCGTGCCGCACGCCGTGCGCCTCATCGCGGGGAGCGACTACCGCTTGGTCGTGCCGCTCTCCGCGTTCGTCGGTGCCGCGTTCCTCCTCGTCTGCGACGTGATCGGTCGCCTCATCGCGCGTCCTGGCCTCCTGGAGGTGGGCATCGTGACGGCGGTGGTCGGCGCGCCCATCTTCATCGTGCTGTTGCAGCGACGCACGGCGGTCGGCCTGTGAGCGGGCAGCTCGCCGCGCGGCTGCGCAGCTCCCGTGCGGCGCGCGTGCGCCGCGATGCGCTCGTCTGCGCGGCCCTCGGCGCCGCCATCGTCGCGCTCATGGTCGTCTCGCTCGTGTGGGGCAACTCGGTGACGCCGCTCGGCGATGTGCTGCGCGTGCTCGCCGGCGAGAACGTGCCTGGCGCCTCCTTCGTGGTCGGCGAGCTGCGCGTGCCGCGCGCGCTCGGCGCGCTCGGCGCCGGGATGGCGTTCGGGCTCGGCGGGACCCTGTTCCAGACCATGCTGCGCAACGTGCTCGCGAGCCCCGACGTGATCGGGATCTCCGCTGGGGCGAGCGCCGCGGCCGTGATCGCGATCGGCCTGTTCGGCGCCTCCGGCCTGCTCGTCTCCTGGGTTGCCGTGCTCGGCGCGCTCGGCGCAGCGCTCATCGTGTGGGTGTGCGCGTACCGCCGCGGCCTCTCGGGGATCCGCTTCGTGCTGGTCGGCATTGCCCTCGCCGCGGCACTGCAGGCGGTGATCAACTACGTGCTCACCCGCAGCGACGTGAAGGGCGCGCAGGACGCCGTGGTGTGGCTCACCGGCTCGCTCAGCCGCAGCCTCTGGGATCAGCTGGGGCCGACGTTGCCGGTGCTCGCGCTGCTCATCGCCGCCGGCCTGCTCATCGCCTCCCGGCTGCACCCACTCCGGCTGGGGGACGACACCGCAGCGGCGCTTGGCGTGCGCGTGCCGGTGGCGCGGCTCAGCATCGTGCTCTGCGGCGTGCTGCTCATCGCGGTCGCCACGTCGCTCACCGGTCCCATCGCGTTCGTCGCGTTCCTCGCCGGCCCGATCGCGATGCGCCTCGTGCGCCGCGCGGAGACCGTCCCGCTCGCCGCCGCGCTCGTCGGCGCCCTGCTGGTGCTCGGCGGGGATGTGCTCGCGCAGCATCTCACGCCCGCCGTGCTCCCCGTCGGCGTCGTCACCGGGATCCTCGGCGCCCCCTACCTGCTGTTCCTGCTCATGAGAGGACGCACACGCGTATGACGCACACGCTCCAAGCCCGCGAACTGGTGGTCGGCTACGACACGGCCCCGGTGATCGATGGGCTCGACCTCACCCTGCCGGACCGCGGCGTCACGATGATCGTCGGCGGCAACGGGTGCGGCAAGTCGACGCTCCTGCGCGCGCTCGCGCGACTGCTGCGGCCACGCGGGGGCGCGGTGCTGCTCGACGGGCAGCGGATCGCGCAGCTCTCCACGAAGCAGGTGGCCCGCACGGTCGGGCTCCTGCCGCAGGCCCCCATCGCGCCAGACGGGATCACCGTGGCCGAGCTCGTCGACCGCGGCCGCACCCCGCACCGCGGCGCGCTGGGCCGGCGCGGCGCCGGCGACGACGCGGTGGTCGCGGAAGCGCTCGAACTCACCGGCATGAGCGAGTTCGCTGAGCGGGGCGTCGACGAGCTCTCGGGCGGGCAGCGGCAGCGGGCCTGGGTGGCGATGGCGCTCGCCCAGGAACCGGAGATCCTGCTGCTCGACGAGCCGACCACCTACCTTGACCTCGCCCACCAGGTCGACGTGCTGGAGCTGCTCGTGCGGCTGTCGCGCGAGCGCGGAACGCAGGTGGTGGTCGTGCTGCACGAGCTGAATCTCGCCACCCGCTACGCGGACCACCTGATCGCCATGTCGGGCGGCGCCGTGGTCGCGCAGGGCAGCCCAGCGGACATCGTCACGGTGGAGCTCGTGCGCGAGGTGTTCGGGCTGGAGACGGTGGTCTGCCCAGACCCGGTGGCCGGCACCCCCATGATTGTGCCGATCGGCGCTGCCCGGAGCGCCGCATGAGCGGGCTCGGCGCGTACCGCCTGTTCCGCGTCCGCGTTGCCGCGGCGGAGCGGGTGACCCCCGGCTTCGTGCGCGTCAAGTTCACGGGGGACGAGCTCGACGAGTTCGGTTTCGTCGGCATCGACCAGCGCGTCAAGCTCCTGCTTCCCGATGCGCGAGGGGTGCTCCCCGAGCTGCACGGCGGCGGGGACTGGTACGCCGCGTGGTGCGCGCTGAGCGCGGCCGAGCAGCCGCCGATGCGCACCTACACGCCCCGACTGCTGCGCCGCGCGAACCCCGCGACCGGGGAGCCCGCGAGCCTCGTGATCGACTTCGCGTGGCACCCGAACCCGGGGCCGGCCGCGGCGTGGGCCGCCGCTGCGAGGCCGGGCGACCTCGCAGCGATCGTTGGGCCGAACGGGGCATACTCGGCGAACACTCGCGCGGTGGGGTGGCTGCCGCCGCGGGACGCGACGCGGCTGCTGCTCGTGGGCGACGAGAGCTCGCTTCCCGCCATCGCGGCGATCCTCGAGGATCTCGACGCTGCGGCCTCGGTGCGCGTGCTGCTCGAACTGGGAGATCCGCGCGACGTCGCGCTGCTGGGCGACACCGACGGGGTGACGGTCGAGGTGCACGAGCGCGGCGGACGGCACCCGGGCGATGCGTTGGTCGACGCGGTGCGTGCGCTCGACGATCCCGCCTTTGCCCCCGCGGCGCGCGCTCGGTCGGGGCCGACGGCCAGCCCCGAGCTCGAGGACGTCGACCTCGACGCGACCGTGCTCTGGGAGGTGCCGGGGATCGACCCGGAGACGGGCATGCCGGCGGAGGACGACGCCCGCTCGGCCCGCGCATACGCCTGGCTCGCCGGTGAGGCCGACGCGATCAAGCGGATCCGGCGCGAGCTCGTCGCCGAGCGCGGCATGCCGCGCGAGGCGGTGGCGTTCATGGGGTACTGGCGCTTCGGCCGCGCAGAACGCTAGCCCGCGCTCGGAGAACTTTCAGCTCTGCGAGCAAATCGCGCACCTTTGGCGTCAGCTTGCGTCCCCTTGGTGGTGGACCCCTCTGCATTCTGGACCGGGCTTGTTAGCGTGCTCGCATGAACACATCTCGCCCCAGATCTGTGCGTGGTGCGCAGCGGTATCCCGCGACCGCGCGCCGAGCGACCTCGCCCCTGGCCGCCCCCGCAGCGGCAGCGGAGCCCTCCGGCGCGGCCGCTCCCGCGTCCCGCGCCCGAGCTGCGACCACGGAGATGTCCCTGGCCGCCGAATACCGCCTCATGCTCGAGCAGGAGCGACAGGCGTACGCGCGCACCTCCCAGGACGCCGAGGTGCCCACCGCTGAGTGAGCAGAACGCGCACCTTTAGTGTCAGCTTGCGACGCCTTCCCGGCGCACCCGGTTTGGCCGCACCGCACGCTTGCTACGTTGCTCGGGTGAAAGCATCTGAAACAAGATCATTGCTCGCCACCGGCCGACTCCTCGCGCTGCTGCTCGGGGCCGGCCTCGCGGGAGCTGGGGCACCGGCCGCCTCCGCCGCGCCCGCACCCAAGCCCATCACTCTGAGCGAAGAGGCTCCCGCTGGCACCACGCAGGTGTGGGCGGACCTCGAGGGCGCAGCCCCGGCAGATGTCGAGCTGGTCCTCACCTCCGGAACCAACGCCCCCCGCGCCGCCACCTGGGCCCCCACCGTCTCCGGCGCCGGCTTCCGCACCGCCGCGACGCCGGGCACGCTGACCGCAACGGTCACCGCCACCGACGCGGCGCTCGCGGCGAGGCCCGTACTCGCGCTCACCTTCGCCACCGACGCTGGGGTAGTGCTCGATGCCACCCGTGTTGAACTGAGGACGCAGACGGATGACTCGGGCACGGACGGCTCCGGCACCGATGACACCGGGACCGACGACGCAGGCACCGGGGGTGTGACGCCGGGAGGCTCTGGCGGATCGGCCAGCGGACCGCTCGCCACCACGGGTGACCAGACACTGCTCTCGATGGGGATCCTGGCCGCACTACTGCTCGTCACCGGCGGGGCCACGTTCGCCATCCGCACCGCACAGACGCGACGCGCGCTCGCCGCCGACATCACCGACACCGAGGAGCCCCGCGCATGAGCCCGAAGCCGACGCTGAATCGCCTGCTCGCGGCAACCGCGGCGGTCGCCCTTGCTGGCGGCTTCGCCACCGCGGTCGCATCGCCAGCACTCGCCATGCCCTCCGACCTGCGCGAGGTCGCCGCGGCGAAAGACATCTTCACCCCCGTATCGGATCGACTGCCCGCGGCCGAGAGTTCACTCGGGTGGGGCGCAGGACTCGGCGCCACTGCCGGCGCTCGCGTCGCGCTGCCCGGACTCGCGGCCGGGAACACTGGCGCGCTCGTGCGCGTCTCGCTCGCTGCGTCCGACGCGCCGCGCACCGTATTCACGGGCACGGCCGAACACCCGGTTGCGATCCTCACCGTGCCAGCTGGCGAGGCGGCATCGACGACCTCGCTGCTGCGCGTCACCGATGGCACGGCATCGCTCTGGGCGTCCGCAAATACCGACGCACGCGTCGAGGTCATCGCAGGCCTTGCGGGCAGCGCGCCGCGGATCGGCGAGGACGGCACGCTGCTCGAAGCGGGGACCCCGGGCTCCACGATCACGCTCGACGCCCCGGTGACTCGAGCCGACAGCGTGGCCGGACTGGGCGGGGCGGGGCTTGCGCCCGGCCGCCCGATGGACATCGGCGTCACCGGGGAGGGAGGCGTGCCCACCGCTGATGTGCGTGCCGTGTACGCCGCGCTCACCCTCGAGCTGCAGCGCGCAGCAAACGTCACCCTGGACGGCGCCACCCTGCACCTGCCAGCAGGCATCACCTCGCTCACCACCGTGGTGACCCCGGATGCGCAGGGGCTCGTCCGTGCGGAGATCGACGGGGGCGACGCCCAGCTGCGCATGGACGTGCTCGGCTGGATGCCGAACGCCGACGAGTTCCACTCCCGGGTGAACGTGACGGGCGGCTTCGACCTCGCGAGCGACCGTGACGTGGAGTTCACGACCACGGTGGGCCCGCGCGCTGCGGAGGTGCCCATCGGCGACACGAGCGAGGGTGGGTATGTCCTCGTGCTCGCGCAGGCGACCCCGGGAAGCGAGCCAGCGCTGCTCGACTTCGGCGCGGCACCGACGGGCCGCCCGGAAGGGGTGGTGGTCGACGCGGCGGCGGGTGCGATTCCGCAGCTGCTGCTCGCTCCAGCGGGTGAGGTCGAGCGGCTGCACCTCAACCGGGGCACCGCCGATGTCGGCCTGCACCTGATCGGTGAGTACCTGGGCGAGGCGACACCGGGTGCGAACACCGCGGCCGCCGTCGTGATCGACTCGCAGCGAAACGGTGCCGCGATCGATCTGAATGAGAACGGCTTCTTCGAGCTGGCGGGTTCGCTCAGCGCAGGCGACGAGAACGTTGATCACGTCGAGGTTGCGATTGCAGGTGTGGATGCCCCCGGGTTCAACCCGGCGGACTACCCGGAGGAGATCGGCCAGGACGGGTACATCGGCAACGCCGACGTCGTGGTCACCGATGACGGGGAGCTGCGCTTCACCACCGCGGTCGGCGCGCCGCTCGACGGCCGATACCGCTACACCGTGACCCTGGTCGACCGTGCCGGGGCGCGCACCGCCACGAATATTGAGCTGCAGATCACCGCGGTCACCGAGGAGGCCGCGACCGTGAACGAGAACGCACTCGTGGTCAACGGCGCGGACGGCCCGGTCATGGACGCCACGAGCGACCCGCGCGTGGTGCGTTTTGCGGAACTCCCCGCTGAGCTCATGCTCGACAGCGTCATCGTCTCCCAGGCCACCCCCGGACTGCCGGATGGGTTCCTTGGGCGGATCGCGAGCATTGAACTGCGCGGCACCGACTGGCTCGTCCGTACCACCGAGGCCGCTCTCGGTGACGTGGTGCTCAACGCTGCGATCGATGAGGAGCTTGAGTTCAACGCCGACACCGTCGGTCCGGACCTCGAGTCCCTCGCGCCGCTCGCCGGAGAGGCCGGTGACGATCCGCTTGAGGTGACGATCACCGACCCTGAGACGGGGGAGACCCTCACTCGCGACGACGTGACGTACGAGAACGAGCGCGGAGGAACGGGCGAACTCGTCACGGGCGAAGACGCGGTCTTCGGCCATGAGCCGAGCGGTGCCGCGGTGCGTGCGGAGGACTCGGCGCGCGCTGGCAACTCCTGGGACACAGCAGCCGCACTCGAAGTGAACCCGGTGTTCTACCTGCTCGTTGGTGACGGCGGTGGCAAGAGTAACGTGATCGTTCGTACGATGACGAACGCGAAGAAAACAGACGTCGACAACATTCTGACCCGCATCACCGATCACCCGGTCGATGGGCTCTTCGAAGCGATGATCAGCGCGGAGGTGAAGGCGAAGGCCGATGTGCACATCGCGCTTGACGTCACGCTGATCAGGAAACTGAAGGTGGTCCCCGCCGGTGTGCGTGTGAATGACTTCACCGTGCAGGCGGAAGTTGCCGCCGGGGTGGGGGTCGAGATCGCGGCGAACGGTTCCGCCAAGCGCGAGGTGACCCTCCTCGAACCGCTGAAGCGCACCGAGGTCGGGTCGTTCACCGTGTACCTCGGCCCGATCCCCATCGTCGTCAAGAACTACGTGACGCTGACGATCGACGCGGAAGCGAGTATCCAGGCGAACGTGCACGTGACGAACCTGCGCTATGACCGGACGATCACGCAGGGCTTTCGCTACAGCTCGGCGAATGGGATCACCACGGTGGAAGGTCAGAGTAGCGCGAAGATGACTGCGCCGACGGTTCGCGCACTGAACGGCAAAATCGCGCCCGAAGTCTCCGGCGCCGTGGCTGTCGGGCCAACGCTGAAGACCGAGACGCTCATCTACGGTGTAGCCGGACCGCAGCTGCTTGTGAAGCCGCGCGCCAACATTTCTGGCACCCTGACCGACACGGTCACGCCACCGGACACGCATAACCTGAGCCTCGCCGTGGGTGCGTGGGCGTCAGCTGAGGCGAAGTTCTCGGGCAAGCTGCGCATCTACAAGTGGGACATCGTGAATATCAACGCGGCAACGCCCAAGTGGGAGTGGGAGCTGTGGCGGCACTCTTGGTTCTGGACGGTTCGCGGCAACTCGACGCCGCCTGCCGTGGCGGCGGACCCCGCGACGTAGCGCGCGATTCCGCCGAAACGAAGCGGCACCGCACCACCCGAGCGCCAGCGTGGCGACGCCGGCCATGGTTGGCGGTGCGGTGCGGTGCCGCTACGCGAGCAGCGGGGCGAGTTGCTCGGCGACGAGCAGCAGGCCGATCCCGATCATCGAGACGCCGGCCACCCGCGTGATCACGAGGGCTGCGCGTGGCCGGGCACCGAGGACGCGGCGCGAGCCGTGTGCGATCGCGAAGTAGATGACGATGATGGTGGCGACGTAGAGCAGCCCGAGCACGAACATCTGCGCCTCCGGCCGCCACGGCGTGAGCGGGGACGTGAACTGGGGGAGCACCGCGAGGAGGAGGAGCAGCCCTTTCGGGTTGAAGCCGCTCACGCCGGCACCGCGGAGGAACTGGCTGAGGAAGCTGCCGCCCGGCGCCGCCGCGGTGTCCCCAAACGCCTGCGCCGGAGCGCGGAGCGTGCCCACCCCGAGAAAGACGAGGTACGCGGCGCCGAGCACCGTGAGCGCAGTGAGGAGGATCGGGAACGCCGTGATGAGCGCGCCAGCGCCGAGCGCGAGCACCGCGACCATCACGATGTAGCCGGCGGCCATGCCGAGCACCGACGGCACGACCGCGCCCGAGCGGAGCCCGGTGGAGATCGCGAACGCCCAGTCCGGGCCGGGGGTCAGCGCGAGGAGTACCGCGACGGCCCAGAACTGCAGTACGAGGGTGCCATCCATTGCGTCTCCGGTTCGCCGTGCGTGCGCCGTGCTGCGCCCGCGTGAAGACTGTACGGAGAATTCGGCGAAATGTGCTCCGCTTCTTCGAGCGAATCGCGGGAAGTGCTGGCAGAATCTTCCACATGGACACACTTGACCGGGAGATCCTTTCGATCCTCCAGGAGGATGGGCGGATCACCGCGACCGACCTCGCCGCGCGGGTGGGCCTCAGCCTGTCGGCGTGCCATCGCCGACTCAAAGAGCTCGAGCGATCCGGCGCGATCCTGGGGTACCGCGCGATCGTCGCGCCGGAGGCCGTTGGGCTCAGCTTCGAGGCGATCGTGTTCGTCACGATGCAGCACACCGCGCTCGAGGTGATCGCGGCGTTCGAGGCGGCCGTCGCCGAACTGCCGAGCATCGTTGAGGCGCAGCGCCTGTTCGGGCAGCCCGACTACCTGCTCCGGGTCCTCGCGCGGGATCTTGCCGACTACCAGCAGTTCTTCGACACGACGCTGACGGGCCTGCCCGGGGTCCAGCGGCTCACCTCGACGATGGTCATGAAGCAGATCGGCGAGGAGCGGGCGGTGCCCATCCCGTAGCGTCAGCGTGCGCGCTGCACCCGCCCCTCGTCCCACACCGGCGTCGGCGACTCGACGACCTCACCGTCCTCCTGGAACACCCAGAAGCGGTCGAAGTCGCGCGCAAACCAGCGGTCGTGCGTCACCGCGATGACGGTGCCCTCGAACGCGGCGAGCGCCTGCTGCAGCGCCTCGGCCGACTGGAGATCCAGGTGGTCGGTCGGCTCGTCGAGCAGTAGGAGCGTCGCGCCGGCGAGCTCAAGCAGCAGGATCTGGAAGCGCGCCTGCTGCCCGCCGGACAGCGAGTCGAAGGCCTGCTCCGCGGACTGCGCGAGCTCGTAGCGCGCCAGGGCGCGGGCCGCGGCCTCGCGATCCCGCCCGGCTCGGTGCTCGTCGCCGCGGTGCAGGATCTCGAGCAGCGTGCGACCGGCCAGGTCGGGGCGCCGCTGCGTCTGCGCGAACCAGCCGGGGCGCACCCGCGCCCCGAGCCGCGCGCGCCCGGTGTGCGCCACCGGCTCGATGTCGAGATCGCCCACCGGCTCGTGCTCGAGATCGGGATCGCTGCCGCCCGCGGCGAGCAGCCGCAGGAAGTGCGACTTCCCCGATCCGTTCGCGCCGAGCACCGCGACGCGGTCGCCGAACCAGGCCTCGGCGTCGAACGGGAACATGAGGTCGGTGAGTTCCAGCTGCTCGCAGACCACCGCGCGCTTGCCGGTGCGCCCGCCCGAGAGTCGCATCTCGAGGCGCTGCTCGCGCGGCTGCTCGTGGGGCGGGCCGGCCTCCTCGAAGCGCGCGAGGCGCGTCTGGGCCGCCTGATAGCGCGAGCTCATCCCGTCGTTGTACGCGGCCTTCTCCTTGTACATGAGCACGAGGGCCTTGAGCTTTGCGTGCTCCTCGTCCCAGCGGCGGCGCAGCTCGTCGAGCCGTGCAAAGCGGGCGTCGCGCGCCGCGTGGTAGCTCGCGAAACTGCCGGCGTGGATCCAGGCCGTGCTGCCGGCGGCCCCGAGCTCGAGCGTGGCGATCGAGGTGGCCGAGCGGGCGAGGAGCTCGCGGTCGTGGCTCACGAAGAGCACGCCCTTCCCGGAGGCGCGCAGCTGATCCTCAAGCCAGCGCTTGCCTGGCACGTCGAGGAAGTTGTCTGGCTCGTCGAGGATGAGGAGGCCGTGCGGGCCGCGAATGAGCGCCTCGAGCACGAGCCGCTTCTGCTCGCCGCCGGAGAGCGTGTCGACGGGCCGGCTCGCCGCCCGCTCGAACGGGAGGCCGAGCGCGGCCTGCGTGCAGACGTCCCAGAACACCTCGGCGTCGTAGCCGCCCACCTCGCCCCAGGCGACGAGCGCGTTCGCGTACGACATCTGCGAGGCCTCGGAACCGACTTCCGCCATGCGCTGCTCGGCGGCGGCGACGCGCGCGCTCACCTCGCGGATCTCCGGCGCGGCGACGTCGAGGAGGAGATCACGCACCGACGCTCCGGTGAGGAACTGCCGCATCACCCCGAGCGTCCCGGTGCGCGCGACCGCTCCCTCGTCGGGCGTCAGCTCGCCGAGCGCGATGCGCAGCAGGGTCGACTTCCCCGCGCCGTTCGCGCCGATGAGCGCGAGCCGTTCGCCGTCGCCGACGCGCAGCGAGACGCTGTTGAGGAGCGGCCGGCCATCGGGAAGCCCGTAGCTGATCGAAGACAGATCAAGATGGGACATCCGTCCAGCGTACATCCCGGGCGTGGCGCGGCGTTTGACTGCGTCGGAAAATCAGCGCAGGATCGATGGGTGCACTCGACAGCGAATCGCCCAGCCATCCGCCCCTGCCGTGGTGCGGTGGAGTACCCGGCGCTCCAGGAGATCTGGCGGAGCGCGGTGCGCGCAACGCACGACTTCCTTGACCCGGCCGACTTCGCGCGCATCGACGCGCTGCTGCCCGCTGCCTACTTCCCGGCGGTCACTCTGGTGGTCGCCGAGCTGGACGGGGCGCCGGTCGGCTTCGCGGGCGTCGCCGATGGGTCACTGGAGATGCTCTTCGTCGCCGACCCTGTGCGCGGCCGCGGCATCGGCGGTGCGCTGCTCGATCACGCGGTCGCGCAGCTCGGGGTCACGGCGGTGGACGTCAATGAGCAGAACCCCGGCGCGCTCGGCTTCTACCTGAGCCGGGGCTTCGCGCGGGTGGGGCGCAGCGAGCACGACGGCGACGGCCGGCCCTACCCGATCCTGCACCTCGCGCTCCGCCCCGCCTCACCGCGCCCCGCCAACCCAAGCGATTCGGCGAAAGCCAGCCGCCTTCGGTGATTCGGGCTGGCGGCAGCCGAATCGCTTGGGATGGGGCGGCGAAGCGGGCGCCCGACGCGCCCCAGCGCGCGCAGAAACGTTGCAGTTCGCGCAGCGCTCGCTGACGTGCAGCCGAGTGGGGGAGCACGCGCACGTACGCTCTGGGCATGACCCAGAAATCTTCATGCCCACGATCCCTCGCGCTGCTCGTGGCCTCCGCGCTCGCGCTCGGCTGTGCCGGGCTCGGCCAGGCAAGCCCGGCACTGGCCGTCACGGTCGTCCAGCAGGAGCCGGCCCCTCGCTCAGAGACCGCGACAACGCTGTCGGTCGACAAGATGCCAGCGACGTACGGCGACCTCCTCACTGTGAGCGCCACCGTTGAGCTGCTCGGCCCGTCGATAATCATCGGCAAGCCGATCGATTTCTACCTCGACGAAACGAAAATCGGCTCGAGTGTTCTATTGCTTCCGCGGAGCAGCACGAAAGTCTCCTCGATTTTCCCCGTGAGTGTCATGCCGGGCGCGGGGAGCGCAACGCTGACCGCGCGCTTCGCCGGGTCGGAGAGCGATGCCCCTGGCCTGCCAGGGGCGCTGCCCTCGGTCAGCGCTGGGACCACAATCACGGTCGCCCAGGCGCCGACGCAGACGGCCATCGTCGAGATGCCGGACGCGCCCGCAGCGTTCACCCCCATCGACGTGACCGCGCAGGTGACTTCGCCGACGCCGGGCATCTCGGGCACCGCGGAGCTGCTCGCCGACGGTTCACCGGTGCAGCGCGCAGCAGTGGCCGCCGACGGGGCCGTTCGCTTCGCGCAGGCGGACGTGCCATGGGGCGTGAAAGAACTCGTCGTCGCCTACACCGGCGATGCTGCGGGGAACTGGGCACCCTCAGCATCAGAGCCGGCCAAGTTCGGCGCGCGAGTTCACGGGACCAGCGCGCAGCTCAGCCTCTCCGCGCTCCAGGTGCGCGCGCTCGACACGGTGACCGCTCAACTTGCGGTCCGCTCCACCGAGCCGGGCTCCCGGATCGACCCGCGCGGCGGGATCGAGATCCTCGTCGACGGCGAGGTCTTCTTCGCCGAGGCGTCGAGCGATGATCGCGACGCAACGCCGGGCGATGGCATCTCACGCTTCGAAGCGTCGCTGAGCGGACTCACCACAGGCCGGCACCAGGTGTCAGCGCGCTACTTCCCGGCCCCCGGCTTCGGCGGTGCTGAGATCGCACCGACGGAGGTGAACGTTCGCGCGGTGGAGACCGTGCTCACCCCCGCGCAGTCTGAACTGCGTGGCACCCCGGCGCACCCCGCGACGGTCGCCGTGTCGGTCTCCATTCTGGAGGACGAGCCGGGTCCCGACCCCGAGCCTGCTGCGCGACGCGACGGTGCGAACGCTGCTCCCGCTGAGACCCTCCATCCGAGTGGCACCGTGCAGGTGTTCGTGGGTGACGAGCCGCTGGGCGAACCGTTTATGGTATCCGACGGTGCGGGCACCTCTGCGCTCGCCGGTCTGCCCGTGGGAACGCACGAGATCAACCTGCGATTCGTGCCGGCCGAGCAGGGGCTGCTGCGCAGCTCCGCCACGGTGACCGCGATCATCGCTGCGGACGAGCCGGACCGCGGTACTGACGGAGGCACCGAGAGCGAAACCGACGGTGGCACCGACGACGGTGCCACCGTGGCACCCGAGACCCAGGGCGCGAAGGCCGGCAGTGCGCTTGCGCAGACCGGCGGCGCCGAGCAGGCCTGGATCCTGCTGGGGGGTGCCGCGCTGCTTCTCGGCGCCGGCGCGGTGCTCGCCGCGGCAGGCGCCCGCCGACGCAGCTCGTAGTGCGGGCATCGCGGTGCTGCCTCAGCGCAGCACCGCGACACCGAGCACGGCGAGCACGCCGAACACCGTGCCCCAGAGGATGATCGAGATGATCTGCCACAGGATCACCTGGTTCTTCGCGGCCCCGAACGACACCATGGCCGCAGAGGTGATCTGGCTCGGCAGGATGAGCTGGCCGAGCAGGCTCACGCCGGGGACCCCGTACTGGTCGAAGCGCTGCTTCAGTTTCGCGCGGCGCGGGCTCAGCGGCGTCGCGTCGCGCCCCTTGGTCGCCTGGGTGCGCACGCCGTGCGCGGTGAGGACGAAGATCAGCATGGAGATGATGTTGCCGATCACGGCGACCCCGATCGCGAGGACGGGGCTCAGTCCGATCAGCACGCCAATCGCCGAGCCGAAGTAGGACTCAACGAAGGGGATCGCCGACACGAGCAGCACGCCGAGCCACTGGAGTACCTCGGGGAGCGACGCGGTGAAGTCTTGCAGGGTGGTGATCATGACAGCCTTTCGGTTGGAGCGGTGATGGTTCTATCGTTTCGGGCCTGCGCGCTGAGCCCCAGTGCCGCCGTGTCACCCCGTGGGGTGCGTCCCGCAGGATCCACCCGTGACATCTGTCACACGGTGGCCCGAGTGCGCTGCCGAGCGCGCGCCGCCGCCTAGGCTGGACGCGTGACTGAAGCCTCCCCAACGCAAGCTCCTGGCGCCGGCGTCACCGCGACCTGGAATTACACGCTCGGCTCGATCGTGTTCCTGTTTCTCATCATTGACCTGAGCATCGTCGGCGATACGCTCGTGCGCGTGCTTGATCGGCCCGACCCGCTGCTCGGAGTCTGTGTCGTGCTGGCCGTGGTGTGCGCCGGGGTGCGACTCCGGGTTGCCTGGTTCCTCCGAGACGCTGAGACCGCCGCTGCGCCGCCGCGCACCTGGTCCCTGCTCCTCATGCTCACCGCTGGGGCCGCCTGGGCGCTCGCGTTCCTCGACCCCAGCATCGCGGTGTTCGCCGCGGTACAGCTGTGGTTCTCGGGCACGCTCCTCGCGTGCTGGGTGCGCCGGCCGCGCCGCTGGCTCATGCTGTTCGGCCTGCTGCTACTCACGCTCGTGCCGTTGCTCGCGCACGAGCTGCGCGAGCCCGGGGTGCTGCTCGCGCACGAGGGCCCACTGCACTGGCTCGTGGTGCTGTACGGGCTCCTGTTCCCGCTGATGCTGCTCACGAGCCTCTGGGTGTGGCAGGTGGTGCGCCGCCTCGACGAGGCCCGTCACCTCGCCGCCGACCTCGCGGTGACGCAGGAGCGGCTGCGCTTCGCGTCCGATCTGCACGACATCCAGGGCCACCACCTGCAGGTGATCGCGTTGAAGGCCGAGCTTGCTGAGCGCACGCTCGCGAGCGCGCCGGCCCAGGCGGCCGCGCAGGTGGGGGAGATCCGGCTTATCGCGAAAGAGGCGATGGAGGAGACGCGGTCGCTCGTCGCCGGGCTGCGCGAGGTGGGGCTCACGGAGGAGCTCGAGAACGCGAGCGATGTGCTGACGCTCGCCGGGGCGGAGTGCCGGCTGACGGTCACGGGGATGCCGACGGACCCGCAGCTGCAGCGCGTGCTCGCGTTCGCCGTGCGTGAAGCGACGACGAACATCCTCCGCCACGCGCAGGCGAGCGAGGCCGAGCTGACGCTCACGCGGGCGAGGGGCGGCTTCCTGCTGCTGGTGAGCAACAACGGCGTGGGATCCGAGCCGAGCGAATCCGGCGACGGCGCCGTGCCGGGGTCCGGGCTTGCCGGGTTGCGCGAGCGGCTCGCCGCGGTCGGCGGGACGCTGAGCGCGGTGGTCGCCGAGCGCGCCACCGCAACCGAAGCGGGGCCGGGCGCGCCAGCGGCCCGGTTCGAACTGACGGCCTGGGTGCCGAATGGAGGAGCGCGATGACCGACACCACGGTGCGCGAGGCGGCCGATCCGATTCGGTTGCTGATCGCCGACGATGAGCACCTGATCCGAGGCGCGCTGGAGGCCCTGCTCGGGCTCGAGCCAGACATCGAGGTGGTCGCGGGCGCCGACGACGGCGAGCAGGCGGTCGAGCGCGCGCTCGAGTGTGGTCCCCGCATCTGCCTGCTCGACCTTGAGATGCCGCGCGCCGACGGGATCGAGGCCGCCGAGCGCATCATCGCGGCGCTGCCCGAGACCCGCGTGATCATCGTCACGCGGCACGCGCGCCCTGGTGTGCTGCGCCGCGCGCTCGCCGCACAGGTCGCCGGCTTCGTGCCGAAGTCCACCCCGGCTGGCGAGCTCGCCGATGTGATCCGCGATGTCGCCGCGGGGAAGCGCTACATCGACCCGGAGATCGCGGCGGCCGCCCTCACCGCCGAGCGCTGCCCGCTCACCGAGCGCGAGCTCGATGTGCTGCGCGCCACGCGTGGCTCGCGCGGCACCGCGAGCGTGCAGGACATCGCCGAGCAGCTCTTCCTCTCGCCGGGCACGGTGCGCAACTACCTGTCGGCCGCGATCACGAAGCTCGGTGTGTCGAACCGCCACGACGCGGCCGAGCACGCCTGGCAGCAGGGGTGGATCTAGCGCGCTGCTACGATCATCATCTGATGAATGCGTATCGCCAGCCCGACTGGGCCAGCAGTGGGGCACGCCCGCCGGCGATTCGCGATCCATATCTTCTGACGACCGGTGTGGTGCGCGACGGTGACGTGCCCACCGATCGCCCCATCGCGCCGCCGCACACGCACCCGGAGGCCATGCTGGCGTGGTGCTATCGCGGCACCGTCTGGGTGTACCTCGAGGGCGCCATGTGGCAGCTCGGCCCCGGGCAGGGGATCTGGCTCCCGCCGCACACTCCGCACACCGCGCGGCACGAGGCCGACGCGACCGGCTGCTACACCTACCTGCCGGACGGCGCGCTGGGGGCGCCGGTCACCGAGGTGAGCCGGGTGGCCGTGCCACGCGCGGTGCAGGAAATGCTGCTCCATCTCGCGTCGAATGACATGGATCCCGAGCTGCGCATCCGCATCCAGGGCACGCTGATCGAGCTGCTGCAGTTGCCGGCGCACCACGTGGCCGAGGAGGTGGGCGAGGTTCCGGTCCCCGCCGATGAGCGCGTGCGCGGGCTCGTCGAGGCGGTGCTCGCCGAGCCGGGGGATCGGTGCACCGCGCGCGAGCTCTTCGCGCGGCACGGCCTGCACGAGCGCACCGTGCTGCGCGTGTTCACGAGCGACATCGGGATGAGCTTCGGGCAGTGGCGCGCTGGCGTCCGCATGACCGCCGCAGCGCGGCGCATCGTTGCGGGGGAGCCCATCGGTCTCGCGGGCCAGCAGAGCGGCTACGACTCGACGAGCGCGTTCTCCGCCGCGTTCAAGACGCGCTTCGGCGTGAGCCCGCGGCAGTACGTCGCGCGCGCCAGGGCGGACTCGGCGCAGCGCAGCTACTGGCGGTAGCGCGCGAGTGTCGGATTCGCAATAGAACTCGTCCACTCGGCAACACACGGGCGCGCGCGGCGATCGTACGCTTGATGAGTTAGGTGAGCCTTCCCTACATCAGACGTCGGTACTCCGGCGTGTACCGGCTCGCCCCACCCGCTCACTCTGCCGAAGGAGAACCATGCCGCACGCGTTCGCGCGCCCCCAGATCCGACGGGCCGCTGGCCTCACCGCGCTGCTCGCCGCAGCCGCGCTCGCACTCACCGGGTGCGCGCCGAGCGCACCGGGAGCCGACGCGGCCGAGCCGGCCCCCGTCGGTGACGCCGTCGTGATCGAGCACGCGCACGGCAGCACCACGATCCCCGCAAAGCCGAAGCGGATCGTCGCGCTCGGGTGGATGAGCCCCGACATCGTTGCGGCGCTCGGCACGAACCCGGTGGGGATCGAGGAGGTGTGGGGCGCGGACGAGAGCGGCTTCCAGCCGTGGTTCGAGGACTACGTGATGGCCGAGTACGGCGAGACACCCGAGATCATCCCGTACGCGGAGGAGGGCCCGAACTACGAGGCGATCAAGGCGCTCGATCCCGATCTGATTGTGAGCCTGTACTCGGGCGTCAGCGACGTGGAGTACGAGCGACTGAGCGACATCGCTCCGACCCTGCCCTACCTCACGCGGCCGTGGGATCCGAGCACGTGGGAGGACATGACGCGCACGCTCGGCACCGCGATGTCCGAGGACGAGCGGGCCGAGGAACTCGTCGCCGAGACCGAGGAGCTCGTGACCTCCCTCGCCGACGCGCACCCCGAGTTCGCGGACAAGTCGTTCGTGTGGGGCCTCACCCTCACCGAGGGCGGCACCGACCTCGGCGTGTACCTCAACTACGATCCACGCGTGCGCATCACGGAGGAGCTGGGCTTCACCTCCACCTCCGCGATGGACACCTTCCTGAGCACCGCGGAGGGCGACAACTGGTACACGGGCGTGAGCCTCGAGCAGCTCGGCGACGTTGACGCTGACCTCTTCGGCGCGTGGGGCGGCAGCGCCGCGGAGGCGAAGTACACGGTCGAGCACGCGGTGGTCTCGCAGTGGGAGCCCATCGCCGAGCAGTCGTACGTGATCTACACCGATCAGGCCGCCGCCTCGGCGATCAGCGCCCCGACGGTGCTCTCGCTGCAGTACATCCTGCCGCAGTACGTCGAGGACCTCGCGAACGCGCTGCAGGGCACCCCCACCATCACCGGGAAGTGATCGCTCGGGCAACGGGGCTCATCACCGCGGCGGTGCTCCTCACCGCCGCGGTGATCGCCTCGCTGGCGGTGGGGGCGAAGGCGATCGACCCGGCGACGGTGCTTGCGGCGCTCGCGTCCTTCGACGCCGAGAACCCGCTCCACCTCACCGTGCTGGAGCTCCGGTTCCCGCGCACGGTGTTCGCCGTGCTCGTTGGGGCGGCGCTTGCCGTCTGCGGTGCGCTCATCCAGGCGTTCACACGCAACCCGCTCGCCGACCCTGGCATCCTCGGCGTGAACGCCGGGGCCTCGCTCGCGGTGACGTTCGCGGTCGGGGTGCTCGGGCTCACCGCGCCGGGTGCATACGTGCCCTTCGCGCTGTTCGGCGCGCTCGCGCTCACCGTGCTCGTGACACTGCTCGGTTCGCTCGGCCCCTCCGGGGGAACGCCGGCGAAGCTCACGCTCGCCGGTGTGGCGCTCGGCGCCGCGTGCACCGGCCTCACCACGGCGATCGTGCTCCAGCACCACAGCACGCTGCAGGTGATGCGGTTCTGGGGCGTCGGCTCGGTTGGCGGCCGCACGCTCGACCAGCTCGCGTGGGCCGGCCCGCTGATCCTCGCGGGGCTCGCGCTCGGCTTCGCCTGCGCACGCTCGCTCAACGCGCTGGCGCTCGGCGATGAGCTCGCCGGAGCGCTCGGGACGCGCATCGCCGCGACCCGCGTGCTCGTGGTGCTCGCGGTCACCCTCCTCGCCGGCACGAGCGTCGCCGCGGCGGGCCCGATCGCCTTCGTCGGGATCATGGTGCCGCACGCCGTGCGCTGGTTCACGGGGCCCGATCAGCGGTGGGTGCTCGCGTACTCCGTGATCGTCGGGCCCGTGTTCCTCCTCATCGCCGACATTCTCGGCCGCATCGCGCTGCCGAACGGGGAGCTGCGGGTCGGGATCGTCACCGGCATCATCGGCGCGCCGGTGCTCGTCGCGCTCGTGCGCCGCAGGCGGGTGGTGGAGCTGTGAGCCGGCCGAACGTGCACATCGACCGCGGCCGCCGCGAGGTGTGGATCGCGGGGCCGCGCGCCTCCGGCCGCGTTCCCGTTCGCGCGCTGTGGGTCAGCGCGGTGCTCGCGCTCATCGTGCTCGCGGCCGGGCTCGCGTCGACCATGATCGGCTCGTACTCGCTCGACGTCGCGACGGTGCTGCACGCGCTCGTCGACCCGGCAGCGGATCCCGATGCGCGCCAGGTGGTGTTCGAGTGGCGGCTGCCGCGGCTGCTGTTCGCGATCCTGTGCGGGGCAGCCCTCGCGCTCTCCGGCGGCATCTTCCAGTCGCTCACGCGCAACCCGCTCGGCTCGCCCGACATCATCGGCTTCGGGATGGGCGCGCAGTTCGGGGTGACGATCACGCTGCTCGTGCTCGGGCTCAACACCTACCTGTTCAAAGCGGCGGGCGCCCTCGTCGGCGGCATGCTCACCGCGCTGCTCGTGTACGCGCTCGCCGCGAAGCGCACCACGAGCTCCTTCCGGCTGATCGTCGTGGGAATCGGCGTCTCGGCCGGGCTGGGCTCGCTGAGCTCGTGGATCCTCATCTCCGTGAGCGTCGAGCAGGCCATGATGGTGGCCACCTGGGGTGCCGGCTCGCTCGCCTCGCTCGGCCACGAGCAGTTCGCGCCCGCGGCGCTCGTGTTCGTCGTCGTGGCCTGCGCGTCGCTGCCGCTCGCGCGCACGCTGCCGCTCCTCGAACTCGGGGACGACGCGGCCGCAGCGCTCGGCGTCCGGCCGGGGCGGCTGCGCTTCTGGGCCATGTGCGCCGGCGTCGCCCTGATGGCGCTCGTCACGGCCGCCGCCGGCCCGATCTCGTTCATCGCCCTCGCCGCACCCCAAATCTGCCAGCGCCTCCTCCGCGCGAGCAGCCCGATGGGCACCCTGCCGCTCATGCTCACGGGGGCCGCGCTCGTCGTGGTGTCCGACGCGATCGCGCAACTCGTCGGGGTGCCTGTTGGCGTCGTCACCGTCTCCCTCGGCGGCCTCTACCTCGCGTGGCTGCTCGCCGTGCAGTATCGCTCCTCCCGGTGAAAGGACCAATCATGACCGCTGCTCTCCGCGCACGCGACATCACCCTCGGCTACGGGGACACCCCGATCGTTCGCGATCTCACGCTCGCCATTCCTGACGGTTCGTTCACCGTGATCATCGGGCCAAACGCCTGCGGGAAGTCCACGCTCCTGCGCGGCTTCTCCCGCCTCCTGCGCCCGAGCACCGGATCGGTGCTGCTCGACGGGGCCGAACTCCACTCGCGGCCGCCGAAAGAGGTGGCGCGCCGGCTCGGCCTGCTGCCGCAGACGGCGATCGCGCCCGACGGGATCACGGTCGCCGACCTCGTCGGCCGCGGTCGCTTCCCCCACCAGAGCGCGCTCCGCACGTGGAGTCGCGCGGACGAGGAAGCGGTGGCCGCAGCCCTCGCCGCAACGTCGACGACCGAGCTCTCGCACCGGCTCGTCGACGAGCTGTCCGGCGGTCAGCGCCAGCGCGTGTGGGTGGCGATGGCGCTCGCGCAACAGACCGGCCACCTGCTGCTCGACGAACCCACCACCTACCTCGACATCGCGCACCAGATCGAGCTCCTCGAACTCTTCGCCGAGCTGCACCGCGGCGGCACCACGGTGGTCGCCGTGCTGCACGACCTCAACCACGCCGCGCGCTACGCCACGCACCTCGTCGCGATGCGGGACGGCGAGATCGTGGCGCAGGGGCGGCCGCGCGAGGTGATCACGGCGGAGCTGGTGGAGCGCGTCTACGGGCTGCAGTGCCGCGTGATCGAGGATCCGGTCTCGGGTGCCCCGCTCGTGCTCCCGCTCGGCCGGAGCGGGAAGTGACCGTCACCCCGGCTCAGCTCTTCCGGATCGCGCTCGCCGGGGAGGGGCGCGGCCGCGCGCTCGCCTGCGCAACCGCGCTGCTCGTGCTGCACGCGCTTGCCGAGACCGCGATCCCCGTGCTCATCGGAGTGGTGGTCGATCGTGCGGTACTTCGCGCCGACGCTGTCGCGCTCGCCGCCTGGCTCGGCGCGCTCCTCGCGGTGTTCCTCGTGCTCACGCTGAGCTACCAGGGGGCATCGCGCCTCATGGTCACCGTGTACGGCACGGGGGAGCAGGCGCTGCGCCACCTCGCGCTCACGCGGCTCCTCCGTCGGGAGCTGCCGGCTCGCAGCCTCGGTCCCGGAGAGGCGCTCGGCTACGTCACCTCCGACACCTACCGGGTGGCCGGCGTCGCCTGGTCGGTCGCGCAGCAGAGCGCAACGGTGGCCGCGATCGTCGCGGCGGCCGGCGCGATGCTGGTCATCTCGCCGGCCGCGACGCTCGTCGTGTTCCTCTCGACCGGCAGCATGATGTTCGTGATGCGGCTCGTGTCGCGCCCGCTGGAGCAGCGCGGGCACGCCGAGCAGACCGCCGCGACGGAGGCGGGGGCGGTGGCCGCCGACTTCATGACCGGCTTCCGCGTGCTCGTCGGGATGGGGGCGCGCGGTGAGGCCGTGCGCCGCTACGCCGCCGCGAGCGAGCGCTCACGCGGTGCCGCGACGGCGGCGGGCCGGGCCCTCGCGGGGGCCGAGGCGGTGAGCGCCACGCTCGCGGCCCTCACCACGGCAGGGCTCGCCGGCCTGTCGGCGTGGTTCGCGAGCGCGGGGAGCATCTCCATCGGCGAGCTCGTCACCGTGCTCGGTCTCGCTCAGTTCGTCAGCGGATTTCTCGCGCACGCCGGCACGTTCCCGGCGAACTGGGCGCACAAGCTCGCCTCGGCCAGGCGCCTCGCGTCCCTCATCAACACGCCGGACCTGCTGCCGCAGCCGGAGCGCGGCGAGCCGGTGCGCCGCGCCGCCGACGTGGTGCTGAGCGTCCGGTCGAGCGCGCACACCGCGCGGATCGACGTGCGGCGCGGCGAGACGCTCGGGATTCGGCCCGTCGATACGGCCGCGGCACGCGCAGCCTCGCGCACGCTGGGGTTGCGCGCGCCGGTGGCACGTGGCGAGCTGACGCTCAGCGGGCCGGGGGATCCCAGCCTGCACCGGGACGCGCGCGACGTTGACCTCACCGCCTACCGCAGCCGCGTGGTGTCCCTGCCCCACCGGCAGGCCGTTGCGAGCGAGAGCCTGCGCGCCGCGGTGCTCGGGCCGGCTGCCGCGGCCACGAGCGCGACGCCGCGGCCGGCAGCGGTGTCCGCTGCGGCGCTCACCGACGTCGTTGCGGAGCTCGGCGGCTGGGACACCGCGCTCGGCGAGGCCGGGCGCCGGGTGTCCGGCGGCCAGCGGCAGCGCATCGGCATCGCGCGCGCCCTGCACGCCGGCGCTGAGGTGCTCGTGCTCGACGAGCCCACCTCGGCGGTCGACGCTGTGACGGAGGCCGCGATCGCCGCCGGCTTGTCCGCTCGGCCCGAGACGATCGTGCTCATCTCCTCCTCGCCGACGCTGCTCGCAGCGTGCGATCGCGTGGTCGAGTGGGGTGCAGCATGATCGCCGCGACGCCCACCCTGCCGGTCGCGAGCGGCCGCGCGGTCCGCGCGGTGATCGTGCGCCTCCTGCGCGGGCACCGCGGACGCACCCTGGCGGCCGCGGCGCTCCTGCTGCTCGCGAGCGTGCTCGGGCTCGTGCTGCCGCTCTGCCTCGGCCGCATCGTCGACGCCGTGGCGCGCGGCGCGGGGCCGTCGGTTCTGGCGGCCTGGGTGCTCGGGGCGGCGGCCGGTGCGGTCGGCGCCGCGCTGCTCGGGCTCTGGGGGAGCCGCGTGCTCGTCGCGCTCGTGCAGCAGACGCTCGCGAGCCTGCGCGAGGAGGTGTTCGCCTCGGCCATGCGGTTGCCGGTCGCCACGATCGACGACGGCGAGAGCGCCGACCTCGTGTCGCGGGTCACGGGCGACGTCGAAGCGGTCGGGGAGGCCGGCGGTGACGTGATGCCGACGCTCCTCTCGGCGCTCTTCGCGATCGCGGTGTCGCTCGCGTCGCTCGCAGCGATCGATCCCAGGCTGGCGCTCGCCGGCCTCGCCTGCGTGCCCTGCTACGTGCTCGGGACGCGGCGCTTCCTGCGGCGCTCGCGCGTCGTGTTCCGTGAGGTGCGTGAGCGGGAGGCCGCGCGCAGCCAGGCGGTGCTTGAGGCGGTGGAGGGCCGCGACACGCTCACCGCGCTCGGCGAGGAGGCGCACGCGCTCGAGCGGGTCGCCGTGCGCGCGCGTGCCTCGATCCGCACGCAGCTCGCGGGCGCGCGGCTGCGCAATCGGCTGTTCTTCGCCATCAACGGCGGCGAGGCGGTGGGCATGGTGGCGCTCCTCGGCACCGGCTTCTGGTTGAGTGGCGCCGGCGCGGTGAGCGTGGGGATGGTCACCGCGGCCGCGCTGGTCTTTCACCGCCTCTTCGGCCCGATCGGGCAGCTCATCTTCGGCCTCGACGACATTCAGCGCGCCACCATCGGCCTGGCGCGGCTCGTCGGCGTGATCGAGGCGGCGCCGGGCGGCGGTGCGGTGGCGCGAGGCGAAGAATCCGCGTCGGCCGCGCTGGCCGCGCCGGCCGTGCCCGCCGCGCCAGCCGCGGTGCCCCAGGCGATCACGCTCCGCGATGTGTCGTTCCGGTATCCGCGCACCGGTCGCGGCGTTGCGCACGTCACCCTCACGGTCCCGGCTGGCACGACCGCGGCGTTCGTCGGGGCGTCCGGCTCGGGCAAGAGCACGGTGGCCCGCCTCATCGCCGGCCAGTACGCGCCCGACGCCGGGGCGCTCCACACCGCCTCCCAGCCCTACACGATCACGCAGGAACTCCATCAGTTCCGCGGGACGGTCGCCGAGAACCTCCGGCTCGCCGCCCCGCTGGCCAGCGACGCCGAGATCGCGGCGGCACTCGCAGCGGTGGGTGCCGACTGGGCGCTCGCCCCGAGCCAGCCTGAGCGCTGGGACGAGGGCAGCATCCAGCAGCTCGCCATCGCCCGGGCGCTGCTCGCCGACCCTGCGATCGTGCTGCTCGACGAGCCGACCGCCGAGGTGGGGCTGCAGCAGCGGGCGGCCGTGGACCGCGCCATTGCGCTGCTGCGCCAGGGCCGCACCGCGGTGTACATCGCCCACCAGCTGCAGCCGGCAGCCGCGGCCGAGCAGATCGGGGTGTTCGCCGATGGGCGCCTCGTGCAGCGCGGCGCGCACGCCGATCTGCTCGCAGCGCCGGGACCGTATCGCGAGCTGTGGGCGGCCCAGACCGACCCCGATCCCGGCGCCGACCCCGACCCCGACCCCGACACAGAAAGTGCCGCACCATGACCATCTTCCGCGGAATTGTCACCGCCACCGCCCAGCTCAGCCGAGACCTCGTGCGCATCACACTCGGAGGCCCAGGCGTTGCCGGCTATCTCAGCACCGGGGTGCCGGATGAGTACGTGCGCGTATTCTTCCCGCACGGTGACGACCCGCTAGACGTCTCGCTTCCGGTACCCGACGGCGACTGGTGGGCGACCCCACCCGGCGCGCCGGAGGCGCCGATGCGCACCTACACGATCAGCGCGGTGCGCGAGCCTGTCGGTGAGATCGACATCGACTTCGTGACGCACGCAGCCGGGGTTGCTGGGCCCTGGGCGCTCGCGGCGCGTCCCGGCCATGTGCTCGGGCTGAACGCGCCGACCGGGCTGTACGAGCCGCCAGCCGGCACGCGCTGGCAGCTGCTCGCCGCCGACCTGACCGGCCTCCCCGCCGCGGCCCGGATCGCTGCGCGGCGCGGGGAAATCCGCACACGCCTGGTGCTTGAGATCCCCGCGGGATCAGCCCCGATCGACCTTGCGCACTACGGGGTCACCGGGGTCGACGTGACCTGGGTCGAGGGCGGCAACGGGCGCGGCCCGAGCGCGCTCGGCGAGATCGTGCGGCGTGCGCTGCACGGCCAGCGCGCGCTCGACGAGGGGTACGTGTGGGTGGCGGGGGAGACCGCCGCGCTCCGCGATGCGCGGAAGCTGCTCCGCAGGGAGCTGGGCCTTCCCGCCACCCACTTCAAGGTGGTGGGCTACTGGAACCCGGTGGCCGACTGGAGCTCGCGCTACGACGCCCTCCCGGAGGACGTGCAGCGCGAGCTCGCCGCGATCTGGGACGCCCCCGCTGAGACAGAGGCCGAGGACACGCAGCTGCGCTACGAGGAACGCCTCGCTCAGTTGGGGCTCTGAGCCTCCGCGTCGACGGTGTCGCCCACTGGCTCTCCGTTGCCCGACCCCGACACCGCGGGGGCCTCCTCGTGACCGTCCCGCGGGAGTCACTTCCGTCTGGGGGCGGAGCACGAGCCTCCTCCGCGGGAAGCGCTCAGCGATATGCCGGTGCCGCTCCTGTCGCGGTCATGCTCGGGTGGTGATGCCGGGGAGCACGAGCTCGAGCCAGCGGCGACGGACCTCCGCGGTCTGGTCGGTGGGAGTCGTGGCCATGAGGAGGTAGAAATCGTCGACGGTGACCTCTGGGCGGATGTCACCCGCTCGCTGGCCCAGGGTGATGAGTTCTGCCAGCGCGGCACCCGCGCGAGCCTCGTCGGACTGATCGCCGTGCCCCTCGACGCCGAGGCTTCGCGCCGCGGCCTTGACCGCGTGCGTGTGCGCGGAGGACTCCACCACGCGTTCCAGGAATCCCACGATCTCATCGCCCGCTGACGCCCCGTCGCGGGCGCGAGCCAGTGACGCCTCCACGTCGTCCGCTACCGCTCCGACGTATCCGGCGATGACCGCGGCCAGGAGATCGGTCTTGGTGGGGAAATGCCGGTAGAGGGTGCCGACGGCCACGCCGGAGGCCTTCGCGATCTCTTCCATCCCGACATCCGGTCCGTGTGCGCTGATCTGCGCCTGTGCGGCGTCGAGGATACTGCGGCGGTTGCGGACAGCGTCGGCCCGCATGGGGCGATCAATGGACATGCATCCTCCGGGGTGCCTGCGGAAATGAGAGACCTACTCGCACTTGCGCGAAAGTGAATGTGGGTTCATGATGTAAGTGAATCAGTATTCACTTTACATCGGGAGACGCGAAATGACCACCAAGACCGCACTCGTCACCGGGGCCTCATCTGGCATCGGCGAGTCCACCGCCCGCAAGCTTCAGGCGCTCGGCTTCACTGTGTACGGTGCGGCACGCCGCACGGACCGTCTGCAGAAGCTCGCCGCCGAGGGCATCCGCCCGCTCGGGATGGACGTGACCGACGAGCACTCGATGCGGGACGGAGTGGCGAAGATCATCGCTGAGACCGGGCGCATCGACGTGCTCGTCAACAACGCGGGATACGGGTCCTACGGCGCCATCGAGGACGTGCCGATCGACGAGGGCCGCCGGCAGTTCGAGGTCAACGTCTTCGGTGCGATGGCTCTCGTTCAACTCGTTCTCCCGCACATGCGTGCGCAGCGGAGCGGGACGATCGTGAACATTACGTCGATGGGCGGGAAGATCTATACCCCGTTGGGCGGCTGGTATCACGGCACAAAGTTCGCGCTCGAAGCACTGTCGGACTGCCTCCGCCTCGAGCTCGCACCGTTCGGGATCGACGTTGTCGTGATCGAGCCGGGCGGGATCGCCACCGAGTGGGGCGGAATCGCGGCGGACCACCTCGACGAAGCCTCGACCGGCTCCGCGTACAAGCGGCAGGCTGACGCGGTCGCGCAGTCGCTGCGCTCCGAGGCGAACGCGAAGCGCAATAGCCCGCCGTCAGTGATCTCAAACGCGATCGGGAAGGCCGTCACCGCGCGCCGACCCAAGACCCGCTACGCGGTCGGGTTCGGAGCGAAACCGCTGATCGCCGCGGGAAATGTGCTTTCCGATCGCCAGTTCGACGGACTCATCACCCGAGCCACCGGTGTCCCACGCGACTGAACACCGAGGCACGCCTCGCTCAGTTGGGGCTCTGAGTCTCCGCGTCGACGGTGTCGCCCGCGGGCTCGGTGCCGCCCGCGGCCGATGCGAGCGCCGCGGCGCGCTCACGCCGCTTCGCCGCGCGGCCGAGCGCAACGAGGTTCAGCGTCTCGACGAGCACGGCGAACGCCATGGGGCCGTAGATGAGCGCCTTGTCGATCTTCACACCGAAGCCCTCGGCGATCAGGAAGACCGCGATGAGCAGCAGGAACGACAGCGCCAGCATCTTCACGGTGGGGTGGCGGTTGACGAACGCGAAGATGGTGCCCGAGGCGAACAGCATGATGCCGAAGGAGAGTAGCACGGCGGTGATGATCACGATCATGTTCGACGTCATGCCGACGGCGGTGATCACGGAGTCGAGCGAGAACACGAGGTCGAGCGCGAGGATCTGCGCGATGACCGCGCCGAAGGTGGTTGCGACGGCGCCGGCCTTCGGCTGCTCCTCGTCGTGCCCCTCGAACTTGTGGTGAATCTCCTGGATCGCCTTGTAGAGCAGGAAGAGGCCACCCGCGATCAGGATCAGGTCCTTCACCGAGAAGCCGAACTCGCCGATCTCGATGAAATCGTCGGTGAGCGTGATGATCCAGCCCGCGAAGAAGATCAGCACGATGCGCATGAGCATCGCGAGGCTGAGGCCGAGCTT
The DNA here is from genome assembly GCF_003917135.1 of Leucobacter chromiireducens. Classification (GTDB taxonomy): domain Bacteria; phylum Actinomycetota; class Actinomycetes; order Actinomycetales; family Microbacteriaceae; genus Leucobacter; species Leucobacter chromiireducens_A. The sequence goes on from NZ_RPDI01000009.1 coordinate 71,973, forward strand.
GCGCGCCTTCGCCTGCTGATGCTTCGGGAGTTTGCCCGCGAGGATCGAGATGAAGATCACGTTGTCGACGCCGAGCACCACCTCCAGCAGGAAGAGCGCGAGGAACACCGCGACGAGGTCAGGGGAGAGGGATAAATCGAACTCCATGGCACAACGCTAGAGCACGCTGCCGCCCCTCCCAGCTTTCACTCAGCGTTCTCGCGGCGACTTCGCGGCGAGAACGCTACGCCGCGAGCGGCAGCGCGCCCCGCGCCGACAGGGCAGATCCGAGCAGGATCAGGCGCATGCTCCGCTCCGCCGCGTCGCGGAGCAGGGCCTCGCCCTGCGCAACGGCCTGCTCAAGCGGCATCGGTACGGTGAGGATCGAGGCGATCGCGCCGATGCCGATGTCGTGCACGTCGGGCGCCCCCGCGCCGAGCGAACCCGCGATCCCGAGCACGGGCACTCCGGCTTCGCGAGCGCGCTGGGCGATCTCCGCCGGCACCTTGCCGCGCGGCGTCTGTCCGTCAATGGCACCCTCGGCGGTGATCACCAGATCCGCCGCGCGCACGAGCGCTGACAGATCTCCGCGCGTGAACTGCGGGTCGAGCAACACCTCGAAGCGGGGCGCGAGCCGGGCCCCGACCCCGGCGGCAAGGCCGGCGCCCAGGCCGCCGGAGGCCCCGGTCCCCGCACCGCCGCGAACGTCAATGCCTGCGCCGAACGGCGCGTCGCGTTCGAGCAGCGCGGCCCAGTGTTCAAGTGAGCGGGACAGCCGATGGACGTCCTCGGGCGAGGCCCCCTTCTGCGGGCCGAACACCCGCGCAACGCCGCGGGGACCGCAGAGAATGTTGTGCACATTGCACGCGAGCACGATCTCGGTCGTGGCGAGCGCGGGGTGCATGCCCGAGAAATCGAGCCGATCGGCGCGCGTCAGCTCCGCCCCGCCGCGGGGCAGCTCCTCTCCCTGGGCATCGAGGATGCGCACGCCGAGCGCCTGAAGCGCTCCGGCGCCGCCGTCGCTCGTCCCCGAGTCGCCGCAGCCGACGATGATGCGCGTCGCACCACTGTCCAGCGCCGCGGCGATCAGCTCGCCCACCCCAAACGTCGTGGTGCGGCCGGGATCCCGCTGATCGCGTGGCACGAGGCTCAGCCCAGCCGCCGCGGCCATCTCCACCACCGCCGTGCCGCGCGCGGCGCCGCCGAGCGCGGCCCAGTGCGCGGTAACAGGAGCGCCAACCGGCCCGGTGACCCGCGCGGGCTCCAGCGTGCCCCCGGTCGTCGCTGCGAGGACGCGCGCGGTGCCCTCGCCCCCGTCCGGCACCGGGTACTCGTCGACCTGCACGCCGGGGATCACGCGCCGGATGCCGGCCGCGATCGCCTCGGCGACGGTCTCGGCGCCGAGGCTCTCCTTGAAGCCGCTGGGTGCGACGAGGATTCGCTGGGGAATGTGGATCGACATGGTGACCTCCGAGGGGTGCAGGGGACGGTGTCCGAGAGATGAGGGGTGCACGAGACACCGGCGGGGTGCCGGTCGAATGCGCGGTGAAGTTACAGAAACGCGGGGAGCCCGAGCGCTGGCCACAACCAGAAGGTGCACCCGGTGATGAGAATGAACAGGAGGGGCGCGAGCCAGCGGGAGAGCCGCAGCAGGTCATCCGGTTGTATTGCGGCGTGCGCAGCTGACGTGAAAAGCGCGACCGGCTTCGCGGAGCTCGGCAGCGTTTGGCAGAAGCCCGCGGCCGCGGTCGACGCGAACGCTGCGGCAGCCGGGTCGACGCCGACGGTGGGCGCGAGCGCGATCACGATCGGGATGAGCGCGGCGGATCGCGCGGATCGCGACTGGATGATCAGGTGCGCGGCGAGCGAGACCGCGATGACCGCGAGCAGGAAGACCGGGCCTGCCGCCGAGCCGAGGCCGGCCACAGGCGCGAGTGCCGCCGAGCCGAGCCACGTCGCAGCGCCCGTGCCGGTGAGCGCGGATCCGAGTGCGAGCGTCGCCGTGAGGAAGAGCAGGAGGTGCCAGGGCACCTGCTGCACCGCGCTCGCGAAGCCGGTGATTCCGACGCGCGGCAGCGCCGCGACGATCGCACCGAACAGTGCGACAACCTCCGGGGCGAGCCCGTGCAGGGGCTCGGTGCACCAGAGCACGATCACGCCAGCGAGGATGCCGAGCGCTCGCCGCTCGGCGCGCGTCAGCGGGCCAGACACGGGCGTTGGGGAGTGCGCGAATGCCTCGCTCGCGACCCGGATCGGAGTGCGTCGCTCGGCCCGGTCGACGAAGCGCAGGAGAATCACCTCGCATGCGAGGTGGGCGGAGACCAGCGCGAGAGGGACGCCCCACAGCAGCCAGCTCAGGAAGCTCACCCCGCTGCCCGTCGCCTCGACGAGCAGCTGGCTCGTGATGAGGTGGGCGCCCGCGCCGAGCAGCGAGGCCACCGCCGAGAGCAGGATCACGGTCGGGAACAAGAGCCCCAGCGCGCGGTGCAGCTGCGGGCGAGCGGGAAGCGCGGCGACGAGCGCTGTGTACACCGGGAGCGCGAGCGCTGCGCGGCCACTCGTCGAGGGGATCGCGAACGCGGTGAGTACCATCACGCCGGTCAGGAGGTGCATGAGCGCGCGTGGTGAGCGAGCGAGTGTGGCCGCCCGCGCCGCGGCGCGCAGGGAGAGACCCGAGCCTGCGACCCCAGCGGCGAGCACGCACGCGCAGATCAGCAGCCAGATCGTGGGGTCTCCGAGCGCGCTGAAGAACTCATCGGCCGGAAGCGCGCCGCACACGATCAGCGCGGCGGCGGCGAGGAAGGCCACCAGGGCGTCGTCGAGCGGTGAACACACCCACGCCCAGAGCGCGAAGAGGAACACGGCAATGGTGAGCGCGCCGGCGAGCGAGAGCGTCGCAGGCGTGGCGGTGCCGCCGAGCTCGCGCAGCTGCGCCGGCACGACGAGACACGCTGCTGCGAGCACCGCGACGCCGGCCGCGCACAGCGCAACGCGGGACAGCGCTCGGTGCCGGCGCGGAGCTCGCGGACGAGAGGCGGCTGGCGCGCCGCGCCTGACCGGGGGAACGGTGGCGAATCGCACGGTACTCATCGCAGCCGGTACCCCGCTCCGCGCACGGTCTCAATGCGCTCCGCGCCGATCTTGCCGCGGAGGGCGCGCACGTAGACGTCGACCACATTGGAGGCCGGATCGAAGTCGAGGCCCCACACGTGCCCGATCAGCTGATCCCGGGACAGCACCTGCCCGGGATGCTCCATGAACACCTCGAGGAGCGCGAACTCGCGTGAGGTCAGGTCGGCGGCGACGTCCGCGACGGTGACGCGTCGCGCGCGGATATCGACGGTGAGGCCCTCGTGGCTGAGCACGGGCCCCGTGGCGCGCTGCTCACCGTCGCCGATGCGCAGCCGAACGCGCGCGAGCAGCTCCGCAAACTGGAATGGCTTCGACATGTAGTCGTTCGCGCCGCCCTCGAGCCCACGCACGGTGTCGATCACCGAGTCACGTGCCGTCAGCACGATGACGGGGACGGTGACGCCCTCGCCGCGGAGATGACTGAGCACCGCGAAACCGTCGATCCCGGGGAGTCCGATGTCGAGGATGACCAGGTCGAACGAGCCGCTCCGCGACAGCAGAAGGGCGGTCTCCCCGTCGGCGGCCTCCGTGGTCTCGTAGCCGGCGGCACGCAGCCCGCGACTCAAAAACGAGGTGATGTGTGGATCGTCCTCAGCGATCAGGATGTGCCGCATGGGGGTCCTCCGTCGTGTGTGGTGCTGGCAGGTCGAGGCCGAACGTGGCGCCGGCCCCTGGGGTGCTCTCCAGCCAGGCCGAACCGGCGTGACCATCGGCGATGGCGCGAACGATGGCGAGACCCAGGCCGGAGCCGTGGCGTGGCGCTGGCCCCGCAGTGTCGCCGCGCTGCCCGAGAGAACTGCCCCCGTGCACGAACCGTTCGAAGATGCGCTCGGCATCGGCCGCCGCGACGCCCGGGCCCTCATCACTGACCCAGAGCCGCAACTGGCGCGTGTCACCGTGCCCGACGAAGCGCGAGCCCACCCGAATCCGGTCCCCGTCAGCGGTCACCTGCACCGCGTTCGCCGCGAGCTGGAGCATCGCCTGCGTGACGCGCTGGCCGTCGAGCTCCACCTCATCCTCGGCGACTTCCATGAGCTGCCACCGGCGCGCGCCGAGCGCCTGGGCTTTCGCCTCGATGTCGAGGGTGAGCGCGGCGGTGTCGCACGGGCTCGGGGTCACGAAGTCGGGCTGCGGTGCCCGGGCGAGCACGAGCAGGTCGGCGACGATCCTGCTCATCCGGCCGAGCTCGTCGGTCACGAGGCGCAGCGTCGCTTGCCGCTCAGCTGGATCCTCGCTCAGGAGCTCGAGATGCCCGCGCACCACAGTGATGGGGGTGCGGAGCTCGTGGCCGGCATCGTCGACAAACTGCTGCTGGGTGCGGTGCACCGCCTCAAGACGATCGAGCATGTCGTTGAACGTGACGGCGACCGCGGCGACGTCGTCGCTTCCGCTCACCGGCACGCGCGCCGTGAGGTCGTGCTCGCCGATGTCGCGCGCGACCCGGTACACCTCGCGCACGGGAGCAAGGATCTGCCCGGCAACGAGCCACGCCACCCCGGAGCAGAGCAGCAAGCCCAGCGCGGCCACCCAGCCGAGGGTGCCGAGCGCCCGGTCGACCGCGGCGCGGGCGTCGGCTGTGTGCTGCGCGATCAGAATTGCCCCGGCGTCGCTGCCGAGCGTGAACTCCACCCGGCCCCAGCGCACGGGCCCGTCCTCGGGGTGCGCGGCCGTCCCCGAGTTCGCAGCGGGGGACGTCATGACCGCAAACAGATCCGGATCGTACGCCTCGACGGGATCCGCTGTGCCCTCCTGTGTGGTGCGCGACCCGAAGCTCGCACCGACGGCCTGCGCGCCGGCCCCCGATCCGGTGACACCGATGAGCACCTCGCCGGGACTGACCGACTGCCTTGCGAGGTAGACCTCGAGCAGCCGCTCGGCCGACGCGAACGGTGCGGCGGTCTCGGGATCGACACCGGCTGAGACGAAGCGCGCGAACTCCGCAGCCTCCTGCTCGACCGCGGCGTTCGCCTCGACCTCGACCGCCGCGAGCGACAGGCTACGCCCGATGAAGCCGACCGCGACGAGCGTGAATAGGGTGCTCAGCAGGATCCAGGCAGTGATACGCCAGCGCGCCGGAAGTGAGCGCGCGCGCAGGGTGCGCAGGGGTGCCGGTGCGCCCGGTGCGCCCGGCTGCGCGGCGTCGCTCGTGAGCAGCTGACGGGTGTCAGTCATCGTCGCCCCCGTCGTCGTCATGATCGTCATCCCAGTCGGTCTCGCCGCCCGGCGCCGGCGCCGGCAGCGGCTGCGGGGCCGGAGCTGGCGCGGGTGCCGGCGCGGGTGCCGGTGCCGGTGCAGGCGGCGGGCTGGGGGCCGGCGCCGGATCCGGCTCTGGTTCCACCGGATCCGGCTCAGCCAGCGGGGCGACCGGCGCCACGAGCGGGGCTTTCGGCATCGCCGGCGGGGCCGGGCTTTGGATAAGGGCGAGGCTCCCGAGCGCCAGCGCGGCAGGAACCGCGATGAGGGCGCCCGGGAGGAGGAACCGCCGTGCGAGTGTCATGGGTCTATCGTGGCCGCTTCATGTGAGGAGAAGATGAGGCCGCGATGAAAGTCTCTTCATCTTCGCTCCCGGGGCCGCAGGCGGGCCGCCGCCGCGATCCCGCGCAGCTCACCCGGAACTGGCGGCCGCCTCCGCCAGCGTGCGCAGCTCGCGCAGCCCGGCGGCGGCGTCGAGCCCGAGCACGGTGTCGATCCCGATCCGCTCAAGGAACGCGAAGTCGTGGCTCACGACGATGAGCGCGCCGCGGTACGCGTCGAGCGCCTGGGCGAGCTGCTCGACGCTCGCGAGATCCAGGTTGTTGGTCGGCTCGTCGAGCACGAGCAGCTGCGCGGGCGGGTCCGCGAGCAGCAGCCGCGCAAGCGCGACGCGGAATCGCTCGCCGCCGGAGAGCGTGGCCACCGGGCGGTGCGCCGCGTCGCCGCGCAGGAGCAGGCGCGCGAGCTGGTTCTGGATCGTGCCCGTCGGGACCGCGGGCGCCACCGCCTGCACATTCGCGATCGCGCTGGCCTGATCGTCGAGCCCGTCGAGCCGCTGGGCGAGGAAGCCGACGCGCTCCGTGAGGAGCCGGCCGGCCGGGCGGCCGGCTCCGGGCGCCGTGCCGTCCACCAGCTGCGCGAGCAGCGTCGACTTACCGGAGCCGTTCGCGCCGACGAGCGCGACGCGCTCGGGGCCCTGCACCAGCACCGTGCGGCCGCCATCGCTGAACTCGGCGATGCGCCGCCCGCGCGGCACCCCTGGGTCGGGGAGCGCGAGGCTGATCCGATCCTCGCTGCGCACGCGCGCGTCGGCGGCATCGACCGCGGCCTGCGCGGCCTGCACCTTGTCGTCGAGCGTGCCGCGCATCGCCCCGGCCGAGGCCTGCGCCTTGCTCGCGCGATTCCCCGCGAGGATCTTCGGGATCCCGCCGCTCTGCTGCGTCTTCTTCGCGGTGCGCTCTCGGCGCGCGAGCTTCGTCTCCGCCTCGACCCGCTGCCGCTTCTCGACCTTCAGCGCCTGCTGCGCGCTGCGCGCGGCCTGCTCGGCCGCCGCCTGCTGCTGCTCCTGGTGCGCCGCCCACGCGCTGTACGGGCCGCCGAACGTCTCGAGCCGCCCGTCGAACAGTTCCGCGGTGTGGTCCATGCGCTCGAGCAGTTCGCGATCGTGGCTCACCACGACGAGGGTTCCCGGCCACGCGTCGACGAGCGCGCCGAGCCGCGCGCGCGTGGCGCGGTCGAGGTTGTTCGTCGGCTCGTCGAGCAGCGTGATCGGGGTGCGCCGGATCCGGAGCCCCATGATCGCGATGAGCATGGCCTCGCCACCCGACACCTCGCCGACGCGGCGGTCAATGTCGGCAGGGGTGAAGCCGAGCTGCTGCAGGGCCTCGCCAGCGCGCGCCTCGATATCCCAGTCGTCGCCGACCGCATCGAAGTGCTCCTGCGCGACGTCGCCGGCCTCGATGGCGCGAAGCGCGGCGAGGGTGCCGTGGATGCCGAGCAGCTCGGCGAGCGGGGCGTCGGCGCGCAGCGTGAGCGTCTGGCGGAGGAAGCCCACCTCGCCGCTCGCGACGATGCGGCCGGACGCCGGGGTGAGCTCGCCCGCGATGAGCCGGAGCAGCGTGGACTTGCCTGCCCCGTTGCGGCCGACGAGGCCGGTGCGGCCGGGGGCGAATGCGCCGGAGACGCGATCCAGCGCCGCGGTGCCGTCGGGCCACGCGAACGAGAGATCGTGGAGGGAGAGTGCTGGGGTCAATGACATGGCTGTCGCCTTTCGAAGTGCCCTGGCGTGCGGCGACGCGCGTGGCGCCCCGAACCGGGCGGTTGATCGCGCTGCCGCGCACGCACGCCGAACGGAGCGGTGCTGCGGTGAGTGGGAAGGCGGCGTCCCTGTCCGCGGTCAACGCCCGGTGTTGGCGGACTCGCTCGGAGGATCAGGGCTCAGGCTCGGCGCGTGCGCGCGAGTGCCACCGGGGATGCGGTGGCTAGTTGCCGTCCACTTCGATCAGATCCATGCGGCCAGTCTACCAGCGGTGGTGCGGGATCAGGATCGGGGCTGCCGCAGGGTGAGCGCGCATGCGGCCCCGAGCACGCTGACCGCCGCGGCGATCGCGAACAGTGCGGTGAACGGGCCGGCCGCAGCCGCGCCGCCGCCCGCAGCGCCGGCCAGCACCGCGGTCGACACCGGGGTGCCGAGCGCCGAACCGACCGTGCGCAGCACACCGTTGACCCCGAGTGCGGCCGCGACCTCGTCGCGCGGGGCGAGGCTCGCAACGAGATCAGCGACCACCGCGAATCCGATGCCATTGCCCAGCCCGATCAGCGAGAAGAACACCACGATGACGGCAAGGCTGCCCGGTGCGAGCGCCACTCCCGCGCTGCCGAGTCCCATCACCGCGAGCGCGATGAGCGCGGTCAGCCGGGATCCCGCGCGAGTGATGAGCCACGGTGCGAAGCGGCCGCCGAGGAAGACGAGGATCGCGCCGGGCAGCAGCGCGATGCCGGTCTGCGTGACGGAGAAGCCCTGGCCGATTCCGTCGCCGCTCGGGGCCTGCAGCAGCATGGGCAGCCCGACGTAGAACAGGTAGGGCACAAAGCCGAGGAACAGCGTCAGCCCGTTCGTGATCGCGAGCGCCGGCCGCGCGAGCGTGCGCACGTCGATGAGCGGCGTCCCGGTGCGCAGCTCAACGAGGGTGAGCGCGGTCAGGGCGGCGAGCGCAACGGCGAATGCGCCGAGGGTGGCGGGGGAACCCCAGCCCCAGGCGCCGCCCTGCGAGATGCCGAGCAGGAGTGCGAGCAGCGCGGCGGTGAGCAGGGTCGTGCCTGGCCAGTCCGTCGGCGTCGCTGCGCCGCGCCGGGACGCCGGCACCCAGGCCATGATGAGCGCGATCGACAGCATGCCCATGAGCGCGCCGGTGAGGAACAGCCACGGCCAGGACAGGCCCTCAACGATCACGCCGCCGATCACGAGCGCAGCGCCGGCACCGAGGCCCATGGTGCCGCTCAGCAGGCCGATCGCGCTGCGCTGGGCGCTGCCTGCGGTGTGGCGTCGCACGATCGCGAGTGCGAGGGGGAACGCGGCCATGCTCGCGCCCTGGAGCACGCGGCCGACGAGCAGGACCGGCAGCGATGGGGCGGCGGCGGCCAGGAGCGCGCCGGCCACGAAGAGCGCGAACGAGAGGAGCAGGATCTTGCGGTGGCCGTGGCGGTCGCCGAGGGATCCGAGGATCGGGGCGGCGACCGCGCCGCACAGCAGGTAGCTCGTGAGGATCCAGCCGGCCACCGTTGGATCGATGCCGAACGCGCGGCTGAACGTGGGGAGCGCTGGGACGAGCAGGGTCTGCATCATCGAGAAGGTGAGCACCGCGAGGGTGAGCGCGAACACGAGCCGGCCGGAGGAGCCGCCGCCCTCCCGCGCACTCGCCGCGGCGGCTGGGGTGAGGGGGACCGGTGAGGTGCTCGGCTGGGGAGCGGAGGAGGACATGCGGCTCGAATCTGTGCGACGGAACAGGTCAAATCGGAACGGAATGATTCGTTCCGATAGAAGTGTATGGGAGATGCGGGTACCGTGGGAAGGGTGAAATCCTCCGCGCCCGACGCCGCCGCAGGCCTGACCGACGCCGCCCCGCTGCGCGGCCGCGCGCGCGAGGCGCAGTCCAACGACGAGGCGATCCTCCGCGCGGCGCGCGAGGTGTTCAGCGAGTGGGGCTGGGGCGCACCCATGTCGGAGATCGCCGCGCGCGCAGGCGCTGGGGTGGCGAGCATCTACCGCCGCTACCCGAGCAAGGTGGAGCTCGTGAACGCCATCCGCGTGCTCTCGCTCGAGGAAATCTGCGCGCTCGCGGAAACCACCGCCCTGCGAGAGGGCGCCGATGCCGGCGCTCCAGCGGGCGAGCGCGCGCAGCCGCAGTCCGTGGTGGGCGCGTTCCTGCGCCGGCATGTCTTGGAGGCGCCGGGATCGCGCATGCCGACGTTCGGGCAGCACGTCGGCAGCACGCCCGAGATCGACCGGCTCTCCGACCGCCTGCACGCCGCGCTCGCCGAGCTCGTGCGGATCGATCGGGAGCGCGGCGTGATCCCAGCCGATTTTGGTCCGGCGGACGTGATGCTCACGATCACGCACCTGCGCCCCGTGTACGCGGTGCCGCGTGCGCGCGCCAACGAGCTCCACCTCAGGCACCTCGACCTCGTGCTCGCAGGGTTGCGGGTGCGCGCCGCCGGCGGGGCGGTGCCTGGCGAGGCCGCTCCAGGCGAGTTGGGGGCGGCGACGAGCTGGGCCGAGTGGCTGCGCCTCAACAACGACGACGATCGCGGGCTCGCGCGCGGCTAGTCGTTCGGGGCAGGCGGAAGAAACCGATCGGGATCCTGGCCGTCCGCCGCGAGCTGGTGGACGCTCCGCACGGCGAGGTCGATGCCGGCGATCGTGAGCGGCGTCTCCGCGGCCAGCCGCGCGGCGATCTCCTCGCGCAGCGCCGCGATGAGGGGACGCAGCTGCACGCCGTACGCGACGCTGAGCTCCGCACCGACGCGCAGCGGTGCGCCGGGGGTGCTCACATCGCCGTCGAGTGTGCAGCGCCCGATCAGTGCCCCGGGCACTTCGGTCTCCGCGCGGCGGACGATGGCGCGCACCTGGGCCTCGGGCAGCGTGCGCGCCACGCCGTCCGGGCCGGGCGGCAGCGCAATCGCGCGACCGCCGAGCCCCCCGACGCGCGGCAGCTCGCCGAGGCGCGCGGCGAGCTGAGCCAGCCAGCTCGGAGCCGGCCCCGCCGCCGCGCGCGCCTCGGCGCTCAGCACCTCGGACGACCGCTCGCTGAGCCGGTCGAGTGCCGCGAGCACCTCGCGGCACTCGGGGGAGTCCTCGTACGCTGCCACGCGCGGGGACCGGCCGGCGTCGAAGTACTCGATGAGTTCGGTGAGCGGGACCCCGGCGACGGTGTCGGCCGGGGCGTCGGCGCCCGACTCGGTGTGCGGCTCGGCGTGGTCATGCGGCGTGTCCATCATCGCCAGGCCTCCATTCGGGTGAGCAGGTAGGCACGCGCGCGAGCGAGGAGCCCGCGCACGGTCGCGAGCGGCAGGTCGAGCTCCGCCGCGATATCGGCGTACGGGTATCCGCCGTGCTCGCGGAGCACCCAGCACGCGCGCTGCGCCGCGGGGAGCTCGTCGAGCGCGTGACCGAGCTCGACGATCCCGGCACGCGCCTCGACCACCCGCGCGGGATCGAGCCTGGCCGGTGCCGTCACCGGCGCGGAGTCGTCGAGCGCGAGCGCGCCGAGGCGGCGGGTCCGGGTGAGGGCTGCGCGCCCGGCGATCCGCATCAGCCACGCCTTCACCTTGCCGGGGTCGGCGAGCTGGGGGAGACGTTGCCAGGCCGTCACGAACGCGTCCTGCACCGCATCGTCGACCTCCGCGGTGCCGGGTAGGAGCCGGCGCACGTACGCGCGCAGCAGCGGTGCGTACCGGCGCATGAGCACCGTGAACGCCGCGGTATCGCCGTCGGCCGCGCGCCCCGCCAGCGTGCGGTCGTCTGCGGTCTCGAGCATGGGCTGGTTCTCCGGAGTCACGGGGCCCCCACGCGGTGACTCATCAGCGTACCGCCGCCGAAACCTCGCCGCGCACGCGCCGGCGCGCGCGTGCGACGTGGACCACGATCGGCAGCTGGGTCCCGGTGAGTGCGTCCCACTCGCGCACCGCCGAGTCGATCGACGCCGCCAGGCGGCCGAGATCCGCGCGCGGGTGCGCAACGACTGTGAGCACCACCGCCGTGCCGCGGCGGACACGGCGCGCACGCACGCGGACCGACCGCGCGTCGGGGGCTCTGCGCAGCGCGTCGCCGAGCGTCACGCTCGCGAGGCTGCGGTCGAGCGACGTGGTGCCGCCCGGGCTCCGCGCGGCGACGAGGGTGCGCCCGCGGCTCAGCTCGCCGCGTGTCGCCAGAAATACCGCGAGCAGGAGTGCGACGCACACCGCGGCGACGCTGAGCTGGCCGAGCGTCGCCGCCCCGAGCGCGCGGTCGATCGTGCCGATGATCGCGCGCCCGAGCGTCGTGTCGAGCGCCGCGCCGCGCACCGCCTCCCACCCCGCCGTGAGCCCCGGGGGATCGGACGCCACCGCTGCGGCATGCGCGAGCGAAGCGGCCCCGCCGAGCGCTACCAGGCCGGAGACGAAGAGCATCGCCCGGTTCGCGAGCTGCACCGGCCGCATCACGACACCGCCCCTCGGTCGGCAACGCTCACGCGTACCCGCGCGGGGAGGCCGAGCGCGGCGAGCGCGCTTGCGGCAGCGTCGGTGGCGCGTGCCCGGTCGACGGCGACGCCGCTCGTCGGGGTGATCGTGACGCGGGTCAGGGAGCGGCCGACGCGCACTCGCGTGCGCCCCCGCGGCTGCGCAAGCGCACGCGAGACCCGTTCGGCCACCGCGTCGGCGAGCGCGCTCCGGTCGATCACCAGCGGAACGCTCGCGCAGGAGATGCGCAAGCGCCGCCGGCGCCCGGCGCCGACCGCGAGCGCGACGCAGGCGAGGCCAGCCGCCGCGAGGACGAGCGCCGCGACCGCGGCCACCGCGGCGGCGGAGATCAGGGTGCCAGGCACTGCGTCCAGCGCGTCGCGCGCCGCGGCGAGCCAGGCATCGGCGAGGGCGCGGGCGGAGAACACCGAGGTCGGCTGGCCCGCCGCGCCGATCGCACCGCTCGCGGCGCCGAACACCGCGCAGGCGAGCACGAGAGCGATCGTCGCGACCACGGCTGCGGGGGCGGTGCGCGGAAAGTGGGTGAGGCTTCGCGTCACGCGGCGAAGCGGCGCAGCGGGGACGGCCGGGCGCTCCCGCGCGGTCGGCTCCTCGGCGCTCATCGCAGCACCCGTTCGGCGGGCGCGGCGGCACCGAGGAACCTCACGTCGACGGAGCTGACGCGGCGCGCCGCGAGCTGGGGCATGCCGGTCGTGAGTGCACGCCGAATCTCGTCGCCGAGCGCGATCAGGTGCCGCCCGCCGGCACCGCCCGGGGTGAGCGTCACGGACACCGTGCAGCGCAGCGCGCCAGCGTCGTCAGCGAGGGTGACGCTTGTGGTTGGGAACGCGCGGTATGGCGCGTCGGCGCGCAGGGCGTCGGTGAGAATCGCGTCGGCGAGCCGTCGCAGGGCGCGCTCCGACACGGTGGTGCGGCCGCTCAGCCGCGCAGTGCTGGTTTCGGTGCCGGACGGGACGACAGCATCAGCGGACCCCGTCTGATTCACTGCCGCTGCCTGCCGTTCTGGAGCGCGTCGAGGGCGGCCCGGATGTTGAACCGCCCGCTGAGCGCCGAGCCGATGAGGGCGCCGATGGCCATGGCGGCGGCGACGGCGAGGCACGCCCAGAACCCGAAGCACAGCCAGATGATCGCGATGAGGGCGCCGGTCGCCGCGCCGGTGACTGCGGTGCTCATCGCACCCGTGTCGAGCTCGTGCCGCTCGCCGCCTCGTCAGTAGTGACTTGCGCGTCGCCGTCGCTCCCGGTCGCGAGGTCGCCGGGGATGTGCACGTCGTTGATCGCGATGTTCACCTCGACGACCTCCATGCCGACGAGCTCCTCCATCGCCCGGTAGACCGCCGCGCGCACGGCGCCGGCCACCTCCTGGAGCGCGCGCGGATACTCGACAACGATCGTGACGTCGACGGCCACCTGCGTCTCGCCGACCTCGACGCTGACGCCCTGCGTCAGATCGGTCGTGTTGAGCGCGTCGCGGATGGCGCCGACGACGCGCGCAGCGCCCCCGCCGAGGCCCGTGACGCCAGGAACATCTCGCGCGGCGATCCCGGCGATCTTCGCGACGACGGAGTCGTGCACGGTCGTCGTGCCGCTCAGTGACTCCGGTGCAGGTACCCCAGCCGTGCTGGGTCCTGCTGCTCGGGCTGGCGTGGTGGCGGTGCGGGTCTTCGGTGCAGTGTCGGTGCTGGGCATCGTGCCCTCCTTCGCATGCGAGTGCTGCCGTCAGGCAGGCGCCGCGGAGTGCGGCTTCACTCATGTGACGCGATGACGCACGGAAACGTCACAAACTCGCGCGCCCGCCCCCGCCGCGCGCCACCCCGCGCCACCCCGCGCCCCCGCGCGCCGCCCCACCCAACCCCAGCGATTCGGCCAAACCAAGCCCAAATTTCAGATTGGGGCTTGGTTTGGCCGAATCGCTGGGGAAGGGGGAGAGGCAGCGCCGCAACAGCGCCGCACCAGCGCCGCGGTAGTGACCCAAACTCTCACTTAATGATCGGGGGCGTCCTTGATGAGGTTCGTGATGCGCATCGTGCAGCACCGTCGCCCCTCGTCGTCGCGCACCACGATCTCGTGCACGGCGAGCGTGCGGCCGAGGTGCAGCGGCGTGCACACCCCGGTCACGAAGCCCTCCGTCGCCGAGCGGGTGTGCGTCGCGTTGATGTCGACGCCGACGGCGAGGCGGCCGGGACCCGCGAAGAGGTTTGCCGCCATCGAGCCGAGCGATTCGCCGAGCACCACGTACGCGCCGCCGTGCACAAAGCCGACGGACTGCCGGTTGCCCTGCACCGGCATGCGTCCCACCGTGCGCTCTATCGTGAACTCCGTGAACTCGATCCCCATCGCGTCGGCGAGCTCGCCAGCGCCGAGCGCGGCCACCCGATTCTGCGCTCCGGGCAGCGCGGTGCCGACGGGGGCGCTCACGCCTCTGCCCCCGCCGTCGTGGAGGCCGCGCCGGTGAAGACCGGCTGCCGCTTCTCCTGGAACGCGGCGAAGCCCTCGCGGTAGTCGTCGGTGTCGCAGAGCGCGGCCTGCGCGCGATTCTCCGCCGCCATCGACTCCCAGAGGCCAACGCGCTCGTCGCGCAGCTGGCGCACGAGCTCCTTCGACGCACGGAAGGCCGCCGTTGCGCCGCGCGCCGCAGCCGCCGCGGCCGCGCGGGTGCGCTCGACCACCTCGTCGTCGGGGAAGGCCTGCGAGAACAGCCCGGCGGCGACAGCCTCCGCCCCGCTCATCAGCCGGCCGGTGATGATCAGGTCGAGCGTGCGGTGCGCCCCGAGGCGCTCGACGAACAGGGCGTGTCCGCCCGAGTCGAGCGTGGCCCCGAGGTTCGCGAACGGGCTGCCGATCTTCGCGCGCTCGGACACGTACACGACGTCGCTCGCGATGAGCAGCCCGAGCCCGACGCCGAGGCAGGCGCCGTGCGCCACCGCGAACGTCGGGGCGGGGAACGCGCTCATCTGCTCGAGGAGCGGCTGCACGCGGCCCGCGAGGTAGCCGATCACGTCGTCGTGGCGCGGGTCGACGTCCGAGATGTCGCGGCCGGCGCTGAACGCGCGGCCCTCGCCGCGCAGCACGAGCGCGCGCACGCCGGCCTCCTCGGCGCGCCGGTACGCGTCGGAGAGCTCGTCGAGCATGGCCGGGCTGAGCGCGTTCAGGCGCTCCGGCGCGTTCAGGGTGATCTCGGCGACGCCGTCGGCGATCGCGAGGAGAACTTCAGTGGAAGCGGTGTCTGCGCTCATGGGATCCTCGATGCTCTGCTGCGCTCGCGATTACGCGTCGTAGTCGACGACGAGGCGCTCGGACTGGGGGTGTGATTGGCAGGTGAGCACGTAGCCGCGCTCGATCTCGTCGGCCTCGAGCGCGTAGTTCTCGGTCATGGACACCGAGCCCTCGATGACCCGCGCGCGGCAGGTGCCGCAGACGCCGCCTGCGCAGGCGAACGGCACATCGGGGCGCACGCGCAGCGCGGCGTTCAGCACGGTCTCGTTCGCGGCGACGGGGCTCTCAACGGACGCCGAGGTGCCGTCGAGCGTGAAGTCGATCACCACGGTCTTCTCGCCGCTGCGCACCTCGACCGGCCGCGCCCGCGGCACCTGCGCGCCAGGCTCGCCGGTGGTGAAGAGCTCGAAGCGCACGTGCGAGCTCGGCACCTCGTGCTCGGCGAGCAGGTCGCGGCACAGCTGCACGAGGTCGAACGGTCCGCACAGCACCCACTCGTCTGCGCGGCCGACGGGGATGACCTCGCGCAGGATGGTGCGCAGGCGCTCCTCGTCGAGGCGGCCGGAGAGGATCGGGGCAGAGCGCTGCTCGCGCGAGAGCACGTGGTGCAGCGCGAACCGCTGGGGGTAGCGATCCTTCAGGTCGGCGAGCTCCTCGACGAACATCACGTCGACGGTGGATCGGTTGGTGAACAGCAGGTCGAAGCGCGAGGTGTCGCTCTGTTCGAGCACGCGGTGCGCCATCGTGATGATCGGGGTGATGCCCGATCCGGCAGCGATCCCGACGACGTGTCGGCCGGCGAGCTCGTCGAGGTTCGAGGTGAACGCGCCCTGCGGGGTCATCACCTGCATCGTGTCGCCCGCGCGCAGCTCGTCGTTCACCCAGGTGGAGAAGACGCCGCCGAAGTCGCGCTTCACGGCGACCGAGATCTTGCCGTCCGCCGGCGGCCGGCAGATCGAGTACGAGCGGCGCAGATCCTCGCCGTCGATCGTCGTGCGGAGTGCGAGGTGCTGCCCGGCCAGGTAGCGGTAGTCCTCCGCGAGCTCCTGCGGCACCTCGAACGTCACCTCCACGCTGTTCTCAGTGAGGGGACGAACCTCGGACACCCGGAGGTCGTGGAACGTCGCGCGTTTCTTTGCGCCGAGGTTGATGGCGGCCATGATGGTCCCTTCGTTGGCTGCGGTGCGCTGGCACCGTGGCCGGTGAGTCTGGTGTGCCTAGTGAGCTTTGAAGTAGTCGAATGGTTCGAGGCAGGCCTGGCACTCGTACAGCGCTTTGCACGCGGTCGAGCCGAACCGAGCCACCTCGCGGGTGCGTGGTGAGTGGCAGCGTGGGCACTTCACGGCGAGCTGGAGCCGCACGGGGCCGTCGCCGAGCGCGGAGCGCACGTGCGGGGGAGCGATCCCGTACTCCTCGAGCTTGTGCTTGCCGGCCTCGCTCATCCAGTCGGTGGTCCACGCCGGCGAGAGCGTGGTCGACACCTCGACGTTTGCGTAGCCGGCCTCCTGCAGCCGCGCCACGACGTCGTCGCGCATCTGGTCGATCGCCGGGCACCCCGAGTAGGTGGGAGTGAGCACCACCTCGGCGCCGGCGTCGGTGATGCGCGCCTCGCGCAGCACGCCGAGATCCTCGATCGTGAGCACCGGCACCTCGGGATCCGGCACCTGCGCGGCGATGTCCCACACGCGGGCCGCGGCCGGGTCGCTGGGGCGCAGCTCGGTTACCATGATGCGCCGGGGTGACGTCGGGCGAGCCACTGCATCTCCGCGATGATGTAGCCCATCTGGGTGCTGTGCACGCCGGAGCGGCCGCGCGCACGCGCGGGCTTCACGTCCGGGATCGCGAGCCCAGCCTCATCGAACACGGTCGCGATCGCGCGGTCGAAGCCGGCGCGCAGCGCGGACGGCCGCGGTGCGATGCCCTCGAGGCGATCGTTCAGCGGCTCGTCGGTGAACAGCTCGTCAACGTGCGGCCACATCCGCTGGATCCCGAGCACCATGCGCTCGCGCGACAGCTCGGTGCCGCCGGCGAGACGCAGCACCCACTGCGCCGCGTGGTCGAGGTGGTAGGCGACCTCTCGCTCGGCCTTGCCTGCGATCGCGCGCAGCGTTGCGTCCGGGCTGTCGAGCAGGGCGCGGTAGACCTGGATCTGGTACGCGGAGAACACGAACAGGCGTGCGATCGTATCGCCGAAGCCGCCGTTGGGCTGCTGCACGAGCCAGCTTGCGCGGAACTCGGGCTCGTCGCGCCAGTAGGCGAGGTCGTCCTCGGATCGGCCGCTCGCCGTGCCGGCGTAGTGCAGCAGCGCGCGGGCGTGGCCGAGCAGGTCGAGCGCAACGTTCGCGAGCGCCATGTCCTCCTCGAGCTCGGGCGCGCGGCTGATCCACCACGAGATCTGCTGCGAGTGAATGAGCGCGTCGTCGCCGAGCCAGAGCGCGTACTCCGCGACGTCGGCTGAGGCGGTCGAACCGTCACCGGGGAGCTCGTCGGCGAGCCGCAGCTCGTCGACGCTCACCGTGCCGTGCTGGGTGTCAAGATCCTGGCTCACAGGTGCTTCACCCCCTCGGCCACCGTGTAGTAGATGGCGTGGCGGTAGTTCTTGCCTGCGGGCGACTCGAAGTACACACCCTTCGAGTCGGGATCGCTCGTGGTGATCGCGGCGGCGGGCACCACCCAGATCGACACGCCCTCGTTCCGGCGCGTGTAGAGGTCGCGCGCGTTGCGCAGCGCCATCGCCTCGTCCGGCGCGTGCAACGAGCCGGCGTGGACGTGGCTCAGCCCGCGGTTCGCGCGGATGAACACCTCCCAGAGCGGCCAGGCCTCGGTTCCCATTTCTCCGGGTGTCGACATCTTCGTCTCCTTCTCGTGCGGTGCGCGACGGTCAGTCGGCGCACCGCGGTCATGCGGTGAAAAACTATGCGGCGAAGCGTGCGCGCTCGCGCTGCTTGCGTGCGTACTCGACGGCGGCCTCGCGCACCCACTCGCCCTCCTCGTGGGCGGTGCGGCGGTGGTCGAGGCGCTCAGCGTTGGCGGGCCCGCGGCCGTCGAGCACGGCCATGAACTCGTCCCAGTCGATGGGGCCGGAGATCCACTGGCCGGTCTCCTCGTCGAAGCGGAGATCCTTGTCCGGGCACTCGAGGCCGAGGGCCTCGAACTGCGGCACGCACATACCGACGAAGCGCTGGCGCAGCTCGTCGTTGGAGAAGCGCTTGATCTTCCACGCCATCGACTGCGCCGAGTTGGGGGACGCATCGTCGCTCGGGCCGAACATCATGAGGGCTGGCCAGTACCAGCGGTTCACGGCGTCCTGCGCCATCTGCTTCTGCTCGGGGGTGCCGTGCGAGAGCTCGTAGAGGATCTCGAAGCCCTGGCGCTGGTGGAACGACTCCTCCTTGCAGATGCGCACCATCGCGCGGCCGTACGGGCCGTAGGACGCGCGGCAGAGCGGCACCTGGTTGCAGATCGCCGCCCCGTCGACGAGCCAGCCGATCGCGCCCATGTCCGCCCAGGTGGGGGTGTGGTAGTTGAAGATCGAGGAGTAGCGCGCCTTGCCGTCGATGAGCTTCTGCGTCATCTCCTCGCGGGTGACTCCGAGCGTCTGCGCCGCGGAGTAGAGGTACAGGCCGTGACCTGCTTCGTCCTGCACCTTCGCGATGAGGATCGCCTTGCGCTTCAGGCTGGGCGCGCGGCTGATCCAGTTCGCCTCGGGCTGCATGCCGATGATCTCGGAGTGCGCGTGCTGCGAGATCTGGCGCACGAGCGTCGCGCGGTACTTGTCCGGCATCCAATCGCGCGGCTCGATGCGCTGGTCCGCCTCGATGATCGCGTCGAAGCGCTCCTGCGCTTCGTGCGCCGCGGGGGCCTGGGTATCGGGTGTTGCCGTGGGTGCCATCTGCTGCCTCCTTGCGTCAGGGCTCTGCCGGTGTGCTTGCGCTCGTGCCGGGGTTTCCCGGCCCAGCGCAAGGTGGTAGAGTTGCGGCCAGTTGAATTACTTACCGAACATTCAGTGAGTATAGTCTTCCTTGAGTACGATCGCAACGGAGCGCCACCCCGGACTCCACGCGGTCACCACCCCACATCGCAACGGAGCGCACATGAGTTCACCGCAGAACGAGTCCACCGCAACGGCAACGCTGGCGCCGCAGCGCGCGGAGCTGACCACAGCCGAGATCCCGCTCGATCCCAGCTGGTCGGCAACCGCTATGCTGCGCACCGACACCGCAAAAGGGGCGTTCGGGATCCGTGTGCTCGAGCTCGAGCGCGGCCGCGCGGTGCTCGACATGCGCATCCGCGACGATATGACCAACGGATTCGGGATCGCGCACGGCGGCATGGTGTTCACGCTCGCCGACACCGCCTTCGCGTACGCGTGCAACGAGGGGGAGAACGCCGTGGTGGCCTCTGGTGCCGACATCGGCTTCACCCGCGCAACCCATGCTGGCGACGTGCTGACCGCCACCGCCGAGCGCCGCTGGCTTGCCGGCCGGAACGGGCTGTACGACATCACGGTCACCGACCAGCACGGCAACACGGTCGCCGAGTTCCGCGGCCGCTCGTTCGCGACGAACCGCCAGATCCCCACCGCCGAGTGACGGATGCTGGGTGCCCCCGTGCGCCCAGTTCCCCCGCACTCTGAGCGTTCCCGCTCGCCCCACGTGTCCACCGCCGCACACCTGAAAAGAGGACCCATGTCCACCACATCCCCCACCCTCGCCGAGATCGGACTGCACCCCGAGGAGCGCCTCACCCGCCCCGAGCTGGAGCGACTCCAGCTGCAGCGCCTGCAGTGGACGGTGCGTCACGCGTACGAGAACGTCCCGTTCTACACGCGCCGATTCGACGAGATGGGGGTGCGCCCAGACGATATTCGCGAGCTGCGCGACGTCGAGCGCCTCCCCTTCACTACCAAGAGCGACCTTCGGGACAACTACCCGTTCGGGCTGTTCGCGGTGCCGATGGATCAGGTGCGCCGCGTGCACGCCTCCTCGGGAACCACCGGCAAGCTCACCGTTGTCGGCTACACGGACGGGGATCTCGACAACTGGGCGGATCTCATCGCCCGTTCGCTCTACGCCTCAGGGGTGCGCCCGGGTTGGAAGGTGCACAACGCATACGGCTACGGCCTCTTCACCGGCGGCCTCGGCGCGCACGCCGGCATCGAGCGCCTCGGCTGCACCGTGATCCCCATGTCCGGAGGCCAGACTGAGAAACAGGTGCAGCTGATTCACGACTTCGAGCCCGACGCCATCATGTGCACCCCGAGCTACCTGCTGACCATCGCGGACGCGTTCGAACGTGCTGGGCTCGACCCGCGGAAGTCGAGCCTGAAAGTCGCGATCCTGGGGGCTGAACCGTGGACCGACTCGATGCGGCAGGAGCTCGAGGCGCGGCTCGACATCAAGGCCGTCGACATCTACGGGCTCTCCGAGGTGATGGGGCCCGGCGTCGGTAACGAGTGCGTCGAAACGCAGGACGGGCCGCACATCTGGGAGGACCATTTCCTGCCCGAAATCATCGATGAGGATCTGCGCCAGGTCGGCGATGGGCAGCAGGGTGAGCTGGTGTTCACGACCCTCACGAAGGAAGCGTTCCCGATGATTCGGTACCGCACCCGGGACCTGACGTCGCTCAGCCCGGGCACGGCGCGGCCCGCGCACCGCCGCGTGGCGAAGATCACGGGACGCAATGACGACATGATCATCCTGCGCGGCGTGAACCTGTTCCCCACGCAGATCGAGGAGATCGCGTGCGAAATCCCCGAGCTCACCCCGCACTTCATCCTCGAACTCTCGCGCCGCGGCACGATGGATCACCTCGTGGTGAAGATCGAGCCGACTGTCGACGCCGGCCCGGCCGCCGCCGAAGCGGCGCTTCGGCTCCTGCAGAAGCGCATCAAGGATCGGGTGGGCACCACGCTCGGAACCGAGCTCGTCGCCTGCGGGAGCCTCCCGCGTTCCGAAGGAAAGCTGAAGCGCTTGTACGACCTGAGGTAGCTTGGGTGGGTGCGGACTACTCGTCCGCACCCAAGCGCTGGGCGCCTGCGGAGGCGCGGGGCCGGGAAGGAGTGGCCGATGGGGGCTTCTGAGGTTGCGACAGCGAGCCGGCGCGGGAGGCCAGGCTACGATCAGAACAGCATGCTCGAGATCATCGTCGAGCTCTTCATGGACCGTGGCTACGACGCCTCCTCGCTGGACATGATCGCGAAGCGGCTGGGCCTGTCGAAGTCCGCCGTCTATCACCACTTCTCGTCCAAGGCGGAGATGCTGGAGATCGCGTTGGATCGCGTGCTCGGCGAGCTGGAGCGCGTGTTTGACGAGGCGGAGGCCGAGGAGGCCGACGCCGTGCTGAAGATTCGCCGCATCATTCGCGGTGCCGTCACCGTCGCCTGCGATCGACGCCAGTACCTCACTCTGCTGCTGCGCCTCCATGGCAACTCGGAGGTGGAGCTGCGGGCGCTGAGCCGGCGGCGCGAGCTCACCGCGCGGTTGAGTCGCGTGTTCGAGCAGGCGCGTGCCGAGGGCAGTGTGCGCGACGACGTGACGCCGCCCATCGCGGCCAGGCTCACCTTCGGTCTTGTGAACTCGCTCGTCGAGTGGTACCGGCCCGATGGGCCGGAGACCCCGGAGCAGCTCGCGGACACGGTGCTCAAGTACGTGCGCACCGGGCTCCGCGTGAGCGAGGAGCGCGACTTCCGCTAGGGCGCTCCGTGCAGCAGGTCCTGTTGGGGCTGGTCCGCCTCGCGCATGCCGGTGAGGAACTTGATCACTGCGGTGCGTTCCACGGGGGAGAGCCCAGCCGCCACGGCGAAGCGGCGTGCGTGCTGCCGCCCGATCGTGTTGCTTGCGGTCAGTCTCGTGTCGTCGGTGACCGTGATGGAGACCGTGCGGCGATCGCTCGGGTGCGGCGACCTGACAAGGTGGCCGGCCGCGATGAGCCGGTCGACCAGCTTGGTGGTCGAGGCGCTGGAGATGTCGACCGCCCGCGCGATGTCCTTCGGGGTGACCACCTCGCCGCGCTGCTGCGCGCCCATGATCATCCGGATGGCCCGCATGTCGGTCTCGTTGAGCTGCATGTAGTCGGCGGAGAGTTTGGCGAGCGCGCGTCCGGCGTCCTGCCAGGCCCCGAACGCCTGCATCACCGCGAAGGCCTGCGCGGTGTCCTCCTCGCTGAGCTGCTGCGTGTCGAGGGTATGTGGCGACACCGAGCGCTGTCGGAGCGCCGCGCGCTCGTCGCTGCTGTTGGCCATGACGCCAGTATACAATTTCTCACCAAGCTAATCTTTCGCTAAGCTAACGAAAGTGGCGTCGCGGTGCCCAGGCAGGGCGTTCCGTCAGAACTTCTCCGGGCACGCGGCGCCACGTCACCCGCACCTGAATCCCGGCTGAGTTGGAGAAGAGTATGCACACCGCACCCGCGCAGGAGAGCCAGAACGCACCGGCGACGCGGCGGGAGGAGAAGCCGCAAGCGGCCACTCGCGTGCACATCGCCCCGGGAGCCAAGGTCGCATCGGCCACCCCGGTCGCGCAGGCGGGGGAAGCGCACATCGAGCGCCCGGGTTCGTACGACGCCGTGCTCCTGTCCGGGTTCGGCGGCCCCGAGGCGCAGGAGGACGTGCTCCCGTTCCTCCGCAACGTCACTCGCGGGCGCGGGATCCCCGACGAGCGGCTCGAAGAGGTCGCGCACCACTACCGTGCATTCGGCGGGGTGAGCCCCATCAACGATCAGAACCGCGCGCTGCGCGCCGCGCTCACCGACGCGCTCGCCGCGGCTGGGATCGATCTGCCCGTCTACTGGGGGAATCGCAACTGGGCGCCGTACCTCGACGAGGCGCTGACGCAGGCTGCGGCGGACGGGGTGCGGCGCATGCTCGCGATACCCACGAGCGCGTACTCCTCGTACTCGTCGTGCCGGCAGTACCGGGAGGACTGGGCCGACGCGCTCGAGGCGGCTGGGCTCACCGAGACGCTGCAGATCGACAAGGTGCGTCAGTTCTTCTCGCACCCCGGCTTCGTCGCGCCCTTCGTCGCCGGTCTGACCGAGGCGGTCGCTGAGGCCGAGGCGGCCGGGCACGCGCGATCCGCGATCGAGGTCCTCTTCTCCACGCACAGCATCCCGACCGCCGACGCGCAGCACTCGGGCGCGCGGCTGTTCGACGACGTCGAGGGCGGCGGATACGCGGCACAGCACCTCGCCGTCGCGGAGCAGGTGATGGCGGAGGCCGCCCCGGATCTCGCGTGGCAGCTCGTCTACCAGTCGCGCTCCGGCGCGCCGTCGACCCCGTGGCTGGAGCCGGACATCAATGATGCGATCGAGGCACTCACCGGCCGCACCGCGGTGATCATCGTGCCGGTCGGCTTCGTGAGCGACCACCTTGAGGTGCTGTGGGACCTCGACCGCGAGGCGGCAGAGACCGCGGCCGAGGCGGGCCTCTGGATGTGGCGCACCCCGACCCCCGGAGTGGATCCCGCATTCGTCGCGGCTCTCGTCGACCTCGTGCGCGAGCGCGTCATCGGGCGACCGGTGGGGCAGCGCGCCAACACGACGCGCCTGGGCCCGTGGTTCGACGTGTGCCGGCCCGGCTGCTGCGCGAAGGGTGGCGCTGCGCCTCGCCAGGCGATCGCGGAGCTGATCCCGGGCGAGTAGCCAGAGCTACGCCGCGCGGCGAATCACCCACACGAAGTAGGGCGCGCCGATGAGCGCGATCATGAGCCCAGCTGGGAGCTGCGAGGGCGCGATCAGCGTGCGCCCGAGCGTGTCGGCGCTGAGCACGAGCACCGCGCCGATGAGCATCGCGGTCGGCATGATGCGTGCGTGCCGCGCTCCGACGAGCGTGCGCGCGAGGTGCGGTGCGACGAGGCCGACGAAGCCGACGGTGCCCACCGCGACGACGGCAACGGCCGCGAGCAGCGCGGCGAGCGCGAGGAGGCCGACGCGCGTGCGCTGCGGCTGCAGTCCGAGAATGCGCGGGGTGTCCTCGTCGATGGCGAGCAGGTCGAGCTGCCGGCGGAGCGCGAACAGGATCGGGGCGATCACCACGAGCACGAGCGCGACCGGCAGCACGTCGCCGAGCGTCCGACCGTACGTGGTGCCTGAGAGCCACGTGAGAATCCGCGGCGTCTCCCACGGCTCCGAGCGCAGCAGCATGAACGCGGTGACCGCGGTGAGCGCGTAGCTCGCGCCAATGCCGACGAGCACGAAGCGGTCCGGGAGTAGCCCGCCGCGCATCGCGAGGAGCGTGATCGCGGCGAACGTCGCGAGCCCGGCCACGATCGCGAACGCGATGATCATGGGCCTGCCGCCGCCGCCGATCCCGGTCGTCACGACGATCACGGCGCCGAGCCCAGCGCCCGCGGTGATCCCGAGCAGGCTCGGCTCGGCGAGCGGGTTGCGCACGGTGCCCTGCACCACCACGCCCGAGAGCGCGAGCGCGGCGCCGGCGAGCACGGCGGCCGCGACGCGTGGGGCGCGCTCGTCGAAGGCGCGAGCCACAAGATCGGGGGCGCTCTGGCTGAGCCACAGCAGCAGATCGCCGGTCTGCAGCCACATGCTGCCGGCGAGCATCCCGATGAGGAGCAGGATCAGGAGGAGCGCGCCGGCGGCGCACACGGCCAGCACGAAGTGACGGCGCGTGCGAAGCGTCGAGCGCACGGCCTCGGCGATCCGCGCCGTGCCAGCGTCGCGCATGCGGAGCGCGAGCAGGATGATCACGATCCCGCCGAGCAGCGCGGTGGGGATCCCGGTCGGGATCGCGGTCGCGCCCTCCGCGCCGAGCAGCGCGCGCAGCGCGACATCGGCGAGCAGGATCAGGAGTGCGCCGGCGAGCGCGGCGGCCGGAATGAGGAGGGCGTGGCGGTGCAGCGCGGGGATGCGGTGCGCGAGCAGGCGCACGAGCACGGGGGCGCCGAGGCCGACGAAGGCGATGGGGCCGGCAACGGTTACGGACACGCTCGTGAGGAGCACCGCGCAGAGCACGGCGACCGTGCGGGTGGAGCGGACGGGCACGCCGACGGCGGACGCCGCGTCCTCGCCGAGCCGGAGCACGTCGAGCCTGCGCGCGAGCAGCAGGGCGAGCAGCAGCGCGGCGACGATCACCGGCGCCGCGCGGAGGGACGCGTCGAGGTTCAGCTGCGCGAGCGAGCCGCTTCCCCACGCGAACAGTCCCGTGGTGTTCTCCTTGAACAGGATGAGGAGCATCGCCGTGCCGGCGTCGAGCGCCATCGCGACGGCCGATCCTGCGAGGATCAGCCGGGTGGTCATGGTGCCGGCCGCGCGGCCGGTGACGCCGAGCACCACGGCCGCGGCGAGGAGGCCGCCGACGAACGCGACGCCGCTCGACGCCCAGAAGGGCACGCTGAGGCCGAACGCCGCAACGGCGGCGAGCGCGAAGTACGCCCCGGCGGACACCGCGAGGGTGTCGGGGGAGGCGAGCGGGTTGCGCGTCACGGACTGCAGCAGCGCGCCGGCGGCTCCCAGCGCGCACCCGACGGCGATTCCGGCGAACAGTCGGGGGAGGCGCGATCCGATGAACACATCCTGCACCGACACGCCGCCGACGTGCAGCTCCGCCCCGAAGAGCCCGCGGATCAGATCCGTTGGCGTGAGGCCGGAGCTGCCCTGCGTGAGGTGCCAGAGCCCGACCGCGAGCACCGCGACGGCGAGCGCGGCGATGGCCACGATCCCGCCGGTCGCGGTGCCTCCGGGCCCGCTGCTCCCGGGCCCGGAGTCCCCGGTCGCGGTGCCGCGCGGGATCGTGGCCGTGTGGACCCCGGTCACTTCCCGGTGATGACCGAGACGAACGCGTCGATGGCCTGCTCGCCCGAGCGCGGGCCGCCTGCGCCCCACACTCCGGGCGGGAACTCGAACGCGCGCCCCTCCTTCACCGCGGGCAGCGCCGTCCAGATGGGGCTCTGCTCGAGCTTCGTCACGTAGTTGTCGGCGGTGCCGTCGTTCGCGTAGATGAGGTTCGCGTGGCCGACCGCGATCAGGCCCTCGATGTCGGTCTGCGCGAGCCCGTACGCCGGGTCGACGCCGCCGCTGCCGTGCGCCTCGTTGATCTCCGTGCTCCAGGCGCCCGTGAGCCCGAGCTCCTCGCCGAGCTCGGTGAAGAGCGCGCCCTCACCGTAGGGGCGAACGACCACGTTGCCGCTCTCCATCCAGCCGTCGAAGAACACGAAGTCGGTGGTCTGCAGCTCGGCGTCCGCCACGAGCTCCTGCGCCTCGGCGAGGTGCGCGTCGAACTCGGCGAGCACCTGGGTCGCCCGCTCGCTCCGGCCCGTGGCCTCCGCGATCTGCGTGAACACCTGCTTCATGTTGTCGATCTGACCGCTGCTGTCCGCGCCGATCGTCGCGAGCACGGGGACATCCTGCTCCTCGAGCTTCTGCAGGAGCTCGTTGTCGGCGCTGTTCGCCTCCATCACGATGAGGTCGGGGTTCGTCGCGAAGAGTGCGTCGAGGTCGGGCTCGCCGCGCTCGCCGACGTTCGCCACGCCCTCGGGGAGCGTCTCGGCGCTGACGTAGGTCTCGTAGCCGTCGATCGACGCGGCCCCCACCGGGGTGACGCAGAGCGAGAGGAGATCCTCGGTCTGCTGCCACTCGAGCACGACGACGCGCTTCGCCGGCGCATCGAGCTCAACGGTGCGCCCCAGGCTGTCGGTCACGGAGACGGGGCCGGTCGCGGTCGCGGTGGTGTCCGCGGCGCAGCTCTCGGAGATCGCTGCGGCGTCGGCGCTCGGCTCGGCGGCCGGGACACTCGTGGTGCCGCAGCCGGTGAGGGCGAGCACCGCGAGGGCGGCGGCCGCGAGGGGGACAGTGGTGAGAGCGCGTGGCATGGTGGTGTCCTTTCGGGAACCTGGGTGGATGGGAGACGCCGCGGGCAGTCCGGTGGGCCGCGCGGCGGGAATCGGGTGGCGCGTCAGGACCGCTGCCTGCTGCGCGGGATCGGATCGATGCGGAGTCGCCCGCTTCGCGGATCTCGGTGCACCTCGACGGCGACCTCGTACGCCTCGGCGATGTGCGCCGCCGTGAGCACCGTGTCCGGGGGGCCGGCTGCGAGGACCCGACCCGAGCGCATGAGGAGGAGCGTGTCGGCAACGCTGGCGGCGTGGCCGAGATCGTGCAGCACGACGCCAACGGCTGCCCCGTGCTGCACGGCGAGATCCTGAATGAGGTCGAGCGTGTCGAGCTGGTAGCGCAGGTCGAGGTGGTTGGTCGGCTCGTCGAGCAGCACGACGCCGGTGTCCTGCGCGAAGCACGCGGCGAGCCAGACCCGCTGCAGTTCGCCGCCGGAGAGTTCGCCTGCGGCTCGCTCGCTCATGTCGGTGATGCCGGTTGCCTCGAGCGCGGCGTCGATGCGCGCCTGATCCTCGGCGCTCAGCCCCGCGAAGCGGCGCCGGTACGGGTGCCGTCCGCAGGCGACGACCTCGCGCACGCTGAGCCCCTGCGGTGCGGCGTGCGACTGCGTGAATAGCGTGACCTGCTGGGCGAACTCGCGTGCGCTGAGCGCGGCGACGCTGCGCGCCTCGGTGCCGATCGACACCTCGCCGCCGTCGACCCGGTGGAGGCGGGCGAGCGCGCGCAGCAGCGTGGACTTCCCCGATCCGTTGGGGCCGACGAGCGCGGTGACCTGGCCGGGCCGGAGCTCGACCGACACCCCGTCCACCACCGTGCGCTGCCCGAAGCCCAGCACGAGGTCCGTGCCGCGCAGCTGGGTCGCGCGCCGCGGCGCGGTGCGGGAGGGGTGGAGGAGGGCTGCCATGCGGTGAGGTGTCCTGCGTTCGGTGGGCGGAGATGCAGGGCGCCGCGGGCCAGCCGCTGCCCGACCGGGCAAAGAGCTGATGATGCTTAGGGTTACCTTGCTTGTCCAGCCTAGGGAGAAGCGCGGAGGTCCGCAATCAAGGAAACCGGTCAGGGAATACGGCGTTTCGGACAGTCACCGCAGCGGGGGCAGCGACTCTTGCGTGCTCCGCGGGGCGCGACGCACGCGCCGCTACTGAGCTGGCTCGCGCTGGCGGGCCTGATAGCTCCCCGGAGTGACCCCCAGCACGCGCTTGAACGACGCGATGAATGTGCTCGGCTGCGCGTAGCCGAGCAGCTGCGACACCTCGTGCACCGGGTGACCGTCGGCGATGAGCGAGAGCGAGTGGTGCACGCGCAGCACCTGCCGCCACTGGAGAAACGACAGCCCGGTGTGCGCGCGGAAGGCCCGCGTGATCGTGCGCTCGCTGATCCCGAGCAGCCCGGCCCATTCGCCGAGCGAGCGGGCGTCCGTCGGATCAGCGAGCAGCGCGGCGACGATGGGATCCACCCGCTCGACCCGCGGCGTCTGCAGCGCGAACTGCTGCTCGGCGGCGGCGAGCACGTCGAACACGACCGCCTCGGCGCGCAGCCGCGCCGGCTGGGGGAGTTCCCCGCCCTCCAGGTGCGTGAGCAGTGCGGCGAGCACGGGCGTCACCTCGACGACGGTCGCGGCGTCGAAGCCGGCGGCAGACCGGCTGGGCTCGAAGTGCGCGTCGCAGAGCCGCGTGCGGGTCGTGGTGCGCCCCGAGTGCACGGTGCCGGCCGGGATCCACACCCCGTAGCCGTCGGGCACCGTCACCACCCGGTCGTCGAACTGCACGGTCATCGTACCGCCGCGTACCCACACGAGCTCGTGCTGCGGATGCGTGTGCGGCTCGAGCTCCAGCGGTGTGGTGGTGTGCTGACTCTGAACGATGATCGCGAACGGCTCGGGCACCGCCTGCGGTGAGTTCGCGACCCGGCGCACGAGCGTGCTGCGCTCCCGCCGCCAGGCCCCGCGAGCGGCGGCGGCTGAATCCTGCATGCCCCCAGCATAGGTATCGTTCTCGGGTGCACGCAGGGAGCGCGTGCACAATAGGCGGGTGAAGAATTCAGCGCAGCTCGTGTGCGAGCAGATCGTGCGAGAGATCGATCGCTCCGGCTTCGGCGCGGATGGCCTGCACGTGCGTGTCGGCGACGCCGTCGCCGAGCATCGCTGGAGTGCCGATGAGCGCGCGGAGATCCACTCGGTCTCGAAGGCGGTCTGCGTGCTGGCCGCCGCGCTCGCCGAGGCGGAGGGAGTCATCGATCTGGACGCCCCGCTCGGCAGCTTCGTCACCGGGGTCGCGTTCGGCGCCGGGGTCGCCGACCGCACCATGCGCCACCTGCTCACCATGTCGAGCGGCATCGATCTGCCGTGGTCCGAAACGATGCTGAGCGATTGGCCCGACCTCGCGCGCGAGTTCCTCGGCCGCGATGCGGCGGGACGCACCTTCCAGTACTCCAACGCGAGCAGCTACGCGGCGATGTGGGTGCTGGAGCGCCGCGTCGGGGACATCATGGAGTACGTGCAGCCCCGGCTGTTCGATCCGCTCGGGATCGCTGACGTGCGCTGGGCGCGCTGCCCGAACGGGCGCGTGCGCGCCGGCGAGGGGCTCGCGCTCCGCACCGAGGAGATGGCGCGGCTCGGCCAGCTGATCCGGGATCGCGGGGCGTGGGCCGGCGCGCAGCTCGTGCCGGCCGCCGCGATCGACGCCATGCACGCCGACTGGCGCGCCGCGGGCGACTTCCCGGCCTACGAGCGTTACGCGATGTCGGGCTGGGACGGGCCTGGCGACGCCTGGCGGCTGCACGGCGCGTACGGCCAGCTCGTGATCTTCCGCGGCGACGCGGTCGTGACGGTCAGCGCGCACGACCACGCCGGGGCGGACGCCGCAGCCGTGGCGATCGTCGCGACCCTGGCGCGGCTCGCGGACCCCGCGGCGGGCTGACCACCGCGGGATCCGCACGGCGCTACGCGGCCGCCGCGGGCTCCGGCGTCTTCGAGACGAGCGTGAGCACGTCGTAGGTGGCGACGATCTCGTCGTTCTGGTTGGTGAGCACCGCGTCCCAGTGCACCTCGCCGTACTCGTCGGTCTCGCGCGGCACGATCTGCTTCGCGGTGAGCGCCACCCGGACGCGGTCGCCTGGCGACACCGGCGTGATGAAGCGCAGGCTCTCGAGCCCGTAGTTCGCGAGCACAGGGCCGGGCTCCGGGGAGACGAACAGCCCTGCGGCGAACGACAGCAGCAGGTAGCCGTGCGCCACGCGGCCGGGGAAGAACGGGTTGGCGGCCGCGGCCTCCTCGTCGGTGTGCGCGTAGAACGTGTCGCCGGTGAACTCTGCGAAGTGCGAGATGTCGTCAAGCGTGACCTCGCGCGGCTCCGAGACCACCTGATCGCCGATGCGCAGCTCCTGCAGCGACTTGCGGAACGGGTGCTGGTCATCGCGCGTCGCGGCACCGGCGTGCCACACCCCGGTGATCGCGGTGAGCATCTCCGGGCTGCCCTGGATCGCGGTGCGCTGCATGTAGTGGAACACGGAGCGGACGCCGCCGAGCTCCTCGCCGCCACCGGCTCGGCCTGGCCCGCCGTGCACGAGCGCGGGGAGCGGGGAGCCGTGACCGGTCGAGGCGCGCGCGCTCGTGCGGTCGAGCGTGAGCACGCGGCCGTTGCCCGAGGCGATGCGGCGCGTCAGCTGCGCGACGAACGCGGGATCCGCCGACGCGACGCTCGTCACGAGCGAGCCCCCGCCGCGTGCCACCAGCTCGGCCGCCTCGGCGGGCGTGCCGTACGTGATGATCGAGGACACCGGGCCGAACGCCTCGGTGTCGTGCACGCGCGCGGCGCTCGCGTCGTCGAAGCGGAGCAGGATCGGGTCGAGGAACGCGCCGCCCGCGCCGCCGTCGGCGTCCTCCTGGCCGGCGCCCAGCACAATGCGGCCGCCGCCGTCGACGAGCGCGCCCACCTGGCGGAGCACCTCGGCGCGCTGCTCGGCGGACGCGAGCGCGCCCATCGTCACGCCCTCGCTGCGCGGGTCGCCGACGACGACCTTCGCTGCGATGCGCTCGGCAACCGCGGTCTGAACCGCGTCGGCGAGCTCGGCCGGCACGATGGCGCGGCGGATCGCGGTGCACTTCTGCCCGGCCTTCGTGGTCATCTCGGCGACGAGCTGGCGCACGTAACCGTCGAACTCCGGGGTGCCTGCCCCCGCGTCTGGCCCGAGCACCGAGGCGTTGATGGAGTCGGTCTCCGCGCCGAAGATGACGCCGCCCGTCTGCACGGCCGGGTGCAGCCGCAGGCTCTCCGCGGTCGAGGCCGAGCCGGTGAACGACACCACGTCGCCGAGCTGCGCGTGCTCGAACACGTCGCGGATCGAGCCGGTGACGAGCTGCACCGCGCCCTCGGGGAGGAGGCCGGACTCCACCATGATGCGCACCATCTGCTCGGTCAGGTACGCGCCGGGCGTTGCCGGCTTGATGATGGTGGGCATGCCGGCGAGGAACGCTGGCGCGAGCTTCTCGAGCGCGCCCCACACCGGGAAGTTGAACGCGTTGATCTGCACGGCGACCCCGGGCAGCGTGGTGCGGATGTGGCGGCCGATGAACGAGCCGTCCTTCGAGAGCTGCTCAACGGGCCCGTCAAGCTGCACGCGGGCGTTCGGCAGTTCGCGGCGGCCCTTGCCCGAGTAGGTGAACAGCACGCCGATGCCGCCGTCGATGTCCACCCACGAGTCGGTCTTCGTCGCGCCCGTGCGCGTCGAGAGCTCGTACAGCTCGGCCTTGCGCTCGGTGAGCACGAGCGCGAGCTGCTTGAGGATCACGGCGCGCTGGTGGAAGGTGAGCGCGCCGAGGTGCTCCTGTCCGGTGGTGCGCGCGTAGTGCATGGCGCCGGCGAGGTCGAGCCCCGCGCTCGACACGAGCGCGACGGTGTCGCCGGTGACCGCGTCGCGCACCTCGGCGGCGGGGGTGGTGTCGAGGTCGGCGGCGGTGGGCTGCCACCAGGCGCCCTGGACGTAGCTCTCAAGCGTGCGGGTCATGGGGTGCTCCGTTCGTGTGTGTGGGTGGGCCTTGGCGATCAGTTCGTGTCGGGCCAGTCGTAGAAGCCGCTGCCGCTCTTGCGGCCGAGCTTGCCGGCCGCGACCATGTCGCGGAGCAGCTGCGGCGGGGTGAAGTTCGGGCCGAGATCCCGCTCGAGCTGCTCGGCGATGCCGAGCCGCACGTCGAGGCCGACGATGTCGGTGGTGCGCAGCGGCCCGGTGGGGTGGCGGTAGCCGAGCTCCATGGCGAGGTCGATGTCGGCGGCGGAGGCGACGCCCTGCTCCACCATTCGGATCGCTTCGAGCGCGAGGGCGACGCCGAGCCTGCTCGACGCGAAGCCGGGCGCGTCCGCGACGGTGATTGGGGTCTTCCCGAGGGCGCGCACCCAGGAGCGCGCGCGCTCGGGCAGCGCGTCGTCGGTGGTGTCGCAGACCACGATCTCGATGAGCGAGGAGGCCGGCACCGGGTTGAAGAAGTGCATGCCGATGAAGCGGCCGGGGTGCGTGAGCGCCCCGGCGAGCTGCGCGAGCGGGATCGAGGACGTGTTCGACGCGATCACCGCGTCGGTGTCGAGCTGCGCTTCGATGCCGCTGAGCGCCGAGAGCTTCAGCTCGAGGGTCTCGGGCACAGCCTCGACGACGAGCTCCGCGCCGTCGAACGCCGCAGCCGAGCTCGCGACGGTGAGCGCCGCGCGGAGTTGCTCAGCATCGCCGGCGAAGCCGCGCGCGATGGAGGCGTCGATGCTGCGCTCGATGCGCTCGCGCGCGGCGTCGGCCGCCTGCGCGTCGCGCTCAACGACCGTCACCGCTGCGCCGGCGAGGAGGAAGGCGTGTGCGATGCCGCCGCCCATGCGTCCGCCGCCGAGCACGCCGACGCGCGCCGGGACGGTGTCTGTGCTGGCGTCGGCGGCCTGCAAATCGTGCTGCGCGGTCATCGTCACTTCTTCTTCCGCTCGAGGAACTCGGTCATGCGGCGCATCTTCTCTGGGCTCTCGAACAGGGTGGCCTGCTCGGCGAGATCGATGGCCGGGTGCGCTTCGCGCGGTGCGCGGAGCACGCGCTTCGTGGCGCGGGTGGCCTCGGGGTCGAGCTTCGCGATGCGTGCTGCGATCTGCTCGGCTGCGGCGAGCGCCTCCTCCCCGGTGTCGTGGAGGTGCGTGACGAGGCCGGCCGTGAGCGCCTCGGCGCCCGTGAGCACGCGCCCCGCGAGCAGGATCTCGGCCGCGAGCGGCTCGCCGACGAGCTCGCGCAGCCGCCAGCTGGCGCCGGCCGCCGCGAGGATCCCGAGCCCGGTCTCCGGGTTGCCGATGCGGAGCGCCGGGGTGCCGAGGCGGATGTCCGCCGCGTATGCGAGCTCGGCCCCGCCGCCGAGGGTGTAGCCGTCGAGTGCGGCGATGACGGGCATGGGGAGCGCGGCGATGCGCATGAACGCGCGGGTGTTGATGCCGGCGCGCGCGTCAGCCGCCCGGCGCTCACGCAGCTGCGCGATGTCCGCGCCTGCGGCGAAGCTGCCGCCTGCGCCGTGCAGCACGAGGGTGCGCGGATCCTGCTCGAGCTCGGCGCAGAGCGCGTGCAGCGCGTCGATGAGATCCTGATCGATGGCGTTCCGCTTCTCCGGGCGGTCGAGGGTGGCGAGCACGTGGCTGCCGCGATCCTCGATGCGCAGCGCGCCGGCCGCGCCGCTCGGGGCCCCCGCCGCGCTCACGCGTCGATCCGTTCGATGATGGTCGCGGTGCCCTGGCCGACGCCGACGCACATGGTGGCGAGGCCGTAGCGCGAGCCCTCGCGCTCCATGCGCCCGAGCAGCGTGACGAGGAGGCGCGAGCCGGAGGAGCCGAGCGGGTGGCCGAGCGCGATCGCGCCGCCGTCGGCGTTGACGCGTTCGGGATCGAGGCCGAGCCGCCGGATGCAGGCGAGCGACTGCGACGCGAACGCCTCGTTCAGCTCGACGGAGCCGAGGTCCGCTGCGGTGAGGCCGGCGCGCGCGAGCGCCTTCTCGGTCGCCGGGACGGGGCCGAGGCCCATGACCTCGGGCGCGAGGGCTGCCGACACGCTCGTCACGATGCGTGCGCGCGGGGTGAGCCCGTAGCGCTCAACGGCCTCGCCGCTCGCGACGAGCAGCGCCGAGGCGCCGTCGTTGAGCGAGGACGCGTTGCCAGCGGTCACCACCTCGCCGCCGCGCACCACGGGGCGGAGCCCAGCGAGCACCTCGGCGGTCGTGTCGGGGCGGGGGCCCTCGTCGGTATCGACGAGGCGCNACGGGGCGGAGCCCAGCGAGCACCTCGGCGGTCGTGTCGGGGCGGGGGCCCTCGTCGGTATCGACGAGGCGCGTCGCGCGGCCGTGCGGGGCCTCGACCGGCACGATCTCGTCGCGGAAGTGGCCGGCAGCGATGGCCGCGACGGCCCTGCGGTGGCTCTCCACCGCGAACGCGTCGGCGTCGGCGCGGCTGATGCCGTCGACGCGCGCCACCTCTTCTGCGGTCTCCGGCATCGTGAAGGTGGCCTTCTCGCGCGCGGCGAGCTCGGGGTTCGTGAAGCGCCAGCCGATCGATGTGTCGAACTGGGCCCCGGGCTTCGCCCAGGCGCGGCCCGGCTTCTCCTGCACCCAGGGGGCCCGCGTCATCGACTCGACGCCGCCGGCGATGATGAGCTCGGCGTCGCCGGCGCGGATCGCCTGCGAGGCGTTCGCCACGGCGGTCATGCCTGAGGCGCAGAGCCGGTTCACCGTGTAGCCGGGCAGCTCGTCGGGGAGCCCGGCGAGGAGCACCGCCATGCGCGCGACGTTGCGGTTGTCCTCACCGGCCTGGTTGGCCGCGCCGAAGATCACCTCGTCGATCGCGCCGCCGGTAATGGCCTCGGCGCTCAGCCCGGAGCGCTCCACCGCCGCGCGCAGCACGGTGGCCGCGAGGTCGTCCGGGCGAACCCCTGCGAGCGCGCCGCCGTAGCGACCGACCGGGGTGCGGACCCCTCCTACGAGATATGCCTCTGGCATGGGCGATGACCTCCTCGTCTTGCCCCGAGCGTCCGTCCCCTGAATTAGTGACTGATCGGTCGGTAATGAATTCAACAATAGGGGGCCGCGCGGTTCCGTGCAAACACTGGTCCGTGCACACAGGGAACCGTGCACGCACTGGTCCGTGCGGCCCCCCGGCCACCGGCCTCCGCGGCGCTACACGCGCGGGTACGCCGCGAGCGGCTGCTCCAGCAGATCGACCACCGCCCGCAGGAAGCCCGCGGCGTAGCCGCCGTCGCACACGCGGTGATCGAACACGAGCGACAGCTGCGCGATGCGCCGCGGCACGATCTCGCCGGCCACCACCCACGGCCGCTCGATCACGCGGCCGATGCCGAGGATCGCGACGTTCGGCGTGTTGATGATCGCGGCCGAGCCGTCGACGCCGAACGCGCCGTAGTTGTTCACCGTGAACGTGGAATCGCGCATCTGCTCCGGCGGCGTGCGCCCATCGCGCGCGGTCTGCGCGAGCTCGCGCAGCGCCCCGTCGAGGCGGCCGAGGTCGAGCGCGTCGGCGCGCGGGATCACGGGCACCATGAGTCCGCGTTCGGTGTTCACCGCGACGCCGAGGTTGACGCCGTCGAACAGTTCGAGCGCGTCGCCTCCCTCGGTGAGCCGGCCGGCGAGCAGCGGGAAGCGCTCGAGCACCAGCAGCACGTAGCGCGCGAAGAGGGCGGTGAACGATGGAGCCTTCGCGTCTGCGCTCGCCATCCCCGGGCGGAGTCGCCACAGCTCGGTCACATCGACGTCGACCCACACGGTGGCCTCGGGGATCTCGCTGCGGCTGCGGCTGAGCGTCGCGCTCACGGCCTTCCTGAGCTGGCTGAACTGCTCGGTCCGCACGACGCGCAGCTGGCCGGGCTGGGCGACCGCGGCGTCGCTCGGGTTCGGGGCGTCGGCCTGGGGCTGGGCCGCGCCGGCGGTGGCGCGTTCGGCCGCCCGCAGCACGTCGCGCCGCGTCACGGCGCCGTCGGCGCCCGTCGGGG
>NZ_RPDI01000090.1 GCF_003917135.1 Leucobacter chromiireducens
CAGAGGCGACGTCCGAGCCGTGGCCGATCTCGGTCATCGCGAATGCGCCCGGCAACTTCAGGCTCATCACGTCGGGCAGCCACTTCTCGTGGTGCGCACGCGTGCCGAGGTGGAGGATCGCCGCGCCGAACAGACCCCACTGGACGCCGCTCTTGATCTGTAGCGAAGGATCGGCGAGCACGAGCTCCTGGAATGCCGCGATGTTGCCGCCGTGGTTGTCGCCGCCGCCGAGGTCGCTCGGGTAGGCACGCTGGATCGCTCCGTTTTCGACGAGGATCCCGAGCTGCTCGAGCACGCGCGCGCGGTGCTCGGCCATGGGCTGGCCGTTGATCGTGTGCAAGCGCG
>NZ_RPDI01000091.1 GCF_003917135.1 Leucobacter chromiireducens
TGGCGCCGCCGTCGTTCAGTGTGTTGTTGTTTGCGGCGATGGGGACGCGGTTCCCCTCGAATACGCTGTCGCGAATGGTCAACGTACCGTCCATCTGGTGGAATGCGATCGCACCGCCTCGTGTGGTCGACAGGTTCTCCGAGAACACCGATCGGTCGACGGTGAGCTGGGTCTTCCCTGTCAGGCGAAGCGCACCCCCCGCGTACCCCGAGGCGGTGCCCCAGTTCTTGTGGAACGTGGACGACGTGATCGTGGCGACCACGCCGCCCGGCATTCCGATCGCGGCACCCGATCCGGCACGGTTGCCGAGGAAGCTGCTGGTCTCGACGGTGAGCTC
>NZ_RPDI01000092.1 GCF_003917135.1 Leucobacter chromiireducens
GCGGGTAACGTGTCTGATAAAGGCACAGACAGTGCGAAACTGGATACCACAGCGGCGGGTGCGCCAGGCGTTGAAATCACAGAAGATGCGAACGACGACGGCCTGATCAGCGCGGCGGAGCTGGATGGTGACGTGAACGTGACCATCTCTCTAACCGACACAGGTGCGGTTGAAGGCGATACCTTGACGGTGAACGGCACAGAGATCGAACTGACAGCGGCTCACATCACAGCAGGCGAAGTGTTGACGACAGTCGATGCACCGGCGGAAGGCGCGACGTTAACAGTCGAAGCGACCATTACCGATGCGGCGGGTAAC
>NZ_RPDI01000093.1 GCF_003917135.1 Leucobacter chromiireducens
GGTGCAGGCGTTCTTTGCGCGCTACGACGCGTTCCTCAGCCCGGCAGCGCAGGTGCTCCCCTTCGACGCGAGCTGGCGGTGGCCGGAGTCGATCGCCGGCGTCGCCGCGCGGACGTACCTCGACTGGATGCGCTCCGCGTGCGTGCTCTCGGCGACGAGCCTGCCCGTGCTCGCGATGCCTGGCGGCTTCACCGCCGAGGGGCTTCCGGTCGGCTGGCAGCTCGCCGCGAACCACTACCGCGACCCCGCACTGCTGCAGTGGGCGGCGGCGTATGAGCAGGCGACTGGCTTTGCAAAACTGCCACCGA